>JAWKPW010000045.1:0-43990 GCA_041390465.1 Desulfobacterales bacterium | reverse complement strand
CATTTCATTTTTCGGTATTTTTTTTCCAAAACTGAGGCAGACCGGTCTTTCCGGTGCGGAAAGATTCTGCTGTATCCACAGGCTGAGATGGCTGCGAAGAGAATCTGTTTCCATTTCCCGCGCGGGAACAACAAAGGCTTTGAGCCGGGGATTGTCCGTGTGTTGCATCAGCCGCACCGCACAGTCTGCCACCAGCGGATGCTGCCGCAGTTTTTGCGCCACTTTATCCGGATACACGTTGATTCCGCCCACCTGCACGGCTCCGTCCCGGCGGTGCAGCACATGAAACGCACTTTCCTTTTCCCATGTCAGCACATCCTCGGCAAGAAATTTTTTCAAATTCCGGTCGGGCAGGGTGCGAACAATGGCATATTCGCCATTTTCAGAAAATTGTGCACGCCGCAGAAAGGAGAAAAGATGAAAAGGCCCGGCAGGATTGTGACAAAATCCCATGGTGCCATGTTCCGAGGAACCGTAAATTTCCGTAAAGCGATCCAATCCCTTTTTCTGCAAATGCTGAATCAAATCCGGACGAATCGGGCCGGTGGAACTGACCCCCCGGACATTTTCGGGCCAGCGCGGCAGGGAGCGTTCCAGATAAGACCAGTGCAGGGGAAAGGAAATTATCAAATCTCCGGGTTCCATTGTGCGTGACAGGCTTCCAATGCCCATGTTTCTGCCTTCTTTTGTTTCAATTCCCATGTGCACAGGCAGCAGAACCGTGAAAAGAAAACCGTAAATATGATGAGCGGGAACAAAGGAAATCATGCGTTTTCTGCCTGCAAACATGCGGGAAAGTTCCTCTGCCTCCTGCATCAGGGCATCCATGGGGTGCGTGCATGATTTGGGGCTGCCTGTGCTTCCGGAGGTGCGGAAGGTGATTTCCTCCGGATGTTCCCGCCAGGAAAGGGAAATGATTTCCATCCATTGGGACAGTTTTTTGTGACGGAGCAGATTGTCCTCCAGCCCGGTTTTGTGCAGATGAAAAAATTCATTGACTGCCGCGGTCATTTCCAAAAGTTCAATGGAATCCATATTCCAGGGCGCATCTGTGAAAACTGCATCCTTTTCAAAATCAGGCAGTGGGGATTGTTCCCCCCGCATCCGGCGCAGTTCCCCGCGCAGCAGATCATTGAGAATTCGGTGTATCTGTGTTTCTGAGAAGAGGATCGGTTTCATTTCAGATGTTTTCCATGTCTGCGGCATCAGAATTTCAAGACTGCTGTCAGGTTTGCTCTGCCCAGTTTGCCACAGAAATCAAAAAGACGGCACAAAAACTGTTTTGCCAATCTGGTTTTTCGACAGTGGGCAAATCCGTTGCTCTGTCCGCTGATTCCGGGTGGGGAAAAAATGAACAGATTGAAATTTTTACAGAAAAAATCGCAAAAAAACAAACCGGAATCCCGGAAGGGGTGCCATTGTCAGCCAATTTGGCCCACTGTCAGCCTTGCTGACAGGCAGGTTATGAACAGGCATGATGCCTGTTCTGTCCTTATGTACATGGAAATTCCGTTTTTTTCAAGAAACAAGGTTCTGCTGACATTTCAAATCAGGCTGGGGGAATGAAGATTTGACAATTTTTCAAAAGTTGTCAAATCCTGCCGCCGGGTTCCCCGCTGAGGAAGATTTTTCAGCAAATTCAAATAGTTGCTAAAATATCAACAGAACCAGGCGGCAGGCCGGCATAACTTCAGAAAAAATCCGAATGAACTGAGATTTTGGGAAAAAAGACAAATCAGAATCCCGGAAGGGAGGACATTGTCAGCCGATCTGGCCCACTGTCCAAAAAAACGAAACCGGATACAGGGTTTTCCGCATTTTGTCTGTTTTCCAGTTGACTTACCATAAGTTTTCGTTATATCAAAACTGATACAGTCACAGTTTTCAGATATCCGGGGGAGCCGTCAGAACCGGAGAATTGCCGGACAACTTGGTGCAGGGGAGTAAGCAAAGATGAAAGTGGTTCCGACACAGGAAGCAGCGGGGATGGTGCTTTGCCATGATGTAACCCGGATTGTGCCCGGCGAATTCAAGGGAAGGGCATTCAAAAAAGGACATGTGATTCAGGACAGTGATATTTCCGAACTCCTGAATATGGGAAAAGAGCATATTTATGTGTTTGATTTGAAAGAAGGATGGGTTCATGAAGATGAAGCCGCACTGAGAATTGCAAAAAGTGCGGCAGGCCCCGGCATCCGGATTGGCGAGGCTGCCGAGGGAAGGGTGAATCTGACAGCGGAAAGAGACGGGCTTCTGACAATCAATGCAGATGCCCTGTATCAGATAAACGCACTGGAAGATATTGTCTTTGCCAGCCTGCACACCCATCAGCCGGTAAAAAAAGAGAAAGCGGTTGCCGGAACCCGCATTGTTCCGCTGGTTACACAGGAAAAGAATGTGAGGGATGCGGAGGAAATCTGCCGGAACCATTCCCCTGTGATTGAAATCAAGCCCTTTCAGTCTCTCAGCGTGGGAATTGTCACCACAGGCAGCGAGATTTATCATGGCCGGATTGAAGACAGATTCGGCCCTGTCCTTCGGGAAAAATTTGCCGAACTCGGAAGCCGGGTACTGCGGCAGGTCTTTGTGTCCGATGATACGGCCATGACTGTCCGGGCCATTGCGGATCTGCTCGCGGACGGAGCAGAGATGATTGCTGTCACCGGCGGCATGTCTGTTGACCCGGATGACCAGACCCCTGCCAGCATCCGGGCCGCAGGCGGAAAGGTGGTGACATACGGAGCCCCTGTTTTTCCCGGAGCCATGTTCATGCTGGCCTATATTGACGGAATTCCGGTGGTGGGACTGCCTGGATGCGTGATGTATTACCGGGCAAGCATTTTTGACCTCGTTGTTCCCCGGATTCTGGCCGGAGAAAGCCTGACACGGGACGATTTTGTCCGTATGGGACACGGGGGGTTCTGCGCGGGGTGTGAACAATGCCGGTATCCCCTGTGCGGTTTCGGAAAGGGGAATTAAGCAGCAGGGAACCAGGAATTTTTTGCGTTTACCGGCAATGGGCCAAATCGTCTGAAAAACATTGCAGGATCGGATGTTACACCCGCGCCTGCAAAAGCTCATCAGCAGATTTGCCCGCCATCCGTTTCGTTAACGATTACAGATCTAGGGAAGGATTTTCAGACATGATTAAAAAAACACTGATGATCAATGGAATGGGGAAAACCGTCATTGCCGACCCGGAAGCCTCTTTGGCGGATGTGCTGCGGGAGCAGTTGCGGCTGACCGGCACAAAGGTCGGCTGCGGTCAGGGGCAGTGCGGCGCATGCAATGTCATCATGAACGGCAAACTGATCCGATCCTGTGTCACCAAAATGAAACGGGTGCCGGATGATGCAATGGTCACCACCATTGAAGGCGTGGGAACCCCGGACAAACTCCATGCCCTGCAACTGTCCTGGATGGTGCACGGCGGCGCGCAGTGCGGATTCTGCACCCCGGGTTTTATTGTGTCTGCCAAGGCTCTGCTGGATGAAAACAGCAATCCTGCGCGCGAGGATGTCCGAAACTGGTTTCAGAAACACCGCAATGCCTGCCGATGCACCGGTTACAAACAACTGACCGATGCGGTCATGGACGCGGCCAAAGTGCTTCGCGGGGAACTCAGGGCCGAAGACCTGGCCTACAAACTCCCGGCTGACGGCAAAATCTGGGGCGGAACCTATCCCCGGCCCAGCGCGGTTGCCAAAGTTACCGGAACCTGTGACTATGGAGCGGATCTGGGGACAAAACTGCCTCCGGACGCCCTGCGGCTGGCTCTGGTTCAGGCCACTGTCTCCCATGCCAATATCAAAGGGATTGACACGGCTGAAGCGGAAAAGATGCCCGGCGTGTTCAAGGTGGTCACCCATAAGGATGTCAAGGGCAAAAACCGCATTACCGGCCTTATCACCTTTCCATCCAACAGGGGAGACGGCTGGGATCGCCCCATACTGTGCGATACAAAAGTCTTTCAGTACGGCGATGCCATTGCCATTGTCTGTGCGGACACCGAAGCCAATGCCAGAGCCGCTGCCGCGAAGGTCAAAGTGGATCTGGAGGAACTTCCCGCATACATGAGCGCACCCGCGGCCATGGCGGACGACGCGATTGAAATTCATCCCGGAACCCCGAACATTTACTATACCCAGAAAATCGCCAAAGGAGAGGATACCGGGCCGATTTTTGACAAGGCTGCCCATGTGGTGGAGGATGACTTTTATGTGGGGCGCCAGCCGCATATGCCTATGGAGCCGGATGTGGGGTTTGCCTATCCGGGCGATGACGGCCAGGTGGTGATCCATTCCAAATCCATCGGCATTCATCTGCATCATGCCATGATTGCACCGGGACTGGGCATTGCGCCGGAAAAACTGGTTCTGGTTCAAAATCCTGCGGGCGGAACCTTTGGCTACAAATTCAGTCCCACCAGGAAGCCCTGGTGGGCGTTGCCTGCATGGCAACGGGCAAGCCTGTGTTTTTGAAATACGATTATCATCAGCAGATGACGTATACAGGCAAGCGCTCTCCCTTCTTTATGAAAATGCGCTTTGCCGCGGACAAAGACGGTAAACTGCTGGGAATGGAAACCGATTACTGTGTGGATCACGGCCCCTATTCCGAGTTCGGGGATCTGCTCACGGTGCGCGGTGTCCAGTTCATGGGCGCGGGCTATGATATTCCCCATATCCGGGGAGAAGGCAAAACTGTGTGCACCAACCATGCCTGGGGCTCGGCCTTCCGCGCGTATGGCTCCCCCCAGAGCGAATTCGCGTCCGAAGTCCTGATGGATGAACTCGCGGAAAAACTTGGCATGGATCCGCTGGAACTGCGGTATAAAAATGTGTATCGCCCCGGTTCCACAACGCCCACAGGACAGACGCCTGAAGTCTTCAGTCTGCCGGAGATGATTGACAAACTCCGTCCCAAATACAAGTCTGCGATGGAAGCTGCGAAAAAGGCATCCACTCCCGACAAAAAACGGGGCGTAGGGGTTTCCATCGGGATTTACGGCTGCGGTCTGGACGGGCCGGACAGTTCGGAAATCTGGGTGGAACTCATGCCTGACAGCACGGTTACGGTCTATGCCGCGTGGGAGGATCACGGACAGGGCGCGGATATGGGCGCGCTGGGAACCGCACACGAAGCGCTGCGGCCCATCGGCATCACTCCGGATAAAATCCGGCTGATCATGAATGATACCAGCAAAACCCCCAACAGCGGCCCCTCCGGCGGCAGCCGCCAGCAGGTGGTTACAGGAAGAGCCATTCAGGCCGGATGCGAGCTTCTCAAGGGCGCAATGCGGAAGAGTGACGGGACGTATCGCACCTATGAGGAAATGAAGGCCGAGAATATTCCCCTTCGATATACCGGCAAATGGACCACCCCCTGCACGGCCTGTGATGAAAACGGTCAGGGAAGCCCCTTTTGCGTGTATATGTACGGGGTGTTCATGGCCGAGGTTGAGGTGGATACCAAAACCGGGGAAACACGGGTATTGAAGATGACTCTGGTCGCGGATGTGGGCAAAGTGAACAACCGGCTGGTGGTGGACGGCCAGATTTACGGCGGCATGGCCCAGGGAATTGGTCTGGCGCTGACCGAAGACTTTGAGGACATCAAAAAGCATTCCACCCTGATGGGCGCAGGATTTCCGTATATCCAGCAGATTCCCGATGACATGGAGATCATCTATGTGGAGACGCCCCGGCCTGAAGGCCCCTTTGGTGCGGCAGGCGTGGGGGAACTGCCCCTGACCAGCCCCCATGCGGCCATTGTCAATGCCATGCACAACGCATGCGGCGTTCGGATTACCAAACTGCCTGCACTTCCGGAAAAAGTGCTGGCAGGTTTGAAAAAATAGTGCAATCCGGCAGGGGATTGTGACACAAGTGCAATCCCCTGTATCAACGCATCATTTCCCGTTTTCTCGTTCCCATGCTTTGCGTCAATGTCATTAAGTTAAGAAATTTTTGCCCCGAAGGGACATAATGTCTGCAGAAAATGTGAATTTAAAAATGGTTAAGCCCCGGCGGGGCGGCAATGTTCCGGATGTGTTCACATGCCGCTCCTGACGGAGCTTTCTGTTATGTGACTTGGTACACCTGCAAACATGCCGTCCCCATGGGACGGAATTTATCTTAACGGCATTGCAGCGGATCTTGGGAACGAAAATTGATTATTCGGAGACCTCATGGATCAGAAAGAACTCCGGGAAACAGAAGACAAATGTATTCAGGAGCAGCCCGCGTACTGCACAGCCGCCTGCCCCATTCATGTGGATGTGAGAACCTTCATGGGACAGATGAAGGAGGGCAGATGGGAGGAGGCGCGAAAGACCCTGAACAGAACCATGCCCTTTGCCGGTATTTTGGGGCGAATCTGCGATCATCCCTGCCAGAAGCATTGCAAACGGGGAGAGGCCGGGGATCCGCTTGCCATTGCTGCGCTGGAGCGTTTCTGCGTGCAGCAGGTCTCCCTGCTTCCCAAAATATCCTTTCTGCCTTCCAGAACTGAAAAAATCGCCATTCTTGGGGACGATCTCCGCAGTCTGACCCTGGTTTGGGACTTAATCCGAAAAGGTTGTAAAATTCATATCTTCACGGAGCACGACCGGCTGGGGAACCCTTGCGGGAACTGCCGGAAACTCTTTTGCCGGGGAAAATCATTGATCAGGAACTCTCTGTCCTGGAGAAACTGGGGGCGCAGATTCATCTGAATGCGGCAAAAAAGATGGAAGTTCTTAAAGCCAATCCCCTTTCAGAGGGATTTGACGCTGTTTATTCGTCGCCATTCAAGAAATCCGATTTTTTGAAAAAATCGGATTTCTCACCTGTAAGCGAAGTCCTGGAGGGACGCAAAGCCGCTGTCACGCTGGATCGGCAGATGCAGAAGGTGTCGCTCACCGCAGGACGGGAAAAAGAAGGCCCTTATGCAACACGCCTGTTTACCGCCATTGATGGCATTGAACCCCTTCCGCTTACGCCCATGTCTCACCCTGAAACCGGTTACACTCCGGAAGAGGCGGTTCAGGAAGCCAAGCGATGTCTGCAATGCGAGTGCCTTGAATGCGTCAAAGCCTGCCTCTATCTGGCGCATTTCAGGGGCTATCCCAAGAAATATGCCCGTGAGATTTACAACAACGAATCCATTGTCATGGGGGAGCGCAAGGCCAATACCCTCATCAATTCATGCAGTCTGTGCGGCCAATGCGAGGTGATATGCCCCAATGATTTTTCAATGGCCGATCTTTGCCGCAATGCCCGGAAAAGCATGGTGAAACGGGGAAAAATGCCACCCTCTGCCCATGAATTCGCGCTGATGGACATGGCCTTCTCCAACGGCGAAAAATTCGCGCTGGCAAGGCACGAACCGGGGCATGAGCACAGCGCGTTTCTCTTTTTTCCGGGATGTCAGTTGAGCGCATCTTCCCCCGCGCATGTGGAAACCGTGTATGACCTTCTCCGCAGCCACCTCAGAGGCGGTGCGGGGCTGATGCTGCAATGCTGCGGAGCGCCTGCGGACTGGGCCGGTCGTGAAGAACTGTTTCACTCCGGTCTTGAGACATTGCGGAAGCAGTGGGAGACTCTGGACAAACCGGAGATGATTGTGGCCTGTTCCTCCTGTTACACAATTTTTAAGACCCATCTGCCGCAGATAAAAATCCGGTCCCTGTGGGAGATACTGGCTGAGGTACATGCGTTCCCAAAGTCGGAGAACATCTCCAAAGGCCCCCTTGCCCTGCACGATCCCTGCACAGCCCGGCATGAACCCGGAATTCAGGAATCGGTGCGCAGTCTGTTAAAAAATGTGCACTGTGAAATTGAGACCTTGAAATACAGCGGTGAACGCACAACCTGCTGCGGTTACGGGGGGCTGATGTTCAATGCCAATCCCTCTCTGGCAAAAGCCGTGATTCAAAGACGGGCCGAAGAGAGCGAATCAGACTTTGTCACCTACTGCGCCATGTGCCGGGATGCGCTGGCCTCTGTGGGAAAACGGGCGCTTCATCTGCTGGATATTCTCTTTCCTTCCGGTGAGGATGACCCGGCTTCCCTGAAACCGCCCACCTGGTCACAGCGGCAGGAAAACCGGGCGAGATTAAAGGAACAGTTGTGCAAAAAACTCTGGAATGAGACCCCGGCGGATACGGCGGATGAAGAAGAGATGATTCTGAACATTCCGCCTGAAGTTGAGCAACGGACAGATGAACGGCGGATTCTGAAATCAGATCTGCGCAGGGTGATCCGATATGCGGAAAAGACCGGGAAGCGTTTTTTCAATCCGGAAACAGGCCACTGGCTCGCTGCCCATAAGCCGGTCAATGTCACCTATTGGGTGGAATATTCCGTATCGGATACGGAAATTGTCATTCACAATGCCTATTGCCATCGCATGACGATTGCCGGAGGGAAAAAATGAATCCATATTATGACCCGTCTCTGCTTGCGGAATGGAAATGCGGCAAGTGCGACACAGCGTTAAAACCGGCAAAGGTGGATATCACCTATCTGGAGAGCAGCTTCACCATTGAACTGCCGAAATGTGAGATCTGCGGGCTGGTGCTGGTTCCCGAATCTCTGGCAATGGGCAAGATGGTGGAAGTGGAAAAAATTCTGGAAGATAAATGACGGTGTTTCTGCATGAAAATCCCCGAATGCGGGCTGTCACCGGTGCAACGCTCCGCCCCGGTGGGTTGCTTCTCACAGAGCGGGCAGTGGTGCGGTGCGGCCTTCCCCGCAGCGCAAAGATTCTGGATGTGGGATGCGGTCTCGGCGCAACCGTTGAACATCTGAGAAAAAAATATGGCTTCAAGGCGTTCGGAACCGACCAATCAGCCCGATTTTTGGCGGAATCAGAAGAATGCCATGCAAATCTGCCCCTGTTTCAGGCAATGGCACAATTTCTGCCCTGCGGCAATGAAACTCTGGATGCGGTGATATGCGAGTGTGTTCTCTCCCTGATACATCCGGTTCAACAGGCTTTGAAAGAATTATGGCGGATTCTTGTGCCCGGAGGTTATCTGATTGTCACTGATATGTATCTGCGAACCTTTGCTCCCGCTCGTTCCCACGCTCCGCGCGGGAATGCCTTCCCGGACGCTCCGCGTCCCTGTAGGGAAGTTAAAACGTGCCTGCATGGCGCTGTGTCTCAACAGGAAACAAGGCAACGGATTCAGGAGACCGGATTTGAGACACTGCTGTGGGAAGATCATTCCCGGTATTTGAAAGAACTGGCCGCGAAATTGGTGCTTGCCTATGGTTCTCTGGAGGATTTCATGGGCACAACGGGAAATTCTGAGTCTGCAGCATGTGCAAAACCGGGCTATTACCTGCTGATTGCCCGGAAGTTGCGCAAGGAGAAAAACAATGACAACTGATGAGGTTCTTTTTCAAATGCTCCCTCTGGCGCAGAAAGGTTACTGCTGCAGTCAGATTCTGCTTTTGCTGGCATTGGAAGCTGAGGGCAGAAGAAATCCTGAACTGGTCAGGGCAATGGCAGGGCTGTGCAACGGACTTGGATACAGCGGTGAATTGTGCGGCGTCCTGACCGGAGGCGCGTGCCTGATTGCCTTTTACGCTGGCAAAGGTGCGGACGGGGAAAGGGAAAATAACCGGCTCAATCTCATGATTTCGGAACTGACAGAATGGTTCCGGGAGCATATCGGCTCCGCTTACGGCGGAATAACCTGCGGTGAGATTCTGAAAGACACACCGGATCAGAAACCGGACAGAATGCGATGTGCAGGAATATTGGCGGAAACCTATGCCCAGATCATGACCATATTGGCGGAAAATGAGATTGAAACCGGAAGATAGGATATTGACTCGGACCCAGAGTCTCTGTCCCGAATGTCTGAAGCGAATTCCGGCATATTATGCAAAAGACGCGGATGCGGTTTTTCTCATCAAAACCTGTGAGGAACATGGACAGTTTCAGACCATTGTCTGGCGGGGAAAACCGGATTTTGAGACTTGGGCAAGGCCCAAAATTCCCACCCGCGCTCAAGTCTGTTACGCCGGGGTTGATCGGGGATGCCCCTTTGACTGCGGCCTGTGCCCGGAACATCGTCAGCACACCTGCACCGCTTTGCTTGAAATTACCCATCGCTGCAATCTGAACTGCCCGGTCTGCTTTGCCTCCGCAGGCCACACTGCGCCCCCTGATCCGGATTTAGAGGTTATCAGCGGATGGTATGAGCGGGTCATGAATGCCAGTGGCGTGTGCAACATTCAGTTATCCGGGGGAGAGCCCACCCTTCGGGACGATTTGCCCGCGACATTATGACCGGCAGAAAAGAGGCTTCCCTTTATTCAACTCAATACCAACGGCATACGGTTGGCAGAAAAAAAGAATTACGCCCGCCAACTGAAAGACGCCGACTTCTTTCAATATTCTTTCAATTTGACGGCACAACGGATGATATTTATATTCACCGGGGGCAAACCTCTGTTCAAAGTGAAGCAGGCGGCCATTGAGCAGTGCGCGGAAAACAATATCGGTGTGGTGCTGGTCTCACCTAGGCAGCGAATCTGCACAATGTCGGTGAGATTCTCCGATTCGGATTGAAATTTGCGCCAACGGTCAGAGGGGTTCATTCCAGCCCGTCACATTTCGGCAGATACCCGAATCCGCCCTCGGATAAAGTGCGAATCACCCTGCCGGAAATCATGGCGGCCCTGGAACAGCAGACAGACGGCATGGTCAAAACGTCGAATTTCCGCCCACCGGGATGTGAAAATGCCCGGTGTTCCTTTCACGGAAATTTTATTCTCATGCCGGACGGGAGCCTGACAGCATTAACAAAGTTTGTCCCTGCTGACACTGAGTCCTGTAAAGACGCGGGAACTGCTCAGGATTTGAGAAAGAGCGCTTCCTGCTGTTCTCCCACAGAAATAATCAGCAGGAATGACATCTCTGGTTTGCCTGCTGAAAAGGCCGAAGATGGGGCGAGGCAGGCCATCTCAACGGTTGCCAGACAATGGGCATTTCCGGTGGTCTCTGAAAAGCAATGCGCTTGCAGCACAGATGATCTGGATGCATTTTTAACCCGTGCAAAGCAATATGGTTTTGCCATTTCGGCAATGGCGTTTCAGGACGCATGGACGCTTGATATGGAACGGCTGAAAGATTGCTGCATTCATACCGTATCTCCTGACGGAAGGCTGATTCCCTTCTGCATTTACAATCTCACCAGTGCGGGAGGAGAGACAATTTACCGGCGCGGGCAGAAATTCCGGATCTGATTCCCGGCTTTTCCCCATCGGGCAAAAAACCGGCTCTTTCCCGAATTATCCGCAGAGAACCGCAGCAGACTTTGGGGCCGGAATATGTCCAATGTTTTCGGATTATGAAAAAAAATCCGGGAAACCTTCTGAAAAAAAGGGTGTATCCCACTTTTTGCACAAAAAATTTGTTGACATAACAAACAGTTTGATACAATTCTCCGAAAAAAACTGCCTCCGGGCCGGAAAAGGAGAATATATCAGGATGCCCGTTGCTGCTGAAACCCTTTTTGAATCCGCTGTGACAGAAAGCAATAAAGATACCTGTACCGGTTCCTGCATTGAAGACAGAAAAACAGTCACAGAATCTGATATGAGAAAGAAGGATTGGCAGAAAATTCTGAAAACAGAGTCCGGGACAAACCGGTACAAAAAAACATACAGGGCTGATGTTCATGAATTTTCCACTTTCCGCAATCCGATTATTTACAGATTTATCACAGCCCGCGGATATTATCCCGGAACAGACGGCAGTCGTGAATATTTCACGCCGGAACCTTCCGAAGTTTCGCCTCATCATCATATGAGCGGAAATATAATAAGGCCGGCCTGTTTTTTTGCCTGCTGTCTGCGGTGTGACATTGAGAAATATCACATTAACATATTCATCACTTTTCCGGGTTCCGGCAGGCAGATCATGCATAAAAAGACGGATTGATGAAATCGGTTCCGGACTTTCCGAACAGGATACACTCAGGAAAATCAGCATTCTGAAGGAACCTTCCGAATGCCGCACTGATGCCTGTTATCCTTTGGGCACGGACAGATGTGTAACGGTGATAAAAGATGATTATAACAGAATTGAAACAGATTCGGAAAACGGAGAGGAAGCCGGGTTTTTTTACAGAAACTGAAAGATTCCGGCCTGAATGTCAAATCTGCCTTTTCAGATTGTTCCGAAAGTTTCACCTCCGCCATCCGGGAGGTGTTTCCGGAAGCAGAATTTCAGGCGGATCATTTCCATACTGCGAAAAATATATGGAAACACCTGAGAAAAGCTCCTGCTGAACACAGAAGGGAGATAAAGTCAGCCGGTGAAAAAGAGAAAAATTCAGAACTGACTGATCTTGCATCAGAATTATGGAAAATGAGCCGGTCTCCTCTGAAAAAACCTTCAAATATCGGGAAAGAAGAAAGAGAACAGATTGAGCAGCCGGAGAACAGAGACGCAGGATTTATAAAAAAATTCCGGTCTGCCATCAGACAGACCGCAAATATTTTTGACCATTCAAATGCAGAACTTCAGGCAGAAATCAGACCTGAAAATTTAAAAAGGCGGATCGGAGAAACAGAAAACAAACGACTTGGAAAAATATGCCGTTTTTTTGACGGGCATTGGGATCAGGCAATGCAGTATTTCAAAAAAAGAGGATTGGCAAAATGCAGATGTTCCTCCTGCCCGGAATCCGGCATGAGAATTCTCAGACGCCCGGAAAAAAACCATGACGGCATCAGATCTGAAGCTGCCCGGAAAAATTATATAAAAATATACCAGGTCATAAAATATCTGTCTGAAGATATAACTGATTTTTTGGACCCGGTGTCAGACTCATAACGGGCAGTATCTTTGTGCAGAAAGTGGGACACACCCAGACAGGCATTCACGTTTTGAATGGGCGGAAGTTATAAGACATATTGCAGAGGATATGTGTCCGGATGCGGAAAAACTGACCCTGGTTCAGGGATAATCCCAGTGTCCATAACAGACCGGTTTTGTAAGAAATTGTGGAACAGGAACAGGACATGGCAGTTCTGAGCGGTACTGAATCCGAAATGAAAAATCGGCAGTCCTGTGAACTGAAATGGTATTGTGCGGAATCATGGTGGGGAAATTTTGGTACAAAGCAGACCGGGCAACATTACGGAATTCAGCATTTATCTGCCTGCTGTCGGAAAATAGGCGTTTCTCCCAAAGGTGTCTGCCTGGCAGACCGGAGAATTGGCGAAGTCTGATCTGTCTCCTGTGTTTTGCTGGAAAAAAATAGCTGTTCCATAGGGCTGCAATTACAATATCTATCCGTTTTTTCGCAAAATGCCGCTGAATATTTCCCGGGTTCCCACTACACCGATCAGTCTGCCTACTTTGTCCATGACCGGCATGGGCAGGCCGAATACATGGTTGATTTCCACAGCCGCGCGCATGGGTGTCTCGCTGTCTGCGGCAACCAGCACATTCCGAGGCAGGGAGCGGATATCCAGATCCTCGCGGAAGGGAACCAGGGAGATTTCCGAACCGTCTTTGGTCAGCCGTTTCAGGCGTCCTTTGGCATCAAAGGTGCAGATGATATTCTGTTCTTCATCCAGGGTACGGGCATTTTTTTCATCCGCATCCGGCAGATCCGATACAGGGCGCATGAGAGACGCGCAGCTCAGCACTTTCAGGGGATTCATGGAGGCCACAAACTGACTCACATAATCATTGACAGGATTGGAGACAATCTCTTCGGGGGTTCCGGTCTGCACAATCCGTCCGGCTTCCATGATGGCGATGAGGGAACCCAGTTTCAGGGCCTCATCCAGATCGTGGCTGACGAAGACAATCGTCTTTTTCAGTTCATTCTGGAGTTGCAGGAGTTCATCCTGCAGGTGTTCCCGAATCAGGGGATCCAGTGCGGAAAAGGGTTCGTCCATGAGCAGGATATCCGCATCCGTAGCCAGGGCGCGGGCCAGTCCCACCCGCTGCTGCATTCCGCCCGAAAGTTCCGAGGGATATTTGTCACCCCAGTCTTCCAGGCGGACCAGGGCCAGTTTATCCTGAACAATCTCTTCCCGATCCTCTTTGGATACACCGCTCAATTCCAGACCGAATCCCACATTTTCCCTCACAGTACGCCAGGGCATGAGCGCGAAATTCTGAAAAACCATGGATATCCGCTCCGTGCGCAGACGGTACAGGGTATTCCGGTCACAGGTTGAAATATCCGCAAATTCCTCTCCGTCCCGGATCAGCACCTGCCCGCGGCTGACCTTGTTCAGCCCGTTGACACATCGCAGCAGGGAAGATTTTCCGGAACCGGACAGGCCCATGAGTACACAAATCTGCCCTTTTTCCACGGTAAGATTCGCATTGTGGACGGCTACCAGATTTTGGGTTTCTGAAAAAATTTCATCCCGTTCGGCCCCCCTGTCCAGCATGGCAGCCGCGGCATCCGGGTCTGATCCGAAGATCACATCCACATTTCTGAATTGCAGTACTTCCATTTTTTCCTTTATTTGGAACCGGCAGCCCCGGTTTCCGGCTGTTTGAGAAGGCGGTCCAGCACAATGGCCACGATTACAATGGCCAGACCGGCTTCGAATCCCTGCGCAATATTGACGGAATTCAGGGCACGGATGACCGGTTTCCCCAGACCGTCAGCCCCTACCAGCGCGGCAATGACGACCATAGAAAGGGAAAGCATGATGCACTGGGTCAGCCCTGCCATAATGGTCGGCAGGGCATAAGGCAGTTCCACTTTTGTCAGCAACTGCATCCGGGAAGCCCCGAATGCTTTGCCCGCATCAATGAGATTCTGGGGAACGCCGGTAATTCCCAGATAGGTCAGCCGGATGGGTGCGGGAATGGCAAAAATCACCGTGGAAATCAGCCCCGGAACCATGCCCAGCCCGAAAAGCATAAGCGTGGGAATCAGATACACAAAAGTCGGAATGGTCTGCATCAGATCCAGCACAGGCCGCATGATGCTGAAAAGCCAGCGGTGATGGGCCGCAAGAATCCCTAAGGGCACACCCAAGACAACCGAAATGCCGGTTGCAAAAAGTACCAGAACCACGGTCTCTACGGTCCGTTCCCAGTAACCCAGATTCAGGATAAAAAGCAGGGACAGCATCAGCCCGATAACAAGTTTCCAGTTCCGGTGCAGGAACCAGACACCGATTCCCAGCCCCGCAATCAGCAGCAGAGGCGGAACATTTCCCAGAATGTGGATGCTTTCCTGTATCAGCCACTCCAGCCCGTTGGAAAAAAGGCGGAATTCATCATCAAAATGATCGGTCAGATATTCCACCATGTAATCCACCCAGTTACCCACCGGGATTTTACGTGTCAGAAATTCCGGTACAAAATTCATAGGTTCACCTGTCAGACCGGTTGAATGCGGTGTTTGTACATGCTCTGGTAAAATGGGAGATGATAATCATAATATTTCCGCAGATGAGCGCTGTTTTCCACTGTCACCTCGAATTTTTCCATATTTTTTGTAATCCCCGAACTTTTTGCAGCGTCCTTATGCCATTCTTTCCAGATATCCCACTGTTCCTTATGTTCTTCTTTCCAGGTCATGGCTTCGGGGATAAAAGGAATCTTCAGGGCCTCGCAGTAGGCTTTGATTGTGCCATCCGGATTGTCTTCCAGATCATCGGCATCCACCACAATGGGGGTTTTGCCGCTGATGGCCGATACCTGTTTGAAAATCCCGGACAGTTGTTCCAGACCGATTTCATCCAGGGTCACATTTTTATTCATGGCATAATAGGAGGCAATGGCTTTGGCCGGATCACGGATGAGAAAGGTATTGGACATAACCGACAGAAAAGCATCATCTTTTGCCAGTTCTTCATAACAGTGGGAGCACATATCTTTAAAGAAAACCGGCTGTTTTTCTGCAGCATTCCGGATATGTTCCCTGATTTCCGGATAGTTTGTGGGATGACCGGGGTCTACTGATTCCTGGGAAATGGAAGCCTTATCCTGGTGCTGTACATAGTAAAAATAGGAAAAAGGTTCATGCAGAATATTCAGATCTCCCCGTTCCATCATCACCCGTTCAAAGGCTGTGGAAATGGATCTGGGATGTGTCCAGAGTGCGATGATTTTGTTCATTTGTATCTCCTTTTTGAGAGAATTCAGAAGTCAGGAGTCAGAATTCAGGAGTCAGGAGAAAACGAAACCGGAAATCTGAATTCAGGTTATTGAGTTTTTGATTGATTTTGCGTATGCATTCAAAAGTTTGCTGGTTTCTGACAAAAGCCTGTGTAATTCTTCCGGATTACCGAAACCCAGGTCATTTGAAAGAATCAGGTAATACCGGCATTCTTCAAGTGAACCTTGGGAAATATTCAAAAAACGAAACTTGTCAGCTTTGCCCGTTTTTTTAAATCCTTCCGCGATGTTTGCAGGTACAGAAACAGCGGCACGCCGAAACTGGGAAGTCAGTCCGAACATTTCAGATTTCGGAAAATTGCCTGTATAAGCATAAACAGCAAGGACAAACTGATGTGCCTTTTGCCAGACAATTAAATCCTGAAAACTTTTAGCAGGTTGTCTATTCATAAAGTAGAATACAGGAGTCAGAAGTCAGGAGTCAGGAGCCAGAAGTCAGAAGTCAGGAGTCAGGAGTCAGAAGTCAGAAGTCAGGAGACAGGAGTCAGGAGACAGGAGACAGAAGTCAGGAGTCAGAATGTTAAAAAAATTCTGATTTCTGTATTCTGGCTTCTGTATTCTGGCTTCTGACTTCTGGCTTCTGTATTCTGACTTCTGTATTCTGACTTCTGTATTCTGACTTCTGTATTCTAAATTCTGTATTCTAAATTCTGACTCCTGTATTCTATAACCCCAAATACTTCTTCACTGCGGCCAATCCCTCTTTCCCATCCACCGTAGTCACCCCTTCCAGCCATGTATCCAGAACAGCAGGATTGGCTTTGAGCCATTTTTCCGCGGCTTTTTCCGGTTCCATGCCTTCATCCAGGATCATTCCCATGACCTGGTTCTCCATCTTCAGGGTAAATGTCAGGTTATTGAGAAGTTTTCCCACATTGGGGCATTCTTCAAGATAGCCTTTGCGAACAGTGGTGTAAACGGTGGCTCCGCCCAGGTTGGGACCGAAATAGTCATCACCGCCGTCCAGATAGGCCAGTTCAAAATTGCTGTTCATGGGATGGGGTTCCCATCCCAGAAATACGATCCATTCTTTTTTCCGCTCGGCCCGTTTTACCTGGCTCAGCATTCCCTGTTCGCTGGATTCCACCAGTTTCCAGCCCTTGAGGCCGAATGCATCTTTGTCTATCATGGTCTGAATAAGCCGATTGCCGTCATTTCCCGGTTCAATGCCGTAAATTTTACCCTCAAACCGATCTTTATGTTTGGCAATGTCGGCAAAGATTTTTACTCCTGCCTCATACACATATTTGGGCACGGCCAGGGTATATTTCGCTCCTTTCAGGTTGGCACGGACAGTTTCCACGGAACCGTCTTCCTGATAGGGTTTGATGTCGGCCGTCATGCTTGGCATCCAGAGGCCCAGAAATACATCAATATCCCTGTTTTTCAGGCTGGTAAATGTGACAGGCACAGCCAGTACATGGGTTTTGGGACTATAGCCCAGACCTTTCAGAACCTGGGATGTCAGGGCAGTTGTCGATGTGATGTCAGTCCAGTTCACATCGGAAAAACGCACTTCTTTGCAGGGTTCGCTTTCTGCCGCAAAGAGAAGCGACGGGATGATTAGCAATACCTGCATCAAAGTAATTACGATTTTTTTCATTTTCATTCTCCTTTACAGTTTCAGTTCTTTCTGCCGTACCGGAATGGCAGGCAGAGCCCTGACTTCCTGTTTGTTCAGTTTCAGATAAACGCTTTTTTGTTCCACCCGGTCAATCTCGGAAATGGGAATGGTAATGAGTTTCCGGTCCCAGGGCAGTCCTTCCCGCAGTACCAGGTGCGTAACATGACAGGTATCCGGGCACACCAGAAATTCATCCACCTGACCGATGCGGCCATCCGCGGCTTTAACCGGGGCACCGCGCCGGATCGCCAGTTCTTTGGGGGGAACCGGTCCGATTTCTTCAAAGAAGATTTTTTTGGCCGGAATTACATAAGGCCATAAAAGAATCACCCGGGGATCACCGGAATACTGCCGGAATTCCCGGCGCACAAAATCTGTCTGCCGGAAAAGTTCCAGAGTCCGTACCTCGGCTTTGGTGCGGCTGACCAGGATCAGTTCCGGCGTTTTATCTTTGATCCAGCGGGTGGGCAGCAGCCTTTCGGAATTGGGTGTTTCTTTATCTTTTACCACAACATGGGTGACATTGGCCGTAGCCGGGTTCAGGATGATATGGGTAGAACGCCCGAACCGCCCGTCTGTGCAATGCACATCCGCATTCATGGGATAATTCTGCAGAGAAATCATACAGATTCGGCCTCCATTATTTTGCTGCCCCCTGCTGTATCTGCCAGATGGCAGGCAACAAAGTGATCGCTAATCACCTCCCGGTATTCCGGCACTTCATCTGCACAGATTTCCTGTGCAACGGGGCAGCGGGGATGAAATACGCAGCCGCGCGGGGGATTGGCCGGACTGGGGACTTCCCCGCTGAGGGTAATCCGCTTTCGTTTCCGCTCTAGGGACGGATCCGGAACCGGCACAGCGGAAATGAGAGACTGGGTATAGGGATGAAGCGGATCACGGAAAAGGACATCCCGCTCTGTCAGTTCCATGATTTTGCCCAGATACATCACGGCCACCCGATCGGAAATATGCTGCACCATGCTCAGATCATGTGCGATAAAAAGATAGGTAAGTCCGAGCTGCTTCTGTAAATCTTCAAAAAGATTGACCACCTGGGCCTGAATGGACACATCCAGCGCGGAAATGGGTTCATCGCAGACCACGAAATCCGGATTCAGTGCCAAAGCCCGTGCAATATTGATGCGCTGGCGCTGTCCTCCGGAAAATTCATGAGGATACCGCACCATATGCGCTGCATTCAGGCCCACCAGTTCCAGCAGTTCTGCGGTCCTGTCCCGCATCTGCCTGATGTTCATTTCTCCCTGTATGACCATCGGTTCCGAGATGATCTGCAGGACGGACTGCCGGGGATTGAGGGAATCATAGGAATCCTGAAAAATCATCTGCATCCGGGGTCGCAGACGCCGCAGGCTTTTTTCCCCCATACCTGTGAGTTCTTCCTCCCGGAAAAAAACCTGTCCGGAAGACGGGGGCTGCAACTGTAAAATCGCCCGTCCGGTGGTGGATTTGCCGCAGCCGCTTTCCCCTACCACGCCCAGGGTTTCGCCCCTGCGTATATCAAAACTGATATTATCCACAGCCCGGACCGCCCCTGCCTGTTTCTGCCATACAAGACCACGCATGATGGGAAAATGCTTTTTCAGCTTTTTCACCCGCACAAGCGGGATTTCCGTATTTGACTGTGATTGCATGTTTTCCGGCATAGGTTAATAAATGTTGAATGTTGAATGTTAAATGATCTTCATATCGTATAAGTGTAACCGGGCATAATCGGCAGATTCTTTCTCCTGACACCTGACACTTTTTCACCTGACACCTCAAATAAAACACTTGCTCCAATGTCCCGGTCCGCTTTCTTTTAAGGGTGGAATTTCCTGCCAGCAGCGGTTAAATACATGGGAACATCGCCAGGCAAACTGACAGTGTTTCGGTGATTCCCGCAGATCCGGAGGACCGCCTTCAATGCTTTCCAGACGTTTGCCGCTTTCTTCTCCCAGCCGGGGGAGTGCTGCCAGCAGTCCCTGGGTATACGGATGCTGCGGATTTTCATAAAGGTCATCCACGGGACTGATTTCCACGGCACTGCCTGCATACATAACCAGCACCCGGTCGGCCAGCCCGGCCACCACCCCCAGATCATGGGTTATCCAGATGACTGCTATGCCCCGTTTTTTCTGTATCCGCTTTGTAAGTTCCATGATCTGGGCCTGCACAGTTACATCCAGTGCTGTGGTGGGTTCATCCGCAATCACGATTTTGGGATTGCAGGCAATGGCAACCGCAATCATCACCCGCTGCCGCATTCCGCCGGAAAACTGGTGGGGATAATTTCTGTATCGCTGTTTTGCTCCCGGAATCCCCACATCTTCCAGCAGTTCCACCGTCCGCTTCCGGGCTTCTTCCTTCGGCAATCCCAGATGTTCTGTCAGAGATTCGCTGATCTGGCGTCCCACAGTCATTACAGGGTTCAGTGCACTCAGGGCATCCTGGAAAATATAACCGATCTTTCCCCCTCGGATATGCTGGCGCTGAGACTTTGTTGTCTGTAAGAGATCAATGGGTCCCTCATCATCCTGGAAAACAGCAGTTCCCCCTTCAATCTTTGCAGGCGGTATGGGCAGCAGATTCAGCAGGGACATCATGGTCACACTTTTCCCGCTTCCGCTTTCGCCCACAATGGCCAGGGTTTCGCCTTTTGCCAGATCAAAAGAAACCCCGTTAAGGGCATAGACCACCCCGTCAAAGGTATAAAAACGGGTAATCAGATCTTTAACTTCAAGTATGGGAGACATGGTTTTCCTTCTGTATTCAAAATAAAGAAGTCAGGAGTCAGAATAAAAAAATCAAATTCTGCATTCTGACTTCTGCATTCTGACTTCTGCATTCCAACTTCTGCATTCTACTTCTTTATCCTTCTCATCCTCGGATCCAGAACATCCCGCAGCCAGTCGCCCAGGAGGTTCATTCCCAGTCCCGTAAACACAATGGCCAGTCCGGGATAGGTGGCAATCCAGGGATAGATGGTCAGGTATTTCCGGCCGGTGGCCAGCATATTTCCCCAACTGGGTACGCTGGGCGGCACACTGAGTCCGAGAAATCCGAGACCGGCTTCATAGAAGATCATGGCCGACATTTCAAAGGTGGCAATGGTAATGAGCGGCCCGATGAGATTGGGCATGATATGACGGAAAAGAATTCTTCCCCTTGTGGCTCCAACGCTCATGGCCGCTTCCACATATCCGGATTCGCGGATACGCAGCACTTCCCCTCGTGTGATGCGGACGAAGATGGGAATATCCGTCAGACCGAAAATGAGAATGACATTCAGCAGACTTTTCCCCAGAATAGCCGCAATAAAAACAACAAAAACAAGATAAGGCAGGGCCAGGATCATATTCACTCCGCCCATAATCACCGCATCGGTGCGTCCGCCCGCATAACCGGAAATCAGGCCGATCATCATCCCGAAAGTGCCCGCGATCAGCACACCGAAAAAGCCTACCGTAAGGGAAACCCTGCTGCCGTAGATAATCCGACTGAGCAGGTCCCGTCCCAGATTATCCGTTCCCAGGGGATGGGCAGCCGTTCCTTTTTCCGTCCAGACCGGCGGTTTTTTGGCCATACGCAGGTTCTGTTTTACCGGATCATGGGGCGACAGCCAGGGGGCAAAAACTGCGGAAAATACTACGGTGAGAAACATAATCAGTCCGATCATTCCGGCCTTGTCCCTTCCCAGCAGCTTGCCCACATAGCGGATTCTGCTCCACAGTCCCCGCTCACTTTCTTCGTCAATAACCTGCCCGCTGATTAAATTCCCATTGATATTGGGTTCTGTTGCTTCTTCCATCCTAATCTCCGTAGCGGATTCTGGGATCGGCCAGTCCATAGGCCACATCCGTGAGCAGGTTCAGAAAAACCACGACCAGACTGGTAAAAAAGGCAATGGCCTGTACCAGGGCAAAATCCCGGTTTCCGATGGATTCGGCCAGCAGATTTCCAAGGCCCGGCCAGGAAAAAATGGTTTCAATGTAAATGGAACCGCTGAGCAGATAACCGAACTGCACCCCGACGATACTGATAAGGGGAATGGATGCATTCCGCAGAATATGGCGGATATAGATTTTATGATCCGCCAGTCCCTTGCTGTAGGCTGTGCGGACATAATCCTCATTTTTGATCTCCAGAACAGCGGAACGGGTAAAACGAACAATCTGCCCCATGGTGAAAAGTCCCAAGGCAAAAGCCGGAAGAATTACGGAACGGGTAGGTAATGTCATGCCCATAAAGGTCCAGGTATCCCGGCCGAAAGAAGGAAACCATCCCAGTTTTACTGCAAAAAAGACAATGAGAATCAGAGCCAGCCAGAAATTGGGAATGGTTTGACCGATAAGTCCGGCCCCTCGGCAAAGAGTGTCCCAAAGGCTGCCCGGATTGGAACCTCCCAGCAGTCCCAAAGGGATACCGATGAGCAGGGAAATGAACAGAGCCGTGGTAGCCAGTTCCACCGTGGCCGGTAATCTTTCCAGAATCAGTTCCATAGCCGGCATCTGGTGACGGAGTGACATGCCGAAATCCCCGATCACAGCTCCGGTCATGAAATCCAGAAACTGTACAGGCAAAGGCCGGTTGAATCCCAGTTCCTCCCGCATGGCTTCGATCTGCTCCGGACTGGCACTGCGCGATACCATCAGGGACACCGGATCTCCGGTAATCCGAAGCATGAAAAAAACTATAAACAGCACCCCGATGAGAATCAGGACAGACTGTATAACGCGTGATAGGATGTATCGTTGCATAATGCTTATGAATTCAGAATGAAGGAGTAGGTCTGGTTAGCGGAGCGTAACCCGACATTAATCTGCATTGTGTCGGGTTACGGCCTTTGGCCTAACCCGACCTTCTCAGGATTCTATGGAAGTATATTTCAGATAATAATTTTCCGCAGGTCTCGGCCGGTAATCCTTTACCTTGGGATTGACAGCTTCAAAGGTTACAGGTTCATAGAGATAGATAAAGGGGGGATTTTTCTGCATGTACCGCTGTAATTCCACATAGAGCTGCGCACGGGCATCATCATCCACGGTACTGCTGATTTTTTCCAGCAGCCTTGTCAATTTCCGGATCCGACCAGGATGAGAAACTGGCATTTTTTCCTCCCAAAGCACCCACCAGTCGGCCATAGGCTTCTCCCAGCAGTTCGGACCAACTGTCCCCGAATAGCGGCGGCAGTTCTTTTTTGGCTTCCAGATCCCAGTATTTTCCGGATTCCATAAGCTGCAGGTTGCTTTTGATTCCAACGTCTTTCAGATATCCCTGAATGGCCTCGCAGACCTGCTCAAAATTGGTATAGGCTCCTGAAGGGCAGGCAAAACCGATTTCAAATCCCTCGGCATATCCGGCTTCTGCCAGCAGTTTTTTCGCTTTTTCCGGATCATAACCGAAGGCTTTGATCTCTTTGTCAAAACCCAGATTTTTGGGGGTTACATAACCGGTGGAAGGTCGTCCGTGACCGTCAAACAGGGCGTCGAGTATGGCATCCACATCCACGGCATAATTCATGGCCTGCCGGACTTTGGGATTTTCGGTGGGTTTTCCTTTTCCGGAAGTGAGGTTGTTAAAGGTAATATAGTAGACGCGGTCCACCGGGTAGTCTATGACATTAACATTTGCGGCTCCTTTCAGCCCCGCGGCTTCTTCAGAACTCAGGCGGCCCACAATATCCACTTCGCCGGTTTTGATGGCCGCCACACGGGTGGCGGATTCCGGAATGGGACGGAAGATCAGTTCTTTGACTTTGGGCAGTCCTTTTTCCCAGTAATCCGGGTTGGCCTCGAAAATAATCCGATCACCTTTTTTCCATTCTTTGAATTTGAAAGGTCCGGTTCCGACAGGATGATTCAAAAATCCGTTTTCCCCCACTTTTTTATGGTATTCCGGCGGGATCATCGCCCAGAATTCCGCAATAATTCTCAGCAGCAGGGGACTGGGTTTTTCTGTTGTAATTTTTACGGTATAGTCATCCGTTTTTTCCACGGATTTGGCGGCCGTCCATTTGTCTTTCCACTGCATTTTATCGCCGCTTCCCCGTTTCCAGGAATACACCACAGCATCAGCGTTAAACACTTCTCCGTTATGGAATTTGACATCTTTCCGCAGCTTGAAAGTATAGACTTTGGCATCTTCCGACACGGTCCAGCTTTCTGCCAAGGCGGGGACAACCCTGCTGTTGTCATCAATCCAGGTGAGAGAATTATAGATCTGCCAACTGACGTTGTGGGCATTCCGCTCTGCTCCCACACACATATCAATGGCGTTGGGCATGGTGGAAAGAGCTACCCGAAGGGTTCCCCGGGGGTCGGCAGAGGCCGTTTGCACAAAAAATGCCGAAACCAGAATTGTCAGAAATAATAAACTGATTTTTTTCATTTTTACCTCCTGTTTGATGTAAATAAGCATTCTCTTTCTGTATTCATCTGACAGGAAGCATTTCTTGTGAAACGGGAAAAACATATCAATATCAAAATGGGAGCAGGAAAAATCCATCACTCCTTACCCATTACTCCTCTCCGTTTATCCGGATCTCCAGCGGGACGGCTTCCATTTTGTCTGCGCCTACCAGGTTGAGAATCTGCTGCATGGCATTCAATAAGTCCTGCACTTTTTCCGGTTCCAAATCTGCCAGACCGTTAATCAGCTTTTTTTCAATGGGATCCGGTAATGAACGGCTGATGTGTTCTCCTTCTTCCGTAAGAGAAATCAGTACCACCCGGCGATCCCCGGTTTTGCGCACCCGCTCCACCAGTTTTTTCTTTTCCAGACGGTCAATGATTCCGGTCATATTGGAAGGAGTTACAAACAGCCTCCGGCTCAGTTCCGCAGAAGACATGGCTCCGAACTGGGCTAATGTTCTCATTACTCCGCTTTGGGGACCTGTCAGCCCGAAACCTTTGCTCATCCTGGATGAATCCATATACACTGCCCGGTACAGCTTCCGCACAGTCTCCACAATGTCCTTGATTACCGTCTCATTTTCCAGATGCATTCCTGTCACCTCATTCAGATTGTATTCGGATAAGTTTTGATTGTCAATACTTAAATTATTTAAATATTGTTAATCGTTAAATTAATTATTACAGTATTAAGCAATGTTGGGTCATGTTTTTGAATTCAGCAGTCAATTTTTGTATTAACAGTATATTACATGCAGTCTGATACTGTTGATGCAGATTTTTTCTGCTGTATAAAAGCCCTTCCGGTAATTTTTATGTTCCTTTTCCTTATTGAGAAAAAGAGAGAGGTTGCCCATGAAGATGCTGAATATCTCATAACTGATGCGGCAGAGCAGCCGGTTCAGCGTTCGAAAAAAGGTCAGAAAAAACACCACAGAGAGAAAGAGAAAGCGCATACGCTTAAAACACAGCATGTTATCGCTCCGGACGGAAAATTTGCTCTGTTTTCCGCACATATCCGGGGAAGACTCATGGCTTCAATATATATCGTTACATAAAACATTTCTGTTATCCTGCTTCCGGAGTTTCCCGACTCAGAAAATAAGACAAATCAACCAGCCCTTTCAAGGTGTGAAAAATAAGCCTTTAAGATCAGATTGTTGCATACAGCCTTTTCTGATGCTGTCTGCCGGCGGCTGTCACGGCCTGCTGCAAAAAACGCCGGACATTGCGGAGTTGCGCTGACCGGCCTGTGACTCACCTTGAAAGGGCTGGACAAATCAACTTAATATAATTCAAATCAGCCACGAATGACAAGAATCTGCACGAATTGCTCAAACCATATTCACCTCCGCCATCCGGGAGGTGTTTCCGGAAGCAGAATTTCAGGCGGATCATTTCCATGAAAAATATATGGAAACACCTGAGAAAAGCTCCTGCTGAACACAGAAGGGAGATAAAGTCAGCCGGTGAAAAGGAGAAAAATTCAGAACTGACTGATCTTGCATCAGAATTATGGAAAATGAGCCGGTCTCCACTGAAAAAACCTTTCAAATATCGGGAAAGAAGAAAGAGAACAGATTGAGCATTTGGAGAACAGAGACGCAGGATTTATAAAAAAATTCCGGTCTGCCATCAGACAGACCGCAAATATTTTTGACCATTCAAATGCAGAACTTCAGGCAGAAATCAGACCTGAAAATTTAAAAAGGCGGATCGGAGAAACAGAAAACAAACGACTTGGAAAAATATGCCGTTTTTTTGACGGGCATTGGGATCAGGCAATGCAGTATTTCAAAAAAAGAGGATTGGCAAAATGCAGACGTCCTCTCCAGCCCGGAATCCGGCATGAGAATTTTCAGACGCCCGGAAAAACCATGACGGCATCAGATCTGAAGCTGCCCGGAAAAATTATATAAAAATATACCAGGTCATAAAATATCTGTCTGAAGATATAACGATTTTTTGGACCCGGTGTCAGACTCATAACGGGCAGTATCTTTGTTCAGAAAGTGGGACACCCGAAAAAAAGCCATGATCCGGATTCCCACCGCAAACTTTTCCGTTCTGTTCTGGACAAAGGATTGATAAAAATGTTAAAAGAAGAAAGCAACGCGCAAGAGCATGCTCCTCTGACTGCGGTTTTCGGACAGAATGCAGCGTTTTGCAAAAAATGGAACAGGCCTCCAGTCTGTTTGTGAATCACGAACAGACTGGAAACCTGTTCCACTTTTACTGAAAGGAGAACATATGAAAAAATTGACAATAATACTGCTGTGCGCTATTTTCATTTCCGCACCGCTCACGGCAATGGCAAAGGACAAAGAGAGCAAGGGAGCAGATCGCCATGAGGATCATCATGGAAAAGACAAAGTGACCATCTGCCACAAGGGAAAAAGTATCACGATATCCCGGTCTGCCCTCAAAGCGCATCTGGATCAGGGCGACACACTCGGCCCCTGTGCGGACAGGGCGCCGCAACCTCAAACCCGGCATGGGAGAGAATTTACATACCGCTATTATCCGAATGCCGGAGTGTATTATGATACAGACAGAAAGGTGTATCATTATCCAATGGAGGGAAAATGGAGAACAGATCCCCATCTGCCGAATTCATTCCATATCCGTAAAAATGAGGGAATCCCCATAACGATTGACACAGACAAGCCTTATACCCGGCATCATGAAATCAGCCAGAAATATCCGGGGGTGAAAAAACACGAATACCGTTATACCTATTATCCTAACGCCGCGGTATATTTTGACAGAGGAAACAAAGTTTGGCATTATCCGTCAGAGGGCAAATGGAAAACAGGCCCGCGTCTGCCAAAATCCTTTCATCTCACTGAAAAAGAAGGAATTCCTTTGATCTTTGACACGGATCGTCCCTACACCCGGCATCAGGAAATCAGCCGGAAATATCCGCCGGTCTATCATTTCCGCTATTATCCGGATGACTGCACCTATTTTGACGAGGACAGCAAAGTCTATCACTGGTTCCATGACGGAAAATGGGAAAAAGGAGCAAGCGTTCCGAAATCTGTCAGAATCACGGGCAAAGACTGGGTAAAGATGGAAATGGACACAGACCGTCCCTGGACCCGGCATGATGAGACAGAGAGAAAATATCCTTCCCGTAATGAAAAAGGCAAAGTAAGCATCTGTCACAAAGGAAAAACCATCACCGTATCCGCATCCGCGGTCAAGGCACATCTGGGGCATGGTGATACATTGGGGCCATGCCGGGAAGATGGCGGGCACGGACATCACAGGGATACGGACAAAGACAGGGAACATGGAAAAGGGAAAAACAGATAATATGCTGTGCAACAGCCCGGCGGCAGGGTTTATTGACAGCATGGGCAGGGATTGCAAAAAATGGATTTTCTGATTATTGGCATACTGTTTCTGTATCTGCTGAGCACAGTGGGATATTTTGCCTATCTTTTTCAGCAGAAGGAATGGCTGCACAAAGCCGGATATTGCCTGATGACAGCGGGTTTTGTCTGTCATACAGCGCTTATCGGCTGGGCATATGTGCGATCCGGCGTGTTTCCGGTAAACAACCTGCATCAGACCCTTTCTCTGTGCGGCTGGGCATTAAGCGGTTTTTTTCTTTTTTTTCAGCAACAGTTCCGGCTCAGAATCATGGGCATCTATGCCGCTCCTCTGGTTTTGTTTCTGATGATCCTTTCCTCGCGGCTGCCTGTGGAGCCAGAACAGATAAACAATACTTTCAGGAGTTTCTGGGTCATTCTGCATGTCACGGCCATTCTGATCAGTTATGCCTCCTTTGCTTTGGCCTGCGGTGCGGGGATTCTTTACCTTGTGCAGGAACATGCCATCAAGAGCAAAAAGCGCGGCTTTTTTTACTCCCGGCTTCCGTCTCTGGAAATGCTTGACAGCACCGGTTATGCCTGTATCATTACCGGTTTCACGATGGTGACGCTGGGACTGGTCAGCGGATTTGTCTATGCCAAATGGATATGGGGAAAATTCTGGACCTGGGATCCGAAGGAAGTCTGGTCCGGCATTCTGTGGGTGTTTTATGCCGTGCTGCTGCATGAACGTCTCACAGTGGGCTGGCGGGGGCGCAAATCCGCAATTATGTCCATCATCGGCTTTGCTGTTCTTTTGTTCACATTTATCGGCGTCAACTTTCTTCTGAAAGGGCATCACGGAGAATTCACAAAATGGTAAGTCAGGCAGTCTGCGCGGACACGCGGGAAGATTTTTATGAAAACACACAAAACAGAAATGCTGTAACCATGCAGCATATGAGAGAAAAAACAAAATCCTGTCAGATCAGTCACAGCCGGTTTCTGCCGGACTGCGGGCTGATGCGCCAGGAAATCATTGTGATGGGGCTCAATCACAAGACAGCGGATGTGGAACTGCGGGAATGCATCGGATTTTCCGCAGAAGATGCGGATGCTGCGCTGCGGAATTTTCAAAATGATCCCGCGATTTCCGAAGTGGTGCTGCTTTCGACCTGCAACCGGGTGGAAATCATCATGACCGCTCCTGATGCAGAAAAAGCCGTGACCGCAGCAAAAACGTATATTTCCCGTACCAAGCATCTGCCGGTTTCCGATTTTGAAAAAGCCCTGTATATTCATGCCGGAGATGAGGCTGTGCGTCATATCTTCCGGGTCGCGGCCAGTCTGGATTCCATGGTGGTGGGAGAACCCCAGATTCTGGGGCAGATCAAGGAAGCCTACCGCACAGCCACACTGAAAAAAACCTCAGGCGTGATTCTCAACCGGCTCCTTCACAAAACCTTTTTTGTTGCCAAACGGGTGCGCACGGAAACCGGCATCGGCGATCATGCAGTGTCCATCAGTTATGCGGCCATTGAACTGGGACGCAAGATTTTCGGAAATCTGGAAGAGAAAAAAGTGCTGCTCATCGGCGCGGGGGAAATGGCGGAACTCGCGGTTGAGCATCTGATTCGGCACCGGGTCGGGGATATTTTTGTGGCCAACCGCACCTTTGAACGGGGTGTGGAACTCGCTGGCCAGTTCCGGGGAAAAGCCATCCGGTTTGAGGAAATTCCGGACGCGCTGACAGAGGTGGATATCATCATCAGTTCCACCGGTTCTCCGGGTTTCATTCTGATGAAGGATCAGGTGAAAAAAGCGCTGCGTCCGAGAAAAAACCGCCCCCTGTTTTTCATTGACATTGCGGTTCCCAGAGACATTGATCCGGAAATCAACCGCCTTGCCAACACCTATGTGTATGACATTGATGATCTGCAGGGTGTGATTGAGGAAAACATCGAAGATCGGAACCGGGAGGCCATGCGAGCGGAGCGCATGATTGATGAGGCTGTGATCCGCTTCCGGGAATGGTATGAGGGGCTGGATGTGGTTCCCACCATTGTGGGACTGCGGAAAAAACTCTGGGGTATTGCCGAGGCGGAAATGAAAAAGACCCTGAGCCATTCCCTCACCCACCTGTCCGCAGAAGACGGAGAGGCCATGCGCCGCATGATGAATGCCATGATCAACAAAGTGCTGCATGATCCCACTGTTTTTCTCAAAAACAAAGGCTGTTATGCAGACAAAGCCGCATATCTGGACATTACCCGGAAACTGTTCCGGCTGGATGATGAGTGATCAGAATTGGTCACTTACAGGAATCTGTATGAAACAGGAGAATATAATAATGGAAGAAATACATCAAAATGTCACAGGACATAAAGAGGAATTTTTCTCAGATGAAAGGAACTGTCATGGGCAGAAAAATGACACTTATCTATTGGAAATCTGAAAAATTCTGGTTGGGCAAGCTCCTTGAATATCCTGAAATTATGACTCAGGGAGAAACATTGGAGGAGTTGGAGGAGAATATCAGAGACGCTTTTCACTTGATGGTATTGGATGAAGTTCCTGAAAAATATATGCTCAAAGATCTGGCAGTGGCTGTATGAAAAGGAAGGAGTTTATCAGGCAACTGCTGAATGCCGGATGTATTCTGTTCAGACATGGGGCAGGGCATGATGTTTATCTGAATCCGTCCAACGGAAAAAAACAACCGGTACCAAGACATACGGAAGTTGATGATATGCTTGCCAGACACATCAAAAAATATTTGGGGATTTCAGAGAAATAATTCCAACCGGAATCTTGCATCAAACAGCGCCGCTGAACCTGAAAATTTTCATATGCAGCAACCGATAAGACAATAACCCAAATTTCACAGAGAGGCAGCAATGATACAGACTCTTGAAGCGGTTATAAACAGACAGGGAAAAATACAGTTGCTCGAACCTGTTCAGTTGGAAGTAAACCGGAGAGCATTGGTAATGATTTTGGATGAAGAACCGATAATCAAAAAAAATCAGCATGATTCACCGCCTAAGCCAAAAGGTATGGGGCGCTATCGCAGCGGAAGACATGATATATCTCAGAATACTGAAACACTTCTCCGAAACAGGATAGGGAAAAAGAAATGTCTCTGATAGCAGATTCAGGAGCAATTTATGCCATTTATGACGCAGATGACAATCATCACAGAGCGGTATGTGAGGTCATTGATCAGGAAAAAGGCAGTATCATTATTCCTGATGTGATTTTGGTTGAAACAGATTATTTGCTGCGAGAATTTCTGAGCATAGACGCGGAACTGGATTTTATGAATGATCTTACAGGCGGTTCTTATCAACTTGAATTTCTGAACATGAATGATTTCAAACGCTGTCAGGCATTGATTGAGCAATATCGGAATCTTGATCTTGGTTTAGCTGATTCTGCCGTAATCGCTTTAGCTGAACGCCTGAAAATTTTACAGAATCCTTACAGTGGATGAACGTGATTTCAGAACAGTCCGCCCCAAAGGCAGAAAATCATTTGCTGCATTACCTTCGGACAACAAATTTGTTTTCAGATAATCGTGTGCTGGTATTAAGGAATTGGCCTGACCTGCAACTGCAATCTTTTTTGAAGATAACATAATTCATGGAGCAAGCAATGAAAAAAACCGCATTTCTTTTTCCCGGTCAGGGGTCTCAGGCTGTGGGCATGGGACAGGATTTGTATGAAACCTATGAAAACGTGAAAGATCGTTTTGCAATGGCAGAGAAAATCACAGGCATTGGCCTGAAAGAACTCTGCTTCAACGGGCCGATGGCGGATCTGACCATGACCGTCAATCTGCAGCCTGCCGTGACCCTGATCAATCTGGCCTGCCTGCATCTGTTAAGCAAAGAGGGCATAACGCCTGATATTTCCGCAGGTCACAGCCTGGGAGAATACAGCGCACTCTGCGCGGCAGGCATTGTATCTGAGGAAGACACCATGCGCCTGGTGTTCAAGAGAGGAGAACTCATGCACCGGGAGGCGGAAAAGCACAAAGGAGCCATGTCCGCGATTGTCGGTCTTTCCATTGCCGAAGTGCGGGAGATTGCGGATCAGGCCAAATCCGAAGGCACGGTTTCCGTTGCCAATCACAATGCGGAAAAGCAGATAGTCATCACCGGAGCACCGGAAGCCGTGAAAAAAGCCGGGGAACTCTCTGCAGCAAAAAAAGCCAAAGCCATTCCCCTGAAAGTTAGCGGCGCGTGGCACAGTGAACTGATCCGCGGCGCGGAGGCGGAATTCAAATCCTTTGTGCAGGAAATCCCGTTTCATGCGCCCAGAAGCAGAGTGATTCACAATGTCAACGCGGATACAGTGGCATCTCCGGCAGAAATCAAAGACATCATGGTGCGGCAGTTGTGTTCCCCTGTGCGCTGGTATGATTCGGTGCTGAAAATGATGGCAGAACAAGTGGAAATCTTTGTGGAAGTGGGACCGGGCAAGGTTCTCACCGGGCTGGTGAAAAAAATCATTCCCAAAGACTATGTGTGCGAAGTGCACAATGTTTATGATTTGCCAAGTCTGGAAGCCTTTCTGAAATCTGCAAAATGAAAGAAAGGAAGCCCCGATTGAGCTTATGCCGGATGAGAGATCCGCAGATCGGAAAAATGTGCTTACTGTATCAAAGAAAAAAACTTGCTTTTTCTGAAAATATGTTTTATTGTATTCAGATCACCCTGCCGGAGAAGGCGGGGTGATTTGTTTTTGGGAGTCGGGAAAGAAACTGTTCCGATACAACAAATGCGAATGAAGAGTCAAAAATATCATACTGAATTAAAACAGAATGTTATAAAAAGAGGGAAGATTTGACAACTTTTCGAAAGTTGCCAAATCTTATCCGAAGCTGACTCTTCATTCGTATAACAATTTATTTTTTTATATAAAATATCAAAATTATCATCAGGGAGAAAAGAAAACATGGATCGTTCACAGATTACACTTTACAGCGGCGGGCATAAGGGGGCGGAAACCGAATTCGGAAAACACGCAGAATGCTGGGGACTTCAGGAAGTCAATTTTTCCTTTGAGGGGCATATGGCGGAACGCACCCGGAATTTGCGCATTCTGACACCGGAAGAACTCAGGCAGGGTGACATCAGCATGGAAATTGTTTCCAAACGCATGGGACGCACCTATGCCAAAACAGAAAAGATCCGCAAGGTGATCCAGTCCATTTTTCATATGGTGAACAATGGATTCCATATTTTTGCCATTGGCTGGATTCAGCCGGATGACACGGTAAAGGGCGGAACCGGCTGGGGCGTGGAACTGGCCCGCCTGTTCAACCGTCCGGTAAGCGTTTATGATCAGGATCGCAAAGCCTGGTTTTCCTGGCAGAACAAACAGTGGGTCGCTGATACTCCGGTAATCAGCGACAAAACCTTTGCAGGAACCGGAACCCGGAATCTGACCGAAGATGGCAAAAAAGCCATTCATGATCTTTTTGTCCGTTCTTTCGGGCCTGCGGATCAGAAATAATTCTGTCGTTACTGTCAGAAGGTTCCGGCTCCCCCTGTGAGCCGGAACCTTCTGTTTTCTTACTATTCAAAGCATGTTCCGGTTCCGGTTTTTCAGCAAATATCAGAGTTGTTCAGCCGGAAAGCAAAATTTTCTTCATCCCCGTTTCTCTGCTGCCCGCCTACAAAAACTCCGGATTGCGGAAAAGGGAAAGCACCGCGTCCGCACAGCGCTCAAAGGCAAGTCTCAGATTCCAGTTCTCCCTGTCCCGTTTTCCGGCATAATTGCAGGCACAGCGGATTTCAATGCAGGGAATGTCATAAAGCAGCCCCAGATACGCGGTCGCGGCTCCTTCCATGTTTTCCATCACAGGGCAATGCCTTTTGTACAGCATATCTGCGCGCTCATCACTGGTCGTGATGGTGGAAACTGTGACAAAGGGGCCTTTTTTCACCCGGCAGGTTTTTTCAAACATTTTCTGCAAAACCGTCTCTGCTTTCCCGGTTTTTTCCGCATCCAAAGGATAGACACTGCGGATTTCCCTGTCTCCCTGTCTCATCAGGGCAAAAGGCAGGTCTTCCGGAAGTCCTCCGGACGCAGATTCAATGCCCAGATGCACATCTGTTTCCGCTGCCGCAATGCCGATGTCTCCGATTTCCAGCCCGGACTGCCGGAAAACGCCCGCACATCCGGTCTGGATAATCAAAGCAGGCCCGGTCTGTTCAATGACTGCGGTCAGGGACTGCGCCGTGTTGAGCAAACCGGGGCCGGTGAGAAGAAGCTGAACCGGTTTTCCGCAGATAAAGCCGGAAAGCAGATGTCTGCGACCAACAGCGGAAGAGACGGGATTTTCAAGAGCGTGCCGGATTCCTTCCAGTTCTCCGTCTACAGCCCCCGCGACAAGAACGGAAGATTTCATGCCTGTTCCTTTCCGATTCCCCGGCGCAGCATCTGGATAAGCCCGGATATCCATTCACGGGCCTCGGCTTCGCTGCAATGGGAGATGCCCAGCCCGCCATCCAGATGGGGAATCACACGGGCCTGCAGAAAACGATCCATGATCGCGTCAATCATGAAACAGACCTGATCCAAATCCGCATCTTCCCGAAGTTCCCCCCTTGTCTTTGCGGTTTCCAGCAGGGAACGGAGATAACGCAGACTGTCTTCCCGCAGGGCAGCAAGGGCTGTTTCGGTTTCGGCCTTGACAAAGGAAGGGGCAGGATCGGATCGCACAGATTCAAACATGGTTTTGACATAAAGCCGGTAAATCATGGGATGTTTCTGCACAAAGATCAGCCCGGCCACAAGGGTGGCCTCCAGACGGGTGAAAATATTCTGATCCGCTGTATGATCCCGCACCGTGCGCAGGTAATTCTTCACCTTGTCCGTCGCGGTGCCAAAGGCAAAAAGAAACAGGCCCCGTTTATCTCCGAAATACTGAAAGATGGAGCCTTTGGCAATGCCCAGACGGGCCACAATGGTGTTGATGCTTGCGCGAGCGTATCCTTTTTCGCTGAATTCCTCAACAACTGCGCGGGTAATCCGCTCTTTTTTGGATTCAGAAAGCCGGTGAAAGGTTTTCAGGGGAATCATGCAAACACGATCCCCGTGTATCCCACAAAACTGTCTCCGGGATGTTTGTCATAACTGGTGGCATAGGCCAAAGATTTGGCAGAAACCGCGCCCAGTTCTTTTGCCACAGTCAGTGCCGCGGCCGCGGCGCCCGCACAGCAGGCATTGCTGCGGCTCAGTCCCTCCTGGATGACCTGGGAAGGATTCATGGACAAAACAGCGTTTATGAAACGCTGATCATTTTCCTTCCGCACCCACTCCAGGGCATCAGGCCCGTCGCCTTTGGGGGCAAATCCATAGTTATGGCCGTAATGGGTGAGATCCGTGGAACCGATGACCCGAAGCCGCAGTTTCAGACTGGATGCAGTTTCCGCAATTTTTTTGGCAATCTGCAGGGAAATGTCAGCCGGAGGAACCCCGGCTGCAAGGATTTTCACATCAGGAAAAAAATATTTCACAAAGGGAAGCTGCAGTTCTATGGTATTGTCGGGCCGGAAACGGGTGGAGGTCTCGATCTGAAAGGAAAAGGCTTTTTCCACTTCCGCCGCCAAATCCTCCTGCACCGGCAGAAGTCCGAAAGGGGTTTCCCATGTGCCTTTGGGCATCAGGCAGGGAGAGGATTCCGGATGCAGGTGCATGCCAAAAATCACCACAGTGTCCGGGAGTTCCCCCTGTGCCAGTGCGTGAATGACATTGCAGGCAATGGCACCGGAAAAATACCATCCCGCGTGCGGAACAATGCCGCCGATGAGCTTTTTCCCTGTGTCTTCTGCCTTTCCCTCCTTGAGAAACTGCCGGATTTCCTTTTCACAGGCTGGTGCCGTGTCCGGATACCATGTTCCTGAAAAATGAGATTTTCTGATATTCATGTTTGCCTCCTGTGCATGAAAATGCTGAATGTTAAATCATCCTGGGAACCTTCTCATTCCAAAGAAAGAAGGAATCCGGACGGAGAACAGAACTGAACAGAAACGTAAGTGATTTCCTGAAAAGAATCTGCCAAAGGCGTGCCAACTGTCCGGCTTTTGCCGGAATGACGAGCGGCCTTTGTGCCGTAAAAAAGTTGGATATTTCTGTTCAGAATGCCGAGGGAAAAAGAATCCTGTCCGTGAGTTCGCAGAGGATATGGCCAAAAGTGATATGGCTTTCCTGTATTCTGGCTGTAACCCCGGAATCCACAGCAAAAAGAATATCGGCAAGTTCAGCCAGTTTTCCGCCCCCGCGTCCGGTCAGGGCAAAGGTCAGCAATCCCATTTCCCTCGCTGTTTTCATGGCCTTTGCCACATTGGGGGAATTGCCGCTGGTGCTGATTCCCAGGGCAATATCATCTTTGTGACCAATGGCCTGCACCTGTTTGACAAAGATTTCATCAAAGTGGTAGTCGTTTCCAATGCTGGTGATAATGGATGTATCCGTCGTCAGGGCAATGGCTGCCAGCGGGGGGCGCTCAATCCGGAAACGGTTCACAAATTCCGCGGCAATATGCTGTGCATCTGCCGCACTGCCGCCGTTGCCGAAGATCAGAATCTTATGTCCCGAGGCCAGACAGGCTGCAGTCTGGTCTGCTGCCCTCAGAATTTTGTCCGCATGGGAAGTGATAAAACTCTCTTTTACAGACACGCTCTCTCTGAGAATGTCCAAAACAATGTCTTTCATTGCAACTCCGGTCTCTTATGGTTTCGTGCAGGTTTCAATCCGGGCCTGGCATTTCTGTCAAACCTTTTTCCGCAGATTTTTTGGGGACTGCGGCTCTGCCAATTCTGTTTCTGTGAGTTGCAAAAACCGGATTTTTCCGAAAAATCCGGTTTTTATGCAAAGTTCAACGCATAAAATCGAATCTGACAAAACACTGCGTGCAAAGCAATAGTAGCAATTCCTCTCCCTTTTTGCAACATCCATAAGAAAAGTCGGCAAGTTCAGGTGAATTCTGAAAAGGAATGTCCCGGTTCAGTCACCTGAAAAATTTGACAACTTTTCAAAACCTGTCAAATCTGCGGGATGTTCTTTTCCGGAAATCGTCTTGAACTGCAACCGGCACAGGGACCGCACAGACAGATTTTGCTTGAAAAAGACGGGGATTCAGGATAACAAAGCAGACTTGGCGCACAGAGACAAGTCCTGTGACTGCGGTGCAGTGCCGTTTTTTGTGTTTATTCGCGGCTGAAACAATATCTGCCTGATCTGCTCCGCAAAAGAGCCTGAACAACCATTTTTTTTATTTCACAAAGGAAATATCCCCATGTCTGAAACAAAACTGATCTCCTGGAATGTCAATGGCCTGAGAGCCGCGTGGGAAAAAGGCTTTGCAGATTCCTTCCGGAAACTGGATGCTGATGTGTTTGCCATACAGGAAAGCAAACTGCAGGAAAAGCAGCTCACGGATGAAATGAAGAATATGGAAGGCTATGAATCTTTCTGGTCCCATGCCAGCACCAAAAAAGGATACAGCGGGGTCGGTGTCTATACCCGTATCCAGCCGAAATCCGTGAAACAAGGCATCGGCATTCCGGAATACGACAATGAAGGAAGAATACTGGAACTGGATTTTGGAAATTTTATCTTTTTCAATATCTATTTTCCCAACGGCGGCATGAGCGATGAAAGACTGCAGTACAAACTGAATTTCTACCGGGACTTTTTTGCTTACACGGAGCAGTGCAGAAAAGCCGGGAAACATCTTGTTATTGCTGGAGATTACAACACGGCACACAATGAAATTGACCTGAAAAATCCCAAGGCCAATGAAAACAGTTCCGGCTTCCTGCGCATTGAGCGGGACTGGCTGGATCGCATTGCGGAACTGGGCTATGTTGACACGTTTCGCCATTTTTACCCGGAGGAAGTGAAATATTCCTGGTGGTCTTACCGATCCAGAGCCAGAGAACGGAATGCGGGCTGGCGCATTGATTATTTTTTTGTCACAAAAGAAATGGTGGAAAAGGGAATGGTGAAAGAGGCTTTTATTGACAATGCGGTAATGGGCTCGGATCATTGCCCGGTGGGGCTGCGCATTGCGGTATAGAGTTTAATACCGATTCCCCATTGAAAACATATTTGTATTGGATCAAATCAATGGAGATTCGGTATCATGCCGATATACCGATTCGCCGTTGATTTTATATAGTGCTGCAAGTTTTTTGTGACCGTTGTGCCCTCTTTGTGTCCTTTGCGGTAAAACAAATCCGGCGGAAAGCATGGTTTCAAAGGAGAATCGGTATAAGTCGATTTCCGGAAAAAAACATCCCCCAGATTTGACAATTTTCCAAAAATTGTCAAATCTTTCAATGCAGCAGTGCACCAAGTTGTGCCTAACTTATTTTTGCAGAAAAATCAGTTAGGCACAACTCAACAGCCGACAGGACTTGGCTTTTGCCCGATGATTTCAGCACGCAGGTGAAAGTCTTCGGGTATTCAACAAACCGGATTTTTCGGAAAAATCCGGTTTGTCTGAAAATGCCGCACCCCAAAATTTATGCTGACCTGCTTAGGACTTCAGAATCTTCTTCGCGCTTTCGTCATTCACATCCGCGCAGTGGGGAATGCCGGTTTCCCTGGCGGTTTCCCGGTTTCCGGAGAACAGTTCTGCACGGCTGAGCTGGTTCATTTTGAATTTCCGCGCGCCGGCCATCAACTGCTGGAGACCGCAGGCCAGTTTGTCAACCAGCGTGTAAAAGGCAATGGCTCCGTAAGGAATGTTTTTCATTTCGTCTTTGCCCACAATTTTCTCCACATCAAAATAGGAGGCAAAGATTTCTTTGGCTGTGCTGCCCACCTGACGAACGGTTCTGGGCAGTTCTGACCAGTGACCGTTGACATCTGCCCGTCTTTCCGGGAAAATCGCACCTTCAATATTGGAGCCCACAAAACCGGGTATCATAATGCCCCGGCCCATGCAGACCAGTTTGGTGAAAGGCGCACCCAAAGCCAGAGCCTTGAAGATATGATCTTCCAGTGCAAAACCGCCTGCAAAGGACATATCCACCACATCCAGACCTCTGGCAGCCAGCAGGTTGGCATATTCATAGGCTTTGGAATGCAGAATGATGGAAGGAACGCCCCAGCTCTGCATCATGTTCCAGGGACTCATGCCGGTGCCGCCGCCGGAGCCGTCAATGGTCAGCAGATCCAGTTTGGCATCTGTGGCAAATTTGATGGCCATGGCCAGTTCCTCCATGCCGTAGGAACCGGTTTTCAGTGTGACCCGGCTGAAGCCGATGCTGCGCAGATATTCCACTGTGCGCATGAAATCCCGGCGCACCTGATCCACCGTATCCATATTGGTGTTGCCCAGACGGCTGTGGCGGGCAAAGGATTTGATGGATCCGTTTTCAAAAGCCTCCTTGACTTCCGGCAGGGAAGGATCCGGATCCACAATATATCCCCTGTTTTTCAGGAACAGCGCATAATCCAGACTTGTCACCTGAATTTCACCGCCGATATTCTTTGCACCCTGCCCCCATTTCAGTTCAATGATGCATTTGTCTCCGTATTTTTCTGCCACATATTCAGCCACCCCGTTGCGCGCATCTTCCACATTCAACTGCACAATGATGGCTCCGTGACCGTCAAAATAGCGGAGATAGCCGTCGATCCGGCGATTCAGTTCCGGTGCCCCTTTGATCTTGCCTTTGCGCACATCACCGGGAGTGATTTCCGATTTCCGATCCACGCCCACCACGTTCTCGCCGATGACTACGGGAATGCCCACCAGCGCGCCGCCGATGGCAAAGGAATCCCAGTATTTCTCGGCCACAAAGGTGGAACCGAGCGCGCCGGTCATCAGAGGCATGCGGATTTTGGTTTTCACGGCCTTGCCGAATTCGGTCTCCAGACTGACTTTGGGGAAAATGCAGTCATCCGGATCATTGCTCATGCCTTCGCTCAGACCGTGCGCGCCGTAGGCATAGCCCTGAATTCGGAGCGAATTGTAGGAAACGCCCACATGGCTGGTATTGTTGGCTCCTGCGGTGACAATCCCGAAACTTCTCGGATAGAGCAGTTTGCGTCCCACCAGGCTGGAAAGCCAGGTTTCGCATTTTCCCTCGCAGTCCGCGCGGCAAAGGGTGCACAGACTGGATTCTGTCGGATTTCCTCTGTTTGAAGTTCCCAGAACATCATTGTTTTTTGAAAAACGCATACTTCCTCCTTTTGTGATTAATCCCGTTTATAAAAACAAAAAGGCGTCTGCCCCATCGCTGGGGAAACAGACGCCTTTGTCTTCTTCACCTTAATTTTAACAATATGAATTAAGAGTCAGATTCCGGCAGAATTTGACAACTTTTCAAAAGTTGCCAAATTTTTGCATGAATATACAGCACCTTGTTGTTATCCATTATGGAATTTTTAACGCTTAATTCGCATAAAAAAGAGTATTTTGCACGCCGTTGTGCGAAATCTGTCAGGAAACAGACACTGTTCCTGAAAAACAGTGGCATAAATTTTAGAGGTACTGAAAATAAATGTCAAGCAGAAATTAAAAACATGTGCATTTTTTCAGTCTGAATATAAAAAAAGCATTTGGGCCCTGTTCAGACAGGAAAAAAATACGCAGTCAGGTCAATCCCTCAGAACAGACTTGGAGCCGGCATCCGGAAATCATGGGGATGACCGCAGCGCAGGCAGTGAAACCTGGGCCCGGCTTTTTCCCGGTCAAGCATATGCACAGGCAGCATGCAAATCTCTCCGCACTGACTGCAAATCAGCTTCACCGGGCTGACAATGCCGCAGTTGGGACAGTGCCGGGACAGTCTGCTTTCAAATCCGCAGGCAATGCAGTGAAGCATATCTGCTTTTTCAGAAGACAGAATCTGCGAGCGTTCCCGCATCTGGGTCAGATCCTCCACTGATTTTTTCAGCAGATCCAAAGCATGCCCGTATTCAGTCTCAAATCCTTCGGCATCCTCTTTCATTGCCCTGTATGTTTCAGAAAAGGTTTTTTCCTCAGGGATTTCTGCAAGTGCATGGAAACGTCCGCGAAAATCATGAAACCGTTTTTCCAGTTCAGACAGATGCACCAGCCGTTTTTCCATAAACTGCCGGATGCTCTGCTTTTCCTCTCCATCCTGAAACTCAAGGAGAAGAGAGGCTTTCTTTGCCAAAGCGTCAGCCTCCCGGTTCAGTTTGGCAAATCTCTCAAGGCTTTTTCCAAATTTTTCCTCCGCAGATCTCCGCCATGCCTCAAACGCATTTTTCCTTTTTCCTGCTTCAACTGCATCCTTTTCCTGCTGTATCCGCAGTTCCCTCTCCTGTGCTTTTTTCTCTTCAGACAACTTTCTTCTGTCTGTCCATCCCTTGTAAGTAAGTGTGACAAAAGCTGCGGCAAGAACTGTGAAGGCAATAAAAATATAGGAGCGGTACTGTCCGCCATATACACCGTTGATGACAATGCCCAGAGTGAACAGGGCCAGAGGCAGAATTCGGGTAAGGGAAAAGCCTGTGCCCAGAAACCGTCCGGTGTGAATCAGCAGCAGCGGAAGGGACAGAATTGTGGAAACAAGCAGAGCCCATCGCGTGTCCATGTTTTCATTCAGGTTGAGAACCGTAAAAAGAATGAAAAACAGGGAATAAGTCAGCGCGAGCAGCAGAAAATGCCCCATCCGGAAATTGTCCAGACGTCCCGGCTGGGTAAGGTCATTGAGATACATGAATCCAATGCCAAAAAGAAACACGGCCAGTCCGGCCAGTCTCAGGAAAAGAATGACCCGTCCTGTGGGTGTCATGGCGCCGGGCAGTTCCACAATAATCTTGCGGTCGGTAATGAGATTTCTGAAATCCCACAGCAGATGCCCCGGTGCTGTCACCTGTGGCTGCAGGGCTTCCGGCGGTATGAGTTCCGAGGTTCCGCCTTCCAGAATCATCTCAATTTTCAATGCTCCTGCCCGATCTGCACCCGGCCCTTCATACATATAGCGTTCATTGCCCTGGGTATTGTAACGCACCTGCGCGCGCAGTTTTTCATTTTGGGGAAGTTCCCCGAACCATTCAATGCCATCCAGATCGGTTCTGACGTTTTCTGCCTGTTTCAGGGTATCTGCGGAAAGAAGGGAAATCTTGAGGGAAACATCCTTTGCCTGCGTGGTTCCTTTGGGAAAAGGAAAGAAAAGACGCACAGTGTTCTGTGTGGTGTCAGGGTTGGAAAAAAGATAGGTGCCTGCAAAATCCACATCAAACAAAGTGTACACTTTGAATTTGCGGATATAATCGCTCACGGTAAGTTTTACGTTCACCTCCGCCGACTCTGTCACCGGAATGACACAGGCACGGGAAGGAAGTTTTTGCCTGTTTTTTTCGGCAGTATCCGGAAGAGAGGCAGTTTCCGGATGCAGAACAGCATCTTCGGGTTTTGAAAGTGATTTGTCCTTATGCCCCATGAGAGCCGGAGCGATAATCCCGGCAAGAATTCCGATAATAACGACTACAACCAGCAGTTCAATAAGGGTAAATCCCGGATTTTTTTTCATGGCAAATTCCCCCTGCACCGAACAATTCTTTCACATTTTTTTAACCGCAGGGGACGCAAAGATTTCCGCAAAGTGCGCAAAAAAAGAACTTTGCGTTCTGTGTGTGAACCTTGCGATCGTCGCGGTTAAATAACCCAGGTTGCCAGTTATAAAGAGGTTGTAATTTTAAAAACACTGTTAAAACAAAATTTTATAAATTTAACCTGTTTTTTGCATAAAAATCTGCCAGTTGAAATCATTACGATTTTTTGTAACTGGCAACTTGGGTTAAATATGAAGAAATTTGTTTGACAGCCCATTCAGTTTCCGCACTCCTTTGAGTTATAATTCGGAAATCCGGAAATGTAAAGTAAAAGGCTTATTTTGTTTTTCAGCAGAAATGCCGGGCTGGGGAATGGTCTGCGAATTCTGAATATCCTGATTGACAAATCTTTTGCGTATTGGCATAAAAAATAATCCATGTGATTGTTCACGGAGCATTTCATATAAATTCTGACAGCAGGACAGCATCATGAAAACATATGCAGACATCACCGTCACCGTAGGTTCCACTCCGCTGGTCCGCCTGAACCGGATTGCAGAAGCCGCGGATGCGGATATTTTCGCGAAACTGGAATTTTTCAATCCTCTGGGGAGCATCAAGGATCGGACGGCCAAAGCCATGATTGACACGGCCGAGGCACAGGGCCGGATTGGGCCTGATACGCTGATTGTGGAACCCACCAGCGGCAATACCGGCATTGCCCTGGCCTTTATCTGCGCAGTCAGAGGGTACCGGCTTTGTCTGACCATGCCGGAAACCATGAGTGCGGAGCGGCGCAAACTTCTCAAGCATCTGGGAGCGGAACTGGTTCTCACCCCCGGAGCCGAAGGCATGAAAGGGGCCATTGCCGCAGCAGAGCGGATGGTGGCACAAAATCCGAACGCGTATATGCCGGATCAGTTCAGAAATCCGGCCAATCCCCGCATTCACCGGGAAACCACGGCAGAGGAAATCTGGCGGGATACGGATGGAAAGGCGGATATTTTTGTGGCCGGTGTGGGAACCGGAGGAACCATTACCGGAGTTTCCCAGTGCATCAAATCCCGCAAGCCCGAATTTCGGGCGGTGGCTGTGGAACCAAAGGATTCACCGGTTCTTTCCGGCGGAAAACCCGGCCCCCACAGGATTCAGGGCATTGGTGCGGGATTCATTCCGGAGGTGCTGGATCAGGGTGTGATTGACGAGGTGGTGCAGGTGAGCAATGCCGAGGCTTTTGAAACAGCCCGAAAACTCGCGAATACCGAAGGCATTCTCTGCGGCATTTCCTCAGGAGCCGCAGTCGCGGCAGCGCTGAAAGTGGCAAAAAAACCGGAGTCCAAAGGAAAATGCATTGTGACAATTCTGGCCAGCACAGGGGAACGGTATATCAGTACAGAATTGTTCAGGGAATAAGAAAAACCCCGGCTGCGCATTTGCAGTTTGCATCTGACAGAGTGTCTTTCAGAAAAACCGGTTTTTTCCTTGTGTCCGGCCACAGTTGAAATGTAAGAATTTTTGCTTTGTATTTTGAAGAAATATACCGGTGAACAGATAAAAATGCAGCCGGTTCTTTCAGAGGCATTCCACCCGGTCTGATGGCATTGACGCTCTGCGCCGGAACCGGATGAAAGCATATTTTCAACGGTGATTTGGCATAATGCCAATTCGCCATTGAAACCGTGCCTGTCTGATTCCGGAGTGCCGAAATGAGGTGAAACGGAATTTTGTCCGGATTTCCGGATCATTTCAGTGTCCCTGACTTTCAGTCCGGGACTCCTCCGCCCCTGACCGGACAGGCATTGCATAAATTCAATGGGAATTTGGTATAATAGCAATTCTCCATTGAAATCATATTTTGCGGAAGGCAGTGCTGATTCACCGCGGATTTTATGCTGTTCTTTCAGCTTATTTTGACCTTT
>JAWKPW010000044.1:0-44552 GCA_041390465.1 Desulfobacterales bacterium | reverse complement strand
TTCTATAATAATATCAATCCTTGCGGATTTTTCCGCACTGATCTTTCAATTTTTTCTATAATAATATCAATCCTTGCGGATTTTTCACGAAGGCACAAATACGCAAAGTCTCACGAAGATGATTATACAGTTCTTTTTCAGATTTCATATTATGCTGCTTTGTCAGTCTTGAATCTGTGATTCACAAAAACCGGATTTTTTCAAAAAATCCGGTTTTTCTGTATTGTTGAACTCACAAAATCAAAGTTGATAACTATTTCAGAAAAGGAAAAATCGCTGTCAGAATGCCCAGAATGAAAAATCCTGCTCCCCATACCAGCCAGAGGTATTTGATTTTCCGGGCTTTCAGAAAAGCATTTTTGTAAGAGGCAGGTTCGTTTCTGCCTGTTTCATATTTCCGGGGAAGCAAAACCAGAATCAGTGCCAGTATGGAAAAAGTCCATAATAAAAACGGCACATACCAGATTCCGGTGGTGGCAGTGCGCTCTCCGAAAGACAGTTTGAACGCGGACAGATAAAGCCCTGATGTTCCCGCTCCCGCGCCGATCAGAAATTTGGCAGTTTCCTCAATCAGTTTAAGGCTTTCCACCGGCTCTTTGTAAAACTGCTCAGCATAATACCGCTCCTCGTCTGTCATTGGACGGGGAATGATTTCTTCAATGTCATTATTTTGCACAGGCTGGTCTCCTTATTTTCAGGATAGTCTTAAAGTATTTTTTGATTCGGCAGAAGATTGCAGATTCATAAATCTGGCTGCATGAATCATCTTTATCCCCCTAAAGATTCATACGCAAAAATCAGCATGTCAATATTGGACTGCCTGAGTTACTGCAATAAAAAAAATAAAACAGGAAACTGCGGCATGTACATTTGATACTGCCACCGGAATCTCCGAATATCTGTTTTTGCGGGATTGAATCAACTCAATGAAAAATTGCAGGATGTGTAATCAGGACTGTCTTTTTTTATATGGTATCATTATCCTGAAAGTCAAGGGGAAAAGGATTTTTCAGGTTTCTGAAATCTCTGCTTTAAAAAATCCCTGCAGAGTAATACCGATTCCCCATTGAAAACATACAGACTTTCAGATAATATTGTGCAGGCCGGGGTGAATGCAGTGAACCCCAGCACTTTAATTTGTTGGGGTTCGTTCCTCACCCCAACCTGCACCGGCTTTCCCCCAAATTGTTATCTTAACCACTATACTTATATTGAACAAATCAATGGTGATTCGGTATAAAGGCGGATTATGCTTTGCCAATCCGATCTGCCCGGAACTGAGATTGGGTCTGAGCAGGGATTTCTCAGACTTTTTAAATCTGCTTAAAAATAATCCCTGCATTTATAAAGACTTTCAGACATCTTCCAAAATCCGGCTCTGACCTCTACGAAAGGAAATGCCGCTTTGTTCCAGCGCAGCGGCAAAGACCCACTATCCGGTGAAGAACGGGGATTGGCATTGACTTCCAGAATCCAGGGATTGCCTGCCTCATCCACACGGGGAAATCCACCACATAACCGGAAAGATCAAACACATTCCAGCACCGGATCACCGAATCTTTCAGATGTTCAGTTAAATCCCTGTCTTCTTTTTTGAATTAAAAGATCGGGGCGTATGGTGAAATTCAAAAGATGCGGGATCTTCATTTGGCTTTTGTAATCCACAATCCGCACTGTCCGGCCATAATCCTGAAAAATGATTTCCCTGGGGACAGCACTTCCACCCCTGTGCAGAGGCCAACACAGAAAGATTGAATTCCCGTCCTTCGTGAATCTTTCTGCAAAACAGGCTCCGCCCATTCGCGGAACCTGTTTTTTAGGACGAACTGAATCTCATCCGCAGACAGTCCCTTCCATAGTCCGCTTTCATCAGAACCAATGGAAGCATGTTCCCACACAGATTTGATAATCCATTTTTCCGGGAATAACATCCTTTTCCGTAAAACTCTCATCTTCTGCAGGAGGTGAAAACCGTATTCGATTCCCCAAAACTCCCTCCCTTGAGGGAGGGAGCAGGAAAGGGTGAAAAATATTTTAATTACAGGTGCTGTCTCTCCCCCACTAGCCCTCCCCCGGCGGGGGGAGTTTTGCAAAGGCAACAGCATTGTGGGCTGAGGGATGGTGAAATACAGAAGCCGGATACGGGCCTATCCATTCCTGGTAAGGCAGATCGTGGCAAGCATATGGTTTTTTGCCATGACCTTGTGAAATCCCAGGAACTACTCTCTGCGGACACGCCGGTGTAAGGAATGCCCAGCGCGTCCAACGCCAGACAATGAAGACGGAATGAATCAGTCTCCCCTGCCCTTCCAGAAGTTCCACAAGATTGAAAACCAGATCCAACACGAACCTTTTTCAACTTCTCTTATCTGCTCCAGATTCAGGGTGCATTCCATGATTTCCGCTGTATGCCCCAAAGAAGAGAGCAGTTTTCACAACCAACCTACCTGTCTGCGCATCTGCCGATCCGAATCCTTTACCCTGTCGTGGACAATGGCAATGCGCATCAGGTTTTTTCCTCCTGATCCGTTCAGATGCGGAGGCCACAATCGGCCAATCAAATCTGTATACGGTGACCACCTCAGATGATTGCAGATAATGGGCAGATCCGAATGTTCCGGATGAATGCCTGCAATGGGTTGACTTCCTCAGACATGGGCTTTCCCGCACTGTCTGGCGGATCAAGGCGGCTGCGTCCCGGCACCCCAGAACTTTCCACGCATTCAGGGCAATGGCCTCAGCTTGGGCAACCACAGGATCGTCTGCGGCTTTCACCAGTCTGTAAATGACCAGTTCCTCGCATTTTTCCTTGTTCACATAGGAATACACTCCCTGTTCCGCACTTTCTTTCAGGTGAACTTCCATGCTTCCCAGGACTTGTGCTTTTTTCCCGGTTCCCACAACCGCGGTGGTGAATTCCCTGCCGGAAAGATAAGGCTCCACCAGCACAGGCTGCCGGAAGGTTTCAAGCATCCGCTGACACGCGGATGGCAGCAGACTCCGATCCCGGATAATGGAATCCGGCGTAACCCCCTTTCCGGTTCCCTCTGCCACAGGCTTGATGAAATACGGCGGATCAAATGCCAGATTTTGCGTATCTTCCGCGTCTTCCACAATCCGAAAATCAGACGTGGGAATGCCTGCATCCCGGATCACGCGTTTGGTCATGCCCTTGTGCAGGGTCAGACTCATGACCAGCGGATCGGAAAAAGTGTAGGGAATTTCATACAAATCCAGAAGTGCGGGAACCTGTGCCTCCCGGCCAATGCCGTGCATTCCTTCTGCGATATTGAAAACCAGATCCCAGCGTTTTCCTGCCACCAGCGCGGCTGCCAGTTGCCGGGCATGACCGATGCGTTCGGGGCGATGCCCCAGAAAAGAGAGCGCATCTTCTATGGCCTTTACCGTGTCATCCCGGTCAAATTCCGCTGTTTCCTCTTCCGAGTAACCCATTTCCAGATATTCGGACCGCAGATCATAGCACAGCCCGATTGTCATTCCCATCAGCCAGAACCTCCTCATATAAAATATGATGCCACTCCCATGCCTGATCCGCAGACATGCAGAGCGCATCCGTCAGACACTGGCCGTCTGCCAGCAGATTGGGCGGACAGCCGGTTTCGAGTTCCCGATCAATGCCGGATGCTGTATAGGTGTAAGGATACAGACGGCAGACCAGGGGACGTATATCCAGGGGAAGAATGCAGCCGGTTTGGCTCAGAAAAAGGCAGTCGCCGGATGCAAGACGTTTCAGCACCCGACGCCTGCCTCCGGAATCAAACACATGCTCGGCCCAGACCGGATCATCGGACTGATCCGCATAAACGGGATCAGCCGGCGGTTTGTACTCATAAAATCCGGTCAGACCGGTATGGCGGAAAATCCGCTGGGCATCACCGGGAGTGACATAGATCTCCGAACGCTGACAGCAGGTTTTGCCCTGCCGCGCACACCGCACACACAAAAACTCACCCTGGGAATACATAGACCTCCTTGTATCTAACAGTTGAAAGAAATGATGTACAGGATTTTCTGCACATCAAAACCGGAATCGCAAATGCTGCTTTTTCAGATGAAAAGGCAGGCCGGAGCATAATCCGGCATCCCGGCACCACTTTATCAATCATCAATTGAAACTGAGAATTATCAACTCACCTTACGCAAACCTTCCAAAAATCAGAGAACTGCTGTATCACCCGTCATTCCGGAGAAAACCGGAATCCGGGATATACCATCTGAACACCGAAAACCGAACACCTGAAACCTGACACTTTTTTCCAAAAAATACAGGGGATACGCAGAAAACCTCTGCGCTCCCCTTATTGAACAGCGTATAAAAAATTTTTTTCAGGAACAGAGCGGATCAGGATAAGAATAGGTCTTATCTTCATAATTTCTTAAAACCAGAGAATCTCCCTGTCTGCCTGCCACATACTCCGGCATCAGCGGAATCTTGCCTCCGCCGCCGGGGGCATCCACCACATAAGTCGGCACGGCATAACCGCTGGTATGACCGCGCAGCCCCCGCATGATTTCCAGTCCTTTTTCCACAGGCGTGCGGAAATGGGAGGAACCGGTAATGGGATCACACTGATACAGGTAATAGGGTTTCACCCGCATCTTCATCAGACTGTGCATCAGGGATTTCATGGTCTGTGTTTCATCATTGATCCCCTTGAGCAGCACGGTCTGGGAACCCAGAGGAATCCCGGCATCAGCCAGCATGGCGCACGCGCGCTGGGTTTCGGGCGTGCATTCATCCGGATGGGCAAAATGCAGACTCATCCACAGGGGATGATAATTTTTCAGCATTTTCACCAACTGGGGCGTGATGCGCTGGGGCAGCACAGCCGGAACTTTGGTTCCGATGCGCACGATTTCCACATGGGGAATCTCGCGGAGACGGGACAGAATCCAGTCCAGCCGATCATTGCCCAGCAGAAGCGGGTCACCACCGGAAAGAAGCACATCCCGGATTGCCGGAGTGGAACGGATATAATCAAAGGCGCGTTCCAGCCGGGATCGTCCCGGATGCACCGCACCATGTCCCACCACTCTGGAGCGTGTGCAGTAACGGCAGTATACGGAACAGAAATCCGAAAGCAGCAGCAGCACCCGATCCGGATAACGGTGAACCATGCCGGGAACCGGACTTTGGGCTTCCTCTCCCAGAGGATCATCCGCCTCACCGGGCATCCGCACCAGTTCATTGAGGCTTGGAATCACAGTTCTGCGAAGCGGCTGCTCCGGGTTGTCCTCGGATATGAGACTCATATAATAGGGTGTGATGCCCAGAGGCAGTTTCACATCCTCCTGCGTCAGGGCACGGCGTTCATTTTCAGAAAGCCGTATCATTTTTTCCAGTTCGCTGCGTGTCCGGATACGATTGCTTACCTGCCAGCGCCAGTCATTCCACTGTTTGATGGTAATCTGGGGATAAAATCGTTTCCGAAAGGTGCGTGCTGCCGGACTGAGTACTCCGGCGCGGTAAGACGGGAAACGGACAATGCGTCCGTTTGTTCTCCTTTGGGGAACAGGAGAGACAGGCAGAAGTTTCAGCTTGGAGTCTGGAGGTTCGTCTTCATTCTCCTCAACAGCATCCGGCGTGTTTTTCATCAGACAGTCGTTCATCAGCGGTTTTAAGGCTCCGATCATTTGCAGTTTTCCTTATAATAAAATGGTTGTCAGCTATGCCGGGCTGATGCCAAAGCCCGGAGGATCGGAAATACGGTAATGCTGTACCGCAATCCGGATGCGCGGGAATATAATGATTTCTGCAAGAAAAGCAAGAAAAATCATCAGTCAGGTCAAATATTTTTTTTGCAATCAATATCAGACAGTTAAAATTGGACAGAGAAGAGGGGAAAAGATGCGGAGCCTATATGGGCATACGGTGATCGTATCCGAAGAGATTTCTGTCTCCGGATACGATTTGGCGCGGGGTGCTGTCTGAAAATTTTGGGGAAAGGAATTCGCAGGTTCTCTGTATGCGGGATCTTTTTTGACGGCAAAATCGCAAAACCGGCAGCTCATTTGCCGATATACAGTTTCTGACCAATGTGAATCATGGTTGTATCCGGCGGAAGCCGGTTCATGCGGATCAGATCTTTTACACTGATATTGTAATGTCTTGCTATCGTGTACAGATTTTCACCCTTTGCCACACGATGGAAGCGGGCAGAGGCGGCCCCCGGCTTTTTTTTCAGGGCTTTGATGGTTTTGACAGGTTTTGTTCCGGAATCCGAAGCAGAAGCGGCCGGAGCTGTCACTTCTCCTGCCGGGACATCCGATTCAGAAAGATCAGACACAGAGGCCCTGGCCGAAGCGGCAGGTCTGGGCGGCACATAGGGAGCTGCTGAACCTGAAACCTTTCTTTCCAGATTTCCCTGTCTTTTGTCAAGATTGTCCAGCTTGCTGTGAATATTGTCAATATCCGCGGGCATGGTCATAAAGCGCTGCGCATCCTGCGCAACAGTTCCGAACTGCGCATGAAACGTCTCCATGTCTGTGAACCGCTGCTCATTGCTCTCCTCCATATCAGCCAGTTGTTTTTCCAAACGGGCCAGGCGGCCTTCCAGTATTCTGATTTCCTCTGTGGAACCTTTTTTGTTCGGCAGCAGCATGATAAAAAAAACAATGAGCGTAATAACACCCGCAACTGCCAGAATCACGGGCATATTGATATTTTCCATTCCCTTTGGCACGAATTTTCTCATGTTTCCCCTCAGTATTCAGATAGTTTGGTAAATTTGGCAAATGTTTTCTTTTTTGCAGACCGAAATTTGTTCCAAAATCGGCAGCCCTGTCTATAGGTATTATTATAGCAGGTATCTGAACGACTGACAATACCGGATTGTCTGCCTCATGTGTGAAAAAATGTATATCTGTCTGTTTTTTAAATAACAAAATAAATTTTTTGATTTCCCGGAATTTTGCCTTCCTTTCCTGTTTTCCGTATGCCTGATTTCATTGCTGACAGCTTCCGCATCCGGACAGAAAAATCTTTCCTGAGAACGCAGAGAAAAAATCTCCGGGTTCTCAGCGGGAAAGTTCTCTGATGCAAAAAAAGCAATGCTGCCGTTTTTTCAGATGAGCCGGGTCCCCATCCTCTGTGCAATGAACCGCGCCACTGCGGGATCAGGTGCAGGAAGCAGATGGCCTGCAACGATCTTTTTCTCTTTCAGGGAGGCAAGTTCCGCAGACCAGCGTTTTTCATCCGGTTCCTCCAGCACCATGTTTTCCCCAAGGGCAATCTGGCTTTGATCAAACAGTATGCTTTCCCATTCTTCCGGAAAGCCCTGAACCGTAATCCAGCCCCGCTCGCCGGAATAGGACAGGAAACGCAGAATCTCCCCGGATTTGCTGTGCTCATAGGCAAAGACCGCTCTGGAGGATTTTGCATACAGAAACCATGCCTCGCCAAATTCCAATGCGTATGCTGTGCTTGAACCGGGCTGCGTCCAGTCAGCCCCGCTGCTGCGTTTTATGCGGGCAAAACCGCCCGGCATCATAAGCGCATCGGGATCAAATTTTTTCACGCGTCCGAAGGCCTCTTCATCAGAAGCGGGAACAATGAAAGCATTCCATGAAAATCCCATAACCTCCTCCAAAAGCGGATTGATCTGAAAAAAATTCCCCTGTATTTTGCGGCAGGGACAGGTTTTCAAACCGCCCCTGCCATTTTTTATGCAGAAAAAGCTGTTTGACATGACGCTTTGTATTCTGCGGGAAATCCTCCGATTACTGCCCCAATTTTGTCCTCACCTCTTTTCCCGCAGCCGTATTTTTCATAGCATGTTCTCCCCCTTGGTGACAACTCTCATTTCGCATCTCTGCTCATTTTTTGGCTCAGTCCAATCCATGAAGCTGAAAGTTTGGGGTATTCAAAAAACGGATTTTCAGGAAAAAACCGGTTTTTCTGAAAGTGCGGCAGCATAAACAAAAACAGAGGCAGAAATATTGCAATCTGCAAAAAATTCAGATAAAGACAACGCAGGAACCGCATCAGATGTCAGGATGGCGGAGCTGATGTTCACAGACACAGGCAGTCATAAAAAAACTGACAGTGGGCAAAATCCCTTGAACTGTGCGCTGAATCCGGGCCGGAAAAATTTGAACAAATTGAAATTATTATATAAAAAAATCAAAAACAAATCAGAATCCCGGAAGGGAGCCCATTGTCAACCCTTTTGCCCCACCACCAAAAAACTTGGGAATGCTTTGGCGTTCAGAAATCAGTATCAGGCATTTGTTTTTGACAATGCCCGGTTCCGCCCAAAAGATAAAGAAACACTGGGCAGAAGAAGAAGTATCCCATATATAACGTCTCATCCCAAACCATGAGAGGATTCCATGAAAAAAAACTATCCTGAAAAACCGGATGCCGTGTATTTTTTCGGCACCTGTCTGATGGACATGATCTGTCCCGAAGCCGGAATCGCGGCCATCCGCCTGATACAAAGGGAAGGTGTGCGGGTGATCTTCCCTTCGGAACAGTCCTGCTGCGGTCAGCCTGCCTACAATTCCGGTTTTCCGGAAGAGGCAAAGGCAGTGGCGCGCAAACAGATTGAAATCTTTTCCAAAGATCTGCCCATTGTTGTGCCGTCCGGTTCCTGCGCGGGCATGATGAAACATCATTATCCCAAACTCTTTGCCCATGATCCGGATGCAGCGCGTGTGCAGCAGTTTTCAGACAAAATTTACGAACTCACAGAGTTTCTGGTTCATGTGCTGCACATCCAACTGGAAGATAAGGGAAAACCCCTAACCGTGACCTGGCATTCCTCGTGCCATGCCGCGCGGGAAATGCGCGTGATTGCAGATTCCAAATCCCTGATCCGGCAGTTGAAGAATGTCCGGCTCAAAGAACTGGAAAACGAACACGAGTGCTGCGGATTCGGGGGAACTTTTTCTGTGAAACAGCCTGAGATTTCCGCAGCAATGGTCAGAGATAAAATTGCGGATATTCAGCAGACCGGAGCCGCAAGGGTGCTGGGCGGGGACTGTGGATGTCTGATGAACATCACGGGCGCAATGGAGCATCAGCAGATACGGATACAGGGACAGCACATTGCCGAATTCATATGGGAGCGGATCAATGGAGAATAAGGATTTTGATTTTCAGGATAATATTTCCAAAGCCCTTGCCAATGCCCAGTTGCGGCGCAATCTGAAATTCGCAATGGGTTCCATGATACAGAAACGCAAAGCCCTGTTTTCCGATCCGGAAGAACTGGAAAAACTGCGGAATATGGGCAGCGCGATCCGCAGGAGAGCCTTAAGCAGACTGCCGGAGCTGCTGGAGCAGTTGGAGAAAAAATGCACGGAAAACGGCATTCAGGTTCACTGGGCAGAAACCGCGGAAGAAGCCAATGCCATTGTGCTTTCTGTGATGCAGAAGCACAACGCGAAACGCATGATCAAGGGCAAATCCATGGTGTCTGAGGAAATGCACCTGAACCGGTTTCTGCTGGATCGGGGCTTTCATGTCATGGAAACCGATCTGGGCGAATACATCATCCAGCTTGCGGGGGAAAAACCTTCCCATATCATTGCGCCTGCCATTCACAAAAACCGGGATGAGGTCGGGCGGCTTTTTCATGAAAAAATTCCTGACACGCCTTATACGGAAGTGGTGGAGGAACTCAACGCGATTGCCCGGAAAACCCTGCGCGAGGAATTTTATAAAGGAGAAGTGGGTCTCAGCGGTGTGAACATGGCTGTGGCCGAAACCGGAACCCTGTGTCTGGTGGAAAACGAAGGCAACGGCCGCATGTGCACCACCGTTCCGCCCGTGCACATTGCGGTCATGGGACTGGAAAAAGTGGTGGAAAAACTTGCAGATGTGCCACCCCTGCTTCGTCTGCTCACCGGTTCTGCCACAGGTCAGTTGATCAGCACCTATTTCAATATGATTACCTCTCCGAGAAAAAAAGAGGAAAAGGACGGGCCAAAGGAGGTGCATCTGCTTCTTCTGGACAATGGACGATCCGCGATTCTGGCAGATCCCCAACTGCGCCAGACCCTGCAGTGCATCCGGTGTGGCGCCTGTCTGAACCATTGCCCGGTTTACACCCGCATTGGCGGACATGCTTACGGATTTGTCTATACAGGCCCCATTGGTGCAGTTCTCACGCCTCAAATGGAAGGTCTGAAAAAAGCAGGCGATCTGGTCACAGCTTCCAGTCTGTGCAATGCCTGCGAAGAAGTCTGCCCGGTGAAAATTCCCCTTCCGGAAATCATCCGGCGGCTGCGCAATGAAAATTATGATGAAAAAGGTTTGGCAAGCGGTCACGGGTGCGGGAAAACATTGGCTGAAACACTGGTGTGGAAAGGCTGGGAACTGGTGAACCGGCATCCGGGACTCAATGCACTTGGCACCAAAATGGCAGGAATCTTCGGCCCGCTTCTGCCGGAAACCGGGCCGCTCAAAGCTTGGACATCGGTGAGAAGCAAGCCGCAGTTTGCCAGAAAAAGCCTGCATGAGCGGGTAAAAGAGGAGGGCGTGGATCATGAATAATGCAGCCCGTGAACGGATTTTTGCCAGACTGCGGCAGGCTGTGCGGCAGGGCGCTGTTTCTGTGCCAAAACCGGAGTCTTTGACCATTCCGCAGTGGAATCAGAAGGAGAAAGTGGAAAAACTGAAAAAGCATATGGAGGCCGTGCGCGCGGAAGTGCATGTTGTCCCTTCCGCAAACTGGACAGAAACTTTGAAAGAGATTGTCCGGAAACGGAATCTCAGCACCCTTCTGTATGCACCGGAAACAGAAATCGGAAACGCCCTGCAGTCTGCATGGAACACGGATAACAGCGGACTGCCCGCTCTGTGTGTGTACGAAGGGGAAATTGAGGGATTCAAGGAAAAACTCTTTGGCATGGACGCGGCCGTCACTTCAACCCTGGGCGGCATTGCGGAAACCGGTGCGCTGATCCTCCGGCCGGATGAAAAGGAACCCCGGCTCATGTCCCTGGTTCCGCCGGTGCACATTGCTGTGCTGGAAGCCGGGAAAATATACAGCACTTTTGCCGAAGCAATGGAAAAAGGCGCATGGGCAAAGGGGATGCCCACCAACGCGCTGCTGATTTCCGGACCGTCCAAAACAGCGGACATTGAGCTGGTGCTGGCCTTCGGCATTCACGGGCCAAAGGAACTGATTGTGCTGGTTTTGGAGTGAGGGGGATTATAGAAAAACAATGGTACCGGACAGATATGAAATAATGAAGGGGCAGACGAAATACGCCCTGCTGCAAAGAATCATCACGGGATTTGATCCGTCACCTGTCAGTTATATCACTGATGTTGCGCAGCCCTTTCAAAATCAGGCAGATGTTTATTTTAATCGTCATTCCGGCGTAAGCCTAACCAGTATTTTCAGAGAGTTTCTGATATCGGCCTACGCCGGTATGAAGTATGTAACATCAGTTATATCAGAGTCAATCTCTGAATATTTTTGAAATGTTTGTCTTTTGAGAACAATGTGAGACCATTCTGAAGAGCAGTTGCTGAAATCCAAAAAATGGGAATAAATTCAATAAGAATGGTTTTCATTTTGCTGTCTTTCATCTGTTATTCTTTCTGAATCAATTTTTCCCTGAATCTGCTGAAATTCCTGCTCAGACCATCTCGAAAGATAATCCCAAATCATGATAAATCTGTGCCTCCCCGATTTCTTTCCGGGTGCTGTTCTGAAGCTTTCAGGACAGGCATCCCGTATGCTTTCATACTGATTATATGACAGGGTCAAATTGCTTGACAATGTCATCCCTTCCTGGATTCCGGTTTGTTTTTTTGAATTTTTCTATAATAATGTCAATCCATTCGGATTTTCAGCCCCAGTGTCTGGTTTGGATCAACGGGATTTAACCCACCATCGAATTTTTTACAGAATGCCGGAACACTTCCGGCCCAATTCCACCAGCAGTCCGGCTTCGTGTCCCAGCCGGATGAGTCTTTCAACCGTTTCCGCCATATTGCTGATATTCGGGTAGATTTTTGAAAAATACAGATCGCATTCCGCCAGGATCTCTTTTGCGGCTGAACTCTGTAAGTCCCTGACAGATAAACCGGAAATCTGAAACCAGTCCGGCCGTGTTGCCGGAAAAGGATTTCAGAAAAACAGGAGGATCAGATAGGCCCGGCAGAAATGGCAGGATGAAGCAGATTATGCCCTGAGCCGGATTCTCCGCCAGACGCTGCATGGTCATAATTTCCATGGGAATATTGCCCAGAATCGCCTCCTGAATCAGGGCATCGGTTTCCTGTTCCAGCCGGTATTGGCGGGCCACCCGGTCACGGGTCTGTGTCTCAATGTACCGATGGCAAAATGAACAGCATTGATATAATCGGTAAGCCATGGATCGTCTCTTGAATTTCACAGTCGCTCAGAAAAGAATTTCGGAAATCACAAAAAATAAAAAGGCCGCACATAGGGCCAGCAGCCCTTCTTATTTTGGAATGAAAATTATCCGCAGTTGCTGTTTGAACCGCAGCCGGAGTTATCCGCCCCTGCCAAAGGTCACGCCGCAGCTCAGTTTGAATCCTATATCCTGTGGAAATCCACTTTGATGGGTTTGACCTTTCCATGAAATCCTTGTTGACCAGATAGGTCAGACCTTCAATTTTGTAAGTGTCATCATTATCTCTCGGCCTCATCCAGAGCCATAGCCAGAGACGGCCCACCTTTATCCGCCCTCATTGAGAAAAATGCGGATGGGTTCAATTTTTCTGCCCTGAAAATAATCATTGGGCTGCTGCGTGGCAGCCTGGAGTAACTTCAAGCATGGGTATTTTCTCCTTGCTGATGATGGGTTTCCGTTCCTTCTGGAAACATTTTCCTGTCAATTTAGGATGAGAATCGGATTTGTCAATGAGGAAAAGAAAAAGGTCAGGTTTGAAGTGTCAGGGTTTCAGGTCTGACTGACCACCGAACACTGACCACCTGACTCCGAACATTTATATTCTGAAATATCTCACAATTTCTTTCAGTTGTGATCCAAAGGACAGTTTGAATTTTCCGTATCCCTAATTTTCTCATTGTCAATCCGGGAATTTTTCTCAAAAGTTCATGTTTCTGACGCCCCACATGTTGTAGGTGCGGTATCCCTGTGCCTGATAATGGGAGATCAGTTCCCACTGGAGCAGATTGTTGGGTTTCAGGGACAGGGTTTCAGGGTCAGATGATCCATAAACAAAATTCACATAAGAGCGGTATCGCAGATAAAGGCATAGGCAAGCGGTTTTTCTCCGGAAAAAGCCACCCAGAGATCTGCAAATCCCTTTTCGGTCAGCACCTGAAAGCTGCTGAATTTCCGCATAGGACATATATCCGGTTTTCAAACTTTCCCGCAGGCTTTTGTAAAATGTGCGTAAAACTGCTCCAGATATTTTTTTCATTGGCAATGCGTGTTGTCACTTCTTTGTGTTGCGCGTAGCGCGGATGACATTGCGGCATTTCTGATTAAGCCCCGCCCACAATGCCTCTGTTCCCCGCATAAATCCAGCAGCACGGTATGGTCATACTGTTTTGTGCAGCCCGAAACCCTGATTTTCAAAAAAGTTGTGTTTCATGCGGAAACAGGGATAAAAGAAAAGCGTTTTCCTGCCAGAAATCTTTCATAAAAATATGTTGTGAGATCATTTTTGATCTGGTTCGGCTCTTTCCTTTTCCTCATATGCGTCAATCATGACTGGCCAGCCCCGCTTTTGCTTCCACCACGAGTCCTTTGTGATAACCGGTGTTGGTGGTAAACCCGGCAATGATTGCAATTAAACCAGTCATACAAGCAGGTTGTGACCACATCATGGCCATCTGCCTGCTGAATGCCAAAATACGGCACTGTGTGAAAAATATTTGCGGTCCCGGCATGTTCCAGAACATATTCCCAGTCTTTTCTGTCTGTCTCTGTGCTGAATCGGATTGTCATTTGTGCAATTGTTCTTCTCTTTGTTTTTATTTTCTGATATTCGGTACATCTGCATTATTTGAATACCGCAGCCGATGTGCCGATCAGAGGGGCCGCTTTTTCCATGTATTTTGCCAGATAGTTCTGCCTGCGAATGCAGCAGTTCTCTGAAGCACCGGCCAGTTCCTCTGCATTTGCGGCATTTTTCCGGGCAACTCTGTCCATTTCCTGACCCTCTATGAATCTGTTTTATGTTGTGGGCAAGTGTCCGGCTTGCATCTGTGATGGCCTTTTGTTTTGTCTCCCATGCTTATAGCAGATACAATCCCGAAAAATCCCTGTTAATGGACGCAATGGACTTGACGGATTCGGATATTCGCAGAAGATTTCTGTCCAAAGTTCCGGTGCTCTTTGCCGCTCTCGTCGTTCGCAGGGCCAGATTTTTCACTGGGCAACAACGGCAAATCCTGCCCGTGTTTACCGGCTCTGGGGCTATTTCACCTGGCATCTGTGGCCAGCAGCCTGGTTTGAAATGCAATTTCATCAATGTTTTTTATAATCTGGGCAATCGATCGCTGTCATTTTCAACCCGCCTGATTTTTTCCGTCAGATCTGTCAGAAGTCTGACTGTTTTCACGGATTTCTTGATATTCTTCATCAGATCTCGGTCTCATTGTCAGGTTGAGGTGATCTCACCTGCTTTGCTCATTTCATTCAGCGAGGCCGAAGCCTGCTCGCAGGATGCTGGCAGCCCGGCCGGATGCACCTCTTGCAACTTTTTGACTTGCCGATGCAATCTGATCTTGATGTTGAAGCAGCAGCAAACACGCTGTCCGACAGACCTTATCACTTCCCGCGCGCCGCTCAATATAGATGCCAAGCAGCAGAGCACCGGACAAAGACAGCATCACGCCGGGCAGGATGAAAATTCCAATGAAATGCCGGGAAAACCGAACTTCTTTTTCAGTTTCGTTTTGGCTTTTTTGTTCAGCACGGTCAGGGTTTCGTTATATCCACCAGGGCGGATCTGGAAATTTTTGACAGTTTTATCCAGAAAGCCCCTTACATCTTCAATTTCAGCAAGTGTTCTGCAGAAAGCAATATGAATGGAAAACAGACCGTTCATCTGTCACAATCTCCCGCAGTTTTTCAAACTCTCTGTTTTCAGTTGGGTATAATGCTGATTATCCGCTTCAGAGAGCATATAGCGGTTCAGTTTTTGATTCGGTTTCGATTTTTTTCCAGTCTGCTCAAAATCATTTCTCAATTTTTTTCAGCCTCTGCTGTCTTTTTCCGAGACATAGGTCTCGCAACTTGCAACTGAATCAGGTATCCTGGCAGACTGATTCCTCCCGCCAGCAGCGGCAATATTTGCTTTCAAACAGATTTGAGCAGATCATGCATGTCTTCAATGGTCGCATATCCTGACTGCACCAGAGTTCTGCCGCCATCCTCTTTTTTGCTGAGAGATGCCTGTGCATCTGTGATAAAGATATCCAGCAAACTTGAAGACTAGGTGCTGAGTCCCAGCACCGAATCCCGCGTTCACCTCCTTTTCCATGGCATTCTGATGACGATGGGACTCCATCACCTTCATAGCACCTGATCAAAAAATCCGCACGCATTCTCCTTGATGGGTTCCAAATCCACACGGATATCCGATTCTTGCAGTTTTTCATTTAAGGACTAAGTAACCGGTTCTGAGACGAGGCTTACATAATGCAACCGTTTCTTTTTCAAAGCCCGACAATGCGGATTCATCCCTTGGCCTGCGGCAGGTTTGAAATGGCAATTTGGGACTGCCGTAGATTTTCAACAAGGGAATTAGCCGCAGAAGGATGGATCACCTCTCTGACAGTATTTTACTTTGCCGTGTATTTTTGAAACAGCTATCAGACCGCCTTGCCCCCATTGCGCATATCAGAAAAATGAAAAGGAAGGAGTTGCCAGCAGTTTTTTGACAGAGAAAGACGGTTGAAAATCTTCAGATTTTTATGACCGGTTTCATTTTTACGCCTTATTGTTTTTCTTATGTTTTGCCTCTCAAATTTTCTGCCAACCGGAAAAATTCTTTCTGCCAGATGGTGCTTCTTTAAGTTGTGAAAAGACATTTTGACAACTATCACATATAATGTATGAATGTAAATATCATATTTTTCTGCCTGAAAAGGAGCATCCCCTCTGCGTGTGTTGACATGCTTTCTGAATTTTGATATTTTATAAAATTTCAGACTTGTGCGGAAAATGAGACAATGTGGCTTTGCGGCAGAGGAAAAACAGCATGGGAACAAAAAGTTTTTCTGCTGAAATTTTTTCAGACATTATTTTGAAAAAGGAAAGGAACAGAAAATGAAAAAATCATGGCATTAATTGGAGTTCTGTTTTTTTCGGCAGCCGGAATTGTTTACGGAATGGAATTCAGGCATGTGATGACATTCGGATCCGAAGGAGAGGGAGAGGCCGTCTCGCCATGTTGAGGATTTGCTCTGGCCTCCAATGGTCAGGATCTGCTGGTGACAGATGTTGCCACAGCCTGGGTATGGTGGTTTTGACAAAACAGGCAAGTTTATCACCCGTTCTCGGCGGAAAAGGCGATGATCACAATCTTGACAAACCTGGCGGAATTTCCGCTGATCCCAAAGGAAACATCTGGGTTGCGGATTACAATACCGGTGAGGTCAAGATTTACGACAAAGAGTACAAATGGATCAGAACCTTCAGTGAATACGGTTCCGGCCCCGGCCAGAACATGAACTGAATTCACCTGGACATATATCAGGGATATTATTATATGCCGGAAGCGGGAAATCACCGGTTCTCTGTCTGGGATTTGATGCGAATTTCGCTTTTTCCTTTTAAGTAAAAAAGGCAGCGGGCCTGGGAGAAATGGACAATCCGGAAGCCGCGAAATTCAACAGCAGGGGGGAACTCACTGTCAGTGATCTGAACAACGGGAAGGCTGATTGCATACAAAGTTTCTCCGGCCTGTGAAACAGGTTGAAGTCCTCAGAACCATCGGATCTCTCCCGGTTCTGGAAAAGGCCAGTTGAAAGCCCAGGCGGTGTGGGAATTGACAAAGATGACAATATGTATGGGAGAAATCGGCAATGACCGGGTTCAGGTCTTCAGTCCTGATGGAGAATCCATTGCCATGTGGGGAAAAAGTTGTCCCGGAACCGGGGACCTGGGAACATTCACGGCGTGTTTGTGGATAAGGAAAGCGGCTGGGTGTATGTGGCAGATACAGCCAACAACAGGGTTCAGGTTTTCTCACCCATAGTGAAATCAGAATAAAAGCAGGCCATTTCGTCTTCCGTTGCCGTCAGGTTAAGGATTTCCGGAGTGCCGAAATGAAGTGAAACGGAATTTTGTCCGGATTTTCCGAATCATTTCATTGTCCCTGACTTTCAGTCTGGGACTCCATTCGCCCTTAACCTGATGGCATTGACGCACAGCGGGAACGAGGGGTAAATTTTGTATAAATTCAACAGCGGTGAGAAACTGAATTTTTGAAAAATCCGAGCCTTTCTGTAACTCACAGATTCAAGTCTGGATGAGCAGGAACTTACAGAAAAATATGAAAAAGAACAATGCAAAAACTGTCATCATCACAGACTCCGGCTGGCGGATTATGTTCTGGCCGGAGCATATGAAGCCTTGAAACAGGAAAAATTTTCTTTCCCTTAAACCTGTTTTTTGTGGAAGCCCTTCCCAAAAACTGTCACGGCTATCCCGGAAAGGCTACAGCCTTATGCCGGACACGGAAACCAGAGTCAAGGTTTTCAACAATTTTCTCAACGGACTGATGCACCATTTTCAGCCGGATATGACAGCGATTGTGAGTGGTAACACCCTGTCTGCCATTGTACGGGAAACAATTTTATCAAAATCATGGCGACAAAATTCTCAACATCATTGATACGGGCCTTGTGAAATGCGGCATGATGGAAAGAGAAAAGGACGCGGCATCATCATTCTGGCCACACAGCCCACGATTTCCAGTGATATGCACCGCAAGGGACTATGGAAAAAGGAATTTTTTCCACGAGCAGATCATTGCTCTGGCTTCTTTCCGCCTGGCGCAAATTATCCTCTGCTCATTGAAACCGAGCCGGAAAGTGCGAAAAACGCGTTGTCACAGCAGAAATTCTGTCAAAGGCATTTGACAGAATCTCAAAAGAGACAATGGTTTATGTGTATCTGGGATGCACCCATTTCGGTTTTGTGCAGAATCAGTATGTTGAAGTGCTGAACAACGCCGGATTCCGGAATGGAGGCCTATCAATCCCAACACAGACATGACCCGGCAGGTGGTGCAGCGTGGCCTGGGACATGAACAATGGAAATCAGAGAAATTATAGTTTGAAAACAAAGAGTTATTCACAGTTTGTTCTGACACGGGAGCAGGTGGAGTCCGGGAGCGTTGATAGCGGGAATTTCTCCGGACACTGCCGAAGCTCTCCGGCACTACACTTTGAAAAATGATATTACCCAAGCGTGGAAAGAGTGAAAGATATGAAAAGAAATGTGCTGATACTGTTTGCTGATCCGAGTTTTGAAATTTCCGAAAGGGAATGGGAACCGGATTATTTTCGGAAAGTTCTGGGAAAAGAGGAGGTCAACATTCACATCGCGCTGTACAAAGATGTGTATTTTTTTCTGGATTCTTCCGGAGAACGCCGTTTTTTTGTCAACGGAAAGGAACTCGCGATTGATGAAAGTCTGGCTTTTGTCTGGTTCCGCACGCGGGGCGAGCGTTCGGACATGATGTATGACATGATGCCTTTTATGAACGGGCTGGCTTATCTGCTGAAAAAAAAGGGCATCATGTTTTTTGATGAGGAACTCGGTGACATGGTTTCCATCAACAAATTTTCCGACAAGATCATTTTGTCTGCGGAAAATTTTCAACTGCCCAAAACCTTTTTGATTACCAACTCCAAAACAGTGGATCAGGACTGGATTCTCAAAGAACTGGGATTTCCCATTGTACTGAAGGAAAAAGCATACGGAAGCCGGGGAGACGGGGTTTCCCTGCTGAAAAACCGGGAGGCTTTTGACCGGTATTTTGCAGAAGAAAGAACCTTTTTCATTCTGCAGGAATTCATTCCCAATGATGTGGAATACCGCTATGTGATTTCCGATTACAAGCTGCGCCGGGTGGAGCAGCGATGGCACAATGAATCTGAGGAATTCCGCAACAACAGTTGTCTGGGCGCAAGGGAGGAAACCATTGATCTGAGTACGATAGAACCCTTTATCCGGGAGGAATCCGAACGGGCGGCGCGGGTGTTCAAACGGGATCTCTGCGGCTTGGATATTATCAAAAACAGCGGGAAATACTATTTTGTGGAAGTCAACCACACACCCGGTTTTGACAATCCGGACAAGGCCGATCCGGATTTTTACAGGGTCAATGTCTTCAGTGTGAATGTGGTGCTGGAGGATATTATCGGCCATATCCGCAAACATGCGCAGAGAACTGGGCTGAAATAGCATGGAGAATACCGGTCTGCTCGCGGAAAATCCTGATGCATTCAGGAAAAAGATCACAGATGTGATTTTTCGATCCATGCACTTGGAATTGGATGATATTTCGACAGCGTCTTTGATTCCGGACAATTCCGCTGTGCTGTTTCTGCTCGGCCCTCAGTACGGGAAAAAATCTGAGATCTGCGTGATCCTGAACAAGCGCTCCATGAAGGTGCGACAGCCGGGCGACCTCTGCTGTCCGGGCGGTGGACTGACACCTGTGCTGGATGATTTTCTGGCAGGGCTTGTCACCCTTCCGGGATTTCCCATGCGAAAATGGCCTTACTGGTCTGCAATGAAAAAACAGCATCCGCAGGCAGCGCGCAGCATTGCCCATCTGTTTGCAGCAGGGCTGCGGGAAGGATTTGAGGAAATGCGGATGAATCCTTTCCGCGTCCGTTTTCTGGGGCCGCTCCCTCCGGCGCGGCTGGTCATGTTCCGGCGAGGTCATCTATCCTTTGGCAGCATGGGTTTCCGGTCAGAAATGTTTTTCCCAACTGGGAAGTGGAAAAAGTGGTGCATATTCCCCTGCGCTGTCTGCTCAATCCTGCGCATTATGCCCTGTACCGGGTGCAGTATTCAGCCAGGGTGGAAGAAAAAATTCAGCGAAAGACACAGGATTTTCCCTGTTTTCTCTATGACTGTGACGGTGAAAAAGAAAGACTTTGGGGAGCCACCTTCCGCATAGTGATGAATTTTCTCCACCTTGTTTTCGGATTCACACCGCCGGATGCCCAAAACCTGCCTGTGATTTCCGGAACCATCCGCCATGCCTATCTGACCGGAACACGGCAAAATAATCGGGGATAAGGAGTGCCAAACTGAACGTTTGGCACGTTGCGAGGCAATGTCATTGACTTAAGGAGTAATACCGATTCTCCATTGAAACCATGCTTTTTTTACCACAAAGGACACGAGGGGGGCACAAAGGTCACAGCAAATTTGCATCACTAAAATAGACGGCGAATCGTCATTGTCTTCCGAAAAATATGATTTCAATGGAGAATTGGTATAAAGGCGTCCCAAACTGAAAGTTTGGGTTAAAATTATTGCGATTATCTGCCAAACTGTCAGGTTGGCACTCCGCTGTTTTTCTTATTAATCCGGCAATTTTTAATACCAAAAGCAAACATGAAATATTTTAATAATTTAAAATAGTTATAATAACTGATTGTTGTGGTGTTTAATTGCCGGTTTAATAAGTCAATTAAGTCAATGCCATTGCTTTGCGGGGTGATAAAAAAATGCTTTAACTCTTCCCCGGCTCTGCCCTCAAGAGAGGATTGTTTTTTTGCCTCATCAGCCGATTTGTCCACTGCCAATCTGAAGGGAATTTTCACCGAAAATCTTTCAAATCCAAAATCCTGCGGATGCACGATGGCATTTCTTCCGGATGATGGCTTACATACAGAATCTGCGTGTCACTGTGATGACCGATATGATCAATCAAATTCAAAATCCTCTGCCGGTTGGCTGTGTCCAGTCCCTGGCAGGGTTCATCCAGAATCAGCAGATCAGGTGATTTGACCAGCGAACGTGCCAGCAGAATCATGCGCTGTTCCCCGCCGGAAAGCCGGTCAAAGCGCTGCTCTGCTTTGTGTCCCATTCCCAGATAATATATCCACTGCAAAGCGGTCTTTCTCTGCCATGAAGCGGATTTGCGGTAGAGTCCGACTGAATCAAAAAAACCGGAAATCACAGCATCCAGAGCCGTGACGGATTTGCGGTAATGTATCTGAAATTCCGAAGATACAATCCCGATATGCTCTTTGATTTCCCATATGCTTTCCCCGCTTCCCCGGAGTTTGCCGAAAAGCCGGATTTCATTGGCATATGCCTGGGGATGATCCCCGGAAATCAGGCGCAGCAGAGTGGTTTTTCCGGCTCCGTTTGGCCCCAGAACCGCCCAGTTTTCCCCTTCGCGAACCATCCAGTCCAGATTGCGGAAAACCACTGTGTCACCGTAACGGACAGTGACATTTTTCATTTCAATCACAGGAACATCTGTTTTGGAGCTTCGTTGAGATTCGGAAAATACGGGCGGGGAAAAAGATGTTTTCTCACGTTGAGATGAAAAAGGTTTCGCGGGCATTTCCGAACGCGGCCCCTGCCGGATCACCCGGCAGTTCTCCACATACAGCACATGGGAAATTTCAGGCAGAATCTCCTCTTCTCTGTGTGTCACCAGAATCACCTGAGTGGAATCTTTCATCAAACTCCGGATAATGCGGGTCAAATCCTTGCGGTTTTCCGCATCCAGACCGTCAAAGGGTTCATCCAGAATCAGCAAACGGGGAGAACGAATCAGCGCGCGGGCAATCAGCACTTTGCGCATTTGACCGGTGGAAAGAAAGCGGATGCCCCGATCCAGCAGATGCTGTATTTTCAGTTGCAGCGCAATGTTTTCAATCCCGGAGGATTGAGAATCAAAAGGAGCAATGATCTGCCGGGCTGTGGTCAGACTGTCAGGATTCCCGCTGAAATACCGGGCATGATCCTGTTCTTCCTCTTTTGCAATCAGTCGCCGCTGCAGTTCAAAGGAAACATAAGCGGGTTTTTCCGATTCGCTGTAATATCTGCGCACAGTTCCGCGCACAATGGGCAGATCTCCGGCCAGCGCGCGGACAAGGGAGGATTTGCCCGCTCCATTCGGGCCAAGAACCGCCCAGTGCTGATCGCTTCGGATTTCCCAGTCTGTATGGGGAAGAATCAGTCTCTCCCCCAAGCGCACGGCAATGTCTTTGAAAACGATGAGCGGAAGGGAATCAATCATTTCAGTCCGGCAGCATGTCATAGAGATACATCATCACATCCGAACGGGTGACAATGCCGATAAGATTTCCCACCTCATCCACCACCGGCAGACGGCCAATGTCATGGCGAACCATCAACTGCGCAGCCTGCATGGGACTGCGGTTTGGTTCCACCGTCACTGCCTTGGGACTCATAAACGCCCTTACCGGAGCATTTTCCCCGGATTTCTTTTTGATTTTTCGGAAATCCCGGCGGGAGATGATGCCTGCAATCTTTCCGTTTTCCGTCACCGGAAAACCGGTGCATCCCTTTTCCCGCAGCAGCATCCCGGCTTCTTTCATGCTGGTGTCCGGAGTGACCGTAACCACAGGAAAGGACATCAGATCACTGACGCTGACCGATGCCTGCTGATTGCCTTCTATCAATTCTGCAATCATTTCCTCAACCGTGTCCGGATTGACAAAATTCAGCATCGCGGAACCCGCGCCCGGATGGCCTCCGCCCCCCAGACTGCGCATAATCGCGCCAATATCCAGCCCGTCCGCCCTGCTGCGGCCAATGACAATGGCCTTTCCCTTTTTTTCTCCGGTAAAAATGCCGAACACCGCATCTGCATTCAGGATTTCCCTGCACATGTTCACCACAAGGGAAAGACTTCCCACATGGCCTTCAATATCCATTTTGTGAAAACTGATATTGTAACCGTTGATCCGTTTTATTTCTTCCGAACGGAGCATTTCAAACAGAATATTCTTCTGTTTTTCGCCATATACAGGCCGCAGCCAGGAGGACAGCACATTCAAATCTGCTCCGTTTTCCAAAAGCCAGGCAGCGGCCATGGCGTCTTCGGGCCGGGTGGAGGGAAACATGAGATTGCCTGTGTCTTCATGAACCCCGGCCAGAAAAAGGGTTGCCTGCACCGGTGTCAGTGCAATCTTTTCATTTTTCAACTGCCTTATCATCAGAGTGATGTTCGCTCCCATGGATTCCTGACAACTCTGATTGGCACTGATGTCTCCCTTGTCCGGATGGTGATCCCAGAGAAGGACTTCCATTTTCTCCCTGTTTTTCAGTTTTTTCATTCCTTCCAGCCGATCCCAGCGGTTCACATCCACCACAATCAGACGGTTTACGGTTTCCGGATCAAATTCATCAGAATCCATAACATTGAAAACCTTTTTGTGAATGCTGAGAAATGCCTTTACATTGGGATTGATGTTTTTGGGAAGCACCGGGACAGCCTTTGGATAAAGAAGTGTGGCAGCAATAACAGAGGCCAGCGCATCAAAATCTGTGTTTTTGTGAGTGGTCACGATTTCCATGGCGATCATTTCCTGAAATTTTCCTTTTCAGAATTTTTTACCACAAAGGGACAGAAAAATCATCCCTTTTGTGAGAATGCGGCATTTTCAGTTTTCTTTGTGTTCCCTGTGCCATTTTTGTGCCCTTTGCGTTTAAACGCTGAAATCAAAACTGGCCTTGCTTTCACTGCGTCAGCATAAATTTTCGGGTATGGCGTTTTCAGAAAAACCGGATTTTTTCCGAAAAATCCGGTTTTTGGAATACCAGAAAACTTTCGGTTGGATACTTGTCACAATGACGGCAATTCAGTTCGCCGGATACAAAATTCGGCTGATCTGCCGGATACCGTCAATGAGACGGAGCGTGGGCCGGGATACCAGCAGTTCATCAATGAGATGCACCTCTTTGTTTTTGACAGCTTTGATGGCCTGAAATCCGGGTTCATTGACAATGATTTCCACTGACACCGGGTTCATGGTTCCCTGCTGGGCCAGAAACACATCAATTTCCCCGGCTTTGGCAAGAATCCGCTCTTTTCCGTAGGCAGCGATATTGGTCTGGCGCATCTGGCTGGCATCTTCCGCTATATTGATGCCGCCCGCTGTCCGCAGCACAAACATGGACATGGAATCCTTTGAAAAGGTCTTCATCTTGCTGTGAATGGCCTCAAAATACACCCGCCTGCGCTTTTCCGGCGCAATTTTTTTTATCCGTTCCCCGGCTTCTGTCACTGCTTTCTGAAACCGGGCAATCATTTTTTCCGCAGCAGACTCCCGGCCTGTCAGGATTCCCAAATCCCGCCAGTATGCGTACATATCCTCGGCCCCAACCGGCTGCAGGGAAACAACCGTGATCCCGGCCTGCTCCAGTTTTTCCACAAAAGGTTTGCAGGTCCGGTCAATCATGGGACGGGTCAGCACCAGATCCGGCTTTGCGGCCATGAATTTTTCCGCATCATCGTGATAGCTGAAAACCGGCCGCGTCAGGGCTTCGGGCGGAAAGGATTCATTGGCAGACACGCCGATAATCTCCTTGTCCAGCCCCAAAGAAAAAAGATTTTCCGTATGCGCACCGTACAGGGAGATAATGCGCGCAAAAGGCTTTTCCACCGCAATCTTCCGGCCGGAAAGATCTGTTACCGTCTTTGCAGACAATGCGGGAGAAAAAAGCATCATAAAAAGCAGCACCATCGCCCCAATAAACGGCATCCTCTTTCTGACACCTGACACCTGACACCTCCCAATCTTTCATTAATGTTCATACTGATTTTCAACTCTTAATTCGCATTTATAATATCCCGCTTTTGCTGATTTCGGAATGTTCCGTTTTATTCAGGGGTATTACATCTAGGGCGTTTTCAATATGTCTGCAGTAGAGTTCCACAATTTCCCGGTGAAAGCCCAGTCCCTGCGTTTCCACCTTTACCATGATGCCCTCTTTTTCAAAGCAGGACTGCCATGAATCCTCATTGCCAATCAGATCCTGTTTGAAGTGCATTCCTGCCACCAGCATAAAGGGAATCATCCGCACTTTCCTGTACCCGGCCTCTTTGATGTTACGGATAACAGATTCTCTGGACGGATAACCGTTTTTTTCCACCACGCCCACATAGAAACCTGCATCCGTGTTTTCCCGGAAAACATGGTCAAGCGCCACGTACGCGCACCAACTGGGATGATCGGTTCCATGTCCCACCAGAACAATCGCCTCCTCCTGTGCACGGGAAAAGGATTGTTTGAAGATATTCACCGCAGCCAGATAATCTTCAGGGCAGGTGAGCAGGGGAAGCCCCAAAGATGTCCGGACAGAGCAGGATTTGACTTCCTCAATGAGCCGGTAAAATTCATGTCCACACATAAGATGCAGGGACTGCACCACTGCCCATTGATGGCCATCCCTGTGCAGTTTTTCCAGCACCTGGTGGGGATGCTGCAGATTGCTGCTGTATTTCTGCCGGGATCGGTCTTTGACCATTCGGGAGGAAAATGCCCAGAAAAGCGGATAATCCGGAAAGCGCTCTTTGCAGACAGAATTGATGAACGCATAGGTGTTCATGGCCTTTGTGGCAGTTCCGAACGCGGCCATCACAATGGGGATTTTCATTCGGATTCTCTGTCTGCCCCCTTTGATTTGAATGCAGAAATATCCGCTTCATATTTTTCAAAAAGATCATCAAACACCACCGGAATTTTGGAATGAAACTCCGCAAGCATGGGCAGCATGATTTCCCGTATCTGGGGATGAGCCGGTTTTGAGCATCTCAGGTTCAGAACATGCCGCCATTCCCGCAGATTCGCGGTCATAACAATTTCCGTCTTCAGGCTGTTGGGCAGCACACTCCGGGCCTCCTGGGGCCTGGCGCCGTTTTGTATCAGTTTCAGATAGATTTTTTCTGCATATTCCATTGCAGATTTCCAGTCAGCATACGCCTGCGAATCCTCTGCCCAGAAAAAAGGCCGGATTACCGTGATCTCATTTCCGAATTTCTCTTTTGCATAATTCGCGTAGCGGGTGGATTCCTGGGAATAGGCTGCAAGTCGATGGCGCACCAGTTCATGAGTCACACCCCGGTCACAGACAAAGCGCACCGTGATGTTCATATGCTCAATCACACTGTGGTGCCCGGATTTGATGATGCCTTTCACAAAACCCGCAGCCGAATCCCCGGTAATCCGGTCTTCGCTTTTGTAGCAGGTGCGGCCCGCAATCTCAATATTCTTCAAAATCGTTTCGCCGTCCGGCATGAACAGAATCTCATGGGACGGGGGAATGATTTTCATTGGCTGTGTCTCCTTCAGAAGTTATTTGCTACAGCTTACTGTGACCTTGGTAATTTCCCAGGTCATATCCCTTCCCGCGTCTTTTTTGGAAAGTTCTTTCTCCGCACGGATGGTGCGGGAGCCTGCTCCGCCTGCGTCTTTGACGGTTTCGCTGATTTTTTTCTTCTGTCCGTTTTCATTTTCCACAGAAAAGGTGATTCTGAGATTGCTGCACATCGGCCCGTAACTGATCCGTCCGCGGATCATGATTGCCCCGTCTTTCTGCTGCACCGACACATCAATTTCATACCCATCCACCTCAAACTGTTCCATGGTGATTTTTCCGGCTGATGCCTGCATGGGAAACAGGCACACCGTGCATAGGTATGCCCAAAAGAAAATAATGCGTTTCACGTCCTTGTTTTTCATTTCTGCCCTCCGTGCAAAAGTTGGAAAATTTTTTGTATCCTGCGCATGACAATGAGTCAAATCAGTTGACAATGTCATCCCTTCCGGGATTCTGATTTATTTTTGCAATTTTATCTATAATAATGTCAATCCTTTGGGATTTTTGGCAGTGGATCAAATCCGTTGATCAGCATCGCATTCTGCAGGAAAACTCTGTGTCACTCTGTGCAGACTCTGTGTTACTCTGCGGTTAATTAAAGACGATCAACGGATTTGACCCACTATGCGGATTTTTTTACCTGTGTATCAGGCTCAGATCAGCGGATTTGCTCCCCTGCACTGCGCATGTTTCCATCACTGCGGAAAAAGTGCCAGAAACTGTTTGATTTCCCACAACGTTTTTTACTTCAATGGCAGAAACGGAAGCCATCTGCTGAAGAATTCAACAGCCTCCGGAGTGCGCTGTATTGCAGAAACAATGTATTTCCCGAACGCACCTCCGCCAACGGCATAGTATCCAATGGCAAAACCGCCCACAGCCACGAAACCGAAAGCTGCTCCGCCTGTAGCAATGCCGCCGATGACAAGACCGCCGAAAGCAAGCAGGCCAAATCCCACACCGGCTATGGCAATGATGCCCAGAGCCACTCCGCCAAAGGCAATGCCGCCCATTGCCACACCTCCGGCTGCAATCCAGCCTTTGGCAATGTCTCCGATGGCAATGATGCCATAGGCATGTCCCCGGATTTCATTTTTTGACGGATCAGGCCCGATGGCAATGTCCACAAGAGGCAGACCGCAGAATGCGGCCGCTGATCGTTTGCGGATGCACTGATATTTTTGCTGCATATTTTTCCTCTTTTTATACAGTTATTTCCTGATAAATTCCATAAAGTTTCACGTATAAATTTTTTTGCAGAGGATTAACTTGCTTGATGATGGAGAAAAAATTTTTCCCCTTCCATCGGAAAAATTTCAGAATCAGCCGATTTGACCGATTTGCTCCTCTGCCGCCTGCTTTAACAGAGAACTGTGTTTTTCATCTGTGTTAATATTCAAAAATTCTTCCGGCATCAGTGCTTTCACCGGTGATTTTCTGAAATCGGAAACATTGCGGGTAACGATAAAGTCACAGGCAGTCACTTCAGCCAGACTTGCCACCACTGCATCTTCGAAATCATTGATTTCCAAACGCCTTGCCCTGAGAAATGCAGATCTGTCCGCAGGTGCAATCTCAAAATAAGCAAGAATCCAATCTGCTGCTTCATCTGCTTTCTGCTTTCCGGAATATTTCGATGTGATATAGTAAATTGTGGTAAGGGCATGTGATGGCAATAATCCCAATATTTCCTTATTGAGAATTTTGCTGATTACCAAAGCAGAAGCATGATAATAAGGATGGCGTGCCTGAAGAACATCAAGCATGATATTCAGATCCAGCATGACTTTCATGAGTGTTTTTCCATTGAATATTGATGAAACATTTCCCTCGCATCAATATTTTCAGGAACAATTCCGGTAATTTTTGCAATATCAGGATGAATTTCAATTCCTTGATATTTCTTTAAATATTTGACATAACGGTCGATCAGTTCTGAAATTGTAATTCTGTGTTTTTCAGCATACTGTCTGAGGAATTCAATTTCATTCACAGGTAACTGAATCGTCAAACTGTCTGTATTCATACGTCCTCCTTCTTGTCCTCCGTCTTTATCACACCCATAAGATATATTTCTTGAAAAAATAGGCAAGGGGAAGGGCAAAGAGCAGCGCGTCAATGCGATCCAGAATACCGCCGTGTCCGGGCAGGATGCCTCCGGAATCCTTTACGCCTGCCGCGCTTTGAACTGGGATTCAAACAGATCACCAATCTGGCCTGCTGTGCCGATGCAGAGGAAAAAGAAAATGCTTTATCCAGGGCATCCGGGACAATAAAAATCATTTTGACAACAGAACCCACCAGCACATTTGCCGCCAGACCGCCCAGAGAACCTTCCACAGTTTTTCCCGGACTCACTGAGGGACAGAGTTTGTGCTTTCCGAAATATGTCCCTGCATACAGGGCCCCGATGTCCTGGCAAAAACAATGGCAAGCAGCATGAAAAACCAGAGCATCCCGTCATTTCCGTTCCGAATGAGGATGGCAAAGGAGAGAAATACCGGAATATAAACAAAAGCCTGAATGCCATGTGCAACTTTTTCCAGAACAGCAGGATCATTTTTGAAGTGTGTGACAGAATACAGCGCGCAGATGATCACATGAACGGCGGCAATGCAGAGTGTGAGATCAGAAGTGAATTTGTTTGCGGCAAGGATTGCAAGTGTGCCGCTTATCATGCTCAAAATCGGAATAAAGGACAAAAGCCCGCTCATCTGCCCCTTTGCCGTGATCCGGAAATATTCCCCCAGACCAAGAAGACAGACAGCAGCCACAAACACAGCAAACACAAATCCGCCTTTGTATACAAGGAAAATCAGAAAAGGAAGGGCAGTCAGTCCGGTAATCCATCGTTGTGCATACATATATTTTTTTCCTCATGTATTTTTGCCGCAGGGCACTGTATATGCTGTCAGGTTTGATTTTTCAGTTTTAACCACAAAGGACACAAAGGTATGACACAAAGAACACAAAGATTATACGCACAGATGCAAAGTTGAGAAACCGGTGATGCCTGACAGCATTAACTTTTTGAGAATCATGGGAAAATTCCCATTTTTACATGCAATCGTGTCTGCGAATCAAGACCTGACTTTGGAATAAGATTTGACAACTTTCAAAAAGTTGTCAAATCTGCACCCGTTTCATAAGCACATTGGTGTCAATGACAGAGGATTGCCTGACATTTTGCAGAATATGGGATAAAAAAACCGGGTTTTTGAAGAAAAACCCGGTTTCAGAGACAATGGCAATTTCTCACAGACCTTTCTGCAGTTCATATTAGAGCACTCTGCCGAATCTGCGTTCACGGCTCTGAAAATTTTTGAGGATTTCAATCAGTTCCTCTTTGCCAAAATCCGGCCACAGGGTGTCGGTCACAAAGATTTCCGCATAGGCTATCTGCCACAAAAGAAAATTGCTGATGCGCATTTCCCCGCTCGTGCGGATAAGCAGATCCGGATCAGGCATACCTTTGGTATACAGATAATCCGAAACCATTTCCTGGTTGATGTCATCCGCAGAGATCCTTCCCTCTCTGACCGCAAGGGCAATCTGCCGCACCATTCGGACGATTTCGTCCCGGCTGCCGTAACTGAGGGCCAGATTCAGGATCATGCCGGTGTTGCCGCCTGTCAGGGCTTTGGTCAGTTCAATCTGTTTCTGCACATCGGCGGGCAGACGCTCCTCCTGTCCGATGACGTTGAAGCGGATATTGTTTTCCACCATATCCTGCTGCTCAGAGCGGAGAAAATTTTTGAGGATGACCATCAAAGCCGCGACTTCGGTTTTGGGGCGCTGCCAGTTTTCCGTGGAAAAGGCATACAGAGTCAGCACGCCGATCCCCAGTTCCCTGGCGGCACGGACAATCTCTCTTACCACATTCGCGCCCCTCTCATGACCCTTGACCCGGTTCATGAGCCGTTTTTTGGCCCATCTGCCGTTTCCGTCCATGATGATGGCAAGGTGCGCGGGAAGTCTGGCCGGATCAAGACCGGCGGCAATATCGGAATTCAAGGATTTCCTTCTCTTTGCTTCATGACAGAAACTCCCTCTCCCCTCTCAGGAGGAATGCAGGCATCAGATCTCAAGGATTTCCTTTTCTTTGACCCTGCAGATTTCACTGATCCGGTTGATATATTCATCCGTGATCTTCTGCACCTCATCCTGAGCTTTGAATGCCTCATCTTCGGAAATGTCACCGTCTTTTTTGAATCCCTTGAGCAGTTCATTGGTGTCCCTGCGGATATTGCGGACAGCGACTTTGCAGTCTTCCCCCATTTTGCTGACCAGTTTCACCAGTTCCTTGCGCCGATCTTCCGTAAGGGGCGGAATTGTGATGCGGATCAGTTTGCCGTCATTGGAGGGGGTCAGTCCCAGACTGCTTTTCAAAATGGCTTTTTCAATATCCTTTATGACAGAGACATCCCAGGGCTGAATGGTAATCTGTCTGCTTTCAGGAACTGCAAGCGAGGCCATCTGGTTCAGCGGTGTGGGGGTTCCGTAATAATCCACTTTCACGCCGTCCAGAAGCGACAGGGAAGCCCGGCCGGTTCTGACCCGTTTCAGTTCTTTTTCCAGAGCGGAAATGGATTTTTCCATCCGATCCCTGGTTTCCTGATAAGTTGTCTTAATCATACGCATTCACCTTCATCTTATGTTCATGTTTCAATCAGGGAGAGGGTGCCCCCCTCCCCTTCAGACAATGAAGAAAGAACCGGATTTCAGATTCTTTTCCAATGGATTTCTGCCGGAGCCGGAATACAGGTTTTCAGAAAATATCTGCCTGAAAAGCCCTTGGGGTTTTGAAAACCCCAAGGGTTTGTTTCAACAGATTTTTATCTGAAAAATGAACCTGTCCGGGTTACTTGCTGATCAGAGATCCCACAGGCTCTCCGCATACCAGTTTTCGCATACTTCCGGCTTCATTCAGATCGAACACCACCAGGGGGAGATTGTTGTCCATGGCCAGGGAAATGGCTGTCATGTCCATCACCCGAAGCTGTCGTTCCAGAACTTCCATGTACCGGATATTGCGGATGAATTCCGCATCCTTGTTTTTGACCGGATCATCGGTGTACAGCCCTTTGACCTTGGTGGCCTTTAAGAGAATTTCCGCATGGATTTCCTGGGATCGCAGCACTGCGGCAGTGTCGGTGGTAAAATAGGGGTTTCCCGTGCCTGCGGCAAAGATGACCACCCTTCCTTTTTCCAGATGTCGCACCGCGCGGCGAAGAATGTAGGGCTCTGCCACTTCGTGCATGGAAATGGCGGTCTGCACACGGGTCTGCACACCCCGTTTTTCCAAAGCATCCTGCAGGGCAAGACTGTTGATCACGGTGGCCAGCATTCCCATATGATCGGCAGATGCCCGATCCATGTCAAAGGAACTCGCGGCAATGCCCCGGAAGATGTTGCCTCCGCCCACCACCACAGCCAGTTGAACGCCCAGTTCGGTAACAGAGCGGATTTCCTCTGCCACATAGCGAATCACATCGGGCGAGATGCCAAAGCCCTGATCTCCCATCAGGGCTTCGCCGCTCAGCTTGAGCAGAATTCTTCTGTATTTCGGTACAGGCAAATTTATTCTCCCAGTTGGAAACGGACAAACCGTTTGATGGAAATATTTTCGCCGGTCTTGCCGATCATTTCATTGAGATAATCGCTGATGCTGATGTCGGGATTCTTTACATAGGCCTGGTTGAGCAGGCAGGAATCCCTGATGAATTTGTCCAGTTTGCCCTGAATGATTTTGTCTACCACCTGCGCGGGCTTGCCGGTTTCCAATGCCTGCGCGCGGTAGATTTCCCTTTCCCGCGCGATCACCTCCTCCGGAACGTCTTCAGGAGAAATGCCTGCCGGAGAGGCTGCCGCGATGTGCATGGCAATATTTCTGACAAATTCTTTGAAATCATCGGTTTTGGCCACAAAATCCGTTTCACAGTTGATTTCCACCATGACACCGATTTTGCCGCCCATATGAATATAGGACTCAATCAGACCCTGCCCCGTCGTTCTGCCGGAACGCTTCTGGGCTGTGGCCAGCCCTTTTTTTCTGAGAAAATCAACTGCTTTTTCCAGATCGGCTCCGCATTCGGCCAAAGCCTCCTTGCAGTCCATAATTCCTGCTCCGGTTTTTTCACGGAGCTCTTTCACCATCGCTGCACTGATGTCTGCCATCTTACGCTGTTCTCCTAATATTTTTCTGTATCTTCCATATCCTGGGCATCCGGATCTTCCATTGTGCTCCGCTTGATGATTTCCACAACCGGGCCCTCCGATCCCTTGGAGATGATCTTGCGTTCCCCTGTTTTCATTTCCGCGCCGGCTGATGAAATTTCAGGAAGCTCCTCATCTTTGTCTGTTTCGGCCTGCTGTCTTTCCGCTAGCCGGACTTTGCCGTCAATGCAGGCATCCGCAATCCGGGAGGTGAGCAGACGGATGGCCCGGATCGCGTCATCATTTCCGGGAATGGGATAATCCACTTCATCCGGATCACAGTTGGTGTCCACCACAGCAATCACCGGTATGCCCAGACGGTGTGCCTCGCTTACCGCGATGGCCTCATTTTTGGGATCAATGACAAACATGGCTCCCGGCAGGCGGTTCATGATCCGGATACCGCCCAGGTTGCTTTCGAGCTTGACCCGTTCCTTTTCCAGTTTCAGCCGTTCTTTTTTCGTATAGAGATTGATGGTTTCATCTTCGCGGATCTCATTGAGATGATTGAGCCGGTCAATGCTTTGCTTGATGGTCTGGAAATTGGTCAGCATGCCGCCCAGCCAGCGGTTGTGAACATAAAACATCTCACACCGGCCGGCTTCCTCAAAAATGGAATCCCGTGCCTGTTTCTTGGTTCCCACAAAAAGAACCGACTGCCCCGCCGCCACTGTATCCGCCACAAAATCGTACGCGGTTCTGAACATCCGTACCGTTTTCTGCAGATCAACAATATAGATGCCGTTGCGGGCTCCGAAAATATAGGGTTTCATTTTGGGGTTCCATCGGCGGGTCTGATGACCGAAATGAACGCCGGCCTCCAACAGTTCCTTCATTGTGACATATGCCATTACTTTGCTGTTCTCCCTTTTATGGTTGTTTTCCACCGCCTCCGTCTGCCCCGCATTCCACCTTCACGCACCAATTCAGGCCGTAAAGGCACCCGGAAAACAGGTCTGAAGACGTGTGTTTTGCAAATCAGATTATTTTATCAGATTGCTTCGCAGTGTGCAAGACGTTTTTCCGCCTTGCGCCGCATCTGCACAACCCGATCCCGTGCGCTGTAATCTGCTGTGCAGCGAATCTGATCATAAGCTCCGCATTTTTCCGCCATACGCACCACTTCCCCTGCCTGATCGCATCCGATTTCCATGATGAGAAAACCGTCTGCTGCCAGATAATTCCGAGCCTGCCCCACAATCTGCCGGATCTCTGCAAGACCGTCAGGCCCTCCGTCCAGAGCAGCTTTGGGCTCAAAACTGATTTCCGGCTGCAGATCCCTGATTTCCGCGGAACGGATATAGGGCGGATTGGACACGATAAGATCAAATCCCGGAATTTCGGGGCAAAGCGGCGCAAACCAGTCTCCGCAGAAAAAATGAATCTTTCCCTCCAGGCCGTTTCCTGCCGCATTGGCTTTGGCAATTTCCAAAGCCGCAGGGGATCGGTCTGATGCATAAAAACGGTTTTCAGGCCGTTCCGCAGCCAGGGACAAAATGATGGCCCCTGAACCTGTCCCCAAATCCAGAATGCGGTTTTCCGGATTTCGCGGCAGACATTCCAGGGCAGCTTCCACCAGACATTCGGTTTCAGGCCGGGGAATGAGCACAGCCGGAGAGAGCGAAAGTTCCAGTGTCCAGAATCCTCTGCGGCCCACGATATAAGCCACCGGCTCATGACGGAGCCTCCGGCGGATCAGTTCACGGAATCTCTCCCGTTCCTCAGGCATCAGGGGCTGATCATGGCGGAGATACAAATCTATGCGCCGGATCCCCAGTGCATGGGCCAGCAGAATTTCCGCTGAAGCTCTTGGATTCTCGATGTGCCGGGAACGGAAATGGGAAGTGGTCCATCTGAGGATTCTGAGAATTGTCCAGGGCGGTTCACCGCTCTCTTGCCGGTTCTGCATGCTGAAGTGCCTGAGCCTGATAAAATGTCACCAGTTCATCTACGATTTCATCAATGTCCCCCTGGAGAACGCCCTCCAGTCTGTACAGGGTGAGCCCGATGCGATGATCTGTCACCCGTCCCTGGGGAAAATTGTAGGTGCGAATCCGTCCGCTCCTGTCTCCGGTGCCAATCTGGCTTTTGCGTTCCTCAGAACGTTTTTCCTGCTGTTCGGAAAGCATCCTGTCCATCAGGCGGGCGCGCAGAACTTTCATGGCCTTGTTCTTGTTTTTCAACTGGGATTTTTCATCCTGGCAGGTGACAACAAGCCCGGAAGGCAGATGGGTGATGCGGACTGCGGAATCTGTGGTGTTGACAGACTGACCGCCCGGACCCGCGGATCGGTAAACATCCACCTTGAGTTCACCGGGATCAATATGAAGTTCCACTTCCTCTGCTTCGGGCAGAACAGCAACCGTGACAGCAGAGGTGTGAATCCGTCCCTGGGTTTCGGTTTCCGGAACCCGCTGAACCCGGTGGGTTCCGCTTTCGTATTTCAGACGGCTGAAGGCTCCTCTGCCGTGAATCATGGCGATGATTTCCTTGAGTCCGCCTCCGCCTGTGGGATGGTGGGTCATGATTTCCACTTTCCACCCCGTATTCTCTGCATAGCGGCTGTACATCCGGAACAGATCATTGGCAAACAGAGCTGCCTCCTCGCCGCCGGTGCCCGCCCGTATTTCAAGGATGACATTTTTGTCATCATTGGGATCTCTGGGCATGAGGAGTTTTTTCAGATCAGATTCCAGTTCAGCCTTTTTTGCGCTCAGGGATTCCATCTCATCTCTGGCCATTTCCCGGATGTCGGCATCCCCGTCGCGCAGCAGTTCCATGCTGCCGTCGAGTTCCTCCAGCACCTGTCTGTACACCCGGAAAACATTTACAATTTTGCCGAGATCAGCATGCTCCCGCGCGCATTTCTGATACACATCCCGGTTTTTGACCACTTCCGGATCGCTGAGCCGGGTTTCCAGTTCCAGAAACCGGTCTTCCACACCTTTGAGTTTGTCGAACATAGTTTATCCGGCAGCATGGCTCAGAAAACTGTGTTCCGATCCCCTGGGGGAGCGAATCAGTTTCCGGCCTCCTGCTTTTGTTGAAATTTCTCGTATTTTTTGCGAAAACGCTCAATCCGGCCCGCAGTGTCCACCAGTTTCTGTTTGCCGGTGAAAAAAGGATGGCACTGGGAGCAGATCTCCACCATGATATCCTTTTTTGTCGAGCCGGTGTTCATGACATTTCCGCATGCGCACTTGACGGTCGTCTGCGCATATTCGGGATGTATTCCCTCTTTCATAATGATTTCAACCTCCTGATATGTGTCTATGCGTTCATGGCTTCCAAAAACTCTTTATTATTACTCGTTCCGTTCATTTTTTCAAGCAAAAATTCCAGGCTGTCCACCGGATTTAAGGATGACAGCAGCTTCCGCAGAATCCAGACCCGGTTCAGGGTGTCCTGATCCATGAGCAGTTCCTCTTTGCGTGTGCCGGATTTCTTGATGTCAATGGCCGGAAAAATGCGTTTGTCAGCCAGACGCCGATCCAACTGCAGTTCCATATTGCCTGTGCCCTTGAATTCCTCAAAGATGACCTCATCCATGCGGCTGCCCGTGTCAATGAGCGCTGTGGCAATAATGGTCAGACTGCCGCCGTCTTCTATGTTTCTGGCCGCACCGAAGAATCGCTTGGGCCGCTGCAGGGCATTGGAATCCACACCGCCGGACAGGATTTTCCCGCTGGGCGGAACCACCGAGTTGTAAGCCCGTGCCAGCCGGGTGATGCTGTCGAGAAGGATGACCACGTTTTTCTTGTGCTCCACCAGCCGTTTGGCCTTGTCAATGACCATTTCAGCCACCTGCACATGGCGCTCGGCCGGTTCGTCAAAGGTGGAACTGATGACCTCCCCCTTTACGGATCGCTCCATGTCGGTGACTTCCTCGGGACGTTCATCAATGAGAAGCACAATCAGATCCACATCAGGATGGTTGGCTGAAATGCTGTTGGCGATAAACTGGAGGAGCATGGTCTTTCCTGACCGGGGGGGCGAGACGATCAGGCCCCGCTGTCCGAAACCCACAGGAGTCATGAGATCGATAATCCGGGTGGAGTAATTTTCCGGCTCATATTCCAGATTGATCTTTCTGTCCGGATACAGCGGGGTCAGGTTGTCAAAAAGGATTTTTTCCCTGGCAATTTCCGGATCCTCAAAATTGATGGCCTCCACCTTGAGCAGGGCAAAATAGCGCTCGGATTCCTTGGGCTGACGAATCTGGCCGGAAACCGTATCACCGGTTCGCAGGTTGAAGCGCCGGATTTGGGACGGAGACACGTAAATATCATCCGGTCCCGGCAGATAATTGTAGCTCGCGGAGCGCAGAAAACCGAAGCCGTCCGGCAGAATCTCCAAAGTTCCCTCTCCGTAAATGAGGCCGTTCTGCTCAAGCTGCGCCTGGAGCAGCGCAAAAATGAGCTCCTGTTTCCGCATACCCGCTGCCCCGTCAATGTTGAAATCCTTTGCCATCCGGGTCAGATCACTGATCTTCTTGTGTTTGAGTTCTGAAACATTCATGCAGATATCCCTGTGTTATTATAATGTTGTTTCATCCGCAGAAAAGCTGGACACAGCTTTCCGCATTTTGGCATCTTCCCTTCTGCCGCCCATGATGCACACAACGCATTTTCTCCGAATCAGCAGGAACGCGATACAAACAGACCCTGTGCCGGAACACTCCGGAGAATGGGGGAAAAGGTTTTGCAATGCGCGCACTGCCCCTGAAAAATCTTTTCAGAAAATCTGTCTGCTGAAAAAAATGATAGTCGCCCGAAAAACTGAACAAACTCCTCCCCACACTGTACATTGGCACAGTTACGGCTGATCAGGATTCTGCGGTGGTTCGGAGAAAACAGGGTATTTTTTGTGTGAATCAGAAGAAATTAATGGACATTATCTCCAATGGGCGGGCCTGTGCCGTATCTTATGATGTGTCTGATTTATACGATGATGATTTTTGTGTCAAGCAATTTTCATATTCGGAGCATAAATTTTGATGCAGCGGGATGCCGGAAGAATCCTGATGGGATATTTCCTGCCTGTGACGTTCCGGATGTTCAGGGCATGGTTTCAACAAGAAATGCGTATAACATATTAATGGAATTATTACAGCAGAGAATTGCTGTTACAGGTTTTGGGACAAAGGCAGGGAAATGATAACCGTGCAGCCCGGGCCTTCATTGTTGACTGCGCGCACCTTTCCGTGCATGGCATTGACCACCTTTTTCACAAAGGCCAGCCCAATGCCGGTTCCGGGAGTGCTGCGGATCAGCGCGCTGTCCACCCGGTAGAAATCATCAAAAACCTTTTTCAGGGCTTTGCGGGGAATCCCCGGCCCTGTGTCTGACATGCTGATGTGCACCTGCCTTTCATCACTGCGGATGCGGACAAGAATTTCTTTTTTTGCACTTTTTTTCCCGAATTTCATGCTGTTTTCCATCAGATTGATCATCACCTGCATCATCAGTTCCGCATCATAGGGAAAAGGTTTTATTTCTTCGCTTTCCATTTTCAGCACAAATCCCTCCCGCAGCAGTTTTTCATTCATCACCTGCTGCACTTCCCCCATCACATCCGCAAATGTTCCTGTGCGGAGATTGAGACAAAGCTGTTTTTTCTCCAGTTTGGAAAATTCCAGAATATTGCTGATCAGCCTTGAAAGCCGGGTATTTTCAGAATCCAGAATGCGGAAATATTCCTGCTCCCGCTCCGGTGTGCGCGCAATGCCCTGCTCCAGCATTTCAATGTACATGCGGATATTGGTCAGCGGTGTTTTGAGTTCATGGGTTACGGAAGACACAAATTTGGACTTGCGCTCGGAAAGTTCGGCCACAGCACGCACACTTCGGTAAATGAAAAACAGTCCGGTGAAGAAAACACCGGCCAGCACAGCCATCATAATATGCAGGGTCTGACGTCCGGCTGAGGCAGGAATCTCACGGCAGAAAAGATCAGCATGCAGAAAGGAAAAAGGCCGGGGAAAGTTATGATGCAGGGAAAAAAGGGCAGGCTGCGCTTCCGCGCCCGCGTGCAGAGTGCTTACGGCTGTGCCTCTGTCTGTGATTTGCAGCTCCATGCCTGTGAATGCGGACAGGGGCTGCGGCAGGAAATGGGTGTTTTTCAGATATTCCAGAAAATTTTTTGCCGAAATCACAAATCCCTGACGGAAAATCTGGTTGCGGAGCGCTACGCGGCGGAAGATGAATATCTGATCCTCATCAATAAACACAGACTGCATGGGATCCAGTTCGGCCTGCAGTTTTTCCGGTTCCGGGGTTCGGAGAGGTTCCGATACAGAGGGAGCCATGGCCGCATATTCATTGCCTGCTCTTTTTTCATCCCAAACCGCCTCTTCTTTCGCAGAAGAATCGGATTCGCTCTGATCTCTCCAGCTTGTGGCTTCTTTTTTCATTTCATGGGATTGGCTCTGCAGCGTATCCGCATCCTGCCGGGCCAGATTCATGGCCTGATTCACGGTGATCTCTTCCACCCGTTTCTCTTTTTCCCCCAGATAGCTTTTCTGATCTTTGGATTTGGAACGGGCCAGATAGCGATCCGCAAAACTCTGCTGTTCTTCCTCTTCAGCCGCCTTTATTGCCATTTCTTTTTTCCCTTTGGCCTCTGGCACGTCCGCTTTGGTAGCCGAAAGACTGGCAATTTCCGGTACAGGCCGGATCTCAAAAATCTCTGCGGCAGAAGCCCGTTTCCGGTTGAAGATTTCATTGACCTGACGCAGACGATCTTCCACCGGGCGAAGTTCAGCCGAGATGCTGTTTCTGTTTTCAAAAAGCGGGGAATGGAAAGACCCGTCCGGATTGTTCTGCATGTATCCGACAATATAGGATTTGTGCGGCGGATGGGAAAGCGGGGAGCGCAGGCTTGTGCCTGAACTGCCGGGCGGCGAATAGAGATAATTGTATTCATCAACTGCCCGGTTTTCCTCTTCCCGCACCAGCATGGCCAGTTCCCGCTCCATTTCCTCAAACAGGGTCTGCGCGAAATAGCGGAGCTGTGCGCGCTCCTCCTGCTCCAGACTCTGATGGCTGCGGAAAACAAACCAGCCCAGAGGAAGGGAAAGACAGATGCAGAAAAGCAGTATGAGGTATCGCAGTTTTTTCATTGCGCCAGCCGGTATCCCTGTCCCCGGATTGTCAGAATCACGGGAATATCTCCTGCAATCTGCTCGATTTTTTTGCGGAGTTTGATAATATGAATGTCAACGGTGCGGGTTTCAATATCCGCATCCGCATATCCCCATACATCTGTGAGCAGTTCTTTTTTGGAAACAATGCGATCCGAATGCCTGTGAAGAAAAATCAGAATATCCATTTCTTTCCGGGTCAGTTCCACTGTCTGATCTCCCCGGGTGGCCATAAGATTTTTGCCGTCAAACAGGATGTCCTTGAATTTCATCTGCTCATCCCCCAGACATTTGCCGCTGCGGCGCAGCACCGCCTCAATCCTTGCCATCATTTCCCGCAGGGAAAAAGGTTTGCTCACATAATCATCTGCTCCGGCTTTGAAACCTGTCACAATATCATCTTCCGAACCTTTGGCCGTAAGCATGACAATGCCCTGGGACGGCTTTTTTTCCCGCACTTTTCTGCAAATGCTGAATCCGTCCAGCGTGGGCAGCATCACATCCAGAATGATGAGATCGTAAGTTTCGTGCAGGGCTTTTTCCAGTCCCTCACCGCCATCTTCCACTCCGCTCGCGTGAAAACCGTTGAACACCAGCACATCCAGCAGACCGTTGCGGATGGCCGGATCATCTTCCACCACCAGTATGTTTGCCTTTGGGTTTTTCATTGCAGTTCCTTGCGTTGAACAGGTTGCTGTGCGGAGTGTCAAATAAACTCCTTCACATTCAGTTCCCCTGATCAATGCTTGTCACATAAGGTATTTTCTTTTCCTCCGGGAAAAATCCATACGGACATTCCGCTTTTATGCCTGCGATTGTCCGTCCTGTGCAGCAAGAAGGGTTTTCCTGAAATCATCCAGATTTTGGCACAGAATCGCCTGACGGAACAGGGCTTTCAGCATGTCAACGGCTTTTATGCTGTTTACTGCGGCTGCCACATCCTTCGGTATGGATTTAAACCGTGTTAAAACAGCTTCCAAAAGCATTTCTCTCATACCTTCCTTTTTTGCCAGTCTTTCAATGCTTGTCACATAAGGCATTTTCTTTTCCTCCGGGAAAAATCCATACGGACATTCCGCTTTTATGTCCGCGATTGTCCGTCCTGTGCTCGTAAGCAGAGATTTTCTGAAATCTTCCAGATTTCTGGCACAAAACAGCTCATTTGACGGAACAGGGATTTCAGCATATCAATGGTTTTTATGCTGTTTACTGCGGCTGCCACATCCTCCGGTACGGACTTAAACCGCGTTGTGACAGACTCAAGAAGTATTTCTCTTATAGTCTGAACCTTTGCCAGTCTCTCAATGCTTGTCATGTAAGGCATTTTCTTTTCCTCCGTCATTTCAATAAGTTCCTCCTGAAACTGCATTTCCATGTCTTCGGGCAGTTCCACCAGCCAGTCAATGAAACGGAACATTTCCAGAATGTCCTGACGGTCATAACCCCGCTCAAACAGCAGCCTCATCAGGTGAAGTTTCCAGCGTTTCCGGGATTCTCCCTTTTTCACACTTTTGGATTTGAGATGCGCCATGACCACCAGGGAAAAAGGATTCTGATCTTTTTCCAGATGTTCCCATTTTTTCCGGTAATCCGTGAGTTTAATTACGGGAAAACGGAAAACTGTCTCACATCCCCACCGTCCCCTGCGGTATCTGCCGGGGCGCCATTTGGCACTGCTGTCGGTCAGCACAGCCAGACTGACCACCTCCCGGTCATAGCGGTCAGAGATCCGGTAATTGTAAACAAACATCCGTTTTTCAAATTCATTGTCTTTGTCATCCTGGATCTCAATATGGATGAGCAGCCACGTTTCTCCGCCGCTGAGCAGGAAAACCTTCACGAGTTTGTCCGCATACCTGCGTCCGGTTTCCGCATCCCGGACAATCTTTTCCAACTCTTTGTCCAGAAATTCATAACCCTTTGCCCAGTCGATCTCCGCATGGATATGCGGAAAAAAGAAGCCCATGAAATCCTTAAAATACAGTTCCAGAGCCTCTTTCCAGGGGTTGTCATATTCCAATGCTTTCTCCTTAAAAATAAATTCCGGCTGAAAAGTGCAGTCAGAGACCTGAGATTTGTGTCAGGTGATTTACGGAAAAGAATATACCCCGGATCTGACAACTTTCCAAAAGCTGTAAGATCTTTCAGATGACTGAACCGGTATTTTTATTTTCATAAATAACCTTGCGTCACAGCAGGGAATCAGAATGTTTTCGGTTTGAATTTGCGGTCATTGATAATTTTCACACTGTCGCCTTTCTGGGCTATGACAAACAGTCCCTGCCGATAGGCAAATTTATCCGCCCCCCCGTCCATGACAATCCCGGCCACCGCGCCGACAATCTTTCTGTCAGCATATTCGGGAAAAAACTGCCGGAATTTTCCCAGTTTTTCGATAAATTCCTTTACATCATCCGTGCTTAATGTGCTTTTGACCTCAACCGGCACGGCATATTCTCCGTTGACGCCCAGAATGTCAACCTCCATTTCCTCTCCTTTTTTCCGTACCTTGACCCTCTGGGAAATTCTTTCAATTTCAATGCCCCGCTTTGCAAACAGAGAAACCATGGCCGGTACAACCAGGCCCTCCACAAATCGGCCCCATTTGCTGCTGAGGTCTCCAATGCGTCTGTCCGTCTCTTTGAAAAGTTTCCGAAGTTCCTGATAACCTTCCCGCATTTCCCGATACCCGTCCCTCATTTCCCGGCTGGTTTCCTGAAACTTTTTGTCAGTTTCCTGAAACATTGCCCAAATCTGTCTGATTTCCTCCGCATGCACAGAGTCCTGCGGTATGTTTCTCATAAAATTCTCCTTTCCCTGTCTGAATAAATCTGTGTCTTCAGGTTCAAAGAGTCAAATTCCGGTGATCCGGCCTGTCCGGTCAAATCATCTTCAGCAGCAGGATTTTCAGCCATTGAATCCCCTCCTTTATTTTCTGATTTTACACACTGATTTGTGCGGAATCAAGAGAAAAACCTCCCAAAATCACCGCCGGAAACAAAAAAACCGGCTGTTTCCTGCGGAAACAGCCGGTTTCAAAACACTGAGAATCTGTATCAAAATAAAATCTGTCACAAATCATCAGGGTTTTCCTGACAGAAAATATCTTTTTCAGACCCAAATCTTCAGAAAAAAATTATCCTTCCACTGCCTCGGTCAGAGCAGGCAGGAATTCGAGTATGTCAGTGACTGCGCCCACATCCGCAAGCTGGAAAATCGGATCCTTGGGGGTTTTTGCTGAGGGCCACGATAAAGGGGAAGCTCTTGATTCCGCCCATGTGCCGGAAAGATCCGCTGATGCCGCAGGCCATATACACTTTGGGGCTGACAGTCTGTCCGGATGTTCCCATCTGACGGGCTTTTTCCAGTCATTTGGCATCCTCAACGGGCCGGGAGCAGGAAACATCCGCGCCCATAGCTTTTGCCAGATGGTGAATGATTTTGATCAGGAAGACTGAACCTGCCCTGCTTTCAGTCCTTTTTCCAGTTCATCCAGTTTTTTCCTGTCCAGACCGGTAATTTCAGAAATCTGCTCCTTGTTGAGCAGCCGGGACAGAAGCAGATTTATGGCTGTTTTCTCAACACCTATCCCAATACCTTTTTCAATGCCGACCTCTTCTATTGACTGCAGCATTTTTGCCTCCTGAAATATGGGGTTGCTGTGAACGATTTCCCGGAATTTTTTCTCTTCCTCCGGACTGAGCAGCAGACTCTGATCAATGAGTGAATACAGGACTGATCGTTTCGGCCCCTGCGGCACTTTGACAATTCCATTGAGGGCTTTTGCCTTGATCAGTGGACGTTCCTTTTTGGGATAATCCGTCAGGGGCAGATACGCTGCAGCCAACGGATTTTCCGGGATTTTTCTCTCAAATTCCTCTGCCGGAATATGTTTCAGTTTGATCAGACGGTAACGGAATTCACTGACCGGATATCCGAACAGGGAAATTCTGTATGTGTCTTTGACAGGTTTTCTCCATTTTGCCGAATCCGTGAACATGGCTATGGGAAAAACCGGTTTCCGGAATTTGAAGAATATCCCGCAGAAACAGTGGAACATCCGCTTTTCAAAATCATCCTCTTTGTCGCTCTGCTGCTCCCAGTGGATGAGAATCTGCTCCGGATGATCCTCCATGAGAACAGATGCAAGAATCAGCGCGTCTGTGATTCTCTGCTGATCCTCTTTCAAAAGTTTTTCCCCGGCTTCCTCAAACAAAGCATTGAGTTCCTTGTCCAGAAACTGTGCTGTCTCAAACTGAATTCTGTCCGCGATCTCAGGGAAAAACAGTTGAAAATATTCTTTCAGAAAAAGCGTCAGGGTTTCCTTGTGCCGAATATCAAATCTCTTGCCGGTCTGTTTCATTTGCCTGCCTGCTCCTTTGTTCATGAGAATAAAAGCAGTTGGGGATTCTGTCAAGTATTCCCTGATGATTTTAAAAACAGATCTGCAATCATTTCCGTATTCCAAACTTTCCGTTCAGGACTCCTCTTTATCCCTCTTCAAAAAGTTATTTGACTTTTCCTCCAATTTCTGCATTATCAGATTGGCATTTTTTCAAAATGCGATTCCCCTTTCCGTCTTTTCTGCCAAGAAAATCCTCGTTCCCGCGCTCCCGCGTGGGAATGCCTGGGGGACGCTCTGCGTCCTGTGATGACGCAGAGCGTCAAATGTGTGTTCCCACGCGGGAGCGTGGGAACAAGGAACAGGAAACAAGAAAGCGTGGGAACAGGAAAGGGCTGATGAGTGTCAAACTTTGCGTCTGGCACTCCGGGTACACAAAACAATCCATCAATAAGGAGAAAAACCATGAAAAAGATGAAATCTGCGGTAAAGGTTCTGGCGGTTCTGGCTGCCATTCTTGGAATTTTTGCAAACAAT
>JAWKPW010000043.1:0-45564 GCA_041390465.1 Desulfobacterales bacterium | reverse complement strand
GATTACTTTCATTAAATTCAGAGTGTTATAAAAATTTCAACAGAACCTGAATTGCAATATGAAATATTATATCCCTGTCAAAAACAAAGGAGCCGGAAAATGACAATAATCGAAAGACTGGACAGAGAGAAGTTTGCCTCCATGCAGGAAGAGTGGAATGAGCTTGTGGCAGGCAGTACAAACAACAATATCTTTCTGACCTGGGAATGGCTGTCATCCTGGTGGGAGGCATTTGCCGGAAAACACCAGTTTTTTTATTTCCTGATCGCCAGAAATGAGCAAGGGCGACTTGTCGGGGCTTTCCCGTTTCAGCTTGTCAAAAAAAGAGCCAAGCGAATCATTCCCATCCGGGTGCTGATGACCATAGGCCGGGGGGGCGGTGTTATCTCAAATGAGGTGGAATACAGCACCTTTATGATGCCCCCGATCCTGAATGGATATGAAAGACGCGTATTCACGGCTCTGTCTGATTATCTTAAAACGCATAAATATGAATGGGATATTCTGTATTTCGGAGAGATGCTTGAGAAGCATCTCACCACATCCTGTATTGCATATGAATTTCAAAAGGAATTCCCATTGACATGCACGTATCAAGAAGATGACTATGTTGTTTGCCTGAAGCGAACCTATGAAGACTATTTTCAGGGGCTGAGCAAACATGAGCGCAGAAACTTCAAATGCAAGACAAAAAAATTATTCCAAAATTATGATGTGGAAATTTCCTTTCTGAAACACAACGATGAGATAAGCACCTTTCTGAATGACTATTTTGCCATTGTTCAAAAAAGACATGACTGGGCTCCTTCTCCGGAAAAAGAAAAATTTTTGTACCTGATATGTGAAAAATTTCTGAAGAATGAATGTTTAAAACTTTATATTCTGAAACTGAACGGACAGCCTGCGGCAACCTTTTTTACATTTTGTCACAATAAAAAAATGTACGGATACAAGGCCGGATTTGATCCTGAATATTCTTCATGCAGTCCGGGCGCAGTTCTTTTTGACCAGACAGTCAAAAATGCCATCTCTGAAGGAATTGAGGAGCTGGATCTGTTAATCGGAGATTATGCGTACAAAAGTCATTGGTGCAATGAGGTAAGAAAAATTGATTCCATAACTGTGTACAACAACAAAAACAAAATATCTGAATACAAACTGCAGGCAAACAAAAAATTGGATAAATTGAAACAAATTCAAATTGTTGTTTATCAACAAATTTTGGAGTTTCTTATAAAGAGACATTTTTCGCAATTAATACCATTTTTCAAAAAAATGAATCCAAGCCGAAGGTCAGATCATCGGCATTGTTCGGTGCATTGACAGGTTGCATGGCAGTCATTCCGAGATTTATCCAAATTACCTTTTAAGGTATCTGTGAAATGGTTGAAAAAATTCAGTTTTTGATCCTATAAAATTCAACGTGGTCATGTACTAGTGCTCTGTCAACTTTGGTTTTGTGAGTTCAACGGTACAGAAAAACCGGATTTTTTGAAAAAATCCGGTTTTTGCAACTCGCAGATAGGAAGACAGCGTACTGGAGCGTACATGCAAAATCCCCCTCCACTCCCCTTTCCAAAAGGAGCGAACAGACTTTTCAAACACCCTTCCAATTCTCTTTTAACCTGAATTTTGACTTTGCAAAAATTCTGCGTTATTCTACAGATAATAAAATATATCTTGATTTATCCTTTGTCAAAAAATGAAGAAGAAAACTCCAAAATTTGGAGATTCTATTTTAACTGTTTGAAAATAAAAAAATAATTTGTTGTTTTCAGAAATGATTTCCACAGGGTGTAAGCAACTATTTTTTTCCTGCAAATTTTGTTGCTGTTCCATCTTTTTTTCTGCAATAATTTTGAATTACAATAGTTATAAATATTTTTACAAAAAAAGACAGAAATCATGTTTGGAACTGTTTTCAATATTTTTATATTACAAAGACAGATACTCCCAATAACTGATGCTGCCTTCCTTAATTAAAGCGCTTCAACAAGTTCTGTCCACTGTCAAAAAATTTCTCAAAATCAGCAAAACCAAAATCTTCCTGCTTTTTTCATCCGGTGAAACGGGCAGCTTTTTTCATTTTTTTTATTTTTAACATTTATGGCACACAATTTGCTTAAATCATGGTATTCAATTTATCAGTTAAAGCCAAACTCATCGTGAGGTGAGGACGGAAAGCTACGGGTCTTGATTCATTTGTGCAAGAAAGCCGGGTTGCCTTTATTATAAGGTAATCCGGCTTTTTTTGTTTTGGAAAGGAGGTAAACAAAAATTCAGGTCAATTGTGTTCTGTTTTTTTTGAGGTTTATGGAAAAATTTTATAAGACTGAAACCGAAAAGACGAGAGGTGTGTTATGAAAAAAAACGATGGAAGTAATGTCAATTTTGTATTGTGCATTGTCTTGTTGCTTATGGTTATGCTGTTTGCATTCGCCAGTACTTCTTTGGCAGACGTTATTATGGATAATGGCAGTTCCGGAACTTCCTATACCGGAACATGGTATGTATCCGGAGGAACCCAGCCATACAACGGGGACAGTGTCTGGTCCCGGGATGGAGACACTTACACATGGGCGCTTGCATCTCAACAGCCAGAGACCTATGAAGTGCTGATGTGGTGGTCAGGCTGGTCGCCAGAGCGAGCAATATACCGGTGAAGATAACTTTTGACGGTCAGTGGAACAGTCTGGGAACCTATTACTTTGACGGGAACGGTTCGGTGACGATTACAGCCGCAAACGGTTCCACTGTCAGCACCTGTGCGGATGCCGTATGGTTCAAATTTATTTCCGGAAGCTCTCCTCCGGTTGCCCATATTGATGAAATCACGCCCAGTCCGGCCAATGTCGGACAGGCTGTTCAGATGTCGGGACATGGCACGATCAGTGCGGGAACGATAAGTGCGTATTCATGGGAGTCCAATATTGACGGAGCGCTCAGCACGCAGGCCTCATTTTCCACCTCCTCACTTTCCGAGGGTCTGCACAGTATTTCTTTCAGGGTGCAGAATGCGGACGGCATATGGTCGGAAACGGTTACGCAGACACTGGTGGTCGGTGAGGTTCCGCAGGAATATATTATAGATAACGGGGATGCGCAAACTTCCAAAACCGGTACATGGGAAGTGTCCGGCGCATCCGGATCTTATGGAAGCAATTCCGTATGGAGCCGGGACGGAGCAACCTACAGTTGGTCATTTTCACCTGCTGTTTCAGATTATTATGCAGTATCCATGTGGTGGACTGTATGGCCTTCGAGAAGCACGGCTGTGCCGGTAAGCATTGCCCACAGGGACGGAACCCAGACGCTTTCGATCAATCAGCAGAAAAACGGGGGACAGTGGAACAAAATGGCAGAGCTTTATTTTGAGGCCGGAAACACCTATGCCCTGACGATTACTGCTCCTTACGGTTCCTCCATCAGCACCTGTGCCGATGCTGTCAAATTTGAACAGATCGATCTTTCCTATCCGCCTGTGGCAGATTTTTCAGCAGATCAGACCGCAGGCATTTTCCCCCTGAGTGTACAGTTTGCGGATCACTCAGACGGCATTGTTACAGACTGGCTTTGGAATTTTGGTGATGGCAGTACAAGCACCCTGCAGAATCCTTCACACATCTACGCCAGTGCAGGAACCTATACGGTTTCCCTGACAGTGAGCAATGCGGATGGCTCAGATACGATGGAAAAGCAGGGGTATGTGGTTGTCTCCGGAAGCTTGCCCCCGGTTGCCCATATTGATGAAATCACGCCCAGTCCGGCCAATATCGGACAGACCGTTCAGATGTCGGGACATGGCACGGTCAGTGCGGGGACGATAAGTGCGTATTTATGGGAATCTGACATTGACGGAACGCTCAGCACGCAGGCCTCGTTTTCCACCTCCTCACTTTCCGAGGGTCAGCACACAATTTCTTTCAAAGTGCAGAATGCGGACGGCATATGGTCGGAAACAGTCACGCAGACACTGATGGTCGGTGAGGCCCCGCAGGAATATATTATAGATAACGGAGATGCGCAAACTTCCAAAACCGGTACATGGGAAGTGTCCGGTGCATCCGGATCCTATGGAACCAGTTCCGTATGGAGCCGGGACGGAGCAACCTACAGTTGGTCATTTTCACCGGCTGTTTCAGATTATTATGCAGTATCCATGTGGTGGACCGTATGGTCTTCGAGAAGCACGGCTGTGCCGGTACGCATTGCCCACAAGGATGGAATCCAAACCCTCACGATCAATCAGCAGACAAAGGGGGGGCAGTGGAACAAAGTGGCGGAACTTTATTTTGAGGCCGGAAACACCTATGCCCTGACCATCACAGCGCCTTACGGTTCTGCCAGCACCTGTGCCGATGCTGTCAAATTTGAACAGATCGATCTTTCCGGGGCTCCTGCGGCAGATTTTTCAGCAGACCGGACTGCCGGAAGTCCGCCTCTGACTGTACAGTTTGCGGATCAGTCAGATGGCATTGTTACAGACTGGCTCTGGAATTTTGGTGACGGCAGTACGAGCATCCAGAAAAATCCTTCACACACCTATGCCAGTGCGGGAACCTATACGGTTTCCCTCACAGCAGGCAATTCCGAAGGATCAGATACGATGACAAAGACAAATTATATCACAGCCCATCAGAATTTTGAGAATATCTATATCGCGGACGGATATTCTTATAAAAGCATAAAAAACAATGTTGTCAGTATGCTGAACCGTATCGGAGCTGTGGAAGGCAATGGCGTCTGGACCTATGCAACTGCCGGAAAGACATTTTATATCCGGATAGTTACCGATCCGGTTACGCTGGAGAATGCCCTGAAAGAGGAAGGTTCCCATATCGTTTACAACGGACATTCCAATTTCGGATTCGGCGCTCTGTTTTCATCGGAAAGTGAGTTTCTTTCACAGGAAATCAGAGGGGTTTACTATATTGATGATGACCGTTTCACCAATTACTCCACAGACATGGTTTCCACCAAAGTGGACGGAATGCAGTTTGGTCAGGCATATCCTGACTGGAATCCTGTTTTCAAAGACGGAACCAGCGGAATAATGCCCTATGACTTCAGTGAGGGGACTCCTCCCTACAATTATTTTCTGACCTATACCATTCCCGGTGATCCCACGACATACAAAGTGGAGCTGTCTGACGGAACCCATCTGGAAAGATTTCCGGATGCAAAAACACCGGCTTGGTATTCAGCGGATGGTTCACTGCCTGATCCGGTGCTGAATCCGGAGTATTTTATCACAAACCCGAATCCGGATTATGAAAAATGTGAATTTACCGGAGACTGGCCGTATGCAAAAGTGGCAGGTGCGGGATTTACCGGAGATGCCGGATACCTGGGTTACAATTATCAGTATCGGCCTGCCGGTTCCGGTGCAAATGTGGCAACATGGACCATTGTCATCGAAAATCCGGACTGGTATGTGGTAATGGCTTCCTGGCGAGCGCTTTCAGACAATGCCACGAATGCAAAGTATGTCATTCATCATGCCAATGGAACCAGCACCGTGACAGTTGATCAGCGGCAGACAGCAGTCATGAATACACTGGGAATGTATTATTTTGAGCAGGGGACTTATACCATCCGGCTCAGTGACAATGCAGACGGCAGGGTGATCGCGGATGCGATCATCCTCAGCCCGACCTCAAATCCAACCTCAATTTTGCAGGCCGAGTTTGAGGCTGACACAGTGAAAGGTTCCGCACCGCTTTCTGTAACCTTCAAAGACAGAAGCCTTTATCAGGGCTCAGACGTTCTGGCAACAGACGCGGGAATTCAGCAGTGGCTCTGGGATTTTGGTGACGGCACCAGCAGCACCCAGCAGAATCCTTCCCACACCTATGCCAGTGCGGGAACCTATACCGTCAGCCTGCGTGTCACGGATGACGCAAACAATGAAGATACGGAAGTGAAACAGCAGTTTGTTGTTGTCGGAAATACTGCCGGCCAGACACAGGCCGAATTTTTTGCCAGAGCACGGCTGGGAGCAGACAAGACCGTTGTGGATTTCAGGGATCAGAGTTCCGGAAATATCACCGCATGGTTCTGGAATTTCGGAGATGGAAGCACGAGCAGCGCGCAGAATCCCACCCATGTTTACACATCTCCGGGAATCTATACAGTAAGCCTGACCGTATCCGGAACCACCGGCATGGACACCGAAACGGAAACAGACTATATTTACAACAATATCGGAATGATGTTTATTGATAACGCATTTAAGGTGAAACCGCATTTCAATTCCGGCAGCACGGTGAAATTTGGCAAGGTGATCTGTGATACCGGAGACATCAAAATCCCTGAAAATGAGCTCAGGTATTCCCGCATGTTTTACAATTCCTGCAATTCCTGCAACTACTATGTGGGAACCTTTCACAGAGGCAAACTGTTCTGCTCAGTTCAGGATGCAGATGCACCGGAAGCATCAGTGACGTATGTGGAAAATTATCTTAAAGGCTGGAGTGACTCTCAACTGCTGATTCATCTGAACTACTACCAGCCCATATTTGAATTTATAGACTTCACAAAGCTGCCGCCTTCCCTGAGATAACGGGCTGAGACATCATTATAAACTGAAAGCCGGGAGAGATATCTCCCGGCTTTTTTTATGCCGAATGCCCATTTCTCCCAAATCTTATACCAATTCGTCATTGGCTTGATCCAAGTCTGTACCGGTATAAGATTTGACAACTTTTGGAAAGTTGTCAAATCTGACCGGATCAGACCAATGGAGAACTGGCATTATTCCATCCCCTGAATCTCACAAAATTGTTTTACTTTTCTGACTCCCCGCAAAAAGCTTCCCTGACAAAACAAAATATAAAAATATGAAAGGATAAGCACTTATCCAGATTTTGACAAACTGTTTTTTATAAAAATCAAATTGTTGCAGCAAAAAAACTGATCGGGTGCAATCCAATGGCAGGATTTTTCTGCCTCTGAATACCTGTTTTTGGGTATTGTCCATCAGTTATTTTTCTACCTCTGAATACCTGTTTTGGGGTATTGCCTGTCATTTGGATAAAATGTATATAAAACTGTAAATTATGAAAGCCATCCGTTAATTCTCTGTTACAGAACAAAAGGGCATGCAATACTTCTGAAAGATTTTAATATCAAGTAGTTATATTTTCTGCCCAAAACCGTTCAGACCAAAGAATATCAAACAGATTGAGGTTTTGTGGCAGGTAAAATCGGCTGATGATGCACAAAAAAAATTTTCCCTCCTGTAAAGGAGAGGAATTTCAAGCGATTTAACCCACTGTCTGAGATTTTTGTCGTGCAGTGCATTCAACTCTGACAATGAATAAGGAGCTTTGGCAATGCGTTCATACAAAACCGGTATTGACAAGAGAGGTTGACCTTCCGTATAACAGCAGAGGCTGGCTGGTCATTGACAGCATGGGATATGACCGGGCAACCGGAGGTGTGAGAATCGGAAGCAGTGTCAGCAGGGAGGAAGTCCGACATCTGGCCAGGGAAATGACCTGCAAATTCTCTTTTCTGAATTTTCCATTGGGAGGGGCCAAGTCCGGCATCCTCTGCCCTTCTGATCTGAGTCCGCAGGAGCGGGAAAATCTTTTTTTCTCCTTTGGAAAAGCTCTCAGGGACCTGATTGGTCAGGGCCGGTATATGCCCGGAACCGACATGGGGACCTGTGAAGGGGATGTCCGGCAGATCCGGGCAGGGGCGGACATAAAAACCGAGGACGATCCGGTTTCAAAAATGGACTCCGCCTTTTATACTGCCGTGTCTGTTTTTTCCGCATTGAAGGCCATGCTGTCACGGCGGGGCCTGTCACCAAAAGGAATGTGCATTGCCATTTTGCTTTTTTATTTGGACTGGTGTGGGGCAGACGGGAAAACAGGGAATAACCAAGTAGTGAGATAATCCTTCCTCTGGTCATCTTGGTGTTAAAAGGACGCTGCTTTTCAACAGGGAGAATTGACGATGATTTGGCTGGATAATTCGAGAATAATTGCAGCATTTGCTGCGGTTTTTCTGCACACTGCAGCGGCTCTTGTTAAAGGGAGTTATATTGGAACTGAATATTGGTGGACAGGCAATTTCTATGACTCCTTCGTCAGGTGGTGTGTCCCGGTGTTTGTAATGATAAGCGGAGCGCTGTTGCTTGACCCAGGCAAAAAAGAAGATTTAAAAACTTTTTACAGAAAAAGGGCTTCAAAAATCGCAGTACCTGTTCTGTTCTGGTCCGCTTTCTTCTCACTGTGGACAATGCTGAAGGGAATGATAAAACAAGATATTCCCTCCCTGTTTGACATAATAAAAGAAGTAGGTTCAGGAACCCCGTATTATCACATGTGGTTTCTGTACATGATAATACCATTATATTTGGTTACGCCATTTTTTCGCAAAATTATTGTAACCTCAACCAGGGCTGAATTAACCCTGCTTGTTGTTTTCATCTTTCTGATGGCAGCCTTAAATGCCGCTTTCTCAAAAATTTTTCCTTGCGGCTCTGAGCTTTTTACCAACTGGTTTCTTTCCTATATCCAATATTTTTTTCTTGGGCATTTAATACGAACATCCAATCGCAGGTTTCCGAAAACGATTCTCTGGGGTGTATTTTTGCTATCTGTCTGTTTAACCGCGTTTGGCGTCTACATTGTGGCGGTTGACATAAATTTAAATACAGGATTGTATTTTCGCGGATATTTAAGCATTACGGTTATTCCCATGTCGATAAGCATTATGTATCTTCTCAAATCCTGGACAATTCCTGTTATCAATGAGAAATTCACCAAGAAACTGGCATTGTTGACTTTCGGTATTTATTTAATTCATCCGATTGTTCTGGAAATAATCAAATATTCCAATATTGGTCTGCTGAATTTCCATCCAGTTGCATCGATTCCGGTTACAGCATTAATTGTTTTTGCTTTGTCGCTGATTGCTTCATGGGGGATTGATCAAGTGCCATACCTTAACCATGTAATATAACTGCCGGATAAGGAGCTTTGAAATCAGCAAAAACAGGAAGTTGCAGACAGCGTGTCAAAACGGCTGGCAATGCCCTCTCTTCCGAAATTCTGATTTGTTTTTCAGGTTTTTTTGCAATAATATTAATATATTGACAACTTAAACACTAATATCTTGATTTTATTAAAAATATCCAAAATTGGATATTTTTCTGAATATTTAATAAAATCAAAATTTTATGTTTCAAGTTGCCAAGGTATTCATATAATGCAACAAAATAACCTGCACAATTTTTCTGTCTGAAAAATTGTACGGGTTTTGAAAAGTCTTGGTTTGCAACAGGTACTTTTAACAAAGATTCCAAATGAATAAACAGGTGTGTCAACAATGAGTTCATACAAAATTTCCGGCACTGATGATCCGGTATTGACAAGAGAGGTTGACCTTCCGTATAACAGCAGAGGGTGGCTGGTCATTGACAGCATGGGATATGACCGGGCAACCGGCGGTGTGAGAATCGGAAACAGTGTCAGCAAAGAGGAAGTCCGTCATCTGGCCAGGGAAATGACGTACAAATTCTCTTTTCTGAACTTTCCATTGGGAGGGGCCAAGTCCGGCATCCTCTGCCCTTCTGATTTGACCCCGAAGGAGCGGGAAAATCTTTTTTTCTCCTTTGGAAAAGCCCTCAGGGATCTGATTGGTCAGGGCCGGTATATGCCCGGAACCGACATGGGGACCTATGAAGGGGATGTCCGGCAGATCCGGGCAGGGGCGGGCATAAAAACTGAAGACGATCCGGTTTTGAAAATGGACTCCGCCTTTTATACTGCCGTGTCTGTTTTTTCCGCATTGAAGGCCATGCTGTCTTGGCGGGGCCTGTCACCCGAAGGAATGCGCATCAGCATTCAGGGGCTGGGAAAAGTGGGCCTGCATGTGGCAGAACTGGCGTTTGCCCACAGGATGAAGGTGGTGGCCGTATCCACGCGAAAAGGAGCTTTGTATGCTTCTGATGGGATGGAGGAAAAAGAACTGATTTCCTGTGCACAGACTTATGGAGAGGATATTGTCCTGCATTGTCAAAATGCGGACAGAATTACCCATGAGGAGCTTTTTTCCCTGGATGCGGACATATTATGCCCCTGCGCTGGAATTTATTCCATTCATTCCGGCAACGCGGAAAGGATCAAAGCCCGGATGATTGTTCCGGGATGCAATGTTGCAGCAGATGAAAAAACAGAGGCAAAACTCTTTGAAAAGGGAATCCATTATCTTCCCGGATTTGTGTGCAATTCCGGCGGGGTTCTGTGCTATCTGCTCTTGGGCTACGGTTTTGACGAGGCAGAGATGCAGTCTTTTATTGAGGAGGGAATTTTCAGAAAGGTTTCGTGTCTGTTCCGGATTGCGGAAAAAGAACAGATTTCCCCTGTCCTGGCCGCTCATCGCATTGTGGAGAGGAATCAGCATCGCTTTTTGCGGGAATCCAATTCGTCTGCCTCACTGAACAAGCTGCTGGTAAGGTTCAGACATTCAGGACTGAAAGACATTGGCCGATCGATGCTCTGGCCTTTTGTAAGAAGCTCGCTTCATGGCAGCCGTTCCATGAAAAGAAACATTGCAAGAAACATACTGCTTAAACGACATTTTTTTGTCTGAATTCCGCTCGCGGATTTTGGGGGATTACCTCTTGAAAAACATACAGATTTTCCTGGAAAAGGCATATAACCGGAAAGTGTGGGTTGACAGAATTGCCACCATATCACCGGAGGCGAAGAACACAGTTTTTTCCGTGGAGGAAAAATATCCTGCTGCCCGGAAAATCAGAGGTCTTTTCCGGCGATTTCTTCCACATTCCTTATACAGGCCGGTGGCAGAGTATTTGGATCCGATGGCAGATGCACAGAAAATTGTCTGGGCGAATCCGCCGGATTCAGAATCCGGAAGGCACAATGTTCTTCTTTTTCCGCCCGGAATGGAAAAAGAAACCGGAGCAGAACTGGTCAGTCAGGCAAATCCGCACTGGATTCATTCTGTCACCACAGGTGTGGACAGAATCCCCGCTCTTCCGGACGGCACCCTGCTGAGCAGTTCCGAAGGCGTACACAGTCAGCGCATTGCCGAATTTACAATGGGTGTGATTTTTGCTTTGGCAAAAAACATTCCCCGGCATGTGCTGCAAAGCAAAGACAGAATATGGAAATCCCTGCCCTCGGAACCGATCAGGGGGAAATGCCTGGGAATTGTCGGACTGGGCAGCATTGGCACTGAAATCGCAAGACTTGGCAAGTCTCTTGGTATGCAAGTAATTGCAATCAAACGGAAGCCAACAAATACGGATGTCGCGGACAAAGTCCTTGTTCCGGAAAATCTTCCGGATCTGCTTTCTGCTGCCGATTATGTGGTGCTGGCTGTCCCCCTGACAGAAAAGACTTACCACCTTATCGGAACAGAGGAACTGAAAAGGATGAAACCCTCTGCCTGTCTTGTCAATATCTGCCGGGGTGCGGTTGTGGATGAGGATGCTCTGTATCATGCCCTGAAAAATTCGACAATCCGGGGCGCATGCATGGATGTTTTTCAGGATGAAAAACCGCTTCCCAAAAACAGCCGGTTTTACAGGCTGCCCAATTTGCTGATAAGCAGTTTCAGTGCCTATTACTCGGCTGATTCCCTTGATCAGGTGATGGAGCGTTTTTTTCAGAACATGGAAAATTTTATCCATGACAAACCGTTATCCAGTATTCAAAATCAAACAGAATGATGAAAATTGCATGTTACACCAATTCCATGGACGGAAGCGGAGCCAGACGGGTTTTTTTTGAATTTGTCAAAAGACTTTCCGAAAAAAACATATCCATTGATATGTATCACCTGTCCGGAACCCCTTTGAAAAAATTTCCTTTCCGCGACTGTGCCGCTCAGGTTTACACCTATGAGTTGGAGCAGTACAGAGAATGGAGGGTGCAGCCTTGGCTTTTTTCTGTGATTCTCAATTTTTTCAAAAAATTGCTCTATCTCAGAAAACTCAAAAAGGTCTCCCGGCAGATGTCAGCCGATATGAATCAGCGGGGATATGATATGGCCTTTTTTGATGTCTGCAATCTGCTGCGAGCATCCTATCACTTCAGATTTACAGATATTCCCTCTGTTTTGTATCTTCATCATCCCAAACGGGAGGCTTTTGAGCCAGCCCTGTTTTATGGGGATATATTTTCTGCACAGGGAAAATCAACTTTTGTGAAAATGTACAAAAAACTGTCCGCCTTTCTGCAGTATGCGGATGATATGCTTTTGGGCCGTATCAGCAGAACCAATACCCGTCATGCCGATCTGGTTCTGACAAATTCCTGTTATACACGGGAATACATTTACAAGGTTTACAGCATACTCGCAAAAGTGGTTTATCCGGGAATAGACAGCAATGCCTTCAAACCTGACAGCAGCATAAGGAAAAATTTTCTTCTGTCTGTGGGCGGAATTGAGGAGAACAAGGGATTCAAAGATATTGTCCGTGCCATTGCTTTGATCCCGCGGGAGAAAAGACCGTATCTGGTGATTGTGGCCGGACGCAGACAGCCCAGAATATATGAGGAACTGGTATATCTGGGAAAAGAAAAAATGTAACTATCTTATTTTTTGAAAATATTCATGACAGCCAACTGGTCCGCCTGTATTCTGACGCGATGGCAACGGTTTTTGTTCCGCTCATGGAGCCGCTGGGACTGGTGCCGCTGGAAAGCATGGCCTGCGGCACTCCGGTTATCGGTATCCGGGAGGGCGGTGTCAGAGAAACGGTGATTCATGGTAAAACCGGCTTGCTGGTGGACAGGGATGATCAGCAACTTGCGGATGCCATCATGCGTCTGCTGGAAGACAAGGAACTGTATGCGCGTCTGTCAAAAAACTGCCGGGAGTATATACTGGAAAACTGGACATGGGAAAAATCCATAAAACAGTTGGAAGCACATTTTCAGAAACTGCTTGCCCTGCATTCTAAAGATATGATTTGCAGACGTTAAGAAAAAAAATTACCAATCAAACCAAACCCCAGGGGTCTTCAAAACCTTCAGGGTTTTTACGGAAATACAGGGTATGACCGACAAACTCAGACCGGTTATTGTAAGCACATTCAGTCCGCCCGCGCTGGCCTGCATCCGCAGTTGGGGAAGGCAGGGATGGGAGCCGGGAATGATCTGCATCCGTTCCGAAAAAGAGGCTAAACCTGCGTCCAGACATTTATACGGATGGGAAACGCTTGCCCCGAAAAAACTGCACACAGAAGAAGGCATTCAGATCATCAGCCATTTTCTGAAAAACTTTAAAGCCAGCGGCATCATTTCCATCAATGAGAAAATCTCCTGCTGGATCAATGATCATCGTCAGATGCTTCCCCCGGAGACTGCTGTATGGCTTGCGGAAAATTCTGTTTTCCATCAGATTCTTTCCAAGCAGAAGCAGATTGAAGTTGCAAAACTGACAGGAATGGAGTTGCTTCCCACATGGCTGCTGGATAACAACAGCAAGTTGCCGGATATTGCTTCCTCCTTTTTTCCCCTGTGCCTGCGGCCCAGTGTTCCCGGCGGCATCATGCCCCCGTTCAAGGTTCATATTGTTCCTTCTCCTGAGCACTTGGAAAAATATCTGCGTCATTTTGATGAAATCAGAAAACCGATCATTGCCCAGCCTTTTATGAACCTTCCCAATCTTGTGGTTCACGGAACCCGCACGCTTACGGGCAATACCATCGGATTGCAGGGTTTTCTGGTGGACAGGAAATTTGAAGGCGTCACCCTGACCATACAGCCGGTTGACATTCCGAAAACTCTGCAAAAGCAGTGTATTGACTTTACGGAATTTTTTGATCTGGTGGGAAACTATCATTTTGAATTTCTGTTTGATCCGAAAACAGGAAAAAACTGGTTTCTGGAAATCAACAACCGGCTTGGCGGAACCACGGCAAAAGTGTATCCCTGTGCCTATGATGAACCTGCACTGGCCCTGGCTGCTTACGGCATACCGGGAAATACACACAGAAAACTGAAAAACATTACCGTATCAAGCAAAACAGCACTGCTGAAATATCTCTGGTTCACAATGAAAAACCGTCTGACCCCCCTGGATTATCCGGCTGAATCCGCAGGGGCGAAAGTGGTGAAAACCCTTTGCGGCCTGTTTTGTTATGCGGATGATACGCTGAATCTCCGAGATATGAAGGGAACACTCGCAATGTTCGGGGGCAATCTTCTGTCCAAACTGAAAAAGTGACCTCCCGCCGCTTTTTTTGAGACCAGTGCCTCCGGAGTAGGATATTCCTACTTGCAAAATACACAGTTCATCCCATTGATTAATTCCTGCAATCATATATCCTCTGTTCCGCATTATGGATAAATACGGAATGCACAATCTTGTGAATTTCATATAATTATCCGATTTTATTAATCATTTTTCAAAACGGAGGATACTTATGGTACGAATATTCAGCTTTTTTCCGGAAAGCAAAACAGGCTGTTTTTTTCTTTTATGCGTGTTTTTTTGCCTCTCTGTGTGTGCTGAAACTGCCTATTCTCTGACCTCCCTCTCAGTTTCAGAAAATGCGGGAATCAGCAGACTTGCTGCCCCTGTGACATCAGGCATCCCTCTGCCGAAAGAGGCCAATATTCTTTCCATTGACGATCTGACAGTTACCGACAGCCAGGGATCCGCAGTTCCTGCCCAGTTTGCGGTGTTGTCCAGATGGAATGGAACCCCTGATGACGCTGCAAAGCCGATAAAATGGGTTTTGCTTGACTTTCAGGCAGATATACCTGCAAACAGTACGGACACCTATTACCTGAAAAATGCTTCAGCCGGCAATGCCTCATCCTCAAGTCTTTCTCTGCAGAACGCTTCGGACAAAATCACAGTCTCCACAGGAAAGGCCAGATTTCAAATATCAAAAAACTGGTTCAATCTTTTTGACTATGTGTGGATCGACAGGGACAATGACGGGCAGACAGATGATGAAATTGTGTCACAGCCCGGCAAAGGCGGCATTGTTCTTACAGACAAATCCGGAAAACAGTTCACTGCGCTTCTGGAAAAACCTGAAGAGATCATTGTGGAAGAACAGGGGCCCCTGAGAGCTGTCATCAAAATCAGAGGGGTTCTGAAATCTGCGGATGGTTCCCGGTTTGCCCCTTCCGTTCATCAGGCCGGTTTTGATCAGCCCTACACAAATTCCTTTTTTTATTACAACTGCAGAATGCATTTTTTTGACAATGCGGATTATGTGAAGATTTTTTTTACCATTGAAAACAACGGTTCAAACGGAAGGACAAATCCGGAACAGAATTTTGCGCCTGTCCAGGCGGTTTATTTTGACAGCATCCGCCTGGTTCTGAAAACTGCCACAGGTGCCGGCACAGAAGTTCATTCCGAAGATGCCGCAGCACAGTTGAATGCCCCGGATGTGTTCACACTTTACCAAGACTGGCATGAAAATCTGACAGACAGCAACGCAGATACCCTGGAACCGAAATTTTCGGACGGCATCTTTTATGTGAGCAAAAAAAACAATGAGATTCTCTCGGAAGGGAAGACAAATCCCGGATGGATTGACGTAAGGGGGAAAAACGGGGGAATCGGATTTGCCATGCGTCATTTCTGGCAGAATTTTCCGAAAAAGCTTGCTGTCAGCTCCGAAGAAATTGCCATCGGCCTGTGGCCTGAAGAGGGATACTATCCCTATTGCAGTTCAGCAGATTTTTCAGGTTCACAGTTTGACATGTACTGCCGGGAGGCCGGAAAAGAGGGGGGAGTCTATCTTTTTGATGCGGGCCGCCACAAGACATATGAGATGGCTTTCCGGTTTTACAGCGGGAATTATGACACAAAAACAAAACAGATGTCCCAATCTCTGGAATCCCCGCTTATGGCCCTGGCTCCGTCTGAGTGGTATGCCCAAACCGGGGCTCTGGGCATGATCAGCCCTGCAAATCTGTCCTCACAGAACCCGGAAATCAGCGAGGCCATGCAGCGCTTTGAAAAGCATCATCGGGCCATGGTGTATGCTGCGGATTCTGAAAACGGCATGACCCTCTTGACTCTGAAGACCGCCAGTTCCCCTTACTGGGAATTCGCAAGACAGAACAGATTTTTCAACTGGATGAATTTCGGAGACTTGCTCTGGTCCGGTCAGGCGCCCTGCGCCCTTCATTATGACTGGCCCTGGTCCATGCTGCTGCACTATCTGAGAACCGGCAAAAGAATGTTTTTTGACGCGGAACAGAAATGGTCAGACACAGATATGACATTGATCAGTATCATGGGGAAAGATCCGGGAATTACAAATGGATCAGCCATATGGCCTTTTATGAATCCAGCGGACATGGCGATCCGGTGCTGCATCCGGATCATCCCTCCAAGGTATCCTTTTCAGCCATACATGGAACGGGGGATCTGTGCTGTATTATCTGCTTACCGGAGACAGGAAGGCATGGGAGGCTGCCGAAGAAAACGGCAAAGCCGCACTCAACCATTATGGAACCGGCGGACTTTTTGATGCGGATGTGAAAAGACCGGCCCAGTATGAAACCAGAATGGAGACCTGGCCCATACTGAATCTTGTCAATTTGTACCGGGTCAGCGGAAATGCCGAATATCTCCGGGTTGCCAAAAATATTGCCAAAAACAGGCTGCTTGTCCGGGAACAGGCTGCGGGCGGGAAAGGGTATTTCGGATCCGGGGATGAGAACAGCGTCAGCGATGCCAGTCAGTCAACGGTAATGTGGATGTATGCGATTGAGGCCATGATCAGTATTCATTATGAAACACAGGATCCGGACTTGCGGCAACTGCTGATCCGAATGGCTGACTTCACCAAGGATTCTTTTCTGTTCGGCGGGGCTTACAATGCCAAGGGCGAGTACATGCCTGTGCTGAGCACCTGGATTTGGCATAAAAATGATCCGGACGGTTCAGCCGGACTGGCAGCTTTGGATCCGAATGCTTCAGATTTTTACACAAAAAAAGAATATTATTCAGCAGAGCCTGTCAACACCTTTTTCTGGGCAGATCTCTTTGCCTACGCATACCGTCTGACAGACAAAACAGAATATATGGACTGGGCCAGAAAATGTTTCAGGGATTCGATTTTTTACTATGACAAAGAGGGAAAAACCTATGGAACAGACGGTTATATCAACCCGGACAGCCGTGCGCGCCTGAGTTTTATTGATGGAAAATATCCGGAAAGCAGAACCAAAATTCACGGATGGATAGCACGGACCAACCAGATATATCTGTTCACGGAATGGCAGCTTCAGCAGGGAGGTCTGCGGATTTTCAGTTCCTCTCTTCCGGATGGCACAGAAGGTTCGGCATACAGCCATGCCCTGTCTGTTTCAGGTGGAACCGCACCTTATACCTGCACGGTGATTTCAGGCAGCCTGCCGGAGGGTTTGACACTGAATCCCTCAGACGCTGTCATCTCCGGAACCCCGGGTGAAACAGGAACCTTTTCCTTTGCTGTCCGGGTTCAGGATGCTGCTTCCGCATCTGCCGCAGCCAGTCTGACAATTACTGTCAAATCCGCTGCCGGCGCGGATGAGGAGCCTCCGGTTGCAGATTTCACCGCAGACAAAACTTCCGGAACCGCTCCGCTCACAGTGCGGTTTACAGACAAATCTTTGCACAGTCCGACATCATGGGCCTGGGATTTTGACAATGACGGAACCATTGACGCAAATCTGAAAAATCCGGAGCATACATACACGGCAGCCGGAACTTACGCGGTGGCTCTTGCTGTGACCAGCCAGTATGGCAGTGATCAAAAGACAGTGGGAGATTACATTCATGTTGCCGCAGGCGGCGGCACGGTTCCGGATCCCACCCTGTCAGAACACATCAGTGTCATAAGAAAAGACTGCACAGGGTATGCAAACTGCTATACTTCCCTGTCAGCCTGGGAGGCGGATTTCGGGGGGATTGATTTCGGAAGTCTTGGATGTGCACAAGGGGATCTGGTTTGCGCAAACAAAATTGCTGTGGCAGAATGCCACAATGACTGGCCCCAGGGGCTCAATGACAGCCCGGTGATTGAAGGATGGAAAACAGACGCGGAGCACTATATCCGGATATATACCCCGAAATCCGAACGGCATAAGGGAAAGATACTGGAAAACGGGACATACACCGGTTTCGGCATCAATCTGAGCGCGGGGGATATGTATGTCAAAGCAGATTATACCGTTATTGACGGCATTGTTTTTCATCTTCTGGATAATGGAAGACAGATCATTTTGGGTCAGTGGAACGGTGGCGGGCGTTACTGTGTATTCCGGAACAATATCACGTATAACGGCCGGTACAGACATCTTGGACTGGGAGATTATCAGGCAGCAACTGTGTACAACAATTTTATGATAAACGACACAGGCAGACAAAGTGGCTACGGCATCATAGACTGCGGGCCTTCCAATGCCCAGTATTTCCACAGAATTTACAGCAATTCTTTCTATTCTGCCGGAGACTTTGGAGCTGTGGACGGCAATTCTGCCAATGCCCGTTTGGAGATAGCCGGCAATGTCTGTCTGAAAGCAGCAGGTTCAGTTCCCTGTTTTGCAAAATTTGATGCCGCATATTTCCGGAACAATATTTCCTCGGACAGCTCGGCATCCGGAAGCAGCTCACAGACAGGCAAATCCCTCAATGACATCCGCTTTGTCTCTGTTGCCAAAGGAAGTGCGGATCTTCACTTGCAGCCAGGTTCTGCGGCACTTGACAGCGGAGCGGATTTGTCATCTGTCTTCAAAGAGGATGTGGACGGTCAAAACCGGACAGGGCTTTGGGATGCAGGTGCAGATGAGCTGTCTGAGGCGCAAACCGGAGAGCCGCCTGTTGCTGATTTCACTTCAGACAAAACAGCGGGAGAAGCGCCCCTTACGGTTAAATTTGCAGACAAATCCCTCAACAGTCCGACTTCATGGGCCTGGGATTTTGACAATGACGGAACAGTGGATTCCGACCGGCAGCATCCGGAACACACATACAGCGCCAAAGGAACTTACACGGTTTCTCTGACAGTGGGCAACCCGTACGGAAATGACAAAAAAACACTGACCGGCCATATCACTGTTTCAGAACCGGGGCTTCCTGCAACACCGCCTGTTGCTGATTTCACTTCCGACAAAACAGGGGGGAAAGCGCCCCTTACGGTTAAATTTGCAGACAAATCCCTCAACAGTCCGATTTCATGGGCCTGGGATTTTGACAATGACGGAACAGTGGATTCCGACCGGCAGCATCCGGAACACACATACAGCGCCAAAGGAACTTACACGGTTTCCCTGACAGTGGGCAATGGAAACGGGAATGACAAAAAAATACGGGAGAATTACATTACCGTGACGGATGAGGAAAGTCCTGAACCGCTTCCATCGGAGCATGTAAGTCTTATTCGCAAAAACTGTTCCGGATATGAAAACTGTTATGAATCTCTTTCAGCCTGGCAGGCAGATGGGCGGCATTGATTTTGCAGAGCTCGGATGCGACAAGGAGATCTTGTCTGTGCCAAGAAAATTGCCGTGGCTGAATGCTACAACGACTGGCCGGACGGACTCTCTGACAGTCCTGTGATTGGGGGATGGAAAAGCAGCAGGGATTTTTATGTCAGGATCTATGCACCCAAATCCGAACGGCATACGGCAAAAGTGAAAGAAGCGGGAAAATATACCGGTTTTGCCGTGAATGTGAGGGATGATATTTCTGTCAATGCAGACTGCACTGTGATTGAGGGAATCATTTTCAATCTTATGGACAATGGGTCCCAGATTATTCTGGGAAAATGGAACGGAGGCGGACGTTACTGCGTATTCCGGAACAATATTGCACTCAACGGTCGCTACAGGCATCTTTTCCTGGGAGATTATCAGGCCGCAAGCGTTTATAACAACTTTTTTATAAATGATACGGCCAGATCAGGGGATTACGGCGCCATAGACTGCGGCCCCTCCAATGCAAGATTTTTCCACAGAATTTACAGCAATTCTTTCTGGTTCGCAGGAGATTTCAAAGGCATGGACGGTCATGGCACACATGAGCATCTGGAAATTGTCAACAATCTCTGTTATAAAAAATCCGGAAGGAATCCCTGTTTTGCCAGATTTGATTCTGCCTATTTTTATAACAATCTGTCCTCAGACAGCTCTGCTTTGGGAAGCAGTTCACAGAGGAATAAAACGTTGGAGGATATTCAGTTTGCCTCTGTGCCCAAAGATCCGGATCTTCGCATACTGCCGGGGTCCTGTGCCGCGGATGCGGGCAAAGATCTCTCATCCCTGTTTACGGCAGATATCGGCGGTCAGGAACGCAAAGGGATATGGGATATCGGTGCGCATGAACTTTCCGTTATCCGGATGCAGGTGACAGATGATGGGAAAATTCAACAATAGCTGATTGTTAAATTTTCTCTTTTCCTCATTTCCCCAAACATTCCTTTCTGCAGGGACAGTTTTTTTCAGACTGTCCCTGCAAATATCTTGATTTATATCCCATCTTCCTGTAAAGTCCTTTCATTTCTTTTCTTCATCCGGATGTTTAATGCCAAATCGCTGTTGAAGTTGTGCAATAGACCTCTTTCAAAAGTAACTGTTGACATTTAAACAGGAAATGATGTAAAAATAAAAAATGAGCAAATATGATGAAATAAAAGACAGAAGTGATGAGCATTTCAAACGGCTGACAGGTGTCAGAAAGACGACATTCCGGAAAATGGTTGAAGCTGTTGTAACATATGAGAATGAAAGAAAAAAAATATCCGGACGTCCGCTGAAACTGAGTTATGAGGATCAGGTTCTGATGACGCTCGAATACAACAGGGAATACAGGACGTATTTCCATCTTGGTGCTGATTACGGAATGAGCGAGTCCAATTGTCATAAACTGATAAAAAAGACAGAAGATATACTCGTTATATCAGATGATTTCAGACTGCCTGACAGAAAAAAAATGGCAAAGAATGACACTGAAATCGAAGCTGTGCCTGCCGATGCCACTGAGAGTCCGATACAGCGTCCTGAAAAAAGACAGAAATTTTATTGTTCAGGCAAAAAAAAAGACATACCCTGAAGACTCAGGCTGCTGTGAATGCAGAAACACTTGAAATACCGGCATTGAATTTCGCGAAGGGCAGGCGGCATGATTTCAGAATTTTTAAGGAAAGCAGACTGAAGATTGCTGAAAAAATCGTCATCAGGGCGGACAGCGGATATCCTGGTATTGACAAAATCCATAAAAACAGCCTTTTACCCAAAAAAAGCAGCAAAAAAAATCCGCTTTCCCGGAAAGATAAGCGGAATAATAAAAAGCTGTCACGTCAGAGGGTTTTTACAGAACATGTTATCGGTAAAATTAAAATTTTTAAAATACTTTCAGATAAATACAGAAACAGAAGAAAAAGATTTGAGTTAAGATTCAAGTTGATCGCGGGTATTTATAATTTTGAATTGAAAACAAGAGAAAATGACTTTTGAAAGAGGTCTAATATCTTCTGCCGGTTCCTCAGAAAAACCGGATTTTTCCGAAAAATCCGGTTTTTTTGAATGCCCGAAAACTTTCGGCTGTGCAGAAAGCATTGCATGAAATCAATGGAGAATCGGCATAAGACATTTTTTTTCATTTCATACCAGTTCACTGTGTCTGATTTGGAAACAGACACAGCCCCGCGCACGGGACAGCAATTTTATGTCAACATTTTAATAACCGGTATGTTCTGCTGATGAAAAAAACTGACAAAAAATATTGTTTGTTCTGCTGATTTCCATCGGATGCAATGTGATTTCCCTTTTTATTTTCGATAAAATGCTGCATTACCGGGAGGTTGTCCGTTATATTGACGCATCCTTTCCCAATGAGGGGGTTCGGCTGGTTTCCTCTGCGGATCTCCATTCTGCCAATATTGAAAATCTGGGTGTTTTTGTCGGAGGGAATCTGCCCCGGTACTGGTTTTTTCCCGCAGATTTTCCTTATCATATTGCCAACCGATCCGGCGTGGAAGAAACCATGACAGATACACTCAAACGGTTTGAGGAAACCGTTATCCGTGCGGGCGCGGATTTTGTAATCATCAATGCCGGGTTCTGCAATCTTGTCACAGCGGTGAGACAGGGCCGTGCCCCGGAGCCTGTGATTGAGGAAAATTTCAGAATTATCAAAGAAATAGCAGAGATTGCCCGGCAGAACAATATTGTTCCCATTCTGAGCACTCTGCCTCCGGTGCGCCCCGTTTTCTGCTTCCCCATCTGAAAATGCTGACATATTCCGCAAAACACAAAGCCGGGGAAAACAAAGCCATTGCACAGTTCAATACTCTGGTGCAGAAATACTGTGAGGAAAACCGTCTGTTTTACATAGATTTTCACAAGGCTCTTTCAGATGAAAAAGGACAACTGATCCGGGAATATTCCGTCACGGACGGAGAGCATCTCAATCAGGAAGGATATATGTATCTGAGCGGTTTTCTCAAAAGCGAACTGGACAGGATATTCAAAGAAAGAAATCAGTAAACAATCCTTAACGCCAAAGGAAAAGAGAGCGGATTATGTGCGGAATCTGCGGAATATATCACAGAGACAGCCAGCCTGTGGAAAGAAATCATGTGGAAACCATGAACAGCATGATGCTCCATCGCGGCCCGGACGGAGAAGGCATTCACACAGATACCTGCATTGGTCTGGGACATCGCCGTCTCAGCATTATAGATTTGGAAGCAGGAAAACAGCCCATGTCCAATGCGGATGGTTCCATACAGGTGGTGTTCAACGGAGAAATCTACAATTTTCTGGAACTCAAAAAGATTCTGGAAGCAAAAGGTTTCCGTTTCCGTACCCGAAGTGACACAGAAAGCATTATTTATGCTTATGAACAGTGGGGAGAATCCTTTGCGGAAAAACTGCGGGGCATGTTTGCCATTGCCCTGTGGGATGCCAGAAAGCAGAAACTGATTCTGCTGCGGGATCGGGTGGGGAAAAAACCGCTGTATTATTTCTGTGACCAAAACTGCCTGATTTTTGCTTCCGAACTCAAAGCCCTTACCGCAATTCCCGGAATCCCCAAAGAAATGGATTTTCATGCGCTGGATGCCTATCTCAGTTTCGGCTATGTGCCTTCACCCATGAGCATATTCCGGCATATCCGCAAACTTCCGCCTGCCCATCTTGCGGTCTGCACATCGGAAAAATTTTCCATCCGGCCTTACTGGGAACTGGATATGAACCATTCCACAGACCCGGAAGACGAGAATACCGTCGCGGAAGAGCTGAAAGCCATATTTGATGAGTCTGTGAAACTGCGTCTGATGAGTGATGTCCCGCTGGGTGCTTTTTTAAGCGGGGGCGTGGATTCCTCTGCGGTTGTGGCCTCCATGTCTCTGCTTATGGGAAAGGAACCGGTCAAAACCGCTTCCATCGGTTTTTCAGAAAAGAAATTTGATGAACTGGCCTATGCCCGCATGGTGGCCAAACAGTATCATACTGATCATACGGAATTTGTTGTCAAACCGGATGCTCTGTCTGTGCTGGAAAAAATTGTATGGCATCTGGATGAACCTTTTGCCGATGCTTCCGCCATTCCCACCTATTATGTTTCGCAGATGGCGCGGCGCAAAGTCACGGTTGCCCTCTCCGGAGACGGAGGGGATGAAACCTTTGCCGGATATGTCAACCGCTATTACATGAACCGGGTGGAAGCGGGTATCCGCGACAGAATTCCGCTGTCTGTCCGTCAGCATATCATAAAACCCCTTTCAGAAATCTGGCCTCAGGTGGACACCCTGCCCCGTGCCCTGCGCCTGAAAAAATTTCTGTGCAGCCTGTCCTGTTCTTTTGAAGAAGCCTATTTCCGCAATATGTCCTTCTATTTTCTGCCGGAAATGAAAACCCGGCTCTACCGGCCGGAACTGGCAGCCCAGGTCAGAGATTTCAGCGCATTTGACGTGCTTGGCCCCCATTTTCAGAAAAACCAAAATCCGGATGTCACCACCCGCGCGCAGTATGTTGACATCAAAACCTATATGACAGAGGACATTCTGGTCAAGGTGGATCGGATGAGCATGGCGCATTCTCTGGAAGTCCGCTCCCCCATACTGGATCACAAACTCATGGAATTTGCCGGACAGCTTCCTTCGCGGCTGAAACTCAATGGACGGGAATCCAAGTATATCTTTAAGAAAATGAATGAAAAACGGCTTCCTGCGGATATTCTTTACCGGAAAAAACAGGGCTTCAGCATTCCCCTGGCTGCATGGATGCGGGGAGAGCTGAAAGAATTTGCCGCAGACACACTTTTTTCTTCCCATTCTGTTTTAAAAGAGTATTTTCATACAGATTATGTGAAAGATCTGTGGAACCGGCATCAGGGAGGAAAACAGGATTTTGCCACGCCGCTGTGGGGCCTGATGATGCTTGGATTGTGGCACAGGGAGTTTGTATGAATTTTTCAATCCATAACAGGGCCATCAGATATGAATTCTGAGTTTTTTCAGAAAGCGAAAGAAAATTTGAAAGCATCTCAGATTTTGTTCGATCAGCGCTTGTTTAATGCTTCCGCAAACCGGTCATATTATGCAGCATTTCAAATCACCAGTGCCATACTTGCGAATATGGCATTACAAGTGACAAAAACGAACACAGTTGGGTTCAGGCAAGTTTTAATGGGGAAATGATTCATAAGAAAAAAATTTTTCCGGGGCGATTGAAATCCTGTTTGCCGGATTTACAGGCTGTAAGAAACCGTGCAGATTACAAAAGAGAACTGCTCAGTCAAAAGGTGGCATTACGCCAACTGAAAAAAACAGAAGAATTTGTAAGAGCAGTTGAAAAGGACGCGGCATCATGACAAATTTTAAACAGCAGCAACTGGCAGATGATTTTTTTCAGTCTGTCAAATCAAAATTTCCTGAAATTCAATTGATTAATATCACGCCAAGTCCGGAAGATCCCCGTGACTTATGGATTAATATCACGGCTCCGGACGATGAAGACCGTGAATTTGAACTGATGGACTGGGTGAGTGAAAAGTCTGCCGATATTTTGCTGGAATACGGTTATTCGATTTTGGTGCTTCCAAGCAGAAACTGAATTCAAAAATGTACAGAAGTTGCGCAGTTGAATTATGATCTATTGATTTTTGCAGATTTAAATAGTGCACTGCACAAATTGGTCTGTGCAGTATCAACTGCCTGAAAACCGACTGCATGACGCCTGAATATATTCAATAAGATGCACAAGATCAAATCAGAAATCACACTGTTTTTCAAGGGAGTTGATCAATTAACAGAAATGAAAGGAGAAGAGATGATACCGGATACAGAAAAAATTGAGCAGATTTCCGCTGAAATTCCAATCCATATTTATCACGCGCTGGAAGCCGCATCTGAAATCCGGGGAGAATCATTGCATCATTTTCTGATTCAGTCTGCTTATGAAAAAGCCAGGCTGATTATTGAGCAGGAACGGATAATAAAGCTGTCCGGAACAGATTCAGAAAAATTTTTTCAATATATTGACAATCCGCCTGAACCTTCAGAAAAACTGATTGAAGCCATAAGAATCTCCAAAAATATGACGGTACAATGCTGAAAATTGAATTGCTGACCCAAAACCATGACAGAAAATCTTTTGACTGCGGTGAATCCGTATTGAATGTTTTTTTGCAAAAAAACAGCACGGCAGCATATCAGGAAAGGAATATCCAGGACTTTTGTTCTGCTGGATCAGTCAGATCCGCATAAAATACTGGGTTTTTACTCACTGACAGCATGTGAAGTCCATTCCGGGCAGCTTCCGGGAAAATATGGCAAACAGTATCCAGTCATCATTCCTGCTGCAAAGCTTGCCCGGCTGGCGGTTGACTTGTCGCATCAGCGCAAAAAATATGGAACGGTTATGATGCTCAATGCAATGGAACGAATTCTTCTGATAGCTGATCATTTGGGAATTACAGGATTTTTTGTTGATGCAAAAAATCAGAATGCAAAGCGTTTCTATGAAAAATTCGGATTTATCAGTCTGTCCGATCCCTTACGACTTTTTATTCCCATATCAACTTTGCAGAAAGCATATGAAACAGCATTAACTGTTTGAAAATAAGCGTATCAACAGGGAAAGGAAAATCCGCCATGCACGAAAAACTGGTAAAACACATAGTGTTTCCGCTTCATGAAAAACTCCTGGGAAGGAAGACCTTTTCCTGTCTCAGGGAACTGGAAACACTGCAATGGGCCTCTCCAAACGAACTGGAAACCCTGCGTTTTGACAAACTCAGACAACTGCTTGTCCACGCGAAAGAGCAGATTCCGTTCTACAGAGAGCGGTTTGCAAAGGCCGGTTTTGATCCGAAACAGATGCGGGATTATGAGGATTTCCGGAAAATCCCGCTTCTGGACAAAGCTGAAATCCGGCAGAATCTTGACCGGATGCAGTGGAAAGACTGCCCCGGCGGACTCACCCGTTACAATACCGGAGGCTCTTCGGGCCAGCCCCTGATATTTTATTATGACAGACGCAGACAGGCATATGATCTGGCAGCGCGTGCCATGACCCACAGATGGTGGGATATTGATGTTGGCGATAAGGAACTTTATTTATGGGGTTCTCCGCTGGAAATCACCAAACAGGACAGAATAAAAGATCTGCGGGATCTGCTGGTCAACAATCTGCTCATCAGCGCTTTTGAGATTTCCCCGCAGCAGATTCCGGACATGGTTGAAAAATTTCGGAAATTCAGGCCCAAATGCGTTTTCGGTTATCCCAGCACCATCACCCTGTTCTGTGAAATGGCAAAAAAGCAGAATTTCCGGCTCGACAACATCGGGGTGAAAATGATCTTCAGCGCGGCTGAAGTGCTGTATGATCATCAGCGGGAGGTTGTCAGCGCGTTTTTCGGCGGAAAACCGGTGGTGGATTCCTATGGCAGCAGGGAAGGCGGGTTCATCAGCCATGAATGCCGGGAGGGGAATTATCACGTCATGGACCCGAATTACGTACTGGAGTTCCTCAAAGACGGAAAATCTGCAAGCCCCGGAGAGGATGGCGAAATTGTCATCACCCATCTGGATGCGTGGGGAATGCCCTTTATCCGTTACCGTACCGGTGATGTGGCCCAGCCCGGTGAAGGCAGATGCAAATGCGGCAGGGGTTTGAGCACCATGAAGAATATCCTGGGGCGGACAACGGATTTCATTGTCACACCTGATGGCAGATGGCAGCACGCTCTTTCCATCATCTATGTGGTCAGAAATATAGAGGGAGTGGATGAATTCAAAATCATCCAGAATGACAGGGATGATATTTCAGTTCTGCTGAAAATACATGAAAATCTGTATCCCGCGGACGGCAATGAGCGCATTGTGGCCGGTTTCAGAAAACGCATGGGCCAGGAAGTCAATGTGCAAATTGAAATGTGCGACAGCATTCCCAGAGATGCATCCGGCAAATACCGGTATGTGGTTTCCAAAGTGGCAGAACAGGGAATTCACTGATCCTGCACAGCCATTTCAGAAATCAGGAAATTATTCCTGTTCCGTATCATTCGCCAAATCCGGAATTCACTGATTGCAGCATACCTTCCGGAAAATGAAAAAATTTTCAGGCAGTTTGGTAATAGGAACGGGTTTCAGGTGATTGATGAAATACCATGCCATCTCTTCTTTGCCCGCCGCAATCAAAATGCCAACCCCGATCTGTGCCTTGCAGAAACCGGATTTTTTGGAAAAATCCGGTTTCTCTGGTTCTGTCTGTGCAAAAAACCTCTCCGCTTAATTTTTGCACGCCTCCGGATCATCTGATGACAGTATCAACTCAATCGAGAATTGGTATCACGGCAAACCTGCATCACTGTACAAGGTGATTTCCGGAAAAGAATATCCCCATCATAAACTTCCAGCTCGTGTCTGAAGCAGCACAAACTGGAAGCTTATGCAGCTTTGAAAGAATTCCGGATCTGCGGGATGTTCTTTTCCGGAAATCACCCAAAATCGACGGCGAATTGCCGTATTGCCTTCTGCAAAGCATGGTTTCAATGGAGAATCGGTATGATACCGATTCTCCATTGAAACCATGCTTTTTTTTGACCGCAAAGAACACGAAGAGGGCACAAAGATCACAGCAAATTTATATCACTGCATAAAATCGGCGGCGAATCGGCACTGCCTTCCGCAGAATATGATTTCAATGGAGAATTGGTATAATACTTTCCGCGTTGGCAATGGTTCGGCAGAAAATTGCCGAACCATTGAATGTTCTTTTTAGGTTCTGTTGACATTTCACCTCAGTCATATGAGTGCACCGGCAAAGTGGAGAAACGGCAGATACCGTCCGGCCAGTTTGTCAAACCGGAAGAAAATACGCCGAACATGTTTAATTTTATTTATAAAACATTCAACAGGATGCCGCTCCTTATACAGATGCCGGTCATAATCCTGCGGGTTTTCCCGGCAGGAACGCGGAGGGATGACCGGCTCAATTCCGCGCTCCCGCAGATACTGCAGGTACGAACCTCTGCCGTATCCTCTGTGGGCAGGGACTGCACCCGGCTGAAAACCGGATGTCAGAGCCTCAGGCTGCGCAATATCGCGGCTCTGCCCCGGTGTCAGAATGAACCTGAGCGGATTTCCCAGACCATCCGGGGAGATATGAACTTTGGTGCTGAAACCGCCCCGGCTCCGTCCCAATGCCTGCCTCTCCGGCCCGCCGTGCTTTTTCACCGCTCCGGCGGCCCTGGGATGCGCCCTGACCGCAGTGCTGTCAGGGCGCATAAATTCCATATCCGGATCCCCGGAGCAGAAGGAAAAGCCCCGCTCCCGCACACCTTTGCCGCTCCGCCGGGAAAAGGGCCTGCAGTGTTCCAAAGTCCGTGCTCAGCGGGAAGAGGCCCCCGCTGTGCGCCGCTGCGCATGATCCAAAGCACAGCTTCAGCAAACAGTAGGATTTCTGACTCATTTCCCCCATAAACACCCGGCCCGTTCCTCAGAAAAGCCGATATCCTCAGCCACTGACCGTCTCCTGACAATGTTTTCATGGACGTCAAAATATATGGCAAATTCAAAATGTCAACAGAACCTGACACATGAACCGCAGGCAGGGTCAGGGAAGCGTAACCCGGGAAAACTGCATAATGTTGATGGGTTACGGCCTGCGGACTAATCCAGCCTGACCGGATAAACCCTGAGGGTTTTGAAAACCCTCAGGGTTTCAGCAGGATATAATTTCCTTCATATTTGCAAGAAATTTGGAACATGCTTTTTTTGAAGGACTCTTACAGACTGTAAAAAATGCTGACACGCTTTTTTTGTGAATCCCGTGTCCGTCCTGCCCAGTTTTATTCATTTTAAACAAAATTCCAAAGTGTTAAATACTTTTTTTAAACCTGTCCCGAATTTTGGCACGGCCATTGCTTTTTCCTGCTTAAATCTCCGATGACCAAAATCGGCAAGATATTTTATATAAGTCACTGATGCAGCCCTTTCAAGGTGAGTAACAGGCCGGCCAGCGCAGCTCCGCAATGTCCGGCGTTTTTTGCAGCAGGCCGTGACAGCCACCGGCAGACAGCATCAGAAAAGTCTGACTGTAACAATTTGATTTTAAAGGCTTATTTTTCAAACCTTGAAAGGGCTGGTCACTGATGTTATGCAGCCATTAGAAAAATCAGGAGGTTACGTTCTCTGTCCGTCATTCCGGCGTAAGCCGGAATCCAGTATTTTCAGCCAGTTCCGGATACCGGCTTTCTCTGGTATGACGATGTTGCGTAACATGATTAACCAATTGGAATCAGTTGTTTTAATTCGGCTCACAAGCTGACAGACCAGAAGGGGAGCAGATATGGCAAAAGTCATTTTCGGAGCATGGGATAACCGTGTGATCGACAATCGGCACAAAAAGGTGTTTGAAATTGAAGAACACCCTGAATTCACCGATTTTGACGAATTCAATCCGGGAAACCCCATCAAGGCGTTTTTCGGAGGTCACGGTTTTTTTATTTTTGAGAAGAATGTCAATCTTCTGGACGCAGCCATGCAGTATATGGAACGGGTGGCCAGGGAATCCTGCGGCAAATGCACGCCCTGCCGGGTGGGAACCCAGATTATTGTCTCCAAACTTCAACTCCTGGCCCAGGGCATGGGGGATAGCGGGATGCTGGACGAGATTCAGACCATTGCCGAACAGGTGAAATCCACGTCTCTGTGCGGTCTGGGGCAGACAGCGACTGTGGCGCTTTTGGAGATGCTTCGATATTTCAGGGAGGAAATGGAAGGGCAAATCTCTGGCGGGGCATGGACAGACCGGCAGCCCTGCACAACCTATGTCACAGCCCCCTGCATTGAGGCATGTCCGTCCAAGGTGGATGTGCCCCGGTATATTGACTATGTCAAGGACGGCAAGTTTACCCATTCGCTGGGGATCATCCTGAAAAAATATCCCATGGCAGCCACCTGCGGCCGGGTCTGTGTGCGGTTCTGTGAGATGGCCTGCCGCCGGACCCAGGTGGACGAGGCTGTGGGGATCAAGATCCTCAAACGCTTTGTTGCCGATCATGAGCGCCATGTCACCAATGAATGGTTTTCAAGTTACCGGGTTTCCGACAAAAAAGATCCGGATCTGAAGGTGGCTGTCATCGGAACCGGCCCGGCCGGCATTTCGGCAGCCTACCATCTGCTGCTCAGGGGGTATCCGGTGGACATATACGAAGCAAAGGCGGTCCCCGGGGGCATGGCAGCCACCGGCATTCCGGAATACCGCCTGCCCAAGGCCGTATTAAGCCAGGAAGTCAGCATTATTGAAACCTTGGGCGGCCAGATTTTTTACAACCGGATGATGGGACGTCACTTTACCCTCAAAAGCCTGTTTAACAACGGGTATAAGGCCGTATTTCTGGGAATCGGCACCCATAAGGGGAAAACCATGCAGGCCATCGGCGAAGATCCGGATCTGGAAGGCTATGCCTTTGGCGTGGATTTTCTGCTCCGCATCAACCACGATTATATTGACAAGGGAATTCCCATGCAGTTGGGGGAAAAAATGGTGGTGGTGGGCGGCGGCAATGTGGCCATGGACTGCGTCCGATCGGCGCTGCGCATGGGGGTTCCGGAAGTTCATCTGGTGTATCGTCGAACCAGAGATGAAATGCCTGCCGACCATGAGGAGATTGAAGCGGTTGAAAAAGAGGGCGTCATTTTTCACTTTCTGAGCCATCCCACCCGGATTCTTTCGGAAAACGGCAAAGTGACCGGTGTGGAACTGATCCGGATGGTCTGGGCGAGCCGGATGGTGAGCGGGCCGGCTGAGTAAGTCGCCAGCCAGAAGGGTCTGAGTCTGTCCTGGAAACCGACGGCGTGGTGCCTGCCATCGGTCAGCAGGTGGCGCACGGTTTTGCTGCCCCGGACGACGGGGTCGCATTCAGCAATAGCACCATTGAAGTCCGGATGATTCGCTCATGACCACCCGAAAAGGGGTATCTGCGTTTGGCGGACTTCGCGTTACCGGCCCGGCCACCCTGGTTCAGGCCATGCCCAGGGCGCAGGCTGCCCGGCATTGATGATTATCTCAGCCACGGGAGAGTCCGCTTTTATCCGGAAGACCGGATGAGCCGCTTTGTGGCCGATATGTCCAGCCCATGATCGCATCGGGCGTTCGCATTCCGGTCAAACATGAATACCGGGTCAAGGTCAGAGAACTGGATCCGGAAGTCCGCAAAAAAATGTTTGAGGAGGTGGAAAACCCATCTCTTAGACGGCGCCTATCACGAAGCGCACCGCTGGTATGTTACTCGGGTTTATTCTGTTATCACCGAACAATAAGGAGATCCTGATGATCGGATATATCAACAATCAGGAAGTGACATTCGGGGAAAACGAAACGGTTCTGAGCATTGCCAAGGATACGGGCATTTTATCCCCACCCTCCATGAAATGGCGGATCTGCACCACACGCCCGGCACCTGCCGGTCCGTCTGGTGGACATCAAACGGAAAAACAGCCCGAACGCCACATTGTGACGGCCTGCACCACCCCCATGGAAGAGGGCATGACCGCTGACCCGGACCCGCAGGTGCGGCGATGCAGCGGCTTCAGGTAAATGTTGTTATGATCCGCCAACCAGGACTGTGCAAGCTGCATCCGCCACGGCACCATGAGCCGCAGGATGTGGCCCAGTTCTAGGGCTTCAGCAGACCCGTTACCATTATCCCTATTTATGAACGCTGGACAAAGGATGACCTTCATCTCGGCAGTGGTGACATGAGCAAATGCATCCGCTGGTTCCCGGTGCGTAACCGTGTGCAGGGAAATCCAGGGTGTGGATGCTCTGGGTCATTAAGGAAAAGGACTGGAAACGGAAATCAGTGTGTGGGACGGGGGCTGTCTGCCGGATCAGACTGCATCAGTTGCGGTCAGTGCATCCTGGTCTGGTTCGGTGGGCGCGCTGGCGGAAAAAATGACATTGAAACAGCCCTGGATTATCTCTATGATCCGGAAACCGTTACTGTGGTTCAGTTTGCACCAGCCATCCCGCACAGCCAGGGGCGAGGGACCGGGCGCACCGGCAGGCGCCAATCTGGAAGGGCAGATTGTCACAGCCTTAAAACATCTGGGCGATGTGGTGCTGGACACCACTTTACCGTGATGTGGTGGCGGAAGAAGGTGAACTGCTCCATCGCATCAAACACGGCGGAACTCTGCCTTTGTTTACCTCCTGTTGCCCGGCCTGGGTCAATTTTGCAGAAAAACATCACCCGGAAATCACCGGGCATATCTCCACCACCCGCTCCCAGCAATGCTTCGTTCTGGCCAAACCTATCTGGCTGAAAAATGAATATTGATCCCCAGAAGATGCACCCCACCGCGCCCTGCACCGCGGTGTTGGGAGGCCAAACGCCCCGATGCTCAGCCATGCCTACGGGCCGGATGTGGATGTGGTGCCGACCACGCGAGTCGGTTCGACTGCTCAAACGGGAAGGAATCAGACTGCTCAACCGTCATCCACCCCTTTGACAATCCCCTGATGGGGCGATTACGCCCGGGGCAGCCGTGATTTTCGGGGCCACAGGCGGGGTCGCGGAGGCTATTCTGCGGCACGGTTCACAAGGTGGTCACCGGTAAAGAGCGGAGGAAGTGGATCTCTACAAGAACCATGAAATGAATTTCTGAAAGAAGCGGAAATTGATCTGGGACAAAAGGGGGCCTGGTTCGTGCGGTTAGTGGTCCATACCCTGAAAGCGGCCGGAAAGCTGATTGAGGCGGTCCGATCCGGAGAAGCCTCTTATCATTTTGTGGAGGTGATGGCCTGCCCCAGGATGCGCAAGCGGCGGAGGCCAGCCCCGGAGCAAGCATCTCATCAGGCTTCGGAGCAAGCGCCAGGAAGGGCTGTATGCCATTGACTGGGAATGCCCTGTGCGCCAGTCCCACAACAATCCCATGCAGTGCAGCAGCTTGGCGGCCAGATCACCTGGAAAAGCCGCAATACAAGTCCCACCATCTGCTGTATACCTCTTACAGCGACCGAAAACGGATGGTGCGCCATACCATGAAGGAAATCTGGCAGGAAATCGAGGAGCGGGCCTGAATGAAGAGTGTCATGGTTCCGGTTGTTTGCGTTGATGTCGGTGTGCCCCGGCTGTTCATGGCAGACGCGCAGATCCGCAGGCACTGGCCACGCCCGGATCACTTTGCTGGTGCTTGGTCCGGGAGATTCCGCAGCTTGCCATCCAGTGGTTTGAGAATCATTCCAAGGCACATGCCCTGTTCTGCGCGGATGTGCCCCTCCTGTGCACAGGTCTTTCTGCGGGGGTGAAACTGTTTGAACAGGGCGTTCCTGTGCGGATGATCGCGTCTCCATGTCCCGGCCTCACTTTTCTGATGACCGACAGACCGGTGCGGAATTTTCGCAGCTTCAGGGGCATTCCCGGTGTTGCTCCCTTTAAAGGCCCATTCAGGAAGTGACCCGTTTTCCTCATGGAGCAGGAGGTGCTGGCCTGGGGACAGGAGATTCCCATTGAATACGCCCCGTTTTCAGCCACTCTGCACCGTTTCCCGCCAGGGAAAACCGCGCGGCAGCCCTGCCTGAACCCTTTGTATCCCAGCGCTTCTGGCAGGGGGAACCGGACAGATCGCCTTTGCCCATGCGGATCAATGGGATACCTGCACAAAAACAAATAGCGGATACCCCCAGGTGGGAATCTTTGTCCAACAGCAATGGGCAAGATGAGCACCGCTCTCTGATCCGCACACAGATGTTCTGAACGCTGTCATACGGACAATCCGGGACCCGAGGGCGTTGAGTCTTCCGAAACCGGGGCACAACTGCCTTCCTGATCTGCTGGAAAGCATCTCTGACGGACCCGGTTTCAATATGCTCCGGGGAAAGGCGCTGTGCAGGTTGTCAATGCGTATTACCGCACCATCGGGTATCCTCTTGATTCGTCCAATTCCCATAAGGCACAATCCCATGAACCGTTTGACACTTTTTTTATCACCGATTAAAGACAACTTGCTGGCTATAGGGCGCAGCACTCTGCTGCCTGGTCTGGGGCTCCCCTGTGCTTTGCGGATTACACAGCTTCTGCCCACAGATCCTGAATCTGGGAACTCTCTGAGATCAGCAGTTTGTTCTCCATCTGGAAGGCAACTCTCCCCGTCTGGCCTCCGGCTTTGTCCTGTCCCTGTCGTTGGGAACACTTATCGGCGTGCTGGCATTTGTGCTGAACATCCGGACCTGGACGAAACGCTCATGGTGCTGTTTCAGGTCCTGCCGGGTCTGGTGCTGGGGATTGTTTTTCTGATAGCCTTCGGCATGGGCAGCGTGGTTCCGGTCCAGTTCTACTGTTTTCCTGACCACACCGCTCATCGCCAGGAACACGGCCAATGCACTTAAGGAAAAAGATCCCCGCATGAAAATGTAATCCGCTCTTTCAGCGGCACCCGGTACCATGTCATCCAGATCTGTATCTGCCTTTGCTTGTCCCCACCCCAGGCCAACACCATTCTGGGTCTAGTCATGTCCTCAAGATTGTCCTGCTGGGGGAGTTTTTGGCCTGTGAGAACGGTATGGGGTATCTTATTCAATGTCCTCGGATTTATTTTAACATGAAAGCGGTTTTTTCTATATCCCTCGGTGATCCTGCTGCTCATTGTCTGCTTTCAGGTGTTGGTGTCCCTGTTTTTGGCCTGTGTTTTCAAAATACCTTTATCCGGGAAGGTGCGGATGATAAGCGTTGACCATCTGAGCAAATACCATAAAAAAAGCGGCACCATCCGGATCTCAGCTCTTCTCCACCCCGGCGAACGGCTCGTCTGCTTGGTGCGCCTTCCGGAGCCGGAAAACCACCCTGCTCCATATCTTATCCGGATTGGACACAGATTTCAGCGGCAGGTTTGAAATAAAAGCCCGATGCCGGTGCACCGTGTTTCAGGAACCGGGCTTTTCTGGTATAAAAGCGTGGCGGAAAAACATCCGTTATCCCCTGAAACTCAAAGGATTCCCCTTGATGACAGGCTTCGGGAGCAGTACCGGGACTGGTTGGTCGTTACCGGACTGGCTTGTGGCGCGGGAAAACCTGTATCCCCATCAGATTTCCGGTGGAATGAAGCAGAAAACCGCTTTGATCCGGGCTTTTCCGAACCCGGATCTGGTTCTGCTGATGGTTTTCCGATGGATGCCGTGATTCCAAGCAGGCCATTATCTCCCATATCCGGAAAAGCATTGCCCGGATACCGCTGTGCCTGTGGCCAGCCATGCATTGATGAAATAACAGAACTTGCACAGGGTGTTCCGTTTTCCGGGAACAGAAACTTCTTTCTGTTTGAGCGCATAGCGCTGAATCCGGAAACCGGATTCGCAGTCTACACCCAGCCCTTTTTCCGGAATTTTACCTAATTAAGGAAAAATATTATGAAACAGACGCATTTCCTGATAACAGCCCTGACACTGGCAGCCATACTCCGCACATCTTCTGCAATGGGCGATGTCACCACACTGGATCCCCTGATTGTTACCGCAAGGGGCATTGAAAAGCCTGTATCCCAGACACCGGGCGGAGTGGGAACCGTGATGAGGAAAGCCTTTTTGAAATATCCCCCATCGGTGCGGTTGATGCAATGGCGCACATTCCGGGCGTGGAAAAATCTCTGGATTCGCCCTGGGGCGCGGATATTGCCATCCGGGGCCTGAATCGCAACCGGGTCGCGGTTCTGCTCAACGGCTTCCGTGTCAACACAGCCACAGACATCAACGGGCGTCTCGGGCTTGTGAATCCATCGGATATTCAGCGCAATTGAGGCTCAAAGGGCCGGTAAGCGAACTGTACGGTTCCGGAACCATCGGCGGTAAAGATCAACATCATCACAAAAAGGAGATTTCAGCCAAAGCCCCGGATGGGAGGGTTCCTCCGGCACTTATATCAGCAATCCCAAAGTGGGCGGACTGCTGTCGATGTCACATCCTATGGCCCGGAGCACTGGATGGGCGTATCCGCGGAGGCCGGGACAGAGACAGTTATAAAGCCGGGGACGGGGAAGACATCCCCAACAATAGTTCCGGGATCGTTCAGGAATTCTGGACATGGCTACAGTGAATCCCGCAGAATGCAAGCGAGTCGCAGGCCCATTTCACGGAAGCTCGGAATGTGGGCATTCCGGGTCAGGGCACCTCGCTTCCGGTCGGGCCGGATGTCACCTATCCTCGCACCGGCAGTGCCCCGCTCAGTCTGAGCCACAGCCTGGTTGTGCAGGGACCGCTTTTGCAGAAATCTAAACTGGATCTGCATTAGGAGATTCAGCGTACGGGTGCGCATTGATACCTTCCGGCGGGCCTGTGCAGGAACTGGCTCCGGGAGCGGATCACCAGACCTGGGGCATGAAATGGTTCAACACCCTGACACCGGAAAATCATACCTTGGTCACGGGTCTGGACATCTGGCAGTGGAAGATTGACAACACCGAACGGATTCGGCGATTCGTGAGCGGCCAGACCGGTGTGGACTCCTTTCCCTGGGCAATGTCAGCCAGTTGTCCGCCGGAGTTTTTGCCGAGGATGACTCGGCCCTCAGCGAGCATTTCACCCTGAACATCGGAGCCCGTTTTGATTATATCCGTGCCAAAAGCGATGATCTGTAATAACTGATCATCATCCGTCTGATACAATTGTACCTGCACTGAAACGGGAAGGGAAACGGGAAGGCGAAGACCAGAGCGATCCGAGTTGAGCGCGATAGTGGGCCTTTACCTGGAAGATTGATCCTGTATGGTCCATGACGTTTCTGACCGCTCCGGTACCGCCCTGGATCCGATGGACCGTTTCAAGCATATCAGCCTGAGCAGCGGTGCAAGCCTTTACGGCAATCCGGATCTGGACCCGGAACGCTCCCTGTTTTTTGAATACGGTCTTCATGCCAAGACTCCGGAGCTTCGTTTCAGCACTTCTCTTTATGCCAATTTTCTGGAGGATCTGATTACCGAAGAGATTGTCAGTGATGCAGTGCTTCAGATGGAAAATGTGGATGAGGCCCGGATTATGGGCGCGGAAGCCGAAGCGGAATGGTTTTTCCATCCCCGGTGGTCTTTTTACGGCAATCTGGCCTATACCTGTGGCAAAAACACATCGGAAGACGAATATTTGCCATCCATCCCGCCTTTGAGCGGTCTTTTGGGATGCCGTTATGATGATGCGGATGAAAGATTCTGGGCGTCCGCTGAAACCCAATGGGCCGCAGCTCAGCACGATGTCCCGGACAATACGGAAAGCAGTGAGGCATGGGCCATCGTCAACCTGCGGGCAGGATACCGCTTTCCGCTTGCGCAGACCCGCCATGACATCATGATCGGCATCAACAACCTGTTTGACAGGGATTACCGGAATTATCTGTCCGCATCACGGGGGATTGAGCTGAAAGAGCCGGGATTTGCTTTGCTGGTCAGTTGGCGGATGGAGTTTTAAACGGTGGGATGAAGTCTGTCAATCCAGTTCAGAGAAGATCACGGGGCGACCTGCCGGAATTCTGTGCAGCTTAATGAATTTTCTTCCCATTTGCAGGAAATTTGCGCTGTCATATACCGGGCAGCAAAGGAAAAGATTGAATCAGCAGTCATTGTGCTGTATATTTCCATCATAATGACAGAAAACATGACAAACATCCATGACCGTTTTTTCCGGGAAACATTTTCCCGCCGGGAGATTGCCAGCGGTTTTCTGGAAACCTATCTGCCGGAGGAAATACGCAGTCAGCTCCGTCTGGATACCCTTGAAATTGTCAAGGACAGTTTCGTGGACAAAGAACTGCGGGAGCATTACTCCGACATCACCTATACAGTCCGGTTCCGGGACATGCGGCTGTATTTATACCTGCTTTTCGAGCACAAAAGCTTTCCCGACCCGCTGACCGGATTCCAACTGCTGCGGTATATTGTCCGTCTGGGGGAAATGCATTTCAGGCAGAATCCCCGGTCAAAAACATTTCCGCCCGTGTTCCCGATGGTCTTTTACCACGGAAGAAGCCGGTGGAATATTCCGGACAGTTTTGAATCGCTTACCGGATTGAGAGAGGATTGTCCCCTGAGAACGTATATCCCGGCATTCCGGTTCCGGGTGTATGATATTCTCTCATCTGCCGGATGAGGAAACTGGGGAAGGTTCGCGGAAAGAAGTGTGCTGATGGTGGCCAAACATATTTTCCCCGACCTGACCGTCATAAACTGCCGGAAATTCCTTTCTTTGTTCAATGATATTGCGGACTGGAAAACCGCACTGAAATACGATCGAGGTGATTCTCCGGTATGTTGTGCGGGCAAAGCATTTTGATGGCGCGACATTTGGGAAATCCTGGAACAGTCGGATATGGGGAGGATATCGCGGAGATTTCATTGACAGAGATACATCAACTGGGCGATCAGTAGCAGGGACTGCACAAAGGGGAAATCCGTTTTTCCGGAAGATGATGGAATCCCGCTTCGGCAGTCCGCCGGAATGGGCCGGGGAGAAAATTGAATCCGCACCGCCGGAACTGATTGAAAAAATGGGGGATACGGCTTCTGACTGGTGTCCCGGCTGGAGTGATGCTGAGTTCATTGCGAGATTTTCAGGTTCTGTTCTGATTCAGAACTGATATTCGAATTTTTTCAGAACTCGGATTGGTGAATCCTAACCCGACAAAAATATTGTTGGGTTAGCAGTTCCGGCGGCAGAGGTACGGTAACATAATCGGTGAGCTGATACGGTTTTTCATCGAAGCATATCTGCGGCTCCTCCGGATTGCAGGGTTCGGCATAAAGATCAGGCAGATCCTCCATCCGGCAGAGGAACTCCCCGTTCAGTTCGCCGATGCACCACGTTTTTTGAACACACGAAAACCTCTTTTTTTCCTGCTTATAAGTATCTTTTCAATAGGGAATCGGTATGATACCAATTCGCCATTGAAACCATACTTTGCGGAAGGCAATGCCGATTTTATACGGTGCTTTCAATTTATTGTGACATTTGTGCCATCTTCGTGTCCTTTGCGGTCAAAAAAGCTTGGTTTCAAAGGAGAATTGGTATAACTGTCACTTTTTCCGCAGTTCTGTCTGTGCAAAAAACCGCTCCGCTTAATTTTTGCATTCCTCCGGATCAGGTGCAAACTGTATCAGGTTCTGTTGATATTTCTGCAACCTGCTGAATTTGAAGGAAGTGATCCCATCGGGATGAACCTGTCTGATCTGTTCCTCCAAGATTTGACAACTTTTTGAAAGTTGTCAAATTTTCATTCCCGCCGGCTGATCTGATACCAAATCATCATTGAATTTATGCAGTGCCTGCCTTTAAGTCAGGGGCGGAGGAGTCCCGAACTGAAAGCCGGGGAAACTGAAAGGATTCGGAAACCGGGCCAAAATTCCGTTTCATTTCATTTCGGCACTTCGGAATCGGATAAGCATGGTTTCAATGCAGAATTGGTATGAAATGTCAACAGACCCTAAATCAATGGAGAATCGGTATTCGTCTTGAAAGAGGGGAATAAAAAGGGGGCAGTGTGGGAATTCTGAAATACGGGCAGTGTGTGCCTGTCTTGGTGCTGCAAAAAAGGGAGCGGCACAGACCGCTCCCTTTTTTATAAATACTTTGGCAACTTATGAAAATGAATATCCCTGTTCAGTCATCTGAAAGATTTGACATTTTTTGAAAAGTTATCAAATCTGAGGGATGTTCTTTTCCGGAAATCGCCTCAGTAACCGCTCAGCAAATGAACATCCGGAACAGGTATCAGAAATTCCAGATCAGTTCCGAAGCCAGACGCATGGCAGTATCACTGCTCTCTGTTCCGCCGGAAAGTGCTGTGGTTACATCCTCAACCCCGCTGCCGGGGAAGAAAAAGGAAAGCTGGCCTTTGACAAACATGTTTTTGCTCAGGGCCAGGGTGATTTCATTGTCCCATTCGGTTCCCACATAACCGCCTTCCACCAGACTGTATTTCCCTTTTTTCAGTGCACCTGATGTTTCATCAAAAACAACCGGATTGACCATATCGGCCACATAAAAATCCTCATTCCACCAGAACGCGTTGACATTGGTGCGGTAGATGAGGAAAATTTTGGGACGGACAGTGATGCCCGCGCTGATCATGGTCAGACCGGGGTTGTCCCCGCGGCCGCTGCCGATGCCCGCAAAGTTCTGCACACCGCCGACAAATACAGGTGTGCCGTTTCCGTACAGTTCCGGAACATACCCGTAAATGGCTGTTCCCAGAACCATGCTGTTGTCCCCGATGATGGTGTTTTCACCGCCCCACATGGAGGAAAAACGCTGTGCATTGGTGATGCCGGTGAAACCGCTGAGCTCATCATCTTCGGGATCATCATCACCCGAGGTGTACATGAATCCGATATGGGGTTTGAAACTGAGCCAGCCCACTGTGTCCCTGAGTTCAAAGGCCACATCCGCAGCCAGGGCAAAAGAGGATATGTCAAAATCATCATACTGAATCGTATCCACGCCGTTGAACACGCCTTCCAGCCCGGTATCATCTGCGGAACCGAATTTGTAGGCTCCCTCAAACATGACTTCAACAATATTGCCTATATTTCCAAGATAGTATCCGCCAATAGTATATGCGTTGGTATCCGGGGAAGAGGCTTTTGCACCTGCAACACCGTTGTTGCCGTAGATACCTGCATAATCCTGCAGTCCTGCCTGTGCTGCCAGATAACCGGTGAAGTCATTGGTCTGAACCTGCCGGATCCGATCCAGCCCTGCGAAAAATCTTACCTTGTCTTTTTCACGGAAATAATAATCCACATATCCGGCAATCAGATCCCGGTCTGCATCTGTGGCATTGTCGAGATCCGCACTGCTGTTCTGAAAATCATTTTCCTTGAGTTTCTGCCAGGCAAGGGAGAAATCAATGGAATCATAATCCCCTTTGATCCAGAATCCCGCATTGTCATCTCCGTACACCATGGAAGCTGCCTCAATCACATCCAGTCCCCAAGTGTCCCATCCGCCATGCAGTCTCAGACCTTCCACAAGCTCAATGCTGGCGTTGAGGCGTTCCAGACCAAAATCGCTTCCGGCATCTCCGCGACCGCCGCGGTTGTCAACCGTGTCCGTGTCAATGGGGCGGTCAAATTCCAGTGCAGCGTAAAAACTCCATTTTCTGTCCTTGGGCATGGCATTGAAATACATCTTGGTTTCATTCCGGATGTAACCGTCATCCACAGATCCGCTTTCATTGGAATGCACCCGCAGAAAGGTGTTGGCAAGATAATAGGGTCTGAAGGCATCAGCCTTGGCTTTCAGTACCGTCAGATAGGTCTGACCGCCGGTGAGATCCGATGCTGTGGCATTGGGATCTTTGTTCACACTCTTGGCAAGAGTGGCTGCCAGGGAATCTGAAACCTGAATCAGATTGGCGCCTCCCAGGCTTGCATTGGGGGAGGTGACTGCCGCACCGATTACCGCAGCTTTGGCCGCATCCGAAGCCGCGTTGGCCGCGGAATTTACGGCTGAGGTTTTGGCTGCCGCAACAGCAGCATCCGTTGCGTTTGCCTTGATCTGTGCCTGCACAGCAGGATTGGTTACATCCAGTCCGGCCAGGGCAGCCTGCTGATAGGCCATTTTTACAGCACCGGCTGCTGTGGTGGCAGCAGCCGCGGCAGCCGCACTCGCGGCAGCATTGCCTGATGCAGTGGCAATGGCTTTCTGCTGGGCATCCGTAAAACTTCCTGTCACAGCGCCTGCTGCGGTATTGGCCGCTGTCAGAGCCGCACCGGTGACAGTGGCGACATCCAGAGCCGGGCCTGCGGTAAAAGCAGCATTCACTGCTGCTGCCGCTGCCGCATCAGCCACTGATGTGGACACGGGAACGGCAATGCCGTTGACCGCACTGCTGACATTGCTGTCAATCAGTTTCATGCTGTCTGCCAGTTTGCTGACATTGGCATTGAGGGTGGGATTGATCCGGGTGGCCTCATTGGCTGTAAAAAAGGAATTGGCATAATCTCCATATGCCGAAATCACAGCATCTGTGCCTCTGCCGTTGGTGATGGCATCATTGAGGGTCAGGGAACTCTGGTAGATTCCCTGAATGGAATTGGCGGCATTGAGCATTCCGCCTGCAAAATCCTTTACCGGCACGGTGTAAAAAAAGCCGGGCAGATCCTTGTGCATTCCAAAATCCCAGTTGGATTCCTGGGTCGGCACAAAACGGACAGTCGCGCCGAAACTCATGAGCAGATCCTGGCTGGTTTCAATGCCAATGCTTCCCGGCCCCAGAATTTTTTCCGGGTTGAGTTCATTGGGCCCTGTCAGCACTTCCTTGGTAATATCCGCGATTTTGTCATCCCCGGATTTATCCTGCCCCCATGCCAATCCTGCCATGCACAGGCAGATCAGCAGCACCCCGGCCAGCATACCTGATTTCTTCATCTGTTCTCCTCCTGATAATTAAAAAAAAATGATCAAGACCTTTGTTCTCTTCCTCCTGATAATTGAAAAAAAACAATCAAAACCTTTTCCGAAAAATGAGAAAAAAATGGTTTGACAAGCTCCGGCATCACCTCCCTGCATTTTTATGAAAATCCTGCATCCAATTTTTTTTTCTTGTTCCTGTAAAAAACTGAGGAATATTCAGAAATAAAGACTGTAGAACGAACGTTCGCTTTTTATCATATGTATACGGATTTTGCAAGAAATTTCACAAAGCAAATCCAGACCGGTCTTTATTCTTTCCCAACCTTCTGAAATTTATTTGAAAAATTGGCAAAAATCCCTTTCATCTGCCGGATCAGTTCCTCTTTCATATAGGGTTTTGCCAGAAAACCCGCAAACCCGGCAGCCAGGGCTTTGTCTTTTTCCCGGGAAGAAGCAAAACCGCTTACGGCAATTACGGGAATATGCTTCAGTTTTTCATCATTTTTCAACTGCCGGACAGCCTCATATCCGTCCATGACCGGCATGCCGATGTCCATGAAAATGGCATGAGGTTTGTGCTCTTTTGCCAGATGCACAGCCTGTTCCCCGTTTTCCGCCTCAATGACCTGCGTGCCGCAGTTTGTCAGATGCGCTTTCATCAGGATGCGGTTGAATTCAATATCGTCTGCCACCAGAACAATCTTATTTTCAAGGGAAACGGTTTCCCTTTCCGCGGATTCTCCTGATTCGGATTCCACTTTTGCATTCGGCAGATCGCAAAATGTCAGGGTGAATGTGCTTCCCTGGCCCGGTTCACTTTTGAGGGAAATACTTCCGTTCATCATTTCAGCCATGCGCGCTGCTATGGTCAGTCCAAGCCCGGCTCCCCCGAACTTTCTGGTGATTCCTCCGTCATGCTGCTGAAATGCCTCAAATATTTTTTCATGGGATTCAGGCGGAATCCCGATCCCGCTGTCTTCCACCCGAATAAGCAAATCGGATTTCTGTGCATCATGCGCTGAGGGCCTGAGATCCGCAGAAACCCGGACATATCCTTTTTCCGTGAATTTCACTGCATTCCCCACAATGTTGAAAAGGCACTGCCGCATGCGGATTTCATCAAGGAGAATTCTTTCTGCAATTTTTCCGGAAACAGAAAATGTCATATCCAGTTTTTTCTCAGCAGCCCGGGGCGCAAAAATCTGTTCAATCTGTCTGAAAACATTGCTGAGATTTGTCGGAGTGCAGTGAATGTCCATCTTTCCGGCCTCAATTCTGGCCAGATCCAGAATATCATTGATCATCAGCAGCAGACTGCTGCCCGCTGCCATAATGATTTTAAGGAGATTTTTCTGATTTTCATCCGCAGCCATTTCATCCAGCAGGGTTGAAAAACCGATAATGGCATTCAGAGGGGTTCGGATCTCATGACTCACATTGGAAAGAAACTCTGTGCGGGCATTGTTTGCAACTTCCGCTTTTTCTTTTGCTTTTTCCAGCTCCTCTGTCCTCTGGCGGACAAGTTTTTCCAGTTCCGCATTTGAGCGCCTCAGCACCGCCTCGGCCCTTTTCAGGGTCAGATGGGTGCGCACACGGGCCAGAACCTCTTCTTTCTGAAAAGGTTTGGTAATATAATCAACCCCTCCGGCTTTGAACCCCCTGATCTTGTCCTCAACTGCATCCAGCGCGCTGATGAAGATCACCGGAATGTCCTGAAACCCTTCCTCTGCCTTGATCCTGCGGCAGACTTCATAGCCGTCCGGTTCCGGCATCCGGATATCCAGCAGAATCAGATCCGGCCGGATGGATTTCATTGCATTGAGCGCCACAGTCCCGTTCAGGGCGGGTCTGACATTGTAATTGTTTTCTTTCAGCAGCTTTTCCAGAACGTACAGATTCTGCGGATTGTCATCCACAATCATAATCATTTCCTGCACACCATTTGCTGTGCCCGAAGCATTTTCTTTCATTATCAATGATTCCCTGCTGCAAATGTCATGTTGATGTTTTCAAATCAGCCAAAAAAACAGCATGTATTGTCAGATTCAGTTTTGTTTTTCGGAGAGGTTTGTGCAACCGCAGGAAACCGCTGCATCTTAACCCTTGTGCATCTTTGCGTCTTTGCTCCGGATTCAATCCGCAGCAAAGACGGAGATGTTTTTCAGATGTCCGATTCTGTCTGCTGTGACACAATGTCTGCAATTTTCTCATATTCATACCTGTCGGCCAGTGCGGAAAGACCCTCTGCCAGCCGGGAGTCTGAGAGCCGGATCTCTCCGATGATCCGCCGAATTATTTCCGAATCCAGCTCATCTGCGGCTTTTTTCAGTTTCATGCAGACATCGGCAGACAGGACACTGAAAGAATCCGGGTTTAGTTTTTCCATGAATTTTTCTGCTCCGGCTGTTTCAGACGTCTCATACACATACCGGACACCGAGATATTTGGCCATTGTCTCAAACAACTGCCGGCCGTTGACAGGTTTGGGCAGAAAATCATCACAGCCTGCTGCTTTGACCATACTCCGATCATCCTCAAAAATGCTTGCACTCAGCGCAATAATGGGGGTTCTGAGGGTTTCCTGTTCCCGGATTTTCCGTGCGGCCTCGCATCCGTCCATTACCGGCATGCGGATATCCATCCAAATCAGGTGCGGATGCCATGTCTTCCATATCTCCACAGCCGCTTTTCCATCATCCGCCTCCTGTATTGCAAA
>JAWKPW010000042.1:0-46727 GCA_041390465.1 Desulfobacterales bacterium | reverse complement strand
ACCGCGCCGAAATCTGTGCTCGGCTTTTTCACGGGGATAGGCCATTGCGGTGATTCCCAGTCCGATACAGAGGATAAAAAGCAGGTATTTCAGGGGAACGGGAGGGAAGAAGGATTCCGTTTCACCGATATGCACCTGTTCTTTATTATAAAAAAGACTGATATTGCCGAAACGGACTTCCGGATTGCTGTCCGCCTCCCAGGGCTGTACATCCCGGTTCCGGGTTGGGATGAGTTGCAGACTGTGTTCCTGAATCTCCAGGTCATAATAGGTTCTTCCGATAATGATCCGGCGGTAAGTGTCTTTTTTTTCATACAGAGTCAGGGGCATCTGGCTGAAGCGGCGGGGCGACTGACCTTTTCTTTCCATATGCACAGGGGTGTCCGTGTTTCCGGGACCGATACGGAATTTCCCCCGGTACTGATACACCCGCAGGCTTTCCGGTATGGGCGCACCCGTCAGTTTCCAACTGTCCGGGCGGTTCAGACCGCCGCCCAGGGAAAAAAGACGGATTTCCTGATTTTTCCACCGGTCAGAATTTTCCATGAGAAAAGCCCGCAGCCGGAGTTTCAGAAGTTTCCACAGGGACCAGCCCTCTTCAGAGCAGATTTCATCCTGGGGATAAAAATGCAGTTTCCCGGCTTCCCATTTCAGAATGCGGTCTTTTTCCTTCAGCTCCAATACAGTATCAGCCTGAATAACCCGGATTTCCGCATTCCCAAGAAAGATACGATCCCCCTTCTGCAAATCCCACCGTTTCAAAAACAGGGTACGGTGCTCATCCGTCTGCACATCCACCCGGCGGTGTTTGGCAATGTTGCATATTTCCCATCTGTTTTTCGGTTTTCCGGGAATAAAGCTGATTTTCAGATGATGATCTTCGGCAGATCGCGGCCCTCTGCTCTGCCCCAGTTCCTGACGGCCCAGGATGAATTCCGCTGGCAGGGCACCGGCTTTGATTTCAATCTTTTCAAGAATTTTTACCTGCGGAGCATTGCAGAACAGGGAAATCCCGCCGATAAGAAAGAAAAGCAGCAGGAGGACGGGGAGAATCCGGTTATTCATTATTTCCTCCGTTCAGACGCCGGAGCATCTCCGCAATCACCGGCGCGGCTGCACTGCCGCCGGTATCTTTTCCGCTGCCGTGCGCGTGGGTAATCATGCAGGCAAAGGCCAGGGGCGGGATGTCCGGATTTCCCGTCAGTTTCTCATTCCAGCCCGTAAACCACACGGTGAAATAGTCCCTTTGTTCCCCGATATTGGCCGTGCCGGTTTTGCCGGAAACATTGTCGCGGATTTCCGGGTAGTTTTTAAACGTCTCTCCTGCGGTTCCGCCGATTTGGGGAACGGCTTTCATGCCTTCCCGCAGGAGAGAAAGATCAGCGGTTTCCAGTTTCCGGGATTCGGCTTTCATTTCCTCTTTTCCATTGAATCAGGAAGGGATTCATCACTTCCCCTTTCCGGATTGCTGCTGCCGTGCGGGCCATCTGCAAAGGTGTGGCCGTTACGCCCTGACCGATGGAATTCTGAGCCAGTATCTTTGTGAGTCCATGCTTTTCGTTCATCAGGGTGGCCTTGCCTGTATTGCCGAACAGTACATCTCCTTGTTCTTTCCCCGTGTTTTTCCGCAGAGCAAATTTCACACTTTCGGGAGAGCGGGCCAGATCTATTGCTATGCCCCCAAATCCCAGTTCACGGGCGGTTTTCACCAATTGGAAATCCGGAATGCCCGGTTCGGGCTGTCCTTTCTGCCGCTTATCCATAACCCTGTCATAGTCAGCGGCTTTCTCCCCGTCCGTCAGCAACGCCAGACGCACAAACCAGACATTGACGGAATCCCGGACAGCCTGACGGAGTCCCACAAGATTTTCCCATTTGTTTCCGGAATTTTTGGAAAAAGAATTCCGGATGGGAGCATTTTTGAAATTGGGAATGGATTCTTCTGTTCCGGCAGGTACGCATTTTTCCTCAACAGGAGCGTAAGCCGTGCAGTCCAATGTCAGCCCGGTATTTTTTTCAAATCCGCTTGGGGGATAGCCTTTAAGAAAATGGGAAATCCGCTCATCCTTTTCCGCCGCATTTATGGCAGCCAGAGCCACCACCGGTTTGAATGTGGAACCGGGGGTATAATCCCCGTCCACGCCCTGCCATCCCCGTACCTGCATGGGATTTTCCGTGGGATACACTCTGGCAAAAGAAGCCAGATCCCAGGGATGAACCCCGATTGGCGGTTTGGGATACCCGGCTGCGGCCAGAATTGCCCCGGTTTCCGCATTCAGCACCACAACAGCGGCTTTTCTGTGCGCAGCGTAAACATCCTGCTTGGGATTCGGCCAGAAGTCCCCGATGTTATCTTCCAAAGCATCCTGTGCGGCCTTCTGGATGCGGGTGTCAATGGTCAGCGTGATATTCTCCCCTGTTCCGAAAGAACGGGACAGAATATTCCACAGACCGAAGCGGGTATTTTCTCCCAGTCCCACCAAAGGCAGCAGACCGAGTTCCAGGCATTCCTTTGTTGCTTTTCCCTTATTATCCGTGAGGAGAACACCGTTTGCAGTGGAAATCGTAACCGGTCGGGAAAGCAGGGCAGCTTCCGGCGGTTCCGCACGGAACCAGGTGAAAGCGGGTTTTCTGTTCTTCTTCCTTCTTTACCTTCCCGGATCAGCAGACCGGCCACCTGGGTTTCATTGTTTTTGATGGGAAACTGTAATGGAGAGACGATTCTTACCGGCTTTCAGGGGAATGGAAATCTGAAACGCATCGGCCTGATCTGCGGTACATGTTTCTATGTCGGGAGAACAGCAGGGTTCCGGTTTTCCTGCTCTGGAAGGCAGGGGCGGTACAGGTTTTCCGATCACCTGAACGGTGAGAAGCGTGTCTTTCTGCACTTCCACACTGCTGCGGAATTCCACAGATTCGGACAGACTGAAGGCCGTGCGCCAGTCCGTATATCCGGGAGTCAGAATTCCCTGATTCACATAACCGAAGTTCTCCGGAACCAGGTTTCCGGTACGGGGGAACTGCCATTCCGGGTTTTCTTTTTCATACACCTGCCACTGACTGTCCGGATGCTCCGCGGCTCCGGGCCGGTTGTCCCGGACCGCAGCAATAAAACGGGTTTCATTCCATAACCGCACCTGATTCCGGATCATATGTCCGGGCGGGGAATGGTACAGGTCCCTGAGCAGTTTTTCCCGCTCTTTCATTTCTTCCGTATCTGCCAAGTCAGGATTCTCAGTCTTCTGAATCAGAAAATGATCCGGTGGTTTCATCTCCAGACGGTCATCATCCAAAGGCAGAATCAGCCCGGCTTTCCGGAGAGCATGGAACAGGCTTTCGTCCTCCGGCATTTCCCGCTGTTTTTCAGACAGGAATTTGATCTCCGGCAGGGAAACAGTTTCGCTGATCTTCAGGGGAATCACCTGCTTCTGCAAAAAAGCCAGCCGCAGAGCCATGCCGAAAAGCAGAACAAAGAGGATGAGAAGAATGCTGACACTGTTTTTTTTCACATGCACCTCCGTTTCCTGTTGACTTTTTACCATATGTCATATTTTGTATGCAACTAAGATAAACAGTCCGGTTGACCTTTTCCCCTTTTCTGCAGTATGAAAGAAGAAAATATATCTGATCCAAATATTGGCAGTTTTTTGTGCCATACAAAGACAAAGCTGGATGAATATAACCATATATTTTTAAAAATAAAACAGTTAGGAAAGAGGTTGTACCATGAAAGGCATTATTCTGGCAGGCGGTTCAGGCACGCGCCTGTATCCCATTACCAAGGTGGTGAGCAAACAGCTCCTGCCCATATATGACAAACCCATGATCTATTATCCCCTTTCCGTGCTCATGCTGGCCGGTATCCGGGAAATTCTGATCATCTCCACGCCCCATGATCTTCCCCTTTTCAAAAGACTGCTGGAAGACGGTTCTCAGTGGGGCTTTCCTTTGCCTATGTGGAACAGCCCGCTCCTGAAGGCATTGCACAGGCATTCATCCTGGGCGGGGAGTTTATCGGAAAGGATTCCGTATGCCTGATTCTGAGGGGACAATATTTTTTACGGTCACGGCATGACAGCCAAGCTGGACAATGCAGTGTCCCGAAAAGACGGTGCCACCGTTTTCGGTTACTGGGTAAAAGATCCGCAGCGTTACGGTGTGGTCAGTTTTGACAAATCCGGCAAAGCACTTGACATTGTGGAAAAACCGGAAAAACCCAAGTCCAATTACGCTGTGACCGGTCTGTATTTTTACGACAACCGCGTTGTTGACATTGCGGCCGGTCTCCAACCTTCGGCAAGAGGAACTGGAAATCTGGATGTGAATCTGGCCTATCTGAAAATGGGCGATCTCCGGGTGGAAAAACTGAGCCGCGGCATTGCCTGGCTGGATACCGGAACCCATGAAAGTCTGATGCAGGCATCAGATTATATTGAAACCATTGAAGCCCGGCAGGGACTGAAAATTGCCTGTGTGGAGGAAATCTCTTCGCAAGGGCTATATTGATGCAGCACAGGTGGAAAAGCTGGCCAGGCCCTGCTGAAAAGCGCGTATGGTCAGTATCTGACGGAAATGCTGAGATATGAGGGATAATCAGGAAGAAGGTATTCTCTGTCCAATAATTCCGTGTCCTGTCACTCCGGGTGAAATTTTAAGAGACGATTTCATGAACCCTCTGAAAATCAGCATAAATCAGCTTGCCCGTGATATTGCGGTTCCTTCCAACAGAATAAGCAATATTGTGAACGGAAAGCGGGGAATAACAGCCGACACAGCTCTCAGGCTGGAACGGTATTTCGGAGTTGAGGCTCAGTTCTGGCTTAATCTTCAGTCTGAATATGACTTGCGGATTATGAAGCGCAGAATAGAATCAGATATTAAAAGACGCATTATCCCGATTCAAAGAGCGGAAGCAGAAACAAGACAGCAGATAATGACATAACCATCAGTCGATCAAACGGATGCGCCTATCGGCGCACCGCTTACCCTGTTGTTCTGCAACTAAACGATATGAATAATAACTTTCAATGTTTCGGATTTATCGGGTCATCATATTCTCCTGAAATGCTGGCTAACTTATTGAAAGAAAATCATGTTCATGCTTCTGCAAATCAATACTGTATTCGATTTGATGATTTTGATTATTTTAAATTGGAATATCTCTGATAGCAAGTATGAAATCAACTTGATGCTGATTCATCAGATGAGTTAATTCAATCTTTTTCAGAAATTCATGTATTGAAAAAAGTTTGTGACTGGTATCAATTTGAAGTTTATGAAAATGATGAATTAATTTTTGAATCAAATTGGGGAAATAAAAGCAATCATACATGATTGCAGAACAACAACAGAACTCGGACAGAAAAGCGTTGCTCACTTCGGTCGCTTCCCTGCCGGTTATGCTGAGCGTTAGGCGCTATACCATGGTTCTGCTGCGTTGATCCTCAAGATCTGCAATCACTGCGGAGAACCCTGATCTTCTGAACAAGATCAAACTGGCTAAAGAAAACGAGAGTTAGCAGATGAAATCCGTTCTTGATTCCTTGCCGAAAGCGAACGATCCTGCTTTGGAATCCCTCGCCCGAAGAGATGAAATCTACAAACCCAACGCTATGTGCAACTTTAAACACAAAGGACACAAAGAATGCACAAAGGTGCACGAAGAAAAATTTTGTGTCCTCTGTGAAAAACTTTGTGTTCTTTGTGCTTAAAAAACATTGCACTGCGCAAACCCAATGTTTGCAGGAAAACAATGAACATCATACCCACTTCTCTTAAAGAGGTTCTGATTATCGAACCCAGTGTATTCAAAGACCCGCGCGGTTTTTTCATGGAAACCTTTCAGGAAAACCGGTACCGGGAATCCGGCATTGACCGGCATTTTGTGCAGGACAATCTTTCTTTTTCCGTACGCGGCACTTTGAGAGGACTGCATTACCAGATCCGTCATCCCCAGGCCAAGCTGGTGCAGGCTGTATCCGGGGAAATCTTTGATGTGGCTGTGGACATCCGCCCCGGTTCCCCAACCTTTGGCAAATGGACAGGAGTTATACTGTCTGATCAGAATCACCGGCAGTTGTTCATTCCCGAAGGATTTGCCCACGGATTCTGCGTACTCAGCAAAACTGCACATTTTCTGTACAAATGTTCGGATTTCTACGCGGCAGATGACGAGGGAGGCATTCTCTGGTTTGACCCGGAAATCGGTATTCAATGGCCTGTGGAACATCCATCATTTCTGAAAAGACCGCTATCCCCGCCTTGCCCAATGCGCTCCGGATCGGCTTCCTGCGGGGAGGAAAGAAAGATGAACATACTGATTGTCGGTTCAAAAGGACAACTGGGTTGGGAACTTATGCGCCAGGGTGCGGATTTCACCCTGCTGGGACTGGATCTGCCGGAACTGGATATCACCCGGCCCGAAAGCATTGCGGAATGCGCAAAGGATTTCCGGCCGGATCTGCTCATCAACGCGGCAGCGTACACCAATGTGGACAAATCCGAATCTGACACACAAACCGCTTTTGCCGTGAACAAAGACGGAGCTGCCAATCTTGCGGATTTCTGCAAAACAGCAAAGATACCCCTGATTCATATCTCCACGGATTTTGTTTTTGACGGGAAAAAAACTTCTCCCTATCTGGAAAGCGATCCGGTATCGCCTTTGGGGGTGTATGGAAAAAGCAAAGCTGAGGGTGAGGAAGAAGTCAGAAACAGACGCAAAGAACATATCATTGTCCGCACTGCCTGGCTGTACGGCGTTCACGGCCACAATTTTGTCAAAACCATGATTCGGCTGGGACAGGAAAGAGAGAAACTTGGCGTAGTGGCAGATCAGCATGGCTGCCCCACCTGCGCGGCCGATTTGGCAGAAGCCCTGCTGCGGATTGCACAGCAAATCGGTTCAGGGAAAAATGTCTCATGGGGAACGTATCATTACTGCGGAAAAGGCATTACTTCATGGCACGGATTTACGGAAAAAATCATAGAAACTGCCCGGCAGTATTTTCCCATGCGGACAAAACAGGTCAATGCCATCACCACAGATCAGTATCCCACACCGGCACAGAGACCCGCGTATTCCGCTTTGGACTGCACCCGGATTCAGGCAAACTTTGGCGTGGAAACCAAAGACTGGAAGGAGAGCCTGAAAAAGACTATTGCGCAGATGGCTGACTCCGATTTTGGGGGGACAGCAAACTAAGCGGTTCTTCAAGGATTTTTGCGAAAAATTTTTCCGGATTCCGGCGCAGTCCGGAATCCGGCATTTTGAAGAACCTTTTCCGAAAACCCCCGGGGATTCCGGAACCCCTTGGAGGATGAAACCTGTGCTCAGAATCTTTTTTTGATCCATTCTGAGCGGGGACTGAGTTCAATGGCTTTGCTGTAATCCGCGATGCCCCTGTCATAATCCCCTTTGTCAGCCCATGCAATGCCCCGGTTGTAATAGGCTTCCGCATAGTTTGGATCAATTTCCAGGGCCTTGGTGAAATCAGCGATGGCCCGATCCAAATCTTCCTTCTTGAACCAGGCGATGCCCCGGCTGTACCAGGCCTGGGCGAATTTGCTGTCAATTTTGATTACTCTGGTGAAATCCGCGACGGCCGCATCCAGATCCCCTTTGTTGAACAGAATAATGCCCCGGTTGTACCAGGCTCTGGCATAATCCTCTTTCAGTTCAACAGCCCGGCTGTAATCGGCAAGGGCTTTTTCCGCATCGCCTTTCTCATCCCAGGCATTCCCCCGGTTGAACCATGCCTGTGCAAAACCGGGATCCAGTTTCAGGGCCAGGCTGTAATCTGCAACCGCTTTTTCATATTCCTTTTGCTGCACCCATGCCAAGCCCCGGTTGTTGTATCCTGCCGGATTGTCGGATTTCAGATCCAGAGATTTGTCATAATCGGCAATGGCTTTTTCATATTCTTTTTTCTGATGCCATGCCAGCCCCCGGTTGATATAAGCTGCGGAATTCTGCGGATTGAGTTCCAGTGCCTTTGTGTAATGTGCTATGGCCTGATCGGAGCGCCCCTGTTTCGCCTCCTCCAGCCCTTTCTGAAACCAGGAATCCGATGTCTCCTCCGTCTGTCCGGAAACTGCGCTGAAAAAAAACATTGCCAGTGCCAGACAGCATATTGACGGCATCCGAAAAAATTTTTTCATATTCCTCTCCTTTCCTTTGTTTGTGAACCACCGGGTTGCAGACTGCCTTCACAAGATTTTCCTCCGAATTTTTGTATCTCGAAGTGCCGAACGGAAAGTTTGGCAAAATTCGCACCGCCTCCCAAACTTTCCGTTTGGGACTCCGCTGTTTTTTTGCAGGTGAAAATATTCTTCCGTCCTGTTCAGGAGCGCAGCACAAGTCCTGCGGGAAGGGATTCACCGAAAACCGCATTCTGTTCCTGTTTTTCCATATGCGTGATCTCTGCAAGCATTTTGATCCAGGGCCCGGCAAAATCATATTCTGAGAATTTTTCAATAATCCGTTCCCGCAGGGTCTGGGGAATATCCCGCATCCGGTCTCCTGTTCTGCGACCCATCTGCGCAAGGGCCGGGACAACTGCTTTGGGGTTTGTCCATTCTTTTGCCAGAAGGGTTTCGATCCATTCAGCGACCTCTTTGGCCGGAATCACCCGATCCACCGGCCCGTACAGCAGATCCCGCGCGCCGATCCGGGAAAGAGACCACAAATACTGGGGTCTGCCTTTTTTCTCTTCCATTTCAGACAGAAGCTGCCTGCCCCATTTGATTTTGTCCTTGACCAGAAGCTGTTCCATATTGGCTGCGGCCATCCATATTTCCATATGTTCCTGTGGGGAAAGTTTGCTTTTTGCTCCTTTTTTGGACAGCAGGAGGGGACTGATATCCTGGATGAACTGGCGCTGCTGTCCGGAACTGAGGCCTCCGGCCACCCTGCGCCACAGAATCCACCATTCAGAGCGCACCTGGGCATTTCCTGCATAACAGGGGCCGCTTTTGTATATTTTCCAGAGTCTGCGAATCCGATGCTCGTCAAATCCATGTCCGAATCCGGGGCGCAGGCAGAAACCTGTCAGATTCAGCCATCGGCTTTCCACACTGCTTTTCACATTCCGTGATGCTATCAGACTGAGCATCTCATCAGCCAGAGAACGGATGAGTCCCAACGGCCATTTTTCTTTGGGACGGTCAATGTCCGCGGAAATGTCTTTTACCAGAGTTTCCAGACGCCGATCATCGCTGCTGTCCGTGAATGCATCCCGGACTTTCTGACACACGCTTTTCACCACAGATTCATCAAAAATATCCTCATCCCTGACTTGGGATGCGGAATCAGAGCCGCGCAGATGAAACTGCAGACGCCAGCGGTGATCGCTGACAGCAGAGCAGCACCAGATGGAAAGTGTGCCCATTTCCGTGTAATCGGCTTCAATTCGGACAGGTATCTGTGTTTTGTCCATTTTTTTCCCAAACTGCACCATGGTCTGCACCGGGGAAAGCATGGTAAGGGATTCGTCGATTTCCACCAGATCACCGCAGTGATCCCCGGATCGGAAACTGGAACTGTACAGATCAAAACTGACCGGCTGGTTGGTCAGCACCTCAAATTCCCTGTCTTTGAGCCGGATACGGGTTCCCTCATCCAGACCCCGTTCCACCAGACAGACCGCATATGTTTTTCCGGTTTCTGCGCCCGGCATGGCAACACCCAGATAATAGGATCGGGGGCTGCCGCTGCCCACCCGGACACCCTGTCCGATTTTGACCAGTCCGTAATAGGCCGAACCCAGAGCCACTGCCAAATCCGGTTCGGGATTTTCCAGCACCCGCGGAAGAGTTGTGTCTGTGCATCGGAACCAGTGCCGGACAGCCTCCCTGATCCGCTCCTGTATCACAGCGGATTTCAGAGAGCCTCCGTTAAACAGGATAAGATCCGGAAAAGGATTTTCTCTTCCCAGCACTTTCTGCACATCGTCTTTGTGCCGTTCCAGAAACCATCCCAGATGACGGGTGACAGCGGGCTCCGGTTCATAGGGCAGACCAAATTCCGTGATGCCCCTGCGTTTGTCTGCCGGTTCCCCGGCTCCGGGTTCAACAATGGGGAAAAAACCTTCCAGTACGGTATGTTCGACCTCTTCACGGCCCAGTTCCGCGGAAAGTGTGGCGGCTATGAGTTTTTTCCCTTTGCCCATCAGGGTGATTTTCCGGCTTTGCGCCTCTCCGTCCAGAATGCTTTCTTTGGCCTGCCTGCACTGATGGCAGAGGGATTTCCACCGGTCGCCGCTCAGAGAGATTTTTTTCTGTTTGTCCGACATCTGCCTTTCCGCGCGGCGGGCCAGTGCCAGATCCATATTGTCTCCGCCCAGAATCAGATGATCGCCCACCGCGATCCGTTCAAATCTGGGGCTGCCCTCCACTTCCCGCAGCGTGATGAGGGTGAAATCGGTGGTGCCTCCGCCCACATCGCAGACCAGAATCAGCTCACCGGGCTGCACATGCGCACTCCAGTTGTCTTCGTGACGGATCAGCCAACTGTAAAACGCGGCAAGGGGTTCTTCGAGCAAAGTGACTTTTTCCAGCCCGGCCAGGGAGGCAGCCTCCAGAGTCAGATCCCGTGCCACCTCATCAAAGGATGCAGGCACAGTAATGGTGACCATCTGGTTTTCCATATAATATTCAGCATCATCTCCCTGACTTCGGTTCCATGCCTTCCGGATATGGCGGAGAAATTCCGCTGTGGTCTGAACCGGGGAGACTTTTCTGACCTCCTCTCCCGCGCCCCAGGGAAGAATTTTGGAGCGGCGGTCTGCATTGGCATGACAGAGCCAGCTTTTGGCAGAGGAAACCAGCCGGGCAGGAACCTTTATGCCGTAATCCCTTGCAAAGGCCCCGACAAAGTGGCGATCCGCACTTTCCCAGGGAATGGTGAGAGCATTTTCCGAAATATCATATTCTCCGGGAATATACAGAAAGGATGGCAGAACCCGAAGCCGGGAAAATTCCCCGGCCCCGGTCAGTTGGGGGATGGAAAAAATTCTGATGCCGGAGGGTTTTGCGCCCTCCGCATTCAGATCCACATAGGATACAGCGGAATTTGTGGTTCCGAGATCAATGCCGATAATGTAACGTCTGTCTGGATGGTCCAAAATGGAAACTCTCCCTGCGCTGTTCCAGGATATCTAAAATGTGTCCAGTTTTTTCCGGGCAGCCTTTGCCTGCTCTGTTCCCGGATATTTGTCAATCAGCTCTTTGAGAATCAGTCTGGCACTGGCTTTGTCTCCGAGCATGAAAAAGGAGAATCCCTGTTTCAGCAGAGCATCCCTGACTTTGTTGCCTTTGGGATATTTTTCAATGACGGTCTGGTATTCCAGAATTGCGCTGTCATATCTGCCTTCCCGGTAATAGGATTCCCCGACCCAGAACAGCGCACTGTCCGCATTGGATGTTTTTGGATATTTCTGGAGCAGAGCATGAAATCCTTCCCGTGATTTCTGAAATTCTCCTTTCTCAAAAGCCTGCCTCGCGTAATTGTAGAGTTTTTCTTCTGAAAAATCGGAAGGATCCGTTGCGGGAGCAGAGGAAGGGGGGACCGCTCTGTCCGGAGCCTGCGGTGCAGACGGGGGCGGGTAAGAGGAATCTTCCTCAGAACCGACAGTTCTGAGCGGTTCGAGATTCAGATGCCGTTCCAGTCTCTCCAACTGCCGGGCTGCTGCCTTTTCCGAATTTTCAAGATTTTTGATCCTCTGGTTCAGCAGATAATCTGTTTCCTCCAGTTTGCCTTTCAACGCCTGAATCTCATCCCGGAGCCTGTCAGACATGGCCTGCAGTTCGGCAGACTGGATGCGCAGAGCCTGCTCCTTTTCTTCCAGGGTCTCACTGTATCCCCTGATCTGGGATTTAATCTGGGATTTCTCACGATCCGCCTCCGCAGTTTTCTGCTGGAGTTCCAGATTTCGTCTCTCCAAGGCAATGAGCCGATCTTCCAGTATCCGCACATCGTTTTGCAGCGCACAGCCGTTTATGCCGATTATGATGAACAGCAGCAGGGCCGGGATTGTTTTTCTGAAAACAGTTCTGACTGTCCTGTCACGCATCAGTGCCACTCCTTTTTTTCTGCTGTATCCGGACAAATCCGGTATGCAGCAAATTTCACAAATTATTCGCTATCCTTAAATCAGACCGGAAGCCATCCGCAGTTCTGTGCATAAACGGAAAATCCTGTGCTTTTCTGTATGCCGCATTGACAGGCAGGATTGACAGGGGAAATTTCCGGAAAGAATATGGGAAAATCATTTCAGAAAGAATGCAAACTGCAAAACAGGGGATACCGGCAATTTGATGATACATCTGAAAAGCAGCACCGTCTTTGTGCGACAGTGCTGCTTTTTTTGTTTTTTTAACTCATAACAAACCCAGACGGATGTTGCGCCAGCCTTTTAAAATCCGACAGATTGCCGGGACGGCCGTCATTCCGGCAAAAGTATGAACCCATTAATATCAGATAGTTATGGATACCGACTTTCATCGCTATGACGATCTGGCGTAACATCAGCTTGCAAAACAGATACAGTTTACTGGATGACAAAATGGGCACGGCGGTTCCTTGCCCAGGCAGCTTCATTATGGCCGGGATCTGCCGGTCTTTCCTCTCCGTAGCTGACCGTGGTCATCCGGGAAGCGGCTATGCCGAGATTTACCAGAAACGCTTTGGCGCTTTCGGCCCGCCGATCTCCCAGGGCAAGGTTGTACTCGGTCGTGCCCCGCTCATCACAGTGTCCCTCGATGATGACGGACACATCCGGACGGCTCTGCATCCACTGGGCTTTATCCTGGAGAATGCGCTGTGCCTCGGCAGTGAGCACGGACTGATCAAAGGCAAAATAAATGTCTTCGTTCATAAACCGTTCCCGCGCAGACAGTTCCTCCTGGCTGAGTGCCCGCGCCGCAGCATCATCCCCTGTGATACGTCCCTGTTCCACCGGAGCCTGCGTGCCCGGCTGCGAACTTGTCAGGTCAGTTCTCTCATACGCACCTGCATCATCCTTTACAACCTTTTTGCTGCACGAAGTCGTCAGCATCAGGCCCGGGACAAGCAGCACCAATGTCAACAGCAACCCAATCTTCCTTTTCATCCGTTCCTCCTCTGCAACTCTTTTTCCTTTTAGAAAAAATTAATGCCAACAGACCGTTCCATTTTCAGAGGAAGCGGAAAATCCTCTGATGGGGATATGCCTTCCTCTTGCATTTTCCTGTGAGGGGAAAAAGGCTTGATGAGATAAAAATGTCATTATTGCAGTCCGTAAGGGTCAGAGACAGCTTTTGAAGCCCGGCCATCCAGCCTGACGGGCCGGCAGAGCCTGCAAGATGCCCGCCTCAACCACTTCATGCCTATCTGTCAAACCATCTCATCCGAAAAAGGAATCCCCCATCTGCGGATATCCATCCTCCTCTGCGTTTCACTATACACTGTCTGAAAAGATTTGTGTACAGTTATTTCTTCAACTTTTCAATATAGCACAGTATTGTCCATTTTTAAAGAAAATTCTGATATTTCCGAAACAAGAAGAAATATGTCCCATAACATGTGAATATCTGTTCCTCCTCCTCGGAATCAAAAGAGAAATTGGAGGTTTTGGTGTCTCAGGTGTCAGAGGATCAGATCATCATGGAGTCAGACTGTGTCAGCACTTTTTTGAAAAACACTGAAAACCTCTTGAAATACATTTGTATCCATTGTACATAAGCACATGAAAAAAACAGGGAGCCAATATTCTTATTTGCATATCATATTATGAAAAATAACGGACAGATACGCCTGCCATTTCTGAAACGGGAAACTTTCTTTTCCGGCAGAAGCCATATGCAGACCCGGATTCCCTTCCCCCTGACCCTCAAAAATCTGGCAGGAATCAGCAGTCAGCAAATCCTTTTCACCGGACATCCGGAAAAATCTGATTCTTCTTTCAGGGAACCGGATGGTCTGCTGCATGCGGTTTCCATATGAAACTGCCCCTGCGGGCTGCATCACAGATGATTTACTCAATTTTTTAAGCAGTTCTGACCTGCCTGACCGGTATTCGGAACAGAATGAAACTGCGAAATGCCGGTCGGGGCAAAGGCAAGGCGATTTACGGAAAAAAACATCCCCCGGATTTGACAACTTTCCAAAAGTTGTCAAATCGTTCAAGTGACGGAACAGGGACATCCCTTTTCAGAAATCACCCAAAGATGCGGCAGATTTCTGATTTTTGGAAAGTCTGCGCAAGGGAGGCTTCACAATAATTCAGGGAGAGACAGATTTTGAGAACAGCGTGAAAATCCGGCTGCGGCTCTGCGCATGAAAGAATGGCAAAAATGATCCGTTTTGTTTATAATATATTGATTTTATTTTATTGTATTTGTATTCTGATTGGATGTCATGCAGCTTTTGTGAGAGGTTTCCGGGGTTCTTTTGTTCCAGAGCCGCTGCGCACAGATTTGCTGGCAGACGGCTCTTCTGAGGAATTCTGGCATACGGATGAGATTGAGGTGCACTTCCGTTACCGGAGGGAGAAGGAGCGCCTGCATATCGCGGGAAGGGTGCAGCTCACCGGGCATTTACAGAATTATGACAGTGCGGATTCTTTTCATCTCCATGTCTGGTTTTTGGATGCCGGCGGACAGGTGCTGGCAGGAAAAGGACTGCTGTCGATGGGAAAAGGTCAGAAAATCCTTTCCTGGCCCTTCAAAAGTGAAATGATGCTGCCAGCGGGAACAGTATCCATGAGTTTCAGTTATTCCGGACGGGCAAACATTTCCGGATCGGATGCTTCCGGTCAGGACTTCTGGGATTTCCAGATGCTTCCCTTCCGGGATCCGGATTCCGGATCCGCAAAAAATTCCGGATGATTCCCGGCTCCCGCATTTCCGCTCTGCGCATTGCCAGTCTGTCACTGCTCCCGGGAAAAAAAGAAAAACCGGATATATCCCCATTTGGAAAGGAAGAAAAAAATAATATTCCCTTTCTGATAAAAGTTCTTGACTCCGAAAGGAGATATAAGGTATTTGAAGAATGTCGGCAGATGAGCCGAAGCAGAATTTTCAGACTGTCCCAAGTCCCGATCATGTTCTGAGCAGGTGACACCGGAATGCACGAAATGGGAATTGCCATGCAGGTGGCAGAGATTGCAAAGGCCGCACTGAAAGAGAATGTTCCTGACACAGTGAGGGACATCCGGGTGGAACAGGTGAATCTGCGGATAGGAAAACTGTCTTCAGTCATACCGGAAAGTCTGCGCTTCTGCTTCGGGATCATCACACAGGATACGGTTCTGGCCGGAGCAAAACTGGAAATAGAGGAAATACCGGTTGTGGCCCGATGCAAAGACTGTCAGACACGGTGGACTGTCACCGGCCCGGTTTTCAAATGTGAAAAATGCCAAAGCGGAGCCTTGGAGATTCTTTCCGGTCAGGAACTGGAAATTGTTTCCCTGGAAATTGCCGACTGAATTCTTCCCAAGCAGCAGCATCTTGCATAAACAGAAAATACCAGTTTCTGTGACTTGCTCACAGATTCCGACTGCCACAGAGACACGCCCTGGTTTGAACGGTTGCCTCCCGTTCCTGATTAATTGATCCTCTCCTCCCGGGCGGTCTCTGTGGCATTTTTTTGCCTGAAACGACAAATCCTCTTTTTCTGCCTTTTCAGACAGTCCTCCGCATGCCCTTTGTGAAAATGCTTTACAAAATCAAATCCGTTTGTTAATCTTTGCAGTTTTTTGCATTCAGACAGTCCAGATAAAGGAGCAGAAATCCCCGGTCAAGTATGCAACGAAAGTTTTCGGATATTCAGCAAACCGGATTTTTTGAAAAAAACGGTTTGTCTGAAAACACTGCACCCGAAAATTTATGCGGACTGCTTACTGTCCATGCCCGGATTGCCCCTGCAGGCAGATCCGGCAATAACAGAAAAAAAATCGGTTTTCTGTTTTTTGGGGCTGATCAGCATCCTTAAAATAAGAGACAGACTGACATTGTGACCGGAGGATTCCGATTTGGCAGCTTTAACACACATAATTTTTTGGATGGAAAATCAATTCAACACAACACGAGGCAAACGAAATGAAATTAAAAAGGGAATTGGAGAATGTTTTGGAAAATCACGGACAGGTTATGGCAAATCTGAGCCGGGAGGAAACCATCAGGCGTACAGTGGAGAGGAAAGAGGCCCTGGTGTCAGCCAATGGCGCGCTGGCAACCTGGACGCCGCCCCGTTCCACAGGAAGAGCCCCGCTGGATACCATGATTGTCCGGAGGCCCGAATCAGACAGCAATATCGACTGGGATTCCCCCAACAATATCCCCATTGATCCGCAGACCTTTGAGATGCTCTGGCAGGATGCCATGAAGGTGCTGAAAAACAAGGAAGCGCTTTTTGTCACGGATCGGGTGGTCGGGGCTGACTCTTCCTATGCCATGCCGGTGAAAACCGTGACAGACCGGGCTCTGATCTCTTTGTTTACCATAAACATGTTCCGGCAGGTTCCTCCGGATATTTCTTCCAGCATTTTTGCAGAAAAACCCTTCACCCTTGTGGTTCTGCCCTATGACATGGCAGACAGATCCGATTATGAGGGAAGACTGCGCAGCCTGAAAAACGGCCAGACATCGAATATGGCGATTGTCATGGATTTTGCCAACCGCATCGGGCTGGTATACGGTTCCGCCTACTGCGGCAGTGTGAAAAAACTGATTTTCACCGTGATGAACTATTATCTGCCTCTGGAGAACATTCTGCCCATTCACTGCTCGGCCAATGAAAACACCAAAGGAGAACTCAGCCTGTTTCTGGGACTTTCCGGAACCGGCAAAACCACCCTTTCCGCAGTGCCCAATCGGGCGCTGCTCGGAGATGATGAGCACGGATGGAGCGACAACGGCATAGCCAATTTTGAAAACGGGTGCTATGCCAAACTCATCAATCTGAATCCGGAAAAGGAACCGGAAATCTTCCGCGCGGTTTTCCATAAGGATGACTGGCAGAAACATGGCGCGATTGTGGAAAATGCCCTGATGTATCCGGACGGAACCTTTGATCTGTCTGATGAACGTCTCACCCCCAACAGCCGGGCCTCCTATCCTCTCATTTTTCTGAACAATATCAAGGCAGATTCCAAAGGCAGTCATCCCAGGACCATACTTTTTCTCACAGCGGATGCCAACGGCGTATTGCCTCCGGTTTCCCGTCTGAACCCGGCACAGGCCATGCTCTGGTTTCTGATGGGATATACCAGCAAGCTGGCCGGAACCGAAACCGGCATTGTGGATCCGGTTTCCACCTTTTCCCGTTTCTTTGGTCAGCCCTTTATGCCCTGCCTGCCCCATATTTATTCTGACATGCTGGGCAGAAAGATGAAGGAGCATAACACAACCGTGTATCTGATCAACACCGGCTGGAGCGGAGGCCCCTTTGGCGTGGGAGAGCGCATGGACATCAATCTGACACGGGCCATGGTGGATGCTGCTCTGGATGGCAAACTGGAGCACGGAAAATATGTGAAAGACAAGCTGTTCCATCTGGAGGTGCCGGTATTCTGCCCGGGCGTGCCTTCAGAAATGCTGATTCCGGAAAACACCTGGCCGGACAAAAACGCGTACCGGGAACGGGCCATCAAACTTTCCCTGCAGTTCAGCGATCATTTTGACAAGGCATACGGCAACAAGAACATTGATGAGGAAGTGCGGCGTCAGTGTCCGGGGAAATAAAGGAAGACAGGGAAAAACACTTCCGGGCATGATTGTCCGGAAGTGTTGATTTCTCCGTTTTCAGTGAACAGCAATCCGGCTGCGGCTGCATGGGATGCTTTTCACTGACAGTCTGTTTTTCCTGTGGAAACGGAGGGACAGCCCCATAAAAAATATTTTCCCGCAGTTTCTCCGGTTCCGGGAATCCGCAGATTTGCTTCACTCCCGTCCCCTGCCCCCTGTTTTACTCCAGTCTGCTGTTCAGACATCCGGAACTGATGCACTCCCGATGGCGATCATTGAGAAAATTTGTTCTTTCAATGGTCATGTCTGTTGCGCATTTGATATTGATAAAAAATCCCCTCTCATCCCTGAAACTGCATCGGCTGTTCCGATCCCGGATCCAGGCATTCTGGCTTTTTTTCAGGATTTTTCTGCCCCGCGCATCCAGTTTTCCCACCAGTTTTTTGTATGCCTCATTCAAATCCGCATCTGCCTGAACATATATCTTGTTCAGACAGTACAAATCATCGAAATCATCTCTGGGATTTTCACAGTCCGCATACACTGCGGAGGCCGCAATCACCCATAACATTATTGCACAGCAAACCGTTTTTTTCATACCATCTCCTCCTGATATTATCTTCATAAGTCAAATAAAAATCAAAGCATCCTATCTTTGATCATTGTTTTCATTATACTGACAGCGGCTTCATGAGACTTCACATCCTGCCTGTTCTCCAATAAGACATCAAACAGTTTTATGAAAAAAGAGACAACCAGATAAGGTGTCAGATTATTATGCCTGGAATATTCATGAAACAAAGCCTCCAGTTGCATTCCGTTTAACGGTTCATCCTTCATGTAAATTTCTATTTTCCCAATCAATTCATTCAGGCTGAGTTCATATACCTGCTTTTTTTCAAGCCTGAGCAATTCAGATTTCATCATCAGAAAAGATGCAAAACGAATGGCTTCTTCCATATCTGTTTTCAGACGGTATGGAGACGATTGTATAAAATCCGGAATATTATCTTCAAATACATATTCCAGAAAGCTGTCACTGCAAAAGGCAATCAATCCCAATGGTCGCTGAGGATATTTTTCAAGCCATTTCGGCAGCAGAGCTGTCAGAACTCTGAAGGCAGCTTTCGGTATTTTTTGAGTATATTCTTTGTCAGAATCCAAATCAAAAACGAAAATCATATCTTTTCCGGTTTTGACAAGTGTTTCAAGCAGCCGTTCTCCTGCATCAGTTTTATTTGTATGAAAACCGATATTCCATGCAAAAAAATTCAGCCAGTATTCAAGCCATTGTTTTTCAGAAAAATTATCTTTTCCTGTAAACAGAAATTCCCATACCGCATTTTTGTCAGGTAATGCTGTGTTCAGAATCTTGGCGGCTTTCTCTCTTTTATCTTCAGCAAACCATGTCTTTTTATCGGAAAAATCTGATGGGGCAAATCGCAGAGGAACCACTGATGCATTATAATCAAATGAGTTTCCGGTAATATCTTTCACCGTACTTTTCCAGGACTGTTTCCTCATCAGATGATAAAAAAATGTGGTTCTCCCTGCTTTCCGGTTTCCGCTGACAACAGCAATGGGAACCTTATTGGAAAAATCGGATACCAGTCTTTTGCCTGCATTTGAAATAAAAAAGTCATTTACCAAAACATGATTCGGTTTGATTTTTTCATTATATTCCTTAATAAACTTTTTCATCTGATCTTCAGGGTTAATATCCAATATTGCATATCTGATATCCAGTGAAGTTATTAGTCTTAATCTGTCTTTTAAACCTGTAATAGCATCAGGAATTTTGGAATTTTCTATCCTGCTGACAACCTCATCCCAGTATTTCGGCAGAATCAGCAATTCCTGATCAAAGGAGGTTTCATATATTGTCGGCAAAGGATATATGGACTCCAACGAATTTGAATTTAAAGAATCTTCCTCAGCATCAGAATTATTTGTTTTTTTGAAAAAATAACGAAAACTGTTTTGTATTTTTTCCTTATACTTTTCCATAGAGTTTCGGTCGTTTTTTGTTTCTTGGGGAATCATGGACAGAATCATACCCGGATGCGGCATGTGTTTTTTGGATATGGCTGAAAATTTACCTATAAATTCAAGCTCATGACATGTTCCGGTAAGAGACTGGTCACTGAGGGTTGAAACAAAAATTCTGTGAATTCTCGGATCCAGCAGAAAACCGGATGAAATTTCAGAAAGTCCTGCTCTCAGATCAATGATAACTGCTCTTACGTTGAGTTTTTTTCCCAATTTTCCTATGAGGCGGGTAAGAATATAAGGATCATCACTGTAGCGGATCAGATTTTCCGGCCTGACCTCAAGAGAATTATACTGTACAGAAGATCGGAATGCCGGTAATACATAAATATTGTCAAGATGGATATTCTGAATCCGTTCTGCAATCAGATCAATGCTTTCTTCTGCATTTTCATCCGAATCACTGTGAACCAAAGCCAGCATATCTGCAAAAGAAATATCCAGTTTCCGCTTTGTTTCTTCCAGCATCCAGGTGATTCCGGGAGCCTCCAGATCAGCATCAATGAGAAGTACTTTCTGGTTTTTCACTTTATTGAAAAGAAGTGCAAAAGCAATTGCATGAACCGTGCGTCCCACACCACCTTTAAAGGAGTGAAAGGCAAAAATCGGAGGAATATCAGATTCTATTTCTGGAGGATCATTGACAAAATAATTTGGTGTAATGACGGTCGGCTTTGATAAAAGAGGACGGAAGCGGATATTTTCATTCTCTTCTTCATCCTGCTCCTCTTCTGTTTCAACATGTATTTCAAGAATCCGTTCTTTTCCCCTCAAACTGTCGAGAATCAGTGAAAATGTATCATCCTTGTGCTGAAAACGGCTTTCAAATATATCCGTAAGCCATCTGAGTGCATCGTCCTTATTCTCTTTTTCCACAGACAGATACAGACCATCCCAATATATTCTGACGTTTTTTATACCGGGAGGACAGTTTTTTTCATTCATATCCATAAAAATTTCGTTCTGCACATCTGTCCATGTATATAACCGGTCGGATTTCATATATGATTGCCTTTCTCTAAAAAACGATAAACAGTTTCAAGCCATTCTGTGATCTGTCTTTCTGAATTACTTTCTATTGCCAATCCGTATCTCCAACAGGCATGGGCATCATTCAGGCTGCGTTTATTCCCGCTATCTCCGCTTATAATCATGTCAGGTGGTGAAGAATAATTTTGCCAATTGGGTAATTTCATAGTGGAGAGTATTTTTGTTATCTTGTGATCTTTATGCAGTAAGCTTTCAATCTTGCTGACAATAGTTGAGCTTGGATATCTTTTTAACATACATGATTTCAATGCACACTCAACCGCATAAAATAGCACCATTCTGTGTGTAGATGTACGTTGTCCTCCGTGAGGATTCGCATATACGTTATAATGTTTTTTTGAAATCTTGCTCAGATCATTCGGGACGACAAGTTCTTTCGTAAGTTCTGTGATTTTCATATTATAAGATCAATCTGTCATCTGTCTCTGATTGTTTCCGCAATCTTCCGCACATCTGCCATCACTTTTTCCGCGTCAATGGTCAGCAGATGCCGGTTTTCCATGACCACTTTTCCGTCAATCACGGATGTGACCACATCACTGCCCCGCGCGGAATACACCAGATGGGATTCCGGATGATACATTGGAATCAGATGGGGTTTGTTCATGTCAATGACAATGATGTCTGCGTGTTTTCCCGGTTCCAGCGACCCGCAGATATGCCCAAGTCCCAATGCCTTTGCGCCCTGGGATGTGCACATCTCCAGCACGGTGCGCGCATCCATGACAGTGGGATCCAGGGTGCTGACCTTGTGCAGTTTGGCTGCCATGTCCATTTCGGAAAACAGATCCAGATTGTTGTTGCTGGAGCATCCGTCTGTTCCCAGCCCCACACATACGCCCGCTTTCAGGAGATCAGGAACCCGTGCAATGCCCGAAGCCAGTTTCATATTGCTTTCCGGATTGTGGGAAACCTTTGTGTCTGTCTGCTGCAAAAGGGAAATATCGTAATCGCTGAGGGCCACGCAGTGGCAGGCCAGCAGGTTCGGCCCCAGCACATGCAGATTTGCCAGATGCGCCACCGGGCTGCATCCGTATTTTTCCTGCATCTGATCCACTTCGCTTTGGGTTTCGGACACATGGACAATCAGAGGAATCTGATGGGTGCGGGACATTTCTGCGGCTGTTTTCAGCAGTTCCGGCGCGCAGAGATAGGGCGAATGGGGTTCTATGGCCACAGTGACAAGCGGATCATTTTGCCATTTGCGGATCATATTTTCCGCATATCTGAACCCGGCATCAATGGGGCCGTAGTTGGGAGAGGGAAAATCATACAGCACTTCGCCGACCACAGCCCGCATTCCCGCTTTTTTTGCTGCCTCCGCCACTTTGTCTTCAAACAGATACATGTCACAGAAGCAGGTGGTTCCGGACAGAATCATCTCCGCGCAGGCCAGAAGCGATCCGCTGTATACCATATCCGGATTCAGCTTTGCCTCGGCAGGAAAGATATGGTCATGGAGCCAGTTCATCAGGGGCAGATCATCGGCCAGTCCCCGGAAACAGGTCATGGCCGCATGGGTATGGGTGTTGACCAGCCCCGGCATGATGATGCCGCGCTTTGCATCAATCACTTTTGCCGCAGTCCAGTCTGAGAAAACATCCGCCCGATCCACTGCCGCAATTCTGTTTCCGATGACTGCCACAGCGCCTTTGTCAATTCGCGTGCAGTCCGGATTCATGGTCAGGACAATGCCGTTGGTGACAAGAATATCCGCATGTTTCATGGCAGATGCTCCACCACATAGCGGAAGATGGTATCCAGCACGGGCGCTGTTCCATCCGCGATATCAATAATGTCCTCCAGTGTGGCCGGAGAGGGATCATCCGGGTTGTGAACATTGGTGATGGTGGAAAGTCCCAGAACCCGCATGCCTGCATGAACTCCCGCGATGACTTCCATCACGGTGGAAAATCCCACAGCATCCGCGCCGATAAGACGGAGAAAGCGCACTTCCGCGGGGGTTTCCAGCGAAGGCCCTTTCAGGCCCGCATACACGCCCTTCTGCAGACGCAGCCCCGCACCCGCAGCAAGCGCGGCCAGTTCCCGGTCATAGGCCCAGCCCATGTCCGGAAAGCGGATGCCCCAGGAATTCTCATTCGGACCGATGAGGGGATTTTCTCCGGTCAGATTGATATGATCCGTGATAACCATGACATCTCCGGGTTCAAACGCGGGATTGAAACCGCCGGCCGCGTTGGACACAATCAGCACCTTTACCCCCAGTTCCTGCATAATCCGGATGGGAAAGATGACCTGCAGCGGGGAATATCCCTCATACAGATGAAAGCGTCCCTGCATGACCGCCACGGTTTTTTCTCCCATCTCCCCGAAAAGCAGTTTGCCGGAATGGCTCTGCACTGTGGAAACCGGAAAATAGGGAAGGGATTCATAGGCAAAGGATTCCGTGATTCCCAGCGAGGCCACGCTTCTGCCCAGCCCGGTTCCGATCAGAATGCAGACTTCCGGATGCTTTCCAATCCGCTGACTGAGATGCTCGGCCATTTCAAGGGCCTTTTTCTTTTCATCTTGAATGGATATCATATGCACATCCCGGACGGAAACCGTATTTCCCGGACTGTCCAATCCGGGAAATACAGAAAAATTTTACATGTAATGCGTTTCATCCTGATGCTGGAACAGAAGAAAGGCATCATTGAGATTTTCGAATTCAACAGAATGGTGGCTGCATCCGTTTCTGGTGCAGAAATTCACCGTGCCGCCAATCTCCAGATTCAGGGTGGCCACCGGCGCGTTGCATTCACATACTTTCTGAATGGGAAAGGGTTTCCGGCACCTGGGGCAGGAACAGTCCACCACGGATTCGGGAATGTCCTCCACCCCCTCAAATTTTTTGTTGTAACTTCCGTAAATCTGGCTCAGATACACCCTGCCCGATTTGCCTCCGACTTTTGCGGCAATGCCGATGGAGGGAAGATCGTCAATCTGAATCTCGGAATTCATCAGAGACTTGCCGCAGGAAGGGCATTTCACCGAAACTTTGATCTGGCTCGTCATCCTGTACCTCCTTTTGTCAGGGTTGAAGGCTGATTCCGGAATCCGCAGATTGGAATATCAGCCGGATAAAGGGTCACGAACTTCTGAAAGCACTTTACGCCAAACCTGCGCGTTTTTCAAGCAGATAAAATCTGCTTTTCTTTTCCGGGACATGGTGCGCAGTGAAGCACCGGCTGCTTTTGTCAGCATGATGATACTGCACCGTCCTGTTTGCCGAAAACTGCAACCGGCCGGCAGTGCCAAACTTTCCGTTTGGCACTGCGTGACAATCACAGATCTTCCGGTGTGAACGCGACCGCATCATCAATCTTTTGGACATTGGCAAAAAGCATGACCAGCCGATCCAGCCCCAGCGCATTGCCGGAGGCCTGCGGCATGTACTGCAAATCCTCCAGAAATTTTTCCGGCAGAGACCAGACACTTTTTCCGGACTTTGCCCGAAATGCCATATCTGCCTCAAACCTTGCGCGCTGTTCTGCCGGATCGGTGAGTTCCGTGAATGCGTTGCACAGTTCCATGCCGCAGATATAGAGTTCAAAGCGTTCCGCAATATGCGGATTGCCCGGTCTCAGCCGTGCCAGCGCTCCGCATTCTGCGGGATAATCATAGAGAAAAACAGGTTTTTCATGTCCGAGCCGGGGTTCAATCTCAAGGCCCATGATTTCCTCATACCGATCTGCCCCCAGCGCATCCGTTACGGAAAGAGAACCGTATCTTTCAAACGCGTCAGAAACACCGAGCCGTTCCCAGGGCGGTGTGAGACTGACATTTTCTCCCTGAAAATGAAGATGTTCCTCTCCGCTCACCTGCCGCGCGGTGTCAGCAATCAAATCTTCACAGAATCTCATCATATCCGCATAACCGGTTCCGGCTTCATACCATTCCAGCAGCGTGAACTCACTCAGATGCCGATCCCCCCGCTCGCCTCTGCGGAAGCATTTGCAGATCTGAAAAATTCGGGGATAGCCGGCAGAGAGCATCCGCTTCATGCACAGTTCCGGGGAGGTGTGCAGGTACCAGTTTTCCGAACCCAGAGGATCAATATGGGCTTCGGGCGCCGGAAAGGGAATGCGGATGGGCGTTTCCACTTCCAGAAAATCAAGGGCGGTGAAATACGCACGGATGGCCCGGATGACCTCTGCCCGCATGCGGAGATTGCGCTGTTTTGCAGACAGCCGGAAACGGGAAGCATTCATTTGAGTTTGCGCCGTGTGAATTTGTCCTCCGTCCGATCCTGCAGACAGACGGCATCAAAGGTGCGCTTATCCGCATGTTCAAACCATTCATGGCCTTTTTCCACGCAGGCTTTGCAGGCTTTGAAAGGAATATGCACAGCCAGAATATGCTGTCCCCGGTCCGAAGAGGTGTCAATGCACCACGCGCCGCCGCATTCTTCGCAGATGCGGACGGTTTCCTTCTGTTTTTCCAGAATATTGTCCGTATCATAGAAAATGCTCCGGGTGCGTTCGTCAAATTTCCTGCCGTCCTGCATCTCGGCACGGGTTTCTTCCCGGCGTTCCCATGCAGGCATGACTTTGTCCCGCAGACGTTTGATATAGGTGGTGACATCATATTTCTGACGGATTTTTTCCGGCTCAAAATCCGGTTCCTGCACCCGGCTGTAATCCAGACCGGCCATGGCCAGAATAATGCCCACATTCACATAGGGCAGCGCTCCCTCAATGGCATATCCGCCCTCCAGCACCGCAATGTCCGGCCGCAGCATTTCTGTAAGACGGGCATAGCCCTGGGCAGAAAAATTCATATTGGTGATGGGATCGCTGTAATGATTGTCCTGCCCTGCGGAATTGATGACAATGTCCGGTTTGAAATCTTCCAGAATGGGCATGACCATATGCTCCATTGTATAGAGAAAACCGTCATCCGAGGTATTGGGCGGCAGCGGAATGTTCACAGTCAGCCCGGCTGCATTGGGGCCTCCGAGTTCATTGAGAAACCCGGAACCCGGATACAGGGTGCGGCCATCCTGATGAAGAGAAATGAAAAGCGTGTGGGGATCGTGCCAGTAAATATCCTGTGTGCCGTCACCGTGGTGGCAGTCTGTATCCACAATGGCCACTTTCTGCACCTTGTATTTGGCACGGAGAACCTCGATCATCACGGCTTCGATATTGATATTGCAGAATCCCCGTGAACCGTGAACCACCCGCATGGCATGATGTCCGGGCGGACGCACCAGCGCGAATCCCCGCTCCACTTTGCGATCCATGACGGCCATGCCAATGGTTTTGGCTCCGCCCGCGCTGATGAAATGGGATTCCGTGGTGACTGCCCATTCATCCGGCACACAGAAATGAACCCGCTGTATATCCCGGATCGTCACCAGATCCGGTTTCAGTTCCGTAATGCCCTCAATATCCAGAATGCCCTCCTCCGTAACCTGATCCTGCGTATAGAGGAGACGCTCCTCCCGTTCCGGATGGTTGGGGCTGATGGCCCAGTCAAAGGCCGGAAAAAAAACCAGCCCGGTTTTATGTCTGGCTGTAAGCATGAATGCCTCCCTTTATTTGGTCTGTTGGTCTTATAGATACGGCTGTTTTCTTATCCTATGGGTGTTTCTTCCAAATGCCGGATCAGTCTTTCAATACAGGGGACATCACCGGATTCAATGTTTTCAATGATATTCTGAATTCTGCTTTTGGTTTCATCCAGAAATTCGGACTGATACCGCTCATAAATCTGCACATCCAACTGCTGATCCGCCAGATCATCCAGAAAACGCTGGTATCGTTCCCCGGATGTATGCAGGTTGTCATTGAACTGATGGAAAAATGCTTTCAGACTCCGTAAAGAGTCAATCTGGTTTTCAATAATGGGATTCATCGTGCCTCCTGTGGCTGAAAGGGCTGTATGCGTGCTGAGGGTCTGTTCTGCTGTAAAAACTGCTCCCTTTTTCCCGAAGTCCCTGTTTTACATATTGATCTAACAGTTCGCATGGAATTTTTCTGTCTGAAATTACAGCAAAATCATGCTTGTAAAACAAATGGTAAAACAGCTTCTTTTGCTCAGATGTCAGCAGATTACGCTCAACTTCTTTCGCAATAATACGGGGAATCAGCAGGTTCAGATTCGGGCTGACCAGATCAAGCAGACGACCGGCATCAGAACCCGCTTCCTGCAAACCGAGAATAAATACACAGCTATCAATACAGATGAGAATATTCTGTTTCAAAGATTTCCTTTCGGTCTTTTCTGAGCCTTTCAATCATTTCTTCCTCTGTTTTCCCTGTATACAATCCGCCCTGTTTTCGGATTTCATTACGAAGCTCTGACAGATCATGAATCCAGGCAAGATGATGATGAGCATCTTTCACCAGACGGGCAATGATCTCCGGCGGTTCTTTGGCATCATCTGTCTGTAATGAAAGTAATTCTGAATAAATATGAAATGGCAGATCAATACTGACAACCGAATTGTTCATTGCAGGATTCATAGCACATTCCTTTCATTATTTCCGAATGTTTCAATGTGAAAACGGATTGCGGATTTCACATCAGATAATGCTTCTTCATAGGTGTCTCCCTGTCCGACAACCACTCCTTTTAATCCCAAAGGATAGGCCACATACCCGTCAGAATGCTTTTCCACTGTCACTTTAAGCGTATTCATAATGCAAGTCCTTTCATCTGCATAATCTGCGGTTCAGACATAATCCCCAGATGGTCTGACACCAATTCTCTGTTGAAACGATACCTTGCGGAAGGCAAAGCCGGTTCTCGGCAGATTTTGCAAAGCGCTGTCCGCTTCCGGATTTTGGCAGATAGTGATGTTCTGAAATTCCGCCAGTTCATTTTCAGAAAAACGGGTTTTGCACTGATCCCTGAAATTTTGCCGATCTGAAACAGAAGTCATTTTTTATTCACCCGGTATAGCCACACACTCCGGTGCGCGGGGAATTGACCACAGGAAGAAACATATCCCTGTCGCATTTGTGCTTTTTTGCACAGGCTTTGCACAGCCACCCACTGCCGTCCCACATGCATTCGGTGCAGATTTCCACCGCAGGAACGGCTCCGCATTCTGAACATGGGATTTCCGGTTCTGCGTTTCTGGCCAGGATTTCAACGGCTTTGTTTTTGGGCATGGGCCCTTCGTGTCTGTCAATCACTTTGACAAGAAGCTCTGTGGTGCTTCCAAAATCATACTCATGGAGCAGTTCCATGCCGGGTTCAAAAACATCGCCCACAATTTCATCCATTTCCAGTTCTTCCCTGTCAATGCTGAACGCGCTCATATGCCCGCAGCATTCCAGCCAGATATCCCGCAGAAAACGATCCAAATCTCTCAGTTCAGCGTCTGCCGCCACTTTCAACTGCAGCCAATACATAAAAGGAGCATAACGGAATGATACAACCACATGGAAAAAAGCTTTGTCTGTCTTTTTCTTTCCTTTGCTTTCCAGATACTTTGGAAGACAGGACTTCATATGCCTTGTCATGCCTCTGCCGGTAAATTCGCATTTGCACAGCAGACATTGGGATTTGGGGGATTTGATTTCCATTGGAATTCTCCTGTGTGTGATGGGTTTGTCACTCAGTCCTCAGTCCTGAACGGAAAGCTTGGGAGCCTGCATTTTCTGCCAAACTTTCCGTTTGGCATTCCTTTATACCTTATTTTAGTGGTATTAAGTAAGGTTCCATAAATTTTCGGGTATAAAATTTTCAGAAAAACCGGATTTTTCGGAAAAATCCGGTTTTTTGAATACACGAAAAATTTCGTTTGCCTGCTTATGACAGGTTACACTTCACTGTCCGGACTGCTGCGGGAACGGGCAATAATCCTTTCCGCGGCCGTCAGCAGATTTTTTTCCACATATGTCGGACGGATTCCCTTTTCCGCAAGGGCTTTTTCCGCTTCTGTCCCGTTGCCGGTCTGCACCAGGATATGACGCCCGCATCCGGCATTGACCGCGCATTCCATGTCTTTGGCACTGTCGCCGATCATCCACGCTGATGCCAGATCAATTCCGTATTTTTTCTGCGCGTGCCAAATCAGGCCGGGTCTGGGTTTGCGGCATTCGCAGTTTTCATCCGGACGGTGGGGACAGAAAAAAATATCCTGAATCTTTCCTCCTGCTTCACGGATTTTTTCCTGCATCATCAGGTGCATATGTTCCAGATCATTCGGAGCGATAATGCCGCGGCCGATGCCGGACTGGTTGGTGATGAGGATGATGTCAAAGCCTTTTTCCGTCAGTCTTCGGATGGCCTCCACGCTGCCGGGGAGAAATTCAAATTCCCCCCAGTTTTTGATATAATCCGGTGAATCTTTGTTGATTACACCGTCGCGATCCAGAAAAACAGTTTTTTTCAATGTGTTTCCCCTTCCACAATTTGGATTTCCTCATCTGTCAAATCATAGAGTTTGTAAACCAGTTGGTCAATCTGGGTGTCGGTTGCTTCAATCTGACGCTGTAGAACAGCCTTTTCCTGCGGTAAAGCGGATTCTTTCAGCTTCCTGTTCAAATCCAGCATCCGATCAACCAAAGATACCAGTTGATCATGGAGAGATTTGTCATCTGAATTGGTGAAATCAATTGTGCGGATGGGAAGTTTTACCAAATTCACTTTTTTTATTTCAGCAAACAATTTTCCTTTTTCCGGAACAATCTTTTGATATATATAAATCATCAGTTTTGAATTAATTATACCAAGAATATAGTTATAAGAATATGTCATGGTTATTAATTCAATATTATAAATGTTATTTAAATTATAATATTTTTCCTTATCTGTTACAGCCCTGATTCTGTCTGAAGTCTGTCTTAAGATAATTTTGTTTTTTTCAAACGGAGCAGTGAATCTTGGTTCTGCAAGCCATTCTCCATATTTTATATATCTTTCTTTTAAAGGGTTTATTATATATCTGTCTATATCTTTGCCTATCAGATATTTTTTGTATGACACATCCTGCTCCGTATCACTGTCATAAATTCTTTTTTCTGCAATATCAGGTGTCTGTTCAGGCTTACCTTTACCTTTTTGGTAAGGTTTTATCCCCATTATGCAATTAGACAGATTACCCAGAGAAATAGAAATACTTTCTATTTTGGAAAGCAAACTTTTATTTTCTGACAAATAAATTTCATAACGGGTGTTTGCCAGAAAATCATTTTGTGCTTTTTCATTAAAAGATATATTATTAAATTCTGCTTTATTTTTTAAAATTGAATATGTTATAATATTATCTTTTGATTTGGCATTATTGAAAACAAATATGCAGGTATCGCCTATATCAGCATCTTTAAAAACTTTGTAGTTCAGGATTAAAAAAACCTCCATTGTGTAATTTTCTATAATAAGTTTCCTGATATTTTTGGAATAATACTGGGCAAGAAATATCGACGGTGTAATATATGATATTTTTCCATTGTCATTTAACACGCTGCAACCTTTTTCCATGAACAGAATAAAACTGTTTAACTGATATTCAAAAGAATTATAATTTTTTGCCAGATATTCTGTTTCTTCATTCATAAACAATGCCCCATACGGCGGATTCCCAATCACCGCATCAAATCCCCCGGCTTTCATGATTTCCGCAAATTCCGCATTCCAGTCAAACGCATTGACCCGGTACATTTCCTCCGCATTCATTTTCATCTGCTGATTTGCGTAAAAATCCGGCCCGATCAGCGAATTTCCGCATTTGATGTTATCGGACAGATCCGGCAGAACCCGCTCCTGAAACACGGACATCTGTATGCTCTGCTCATTTTCCCCCTCCAGCACTTTCAGCAGCAGTGAAAGTTTTGTAACCTCAACAGCCTGCGAATCAATGTCAACGCCGTAAATATGGGTGAGCAGAATCCGTTTCCGCTCCCCGGTTGTCAGCCGCCAGTCCTCACCTTTGTCTGTCTGATACAGAACCGGTTTTTTTCCTTTGGCTTTTTTCTCAGGACTGCCTTTTGCATACTGCTCCAGATACCAGTCCAGCAGAAACTGATACGCTCCGATTAAAAACGAACCGGAGCCGCAGGCAGGATCAAGAATCCGGATATTTTTCACATTTCCCGGCTTTTTCCCCTCAAGAAGTTTTCCCACTGTGTTTTTGACAATATACTCCACAATGTATGTCGGAGTGTAATAAACGCCCCCGGCTTTCCGGACTTCGGGTTTTTCCTCAATTTTTGCCTGATGACCGGCAGTCAGACGGATAACCTTTCCCAGAAATTTTTCATACACCTGCCCCAGAATGTCCGCCGGCAGAACCGAAAATTCATAGGGACTTTCCGGATAATACAGATTTCTGAAAATATTTTTTAACACACTGTCATCAATGGCAAGTTTTGGCGTGAGGCTGTCAAAATTTTCCCGGTTTTTCTCTTTTCTGAAATGAAACAGACCGGAATTGTATTTTGCATCAGCCTTTCGGAACAGTTCAAAAAGACGTTTCCGGACATTTTCTCCGTTCTGCAAAGCCATGAGGGAACCGTAAGTTTCAATGCCCCGGTCTTCGCAGATACGCAGAAACACAAGCCGGTCAATGGTCTGCTGAACCGCAAAATTCAGTTCCCTTTGGGAAAGCCCGAAATTGCGAAGCGCAATATTGCAGGCCAGCATCTCCCGCCAGTTCTCAATTTCCTGCAGAAAGGCAGCGTCAACCCTTTGGGTTCCCTTTTTTGTTTTCTGCGTCTGTGCATACTGATCAAAGGAGCCGCTGACAACTGCCTCACGGGAAAAAATATTTGTGATTTCATCCCATTTTTTTTCATAATCCGTGTATTTCAGATACAGAATCCGTGAATGCAGGGCCTTGTCGGTTTTCGCGGGTTTCACGCGGCAGTCATAGACCGCAAACTCCTCAAAGTCCGTGAGAATGCTGACAGGCAGGTTTGCGCTCCATCCGTAGCGCCGCAGTTGATATGCGGGATGAATGGCCTCTTTGATGTTCACGGACGGCTTTTTTGCCTCCAGAAAAAATTTCCGCACGCCGCCAATGCGGAAGCAGTAATCCGGGGCTTTGACAGCACCTCCGGTTTTTACGGAATCCTCATGAATCACTTCCCGGTATGCCTCGGAAAGTCCCTTTGCATTGGAAACATCCCAGCCCAGTTCCGCAAAAAGGGGATTGAGATAATCCACCCGCACCTGTGCCTCTTTGTAACCGCTTTTCTTGTAAAATTCCAGATTGGTGTCAAAGATTTCAATCAGTTTTTTGATTCTGTCGGGCATGTTCATATGCAAAGTCTCCGTTCCCACATGGGTTACTCATCAATTTTTCTGATTCTGCTGAGCGATTCTCCGATAATTCCAAAATCCATCTCCACTGCCCTTTGTGCAACAAGACTTTTCCGGTATGCGCTGAAATCCATTTCATGAACAAATTCATGTAGTTCTTCGGCTGCCTCAAGAATATCAAAAAGATTTTTTCTGATTTCATCGTTCATATATCACAGTCCTTGTTTTTTCAACAGATTCCCTGAAAACAGGGTTTCTGAAGGCTTTGTCCACAACCAGATCAACTTCCCGCCTGAATATTTTTTCCAACTGCTCTTTCAAATCAAAATATCCGCTGAACAAATCTGTATCCCTGTCAGAATCAAAAACTGCCAGAACATCAATGTCGCTGTTTTGGGAAAAATCCGGTGTCAAAGCAGATCCGAACACACCAAGCCTTTTTACAGGGAGTTTGCGGCAGATATTTTCAATATCTTTCCTGTATTTTGCAAAATCAATCATGGTGTTTCCCCCTCTGCAATTTTGATTTCTTCATCTGTCAAATCATACAGTCTGCAAAGCAGACACGGGAATTTTCAAATCAGTCCATCTCTGATCAGCATTTTTCATTTCATGCTTTTAATATATGACCGGGTATGAAAAGCACATCCGAAAGAAGGTTCATGCCTTTCATGCCATTCACGTAAATTTGTTATTGTATCAATGTCCATATATTTTGGCAATACAGCGGCATTTATTTTTTTCTGCGTGAATTTTTTCATGGTTTCGGCAAACACGGTTTCCGTACTCCAGGAAATTCCTTCAAACACGGGAGGACAAAAGCCGGAGACTTGAAAACCGATAAGCCAGTATCCGCCGTCTGCTGCAGGCCCGATCACTGCATTCGCGTTTGTGAGTTCCACAAATGCCTGTTCCAAAACCTTTTGGGTTAAATCCGGGCAGTCGCTGCCAATCAGGACTGCCCGATCATACTTTTTTTCAAATGCCTGAACAAACGATTTTTTCATTCTCATTCCCAAGTCACCGTCTGACTGGGGAAAATAAGAAAATTGATCCCCCAGCCATGAACGAAACATGGGTTCAGCATTTTTGGGAGAATAACAGACAATGACATCCTGAGACAGCTTTTTCAGTGTCTCTGCCAAATCCAGAATGAAACATCTGTACAGATTCACAGCATGATCACTTCCGATGTCCCGTGCCAGACGGGTTTTGACTTTTCCCTTTTCAGGCCATTTTGCAAAAAAAAGCACACATTCTTTTCTCACTTCATTTTTCCGATCTGTTTTATTTTGCAGGAGATTATACCAAATCGCCATTGAATTTATGCAATACCTGCCTTTACGTTAAGGGCGGAGGAGTTCCGAACTGAAAGTTTGAGACACTGAAATGATTTGGAAATCAGCCAAAATTCCGTTTCACTTCATTTTGGCACTCCGGAACCGGATAAGCATATTTTCAATGGAGAATCGGTATGATAGATTTTTTTTAGCCACGAATTGCACGAAAAATAATCAGATATAATTACTTATTCATATGATTCGCGGTCATATTTTGTTCTCATTTCGGAAAATTTTGTAATATCGGGCCAGACGATGGGGCGATACGCCCAGACAGAACAGTGCGGCCAGAATCCAGGAACGCAGAACACTGTAAACAATTCCTTCCTGTTCCCATCGCCGTGCAGAGGTTCTGACATATTTTGGACTGATGAAAATCCGATCCCCGCGCTGTTTAATCCGGCGCATCAGATCAATATCCTCCATGATCGGAATTTCTGCAAATCCGCCAATTTTTTTAAAATAAGACGCGGGCATAAAAAATGCCTGATCCCCGTAGGGAATTTTCGTCAGTCTGCACCGCCATGATGCTCCAGTTTCGATAAATTTGTAAACCGGACGCTGACTGTCAAAGCCCAGTCTGAATGCTCCGGCCGCGTATTGACCGGTTTTCATGATTTCACGGATATGGATCAAGGCATCCGGGGGCATTTCGGTGTCCGCATGCAAAAAGATCAGAATATCACCCTCTGCAAACAGCGCTCCTGCATTCATCTGGGTTCCGCGTCCGCGCGGGGCAGTCACTGTTTTGATGCTGGGACAGAGAATGTGCTTCACAGTGCTTTTTTCCGGATCGCCGTCTGCCACAATAATTTCAAAGGAATCTGCTGAAAACTGCCGTTGCAGGCTTTCTATCCGCTGATTGATAAAACTGCCTTCATACAGCACAGGAATAATAATGGAAATCAAAGGGTGCATCTGTTTTGTCCTGTAAGCGGGTTACAAAAAAGGCGTCCGTAAAATTCCCCCCGGCCTCTGCCATTTTTTGTCTCTCAAAATATTCAGACCGATTTTGACTGTTTCGGGCGATACAGGGCGGGTATAGGTTCCGAAGATTCTGTCCCAGAAGGAAAAGACAGAGGAATAATTGGAACTGCATTCTTTCATATTTGCCGAGTGATGATAACGGTGCATGTACGGGGTTACAATAATTTTTCTCAGCAGAAAATCCGTGTTTCCCGAAAATGACCAGTTGCTGTGATGAAAAATTACGGAAATATTCAAAATGATTTCATACAGCAGAAGATCGGTGAGCGATATTCCCATCAGAATCAGAAACGGGAGTCTGAAAAAAACAGAAAAAACAATTTCACCCGGATGAAAACGGAAAGCGGTTGTTGCATCCATATGGGTGTCGGTGTGATGCGCTCTGTGAAACATCCAGAAAAAACGCACCTGATGATTGATGCGATGCCAGAAATAGGTCAGCATATCCAGAAAGAGAAATGAAACAATCACCCCCAGCAGAAAGGGAAACTCAAAATATCCCAGAAATCCTGAAAAATAAGGGTTTGTCCCTGTCAGAAAGAACAGCATCAGACCGGTAAGCAGGAAACGGATCAGCAGGGCATTGATCACGGCAATCAGAATATTGGACAGCCCGTGCAGGGTTCTGTCTTCGGCCTGCGGATAAAAAGAAGAAACCGTTTCCAGCAGATAAAAAATCAGCAGAGAAACCGTCATGGAAGAGATTTTGATGTAAGACAGCATATTGGAATCTGACAGCCAGTCCATTTTTTTATTCTCCCGATGCAATTGATGGCAATCTGAAATCAGCCAATGGTTATCAAATTTTCTGTTCTTTCTTTGCCCTGACAAAGGAAACAAAGCGTTTGGCAAGAAGGGGAAAAATTCCCAGCAGTGCAAAGGAAACAACAAGTCCGGGCGATAAAATTCCTTTTGCAGATTCAATTTTGGCAAGCTGCGTGCCTGCATTGACATACACAAAAGTCCCCGGAAGCATGCCGATTTGACTGACAAGATAAAAAACCGCAGTTCGTATCGGGGCAAGTCCCATCACCAGGTTGATGACAAAGAAAGGAAAAAGGGGAACAAGTCGCAGGGTGAAGAGATAAAATGCCCCGTCTTTTTCAATTCCCCTGTTCACTGCCTTCAATTTTTCTCCGAACCTGTTTTGAACGTAATCTTTCAACAAAAAACGGGCAGCCAGAAAAGCAAATGTTGCGCCGATGGTGCTGGCAAAGGATACGACCAGTAATCCCATCCAAAGCCCGAAAAGCGCACCTCCGGCCAGCGTCATAACTGCTGCGCCGGGCAGAGACAGGGCGGTGACAAGAATATATACCGCCATATAACCTGCTGTTGTAATCAGTCTGTGATCCGCGTAATAAGACTGAAACCTCTGCTGACTGGATTTCAGGTATGCAAAACGCAGATACTGCTGCAGATCGAAAAGGAAGAAGACCGCAATGGCTGCGGATATAACTGTCAGGACAAGGATTTTTGAGATTTTTCCTTTCATCAGGTTTTCACCGTATTCTTCAGATAACAGGCTCTGTTATGCACAGCAGACATACCGGTGAAAGCCGGAATCTGCTGTATATTTAACGTGAGTTCGATGAGTTAATCCAGAAACCCTAAGGGCTTTCAAAACCCTTAGGGTTTATAATAGTCGAAAATATATGAACGGTTACTTATCTGTGTGTCTTAAACCGTTACAGACTGCTATGGTAATAGCGTGAAGGGCCGTTCCGCACTTCCCAGTTGCTTTCCTGGAGAAATCGTGCGGCAGGCCATAACAGTTTCTCCCCTGCCTTCCTCTGTCTTTGCCGCAACATCGCGGGGATTGGCTCCGACCTCGGCCCAGAAAAGATTGGCTCCGCGATTGCTCCCAGTGTGCAGGGCTCATGCGTGCAGTTGCCGATCACCGTCGCAGCATCTTTCCAGCCGGGTGACAGCCACTATCTGTGCCATCCGCAGTTCGCTGATCATCCCGCGTTTGGCTATTTCCGTGCCGGGTATGGCAATTCTTCGTGCGGCTCCGCTGAAAGACGGATTAAAAGAAGCTGTGAATGCAATCATTTCTGCCAGTTCCTCATTTGTATGTTCCGGACCGACAGGCTCAACACAGGTTCCGACTTCAAGACCGGCTTCTTTAAAGTTCAATATGCTCTGCTTTCTTTTTTCAGGCACAAGACCGGTGTCGATTCCTTCCCTAAGACGAAGGGCATGATAAACACCGGCAAAGCCTGCTTCTTTGAGTTTTGCCGCATTTTTAAGCGACTGATCTCCGACATTTGCAATCAGGGTTGTTTCAGACTTCAGATTCTTCCTGACTTCCGCTGCTGTTTCCAAAAACCGTTCAAAGGAATAGTGGGCTGTTGACATCAGGAACACTGCATTTGCACCGTCTGTTTCAAACCCGCGCGCGTATGCCACAGCCTGCTCCGGCGTCAGCTCTGTTGCAGTTTTGAAAATGCCATTGGCTTTGGCAAAAGAACAGAAAAGACATTCGCAGTTGCATGGCCCAAGATTGACGGCAAACTGGGCATGGACTTCAGCTTTTCCGTCTGAAAGTTCCCTTGAGATTCGGTTTGCCTCGGCCATAAGCATATAGGTTTCTGAAGAATCCGGAGACAGATCAAGCAGGTGTATCATATCTTCACGGGACAGCACATCCCCGCTTTGTGATTTTTTCAGTATTTCATGAATATCCATAACGTGTTCTCTTTTCCTTTTTCATTGCATTGAACATAAAGCAGGCAAACGAAATTTCCGTATATTTCAAAAAATCCGGTTTTTCAGAAAATTTATGCTGGCTTACGTAAATGTTCAACAGTTATTTTCCGTTTAATGACCAGTCACAGCCCGGATAATTCACTTTGATCTTTTCTGCTTTGGCAGTCAGATCCGCTTTTATTTACTCCTCACACGCATCCGGCCCGCACGCGCGTCCTTTCAGATGGAAGAAAAACTTCAGCCCTTTTTTGATTTTATTGGAGAATATTTTGGGGGAAAAGAGCGATCCTGCCACTTTTTTGTTGATTTCTGCGATGGTGGGATAGGGATGGATGGCAGACGCAAGTGTGGAAAGTTTGACTTTGCCGTTTAACGCTGCCACCCATTCACCGAGCAAATCCCCTGCATTTGGGCCGAAAATCTGAACCCCGATAGGTTTTTCTTTGCTGTCCACCAGCATTTTGATTTTTCCGGTTTGCTGTTCTTCTGCAAGACTCCGGTCATTGTTTTTAAATTCCTCTGTCCAGACAGTATAGCTGATTCCTGCGGCTTTTGCCATTGTTTCATTCATGCCGATGCTTCCCAGCGGCGGGTCTGTGAACGTACACCAGGGAAGCCATGTGTAATCCGTTCTTCGGGGAATGCGGAAAACGGCATTGCTGACAACAATACCGCCCTGATAACCTGCTGCGTGCGTAAACTGAAATCCGCCGTTCACATCACCCGCCGCATAAATATGTTTCTGACTTGTTCTCAGCCGCCTGTCCACAATAACCCCGCTTCGGTCTGTTTTGACACCGATGTTTTCCAGTCCGAGATTTTCAATATTGGGTTTTCTGCCCAGCGCGACAAGAAGGGTCTCTGCTTTCAGACTGAGGATATTGCTCTTTTTATTTCGGATTATAACTTCTTTCTGAGTCCCAATCTCTTTGACGGACTCGATGGAACTGTTCAAATGAAAGACAATCCCTTCGGACTGCATCACTTTCATAACCGACAGAGCCATATCCGGGTCTTCTTTGCCCAGAATCTGTGCGCCACTGTCAATAACGGATACTTTTGTTCCCAAACGGCTGAAAGCCTGCCCCATTTCGCATCCGATGGGGCCTCCGCCCAGAATCAGCATGGATTCCGGAAGTTTGTCCAGATAAAAAATTTCCCGGTTGGTGACAAACGGGGTTTGATCCAGTCCGGGAATAGGCGGAACTGCGGCTGAGGAACCGGTCGCGATGACCCAGTTTTTTGCAGAAAAGGTTTTCCCATTTATACGGATGCTGTGCTCATCTGCAAATTCAGGTTCGCCAAACATCACTTTTGCGCCCAGACTGCAAAACCGTTCTTCCGAGTCATGCTTTTGAATCACGGAAATGACTGATCGGATTCGGCTGGATATCTGCCGGAAATCAACCCGCGGCACTTCCATTTCCGGAAGTCCGAATTTTTTTGCCTGTTTTATCATATGGTAAATATGCGCGGATTTGATTAAGGTTTTGCTCGGCACACACCCGAAATGCAGGCAGTCTCCGCCCAGTTCCTTTTCTTTTTCAATCAAAAGGGTTTTTGCGCCCAGTTGCGCAGAGCCGGACGCGACCGTCAAACCAGCCGCACCTCCGCCGATAATACCGATGTCATAATCATAATCTGCCATTTTTTTTTACCTTGTGTTTCAGTTAATTGGCAGCATGTCACCGATACGGAACAGCCGCGAAACGCATAGAATCTGTTGTAAAAATATCCCCTAAGTTAAGGAATTTTCGGAGTTCCGAACTGAAAGTTTGGCAAAGTAATCTGTAATAATTTCGGCTTCCCAAACTTTCAGTTCGGGAGTCCTCCGCTCTTAACTTCCCTCGTTCCCACGCTCCGCGTGGGAATGCAGTTCTGACGCGCCGCGTCATAATGCAGTCACACACAGGACGCAGAGCGTCCCGGAGGGCGTTCCCACGCAGAGCATGGGAACGAGATCAACGGGGGCAGGAATCTCGTTCCCACGCTCTGCGTGGGAATTGTTCACATTTCGCACCTGACGCAGAGCATCCCCAGGTGTTCCCTTTGTCCCTGCAAAGTCTTTCATCTCTTTCCCACGATCCGTGTGGAATATCCTGAAAGCCGCGTCCTGTGCTGAGCGCATATGACGCAAACCAATGAGATCAAAACTGTGATCATACCCTTTCCACAAGCTGGCCTGTCAGATATTTATGAACGATATTTGAAATCAGAACAGGATAAGACAATCCCTGCTCCGCAGCTTTGGCATAAACAAGATGAAAATCCCTTTCTGTCAGATTCAGACGGATTTGTCTCATTCTGTCAAGCGTGTTCCGGGCTGCCTCCTGTGCCTCCCTGATCTTCTGTCCGGCATCAGGGACCGATTTCAGTTTCCCGTTTTCAAAAGCATCCAGTATTTCCTGTTCTTCGGAATCCAGTTCATAGTTCATATTCACCTCTTTTTCAGATACTGTTTCACAGCCTTTCGGCTGGGGATTACAGTTTTGAGGAAAACAGTCTTTTCATCCTCAACAAAAGGAACCAGAAAGATATATTCATTAAAATTTACAACATAAACAAACTGGTGCGGATATTTTTCCGGGTTGGGATGAGGTATGACATCCATCGCATTTCCGTTTTCAATGGCAATGACAATTTCCTCAAAAGAAATTTGTCTTTCCTTTTTCAGTTTCTCATTTTTCTCATTGTTCCAGTCATATTTTTTCATCCCTGCAAAATCCTTCAATTCTGATTTTAATCACAGCGATCACAAAAATCACAGTTCAGACAGTCAGATACGGAACGCAAATCGTCCGATCTGCATTCCCGTGCAAGTGTGGGAACGGGACCAAAAAAGAACCCGGAATTTGTGTGATTTGTATGATTCGTGGCAGATTTTAAGTATCCAACCGAAAATTTTCAGGTGTAAAAAACCGGATTTTTCCGGAAAAATCCGGTTTTTCGGAAAATTTATACCTGAAAATATATGGAAATGTACTTACTTCCGCGTTGCCCGTTTTTCCTTCAGCGCGGCATGGGCAGCCGCGAGCCGGGCAATGGGAACCCGGAACGGAGAGCAGGACACATAATTGAGTCCCAGTTCATGGCAGATGGCAATGGATACCGGATCTCCGCCATGCTCTCCGCAGATGCCGCATTCCAGATCCGGTTTCACTTTCCGGCCTTTTTCAATGCCGATTTTCATCAACTGGCCCACGCCATCCCGGTCAATGGTGGCAAAGGGGTTGTCCGGCAGAATGCCCTGTTCAATATAGTCAATGAGGAAACCGGCTTCTGCATCATCCCTGGAAATGCCGTAGGTGGTCTGGGTCAGATCATTGGTTCCATAGGAGAAAAATTCCGCGTATTCCGCAATCTGATCCGCGGTGAGCGCTGCACGGGGCAGTTCAATCATGGTGCCGAATTTGTATTTGATCTCCAGCCCTTTTTCCTTCATCACGGTTTTTGCCACATCCTCCAGACGTCCCCTCTGCAGTTTGATTTCATTCACATGGGCAGTCAGGGGAATCATGACTTCCGGAAACACTTCCACACCTTCGCGCGTCACCATGCACGCGGCTTCAAAGATTGCCCGCACCTGCATGGTGGTGATTTCCGGAACCAGAACGCCCAGGCGCACCCCGCGCATTCCCAGCATGGGATTGGCCTCGTGCAGTTTTTCCGCACGCTCCAGCAGTTGCTCCTTTTTCCTGTACTGCTCCAGCAGGTCATCAATTTTTTTCATATTGTCGGCATGCTGAAGCCGAATCTTGATATCACTCAGTTCCTGCCGCAAATCCAGGCGGTTGGGAAGAAATTCATGCAGCGGCGGGTCCAGCAGCCGGATGATCACCGGCAGCCCGTCCATGGCCCGGAACAGACCCGCGAAATCTTCCCGCTGAAACGGCAGCACAGCATCCAAAGCCTCTCTGCGCTCGCTGGGCAGATCGGTCATGATCATTTTAGAGAACATGGGGCAGACGCTCGGATTGAAAGAACATATGCTCGGATCGGCACAGTCCGATGCCTTCAGCTCCGTAATCACGTGCCCGTTTCGCATCATCGGGATAATCCGCGTTGGTCCACACCAGGGTGCGGAGATTCATCAACCAGGACAGCAGCCGAATCAGCCAGGGATCTTTGATATCCGGAACAATGGTGGCAAGTTTTCCCATATAGACTTCCCCCACCGTGCCGTCAAGGGAGAGCCAGTGGCCTTCATGAATCACCGCTTCCCCCACCCGTATTTCCCGTTTGTTCATGTCTATTTCCAGCGCGGAAACCCCCACCACTGCGGGTTTTCCGAACTGCCGGGCCACCAAGGCCGCATGACTGGTGCGTCCGCCGCGGGTGGTGAGAATGCCTTTGGAGGCCAGCATTCCGTGAACATCGTCCGGTTTGGTTTCAGGCCGGACCATGATGACCTCTTTTCCCTCTTTGCTCCACATCTCGGCCAAATCCGCATCCAGGGCCACTATGCCGCAGGCCGCACCCGGGGAGACATTCAGTCCCATAGCCAGCATTTTGCCCTCTGCCTTTGCCGTATTCTTTGCTTTGGCATCAAACTGGGGATGCAGAAAGAAATCCACCTGATCCGGCGTTACGCGCAGCACGGCCTCTTCTTTGGAAATCAGCCCCTCATCCTTCATGTCCACGGCAATCCGCACGGCAGCCTGCGCTGTGCGTTTGCCGTCACGGGTCTGCAGCATCCACAGTTTGCCCCGCTCAATGGTGAATTCCATATCCTGCATTTCCCGGTAGTGGCTTTCCAGCTTCCGGGCAATATCCTCAAACTCGGCATAGGTTTCCGGCATTTCTGTTTTCAGTTCCGCTATATCCTTGGTCATGCGGATGCCGGCCACCACATCCTCGCCCTGCGCGTTGATGAGATAATCTCCCTCAATGCGTTTTTCTCCGGTGGATCCGTTGCGGGTCATGGCCACACCTGTGGCACTGTCATTGCCCATGTTCCCGAAAACCATGGACACAATGCTGACAGCCGTGCCCAGATTGTGGGGAATATTGGCCGCGTTCCGGTAATCCACAGCCCGTTTCCCGTTCCAACTTTTGAATACGGCTTCCGTGGCCAGTTTCAACTGGGCATAGGGATCCTGGGGAAAATCAACGCCGTTTTTCAGCCGGTAAATATTTTTAAAGTCTTCAATAATCCGGAGCCAGACGGACGCGGGAAGTTCCGCGTCCGTTTCCACGCCCTGCTTTCTTCGGGCAGTGGTGATGACCTCCTCAAACATATCATCCGCAATCCCGGTGACCACACTGCCGAACATCTGAATCAGTCTGCGGTAGGAGTCATAGACAAAGCGTTCATCACCGGTCAGATTCACCATGCCCCTTGCCGTTTCATCGGTCAGGCCGATATTCAGCACCGTGTCCATCATTCCGGGCATGGAAAATTTTGCGCCGGATCGGCAGGAAACCAGCAGGGGATTGGCCGGATCTCCAAATATTTTGCCGGTTTCAGCCTCAATTTTGTGCATGGCCTCCAGTTCCTCTTCCCACAGCCCTTCGGGACAGACACCGCCTCCGGACAGATAGGCATTGCAGGCCTCGGTGGTGACAGTGAATCCGGGGGGAACCGGCACACCGATGCGGGACATTTCCGCCAGGTTTGCGCCTTTTCCGCCCAAAAGACCCCGCACGCCGTCCCAGCTTCCCGCGTATTTTTCCGCGGCATCCACCTCATGGAAGAGGTATATCCATTTTTTCATCTGACCCTCCCTTATATTGAAAGTTTTACTTAGTTTTATTACAATAAATTATGGTTAATCCGCATATCCATGTCCCTTTTGTTCCGCAGAAGTGGCTGTATCTTCCCTCTGATCCGGAAAAAATGATTCAGGGCATTTTGAAAAAACCGGGGCATATTTCCGTATCCCCGGTCATTTTTTTATAATGACACAGAAGAATTTGTCAAAATTGACTGGTTTTGCCGCTGACGCTCACATTCCCCGGAACCGGATGGAAATCATCCTGCCGCAGGGATGAAGACAGGGTGCAGCTCTCTCAAAAATCCCGGAATGCCACTGCTAACAGGTCAGGTGAAAACCCGCTGCCACATTCTTTCCCTCTTCCAGAAGGCGGTTGAACGTCTTAGCTGCCGTTCCTGATTTTTCCTCCATCAGGACAATCCCTTTCCGCAGCAGCAGTTCACGGAGGGCATCATCCGCTGACATCATGCCGAAATATCCTGTGCCGATGATCAGAATCTGCGGCTCGGCCTCCAGCAGATCCCGGACATCCTCCAGGCAGACAGCATGCCCTTTTTTTCTTCGCCAGTCCGGAATCACTTTCCCCCGGACAATGCGCAGGTCCCTGTGATATTTCTCTCCGTGCACCACAATTTTTCCAAAGGAATAGTCGCTGATCATCAACTGACAACATCCTCCGTGTCAAAATTCCGCCAGGATTTTCCTCCGCTTTTCTCCAGACGATCAATCCAGGTCAGCACTCTTTGTTCTCCATAAACCTTTTTCCATGCAATCAGGATTTCATCCACCGGAATATCCGCATATTCCCCATGATAGTCCACATATTCCATAAACCGCTTTTTTTCCGCATTGTACGGCTGGAAGACAGAATCCTCCCTGCCGTCAAAGTCCAGAGGTTCAACCCCATGACGCAGGCAGAGTTCCCTGTTAAAGGCCGGTGTGGCCTTCACCCATCGCCCATTGAGGAAAAATTCGGTATAGCCGTGGAATACAAACAGATCGCAGCCGATATGCTCCAGCAGTTGCCGGGTGGCCAGATGATTGCGGACAGTGGCAAATCCCAGACGGCTGGGAATTTTGCAGGCCCGGCCCAGCGCGCAGAGCAGCCCGGCTTTGCTGATGCAGAAGCCGCTCCCGTTTTTCAGCACATGACTGGCCCGATAATGTTCCGGCCGGTAAAAGGCCGTATAGGGATCATACCAGATGCCGTCGCGCACAGCGTAATAGAGTTTCACGGCTGCGGAAAGCGGATGGGACAGACTGTCACCCGCAACATCCTCTGCAAAACGGATGATGTCCGGATGATCACTGTCGAGAATGGAAGTGGGCAGAAGATATTCCCGCGCGGGAGATTCCGCAGTATGTATGTCAGATTTCATAACATTCCTTATTTGCTGTTTTTGATGAAGATATTGTCATCCGGAAATTCTGCGTTTTTTTCAGACAGAAATTTTGACAAAAATCCGCAGTTGCTGCATGGGCAGGAAGGCAAAACTGCCGGGGGGATTGATTGCCGGAATCAGCAGATTTGACCTGCCGCCCAGTTTTGAAACCAATGAACAAAAACAAAATTGACAGAGCCGGGCAGCCCTGTCAGTTTTGCATCCGGGATCAGGCTTTTTTTGTCCTTTGCCAAGAAACCGGCACAGGCGGTCACCTATCTTTTTCCGGCATATTTCTTTTGCAAAAAAGATCCGATTCGCCATAGAGCAGCAGCAAGGACAACGGTCAGCACAATGGGCATGACAAAGGCATACACCGCAAAGCAGCACAGTGCAAAAACCAGCACCAGCACACAGCAGATAAGGACAAAGGTGGTGAAAGAGGCAGCGACAGACAATTTGTGACGGTCAGAAAAGCGCAGGGAGAATTCCATTGTCCTTCCTGCATCCTGTGCGGTTTTTCCCACATGAACGATGCCTTCGGACAGGGATTTGTCCGCAGCTTTTTTCGTCACCCGGAAAATCGGCTGCACACAGGGGGCATCCGCCGTGTATTTCCGCAGACCGGGATGCTCGGCCAAAGCCTGTTCCAGTGTATAGCGGCCTTCCCCTCTTTTCCGTGTCAGATCATAGGCTTTGGCTTCGGAAAGAGAAACAGCCTCCTTCACCAGGGTATAGACCAGAGCATTTCCCTGTCTGTGTTTGCCGATGAAATGCCCCAGATCGCATTTTTCCGGATCACTGATCCGGAAAAGGATGCCGGAAACACTTCCGATGCTGATCTCCTGTCCGGTCTTCCGGCTCAGGATTTCTGAAAGATCCCGCGATTTCAAAGGAAGCCCGGTCAGCAGTTCAGCCACCACCAGCCGGGCTCTGCTCTTTTCCTCTTCCGGGTTTGCTGCAGGATGTTCCGCTGTCATTTTTCAGAAGATCCGCCGTTGACTTTTTCCCGGAGTTTGCCCGAACATTTGAATGTGACCACCCGTCTGGGGGCCAGCATCATGTCATCCCCTGTAGCCGGGTTTCTTCCCCTTCTCTCTTTTTTGTCCTTTACGCAGAATTTGCCGAATCCGCTGATGAGCACATCATCTCCGGCCTGCATGGTGCGTTTCATGATCTCAAGGAGCTTTTCCACAATGTCGGTTGTCTCCTTTTTGGAAAAACGCAGTTCTTCCTGAATGTTATCAATAATCTGGGCTTTTGTCAGGGTCATGGTGCTCTCACTCCTTTTTTTTGATTATTTTGGGATAATGCTTTTTCCTGAAACCGCGCATTGCTTTTGTTTCTGCCGGGGTTTCGGGGTTGAAGGCCGGATCTTTCTGTCCGCTTTCTGTTTTCGAAACCGGGAAAAATCCGGATTCTTCCCTTTGCATACGCACTTTTGTTATAAATATCAGTATTTGTAAATTTTGTAAAGAGTTGTTACGGTATTGCATGCATTTTTGTTCATTTTTTTTTTGCACCATACCCCAAAAACCCCAAAAAAGCTGCATCTGAACGCGAAAACGATGCAACTGCTGAATCTGATGGAAAATTGTGAATCAGTTTTTATTTCCGTCCCTCTGTTCCGGATCGGACTTGTCCAGAGCATCCAGCCAGTCTCTGACAAGCATCTCCATCTCTTCTTTTTCCCTTTCCGGAATCCCCCTGGGATCAAAACGGTAACGGCAGTGGATATCCAAAATTTTCTCCGCAGACAATAAAGAGGTTCCATGCGCAAAGGGGAAAAGTGCGGTTTCCTGCATATGCCGGAGCCACCGGGACAGAGTCTGGCCCGGGGCTCTTTCAAATCCCATCGAGTTCAGACGCTTTTCAATCCGGTAGAAAGGGGAATCCTTTCCCCTGCGATCTGAAAATCTTCCGGATCTTTCCCCGGATTCCGCCAAAGCACTGACCCGTTTCTTCTTCCAAAGGCGACGGGCCGGAATCAGCATCAGCGGAATGATCAGCCAGACCGGCCACTTGGGAAAACCCTGTCTTTCCGTATTCCACTGCCAGCGGGAAAAGCAAAAGCCCAGCCAGGACCACAGATCACTGAGGGACTGCCAGGAGGAGGCGGACTCCTCCTCATCCTGGCGCCAGTTTCCGGGCGTATAATCAATATCCTGCCAGGAATCATTGAGCCAGACCAGTGCCCAGGCATGCGCGTGCCTCTCCCGGACAATGATCTGTTTTTCCAGATCGCTGTATTCATGAGCTGAAAAACCGATGGCATAGCGGGCAGGTATGCCGGCTGCCCGCAGCAGAAGAACCGCGGCTGTGGCAAAATATTCACAGTGGCCGGTACGGGATCGGAGAAGAAAATCAGCCAGCGGGGTGGGAAACTGGTCCGGGTTCAGACGCAGGGAATAGGAAAATCTGTCTGTGAAGAAATTTTCCAGAATTTTCAGCACATCTTCCGCCTCAGATCCTGCAAGGCCCAGTTCTTTGGCTGTCTGAAACACCGCTGCCTGTTCCCTTTCCGGAATCAGCAGATCCTCTTTTCCCGG
>JAWKPW010000041.1:0-47117 GCA_041390465.1 Desulfobacterales bacterium | reverse complement strand
CGAACTGGATATCAGATTCATCCGCATCTTCGGCAGACACGTTGCGGACAGAATTTCAGACATCCTGCTTCGCCGGAAGGCAACAGAGGCGCTGATAAAAAAGGCAACGCGGGATGCATTGACCGGTCTGTACAACCGGGGGGCCATCTTTGACCGGCTCGAAGGGCAGCTTGCCCTTGCAAAACGCACCGGCCATCCGTTAAGTGTCATTCTCGCAGACATTGATTTTTTCAAGATCATCAACGACCGTCATGGACACATCGCCGGAGATGAGGTGCTGCGTGAAGTCTCGCTCCGACTGCAGACCCATCTGCGGGACAGTGACAGTCTGGGACGTTACGGCGGTGAAGAGTTTCTGTTCGTCCTTTTTCCCTGCAGTGTCAAAGAGGTTGGAAAGGCGGCAGAGCGATTTCGCAGCGCCATTGCGGACACACCGGTATTTTGGGGAGGAGATTCCCCCGCGAAGATAGAGGTTTCGATCAGCCTCGGCACGTCAAGCACTGACGGACAGCCGGATGTGAGCATTGATGCTCTTCTCAAACAGACCGACAACGCTCTCTATCATTCAAAAGCCGGTGGCCGCAACTGTGTGACTGTGGGCGGGCCGGATGCAGGATAAAGCTGAAACGCCGGAAATCGGCAGAATCTCTTATGGCAATGGAAAGGTAACGCAAATAATGCCAAATCGATATTGAATTTATGCAATGCGCACCCTTAAGTTAAAGGCGGAGGAGTCCTGAACTGAAAGTCTGGGACACGGAAAAGATTCATAAAATCCGGCCAAAATTCCGTTTCACTTCATTTTGGCACTCCGGAATTGGACAGGCATATTTTCAATGAAGAATTGGTATAACAGATTTACAGACACAAATATAAACGCGCAAAGGAAATGCAATATGAATCCGGCATTATCCATGTGGCAGGATATAGTAAACAATCCGGTTTTCAAAAATCTGCCATTCAAGGTTGAAACCACCAGAGGCGGGCTGGTTTTAATGTCACCGGCTTCCAACTGGCACGGAAGCGCACAGTCCCAGGTTGGGTTTGCACTGCGAAAAGGAATACGGGGCGGTGAAATCATCAATGAATGCTCCATACTGACATCTGAAGGCGTAAAGGTTGCTGATGTGGCATGGGCAAGCGATGAATTTATGAATGAACACGGATACAACACCCCCTATCCTGTTGCCCCTGAAATTTGCGTTGAAATCCTCTCTCCGGGAAACACAGGTGCTGAAATTGACAGCAAGATAAATTTATACCTGGCAAAAGGGGCGTTGGAGGTTTGGATTGTTGACAACAGCGGAAAAGTTGTTTTTTATGATAAGCACGGCCTTATAAAAAAATCAGGTTTTGTCAAATCTGCAAAGATTCGAAAACGCACCTGACAGGGCCCCGCATCGGACTGATATGTCTCTCTGCGGATGAATTTTTATTATATCTTAAACTGTCAAGAAAGGAATGAAGTGATGAAACATGTAATGGTAAAGGGTCTTTTCCTCCTGCTGACGCTGCACCTGACCATCGGGACTGCCCTCAGTGAAACCGCAAAAGAAGCTGATGAAAAAAAGGCTGACACCGTCTACAAAGTCAGAGTGGAAGTAAAAGAGGTGAAAAACCGGAGAGTTGCTGGCAAAGTCCGCAATCACACCATTTATATTGACCAGCCTGAGGAATTCGGAGCAGACAACACTGCGCCCACTCCTCCGGAAACCCTTGCATTTGCTCTTGGAAGCTGTTTTGTCTCAACAGGGCGCCTGATAGCGCTGCAGAGAAATATGAGTCTGAGAGAGATTGAGGCTGTGGTGGAAAGTGAGCTTGATTTTGCAAAGGCGCTGGGAACAGGTCAGGAAAAACGGGCCGGATTTGAAGGATTCAAAATCATTGCAAAGATTGATGCTGATATGTCATTGGCAGACAAGAAAAAATTTATTGAGGAAATCGCGTCACGCTGCCCCATGTGTGACAATATCCTGAATCCCACACCTGTTTCCTATGAATTAAAGGAGTAAGGAGACAAACAATCGTTTCCGTGTATTCAAAAAACCGGATTTTTCCGAAAAATCCGGTTTTTCTGAAAACTTTGCCCCCAAAATTTATCTTTAAAAAGGCAGCATTCAGAGATCAGATTTCATATACCGTCTGCTGAATGCGAAGTAAGAGTCAGATTCCGCCAAGATTTGACAACTTTCTGAAAGTTGTCAAATCATTGCATGAATATTCTCTGTTGAAACCATGCCTTGCGGAAGGCAAAGCCGATTCTCCGCAGATTCTGCACAGTGCTGTCCGTTTTCTGTGTCCTTTGTGCCATCTTTAGTTTCCTTTGCAGTTTTAAAAAAAAGCATGGTTTCAAAGGAGAATCGGTATAACAATCCCGGATTCTGCCCGGATTTCAAGGATCGGCGCTGCATCCGTGAAATAAAAAACCGGATGAATTCAATTCATCCGGTACATTGACGGCATATCGCAGCATGATGGAGCGGGAAACGGGATTTGAACCCGCGACTTCAACCTTGGCAAGGTTGCACTCTACCACTGAGTTATTCCCGCTCATAAGAATTTTCTGTATAACCGATCTCCGGTCTTCTGTCAACAAAAAAATCAGGGATCAGATCCGCAGCCGTTTCCGGAAAAAGAAAAAAAACAGGCTGAGACAGGAAAAAAATGGATCATCCGGGGAACGCCTTATCGGAAGACCGGTTTCTGGGGACAGGGAGCAAATATTTGACCGCACAGGAATTTTCTGATATTCATACCGCAATGTTTACGGCCTGTCAGAACAGGATCATCGGCAGAGCGTTTTCTGGTGGTTTGGTTTAAAACAGACAATCTCTGCGGTGCTGCATCCACATCCATAAAAATCAGAATGTTAAATCTCAACCGGGCAATGCCTGTGATTTTTTGCAATCTCTGAAAAGGAATTTCACATGAAATACGTGATTATCGGAAACGGTGTGGCCGGTGTTCATGCGGCAGAAAGCATCCGAGCTCTTGATGCAGAAGGTTCCATCACCATGATTGGGGATGAAGCCATGCTTCCTTACTGCCGCCCCATGATCAGCATGGTTCTGGATGGCTCTGTCCGTCCGGAACAACTGCCCATACGGGATGACGGATTTTATGAAGATCTGAACATCGTACCGGTGCTGGGGAAACGGGTCAGCGGCATTGACACGGAGAACCGGCAGGTCTTTGTGCCGAAAAACGGAAATGGGGAAGAGGTTTCTGCCATTGCCTTTGACAGACTGCTGATTGCCACAGGAGCCGATCCCCGGCCTGTGAAAGCCGAAGGGCTGGATTTGCAGAATATTTTTTATATGCGCACCCAGTCCCATGTCCGGGGGATGCTGGCAGCACTGCCATCGGTCAAAACCGCACTGGTTCTGGGCGGCGGGCTGGTGGGATTCAAGGCCGCCTACGGACTTCTCCGGCGCGGAATTCGTGTCACCATGCTCATCCGTTCCGGCTATCCCCTGTCCATGCAGGCTGATGAGAGAGCCGGAAAGATGATTCTGGATGAGCTGATCCGCCACGGTCTGGATGTGCGTGTGGGGATCGGGGTCAGGGCCTTTGCAGGGGAAAAAAGCGTCCGAAGTGTGCATCTTTCAGACGGCACGGAACTGCCCTGTGACATGGCTGTCATTGGCAAGGGAGTCCTTCCTGCCCTGTCTTTTGTTCCCAGGGAAAAAATCATAACAGATTTGGGCATTCTTGTGGATGCGCATATGGAAACCCGTGTTCCCGGCATTTATGCGGCAGGCGATGCGGCTGAATTTACCGATATTGCACGGAAAGTCCCCTGGGTGAACGCGATCTGGCCGGAAGCCGTGAATCAGGGGTGCATCGCGGGAATGAACATGGCCGGAAGGCCGGTGTCATACAAAGGCAGTCTGGGACGAAATGTCATCCGCATTTTCGGCATGGACATTATGACCGCCGGGACAGTCAATCCCGGTGAAAATGAGGGATATGAAGTTCTTGCGGAGACAAACCCGCGCAGAAACACCTACCGGAAGCTTGTTTTTCAGGGAGATTGGCTGCGCGGCATGGTCATGGTCAATGAAATTGAACAGGGAGGACTGCTCATGTCCCTGATACAGAGCGAACATCCGGTGAGAATTGACAAAGAGCGGCTTTTGGCTCCCTCATTCAATTATTCCCGCGTGCTGTTCTGAGAGAAATTGAGGAAACAGACTCCCGATTTTTGCGGCACCGGCCGGTCACTGCACAGCATTTTGTGATTTCTGTGATGATGAAAAATTCAAAAATCAAAATCCTGCATTTGATCAGGCATTCAGATTGCAGGGAAGACCATGAAAAAAATATTCAAAACATCGGCAAAGGATCAGCATCATGAAAATCGTGTGCAGAGAGTGCAATTTTTCTGTGGAGATTGCAGATGAGCGCATTCCGTCCAAAGGGGCAAAGGTGCGCTGCCCCCAGTGCAGTCATCTGTTTGTCATTCATCGACCCGGTTCTGAATCTGCAAAGGAGGACAAAACCGGGGAGCGGTCTTCTCTGCATGAAGTCCGAAGCGGTTCACCGGTTCCGGAATCTGCAAAAACCGGCAGAAGTGAGAAACAGACGGTTTCCGGTCTCAAAAAGCCGGTAAAAATGTACTGGCTGCAGGGCGGGGCCTGCGGCGGGGACACCTGGGCCATGTTCAATGCAGAGCAGATGGATACCTTTGATTTTTTCAGCAATCATGATATTGAGATTCTCTGGCATCCTTCCATTTCCGTCAAAAGCATCCGGGAGCAGCGGCAGGTGCGCGAGGATTTGATTTCAGGAAAGGAAAGGCTTGATATTCTCTGCATTGAAGGCTCGGTCATCCGGGGGCCCGGCGGAACCGGCATGTTTGACACTGTGGAGGGAATGCCCAAAAAAGATCTGCTTGCCGCACTGGCCAGGCAGGCAGGATATGTGCTGGCAGTGGGAACCTGCGCGAGTTTCGGCGGCATGGGTGCAGACAGTGAAACAGAGGCCACCGGTCTGCAGTTTCACAAATGGGATACCGGCGGATTTCTGGGGGAAAGTTTCAGATCCCGCAGCGGAATGCCGGTCATCAATCTTCCGGGCTGTCCCTGCCACGGCGGCGTCATCACAGGAACCATTTCCGCTTTGATTGAGGGCATTCCCCTGGAACTGGGCAGATACAATGAGCCCCTGGAATGGTATGACACAATGGTTCACCAGGGATGCACCCGCAATGAATACCATGAATACCGGGTGGAGGAGAAAAAATTCGGGGAAAAGGGATGCCTGTTCTTCTATCTGGGATGTCACGGCCCTCTGGTTTACGGGCCATGCAACAAGATGCTTTGGAACCGGCGCTCTTCCAAAACACGGGTGGGTGTGCCCTGCTTTGGCTGCACAAGGCCGGATTTTCCCCAGCAGTACCCCTTTTTCAAAACCAGGAACATTGAGGGCATTCCCATTGAACTGCCGGACGGCGTAAACCGCGCCCATTATCTGGCCTACAAGGGCATTGCCGCGGCCGCGGCGCCCAAACGGCTGCGAAGCCGGATTACAGGAATCTGATTTCTGTACATAATTATTATGATTGTTAATTTTTCCGATAAAGGCACAGAAGACATTTACAACGGGAAAAACACAAAACAGGCAAGAAAAAAACTTCCTGCGGATTTGTGGAAAACAGCCCGGCGCAAGTTCTATTTTTTGGATAATGCTGCAAATCTGAAAGACCTGAAAGCACCTCCTGCCAATCCCTGTTCAGAACTGACACAAAACAGGTAGACAACCTCTGTCCATCATGATAAAGTTTCTTCTATACAGAAAACTTTATGGATTTAATGAGAAAGATTCATGTATAAAAGAAACCTGTATCTGAAAAAAATAATTCCCCTCATCAGCACCCCTGTCATCAAAGTCATTTCCGGAATGCGGCGGGCAGGAAAAAGCTGCCTGATGAAACTGATTATGGATGAACTGACAGAACGTCAGGTGGATTCCTGCCGGATTGTTTATATCAACAAAGAATCTCTGGAATACGATTTTATCAGAAATTACAAATCCCTGCATTCCTTTGTCAAAAAAAAATTCAAATCTGTCCAGGGCCCGAAATACCTCTTTGTTGACGAGATACAGGAAATTCATTCCTGGGAAAAAGCCATCTCCTCTTTTTTTTCCCAGGGTGATATTGACATTTATCTTACCGGCTCAAATGCGGGGCTGCTTTCATCGGAAATTGCCACACTCCTGTCAGGCAGGTATATCGAAATTCCGGTTTATCCCCTTGGTTTTGATGAATTTCTGATGTTCAGAAAAAGCGGAGGGCAGAACCTTTATGCAAATTTTTCCGATTATCTGAAATTCGGGGGACTGCCTGCGCTCCATCATTTTCCCATGAATGAAACGGTTGTCTGGCAGTATATCTCTTCTGTTTACGACACCATTGTGCTCAAGGATGTCATTCGGAGAAACAATATCCGCAATGTCCGGCTGCTTGAGGATATTACCCGTTATATTTTCGGCAATGTCGGAAATATTTTTTCATCCAAAAAAGTTTCTGATTTTTTGAAATCCCAGAAAATCAGTGTGGGCATTGAGACAGTTCAGAATTATATCTCACATCTGATCTCCGCTTATGCCATACACAAGGCATCCCGTTATGATATAAAGGGAAAACGGGTGCTTGAACTGCATGAAAAATATTATCCGGCTGATATCGGTCTGCGTCATGCCCTGCTGGGATACAGGGAAAGCGATATTTCAGGACTGCTTGAAAATATTGTTTTCCTGGAACTGAAACGCCGGGGTTATCAGGTGCACATCGGAAAATTCGGCGACAGGGAAATTGATTTTGTTGCTGAAAAGGAAAAAAACAGGATATATATACAGGTGGCCTATCTGCTGGCATCGGAGAAAACCGTTGACAGAGAATTTTCCCCTCTGCTTGAGACACCGGACAATTATCCCAAATATGTTCTCAGCATGGATCAGTTTTTCGGCAGTGATGTCATGGGGGTCAAAAGGCTTCATATTGTGGATTTTCTGCTCAACTCAGATTTGTTTTGATCTCCGGAATTTTGGCTGCGGTGATGAAACACACTTCGGGATTGTGACTCTGCCCCGCAGTTGAATGGGAAAGCGTTTGTCTGACAGATCTCCTGCGGCTCTGTCAGACAGATTCTTTTGTCTCAGAAAAATCCGCAGCATGCGGGGAAACCTTGTTGACACTTCACTTGTCTTTGCACATAATATTCAGGATATTCGGGGCAGCGGGCCAAACCGGCTGACAATGTCATCCCTTTCGGGATTCTGATTTGTTTTTTTAACTTTTTCTCTAATAAGGGACTGTATGAAAATAGCCTGTTGCAAACCCTGAGGGTTTCCAAAACCCTCAGGGTTCAGGTCTAAAAAAATTGTACAGGTTATTTTTTTACAAATCCTAATATCAATCCATGCGGATTTTTTCCCGCCCCGGTGTCAGCCCTGATCAGCGGATTTGACCCACTATCATATTCGGATTGATATGACAGCATGACAGGAGCATTTTATGAGAAACTGTCCAAACTGCCGGACAGGGAACAGCATCATGAAAATCATGGGCAGAATTACAGGAATCTGACATGGGCAGAACCATTGACATTTTTCCCGTCAACCGGGTGGAAGGTGACCTGGAGATACGGGTGGAACTGGAAGACGGCGTGATTGCCGAGGCCAGAAGCGTGGGAACCCTGTACCGGGGGTTTGAAAATATCCTTGCGGGCAGAAGCGCGCTTGACGGACTGGTCATTACGCCCCGAATCTGCGGCATCTGCAGCACCGCACATCTGATGGCCGCGGCAAAATCCCTGGACATGATTTACAGTGTCAGCATTCCGGACACAGCCCGGAGGATCCGCAATATTGCCCTGGGCGTGGAAAAGCTTCAGAATGACATGCGTCACAGCTTCCTGATTTTCATGTGTGATTTTGCCAATCCCTGTTACAGGAAACATTCTCTGTACGAGGAAGCCCTGTTCCGTTATGCTCCCCTGAAGGGGAAAAGAAGTCACCGGACTGCGGCTGAGACGGCAAAATTAATTGAAATTATAGCCATTCTGGGCGGACAGTGGCCCCATTCCTCTTTCATGGTGCCGGGCGGTGTGGTGTCCGCTCCCAGACTGACAGACATTGCACAGTGCCGATGGCTTCTGGCAGCTTACCGGAAATGGTATGAAAGCAAAGTGCTTGGATGTGATATTTCAAGATGGGCGGAAGTCAGAAACTGCGCGGATTTGGCGCAGTGGCTGGAGGAATCTGACACGCACCGCGAAAGTGACATGGGAATGTTTCTGCGCTTTTCCCATGAGGCGGGACTGGATAAAATGGGACAGGGACATGGGAATTTTATCAGTTTCGGATCTATGGAACTGCCTGAGAACACAAAGGTTGCATCCATGGGAACAGGACGGGATTGGCAGCCTTCCGGGTTTCTGAGCAAAGGAACTGTCGAGCCTTTTGATCAGCAGAAAATTGCGGAAGATATAAGCTGTTCCTGGTTTCGGGACAAAGAATCCGGTCCCTGCCATCCCTTTGACAGCATCACGGTTCCCTATGCCACAGGAAGCGAAGGGAAGAAATACTCCTGGGCCAAAGCCCCGCGTTATGACGGTCTGCCTGCGGAAACCGGCCCTTTGGCAGAACTGCTGATTGCGCGGCATCCGCTTTTCACGGATCTTGTCAGGGAAAAGGGGCCCAGTGTTTTGGTCCGGCAGTTGGCCCGCATGGTCAGACCAGCCCTGCTTCTTCCCGTGCTGGATCTGTGGCTGAGCGAAGTGGCGCAGGATCGGGAAATTTTCTTCCGCAATTACAGGGAAATCGGATCAGGGGAAGGTTTTGGCCTGACCGGTGCATCCAGAGGTGCGCTGGGGCACTGGGTCAAAATCAGAAATGAAAAAATTGAAAAATACCAGATCATCTCGCCCACAACCTGGAATGCCTCCCCGCGTGACGGCAGGGGCCTGCGGGGTCCCTGGGAGGAAGCCCTGATTGGAACGGCAGTTGCGGATCCGGAAAACCCTGTGGAGGTGGGTCATATCATCCGTTCCTTTGACGCGTGCCTGGTCTGCACCGTGCATGCGGTAAGAGCAGATGATCCCTGCAAAAGGCACAGTCTGTTCAAATGCTGAACAACAGTTCTGAAAATATGAATGCGCCTGCATCCTCGGCATGCAGAGAATGCCTGCCGGATGTGCGGAGGGAGAACGAAATCCTGAGACAGGAGATCCGGGTTTCCCGCGAGGCGGCGGAGATCACGGCCAGTCTGGTGGTGCGCCAGTTTGAGGAAACGGAAAAGATTCTCCGGCGCTTTCAGATCGCCAATGAGCAGCGCAAGGCTGTGCTCAACTCTGCCACCCAGATTGCCATTGTGGCCACAGACTGTGCAGGAATGATCAGCATTTTCAACACGGGCGCTGAAAATCTGCTCGGCTACAAAGCCGAAGAGGTGGTGGGGAAAAAAACACTTGAAATTTTTCTGGAATCTGTGCTGGACACTAACGGAAGCACGGCAACTTCCGAATACAGCGGCAGGATCAGCGGTGCCGTGGATGTCCTGTTTGAGTATGCGCTGCTGGGAAGTGCGGAACATCTGGAATGGATCTGCATCCGCAGGGACGGAAGCCGCTTTCCGGTCTCCATGACGGTCAACGCGCTGCGGAATCCGGATGGGGATGTAGCCGGAATGCTCTGCATTGCCAGCGACATTTCAGAGCGCAAGCAGGCTGAGGCTGCGCTGAAAACCGCACACAATGAACTGGAGGCCCGTGTGCGGCAGCGGACAGCGGAACTGGCAAAAATCAATCAGGAACTGGAGACGGAAATCCGGGAGCGAAGCCAGGCGGAAAAGGCTCTGCGGGAGTCTGAGGAAAAATACAGGAGCATTTTTGAAAACCTGACAGAAGGTTTCTTTCAGAGCACCCCCGGCGGCAGACTGCTTACGGTCAATCCGGCCATGGTCCGGTTCATGGGCTATGGATCAGAGATAGAAATGATTGAAAATATTGCAGATATAAAAGAACAGTTCTATGTCAACCCCCGCGACAGGGATGAATTCCGGAGACGCATTGAGACAGAGGGCTCTGTCCGGAGTTTTGAAACCCGTTTTTACCGCAAAGACGGGAACATCATTGATGTATCCCTCAATGCCCGCCTGATCAGGGAAGAAAACGGCGCTCCCCTGTTTTATGAGGGGATGCTTCAGGATATTACCCAGCGGAAACGCAGTGAGGAACTCAAAATTGCCAAAGAGGCGGCCGAGGCGGCCACTAAGGCCAAAAGCAATTTTCTGGCCAATATGAGCCATGAGATCCGCACTCCCATGAATGCCATTATCGGTCTGACCGAACTGGCTCTCAGAACAGAGATGAATCCCAGACTCGGAGATTATCTGAACAAAATTCACACGTCCGCGCATTCGCTTCTGGGGCTTATCAATGATATCCTTGATTTTTCCAAAATTGAGGCCGGACGGATGGAACTGGAGAACAATCCTTTCAGTCTGCGCACGGTCATGGACAGTCTTTCCGACATGTTTTCCGGAAAGGTGGCTGAAAAAGGGATTGAGATGGTGATTCATATCGCTGCGGATGTTCCCTGCGCGCTGACGGGTGATTCCCTGCGGCTGAGCCAGATTCTGATCAATCTGACCAACAATGCGGTCAAGTTCACGGAAAAAGGCGAAGTGGTAATCAGGGTCTCACAGATCCGTGCAGAAGGGGAAAGGGTGCGGCTCCGGTTTGAAATTGCAGATACCGGCATCGGGATTGACCGGGATTTTCTGCCTTTTCTGTTCACCTCTTTTTCCCAGGCTGATGCTTCCACCACCCGGAAATACGGGGGAACCGGGCTGGGGCTGACCATATGCAGACAACTGGTGCGTCTGATGAAGGGGGATATCCGTGCGGAAAGCCGGGCGGGACAGGGAAGTGTCTTCAGTTTCACAGCAGAATTCGGACTGGGCGCGGGAAACGGAAATCTCTTCCGTTCTGTGCCGGAACGCCTGGGCAGACGCAGGGTGCTGGTGGTGGACAACAATGAAACATCAAGACATATCTATTCGGAAATTCTCAGCTCTTTCTCCTGCACAGCCGCATCCGCCGATTCCGCGGAGGAAGCCATTGCAAAACTGACACAGGCTTTGGATGCGCAACCCTATGATCTGGTGCTGATGGACTGGCGCATGCCTGGCACGGACGGCATCACCGCTTTGGAGCAGATACGGCAGACACCGGGAATTTCGGATATACCCGTGATTCTGATGACAGCCTTTGGCAGAGAGGAAATCATGCAGCGGGCCCAGGCTGCCGGAGCCAGTGCCTTTCTGATCAAACCGGTCAAACAGTCGGTTCTTTATGACACCCTTATGACGGTTTTTGATCAGGCTGGAAAAGACAGCCTTCCAAAACCGGGAATCCCTGAACCATCCGGAAATGTCCGGACAGATTTTCTCAAAGGCAAACAGATTCTGCTGGTGGAGGACAATCTGATCAACCAGCAGGTGGCCACGGAAATCCTGCGGTATGCAGGGGCAGCGGTGGAAACAGCGGATAACGGAAATGCCGCATTGGAAGCGCTCCGGGATTGTGTGTATGATGCCGTGCTGATGGATGTGCAGATGCCGGAACTGGATGGATACCAGACCAGCCGTCTGATACGGGAAAATCCCCGGTGGCGGAAACTGCCCGTCATCGCCATGACCGCGCACGCGATGAAGGGGGATCGGGAAAAATGTCTGGAAGCCGGAATGAATGACTATGTCACCAAACCCATTGACACGGAAAGCCTTTTTTCCGTACTGTCCCAATGGATTGCCTCGTCCCGGGGAGAATCTGTGCCGGAAGAGGCAGACAGCGTCCGCCCCGCATCCGGGGATGAAGATTTCGGATCGCTTTTCGCGGATATTTCGGGAATTGACATTTCTGCTGTGCGCACACGGATCGGCAATCCGAAGTTTCTTGCAAAACTTCTGCGGGAGTTTGCCGAAACCCATGCAGATGCGGCACAGGATATCCGCGGGGCCATCGGGAAAGAAGACTGGGAAACAGCCTTCCGTCTGGTCCACAATATCAAAGGTGTTGCCGGAAATCTCTCAGTCCCTGAACTGTATGAAGCTGCCCTTGATCTGGAGAATCTTGTCCGGAAAAAAGACGCGGACAAACTTCCGGACACGCTTTCTGTTTTTGAAAAAATTCTTGAAAAACTGCTGCGTTCTGTGATAAATCTGAAAGCCGGAACACAGTCTTCTCCGCAGTCCGGCCCTGTGAGGGAATCCGGAAAAATAGCAGTTCTGATAAGAAAATTGGCGGAACGGCTCAAAAAAAATGATCTGGATGCGGAAAAATATTTTGATGCGCTGAAACAGGAAGCAGCGGATCAGGAACTGGGACCTGCGCTGGAAAAACTGGAATCCCACATGAATTCTCTTGATTTTGAGTTGGCCCTGGGGCAGTTGAAGGTCATCGCACAGCAATTGATCGTTTCTCCCGAAGGAGAAGAGGCGCATGAATAAGAGGCTGAGAATACTCATTGTTGACGATGAACCTGCCAATATCAAAATACTCGGAAGCGCTCTCAAAGAGGAGTATCAGATTTCCTTTGCCACAGGAGGCGAACAGGCCCTGAAGATTGCCGGAAGCGATACCGATTTGATTCTTCTGGATATCATGATGCAGGACATGAACGGATACGAGGTCTGCCGAAAACTGAAAGGCAGCTCAAAAACAAGAAACATTCCGGTAATCTTTATCACCACCATGAGCAATGAGGAGGATGAAACCAGAGGTCTGGAGGCGGGTGCTGTGGATTATATCACCAAACCCTTCAGCATGGCCATTGTCAAAGCCCGTGTGCGCACCCATCTGGAGCTGAAACGTCACCGGGACATGCTGGAGCATCTTTCCTCTCTTGACGGTCTGACCGGCATTCCCAACCGCAGGCGTTTTGATGAATTTCTGGAACAGGAGTGGAGACGGGGCATGCGGGATGCCTCCCGTCTGTCCCTGATTATGATTGACATTGATTATTTTAAAAGTTTCAATGACACTTACGGTCACTGTGCGGGGGATGACTGTCTGCGGAAAGTGGCAAAAACTCTTGCGGAATCGGTTGGCCGTCCCTCGGATCTGGTGGCCCGTTACGGCGGAGAGGAATTTGCCGCTGTTCTTCCCAAAACAGACAGAGAGGGGGCCGTGTTCGTGGCAGAGATCATGCGGAGAAAAATTGAATCCCTGGACATTCCCCACAGACTGTCCAGAACAGCGGGGCATGTTACCGTAAGTATCGGCACGGCCACCATCATACCCGCGCCCGGTACGGATCTCTCCGCTCTCATCAACTGCAGTGACTGTGCGCTTTACGAAGCCAAGCACAGCGGCCGGAATCAGTTGAAAAGTGTGGACCTGACATGAAAACACCTGTGCAGTGGGTCAGATCCGTTGCCTGTCTTTTTTTTGGCCGCAGAGCGATGCAGCATCACACAGGGTTTTTTCTGTGCGAATTTCAGATGCAAAAAAATCAGCCGGTTTGACCCGCTGCCAAAGCCTGTGTGTGAAGGATTATGCGGCAGAAGAGGAGAGTTCCATGAGTTCCGCGGGAGGTGTGATGCCCTTTTCCATCATTTCTTTTATTTTCGCCTTTGTTCTGCACAGGAGATAAAGGGATTTCAGGCGGAGGTTCTCCCGTTCCGCAGTCGCGGCAAGGGAAGCCAGATTTTCTCCCGGATAAGGCTTTTTCCTTGCCATCTCCAGACAGAAGGCAATGCCCTGTGCAAGATTGTTTTTGAATTCCTCCAGAGCCTTCATTTCTTTGGGACTTCCCGTGCATTTTTTTGCCAGGCTTTCAAAATAATCTGCATACAGCATAATTTCTTTGGCAAACATGTGGGGACGTTCTGCCGAAACAAGGGAGGGGCCCCGGCCGTAGATATGATCCACCATTTCTCTGAGGGTATAGGTTCTGTCAAACCATTCGATATTTGGGCCCGGACATACGCACGGAGGCGAATCTTTCTCTTCGGCAATTCCCAAAGCGATCAGGGCGCCGTTTCCCAGATGGTCGCACAGGCAAACCTTTTGCGTAATCTCCTTCGCACGCCGTTCCTTTTCAGCCGGAGACAGATCCGAGTTACAGATCTGTTCCAGTTTCCGGGTCTGGTACTGCCGGGAGCCTGTGCATATGGGTTTTTCGGAAAATTCCGTATTGGAGGCCAGCAGGCGTCTGGGGCAGGAAGAGCCCGGTTTTCCCTGTGCCGCAGTCTGCCGGGTCCGCAGTTCGGAACCGGTGCCGCGGATATTGTTGAAGGGGATTCCGAAAGGCGAGGAATTGCTCAGATACAGGTCTTTGGCTCCGGCCTTTGCCAGAAGCATGCGGGTGGGCGTGTCCACCGGAGTGGCTTCGGGAACCAGCAGAAAGGGGCTGGCCCATCCGGTCATATCCATTGCGAAATCCTTCCGCAGACGCATGACTTCCCCATGCACACCAATACCGCCCTGTATGGTGACAAGGGGAAATTCCTCTTCCCTCTCTGTGTATTTCCATCCCTTTTCCGCATAATACTGCGCAATGCTTTCCCGGAATTCCGTGCGAAGCTGATTCCGGTTTTTCCGGAATTCCTCTGCCACACAGGGCAGAATGATGCCGTTGGTGGCAAAGGCATGACCGCCGCAGTTGAGTCCGGATTCAATGCGGTATTCATACACTTCCAGCCCTTTTTTTGCCAGAAAACGGCCCTGAATGAGTGCGGAGCGGAAATCGCTGACCTTGATGATGATTTTTTTCCGGGTTCTGCCCTGTTCATCCCGGTAGAAATCCGGAAAACGGGACATATAGGAAAACAGGCTTTTGTTCATGCCCGCAGAAAACACAATGGAGGATTCCAGACAGCTTTCCGCATATCCCCTGAGAGCGGCTTTGGCATCGCTGAATTCATCTCCCAGAGAACTGCCGTTTCTGTCATAACGGAGATTGTCCACTTTGACCATGATATTGACATCAATGGAACCGGGTTTCATTTTTCGCGTCAGCTCCGCTGCTGCCGTGTCTCTTTCCGGCCCTTCGACCATGCTGATCAACTGTCTGTATTCGGTCTTGAGCGGCGATTCCTCGGGCAGCAGATCAAAATATTTCTTTTTGTCATTTTCCGCAAAAAAGGCAAGGGACTTTATTTTTTCCATTTTTATGTTTACGATCTCCTGCACCGTGTTCAGGTAGGCTGTAATCCGCCTGGCTCTGCCGTCAGTCTCCTCCTTGCCGATGGGAAGGAAGGGAAGATCAAAAAGTTTGCAGTAATAAGCGCGTATTTTTTCAAGAAGGAAATCTTCCACAATGGAAATTACGGAGGATATGCCAAAAGGAGCCACCCGGATGGGGGTGTCTGCGGAATGACCGAGTCCCATGACAGGGATATGAAAGGTGTGAAGACCGTTTTTCATGGATAACCTCTTTTTTTTCTGAGGGTGTCAGGGTTCCGTGTCAGATACTGCCCGCATCTGTTTCCCGCGATTCCGAATCTGACGCTTTATTTGCCAGCATTTCACAAAAAATATATCATAAATCAATGCCGGATTCTGACGGTTATTTTTCTGTTTTACATTTTTTTTACAAAAGCCTGTTTTTTTACTCGAACACAAAAACTCGCTGTCTCCTCTGCCTTGACAGCGTATCCTGAAAAACTTATTGTTATAAGTTGCCAACATGATTAAAAATGAACACTGTCATCCCTTCTGCCGGACGCAGAAGGGCACATTTGCACAATTTGAAATACGGAGATGAAAAGAATGGCTGAAACAGATTATTACAAAACACTGGGCGTCAGCAAAAGTGCTTCTGACGATGAAATCAAAAAGGCCTACCGGAAACTGGCCATGAAATATCATCCGGATCATGCCAAAGGGGATAAGGCAGCGGAGGAAAAATTCAAGCAGATCAGCGAGGCATATGCGGTTCTGAGTGACAAAGAAAAACGGAAACAGTATGATACCTTTGGATCATCAGACTTCCGTCAGCGTTATTCCCAGGAAGATATTTTTAAAAATTTTGATTTTTCAAACATATTCAGTGATTTGGGAATAAGAGACGGATTTCCTTTCGGCAGCCGGGGCAATTTCCGTTTTTCTTTTGGCGGAGGCTCCCCATTCGGTTCTCCCAAAAGGCCGCAGCAGACAAAAGGCGCAGATCTCATATATGAAATTCCCCTTACTCTCCGGGAGATTGCCGCAGGAACAAGCAAAACCGTCAGTTTTCAGCACAGGGGGCAGTCTGAAAACCTCACAGTGCGGATTCCCAGAGGGATGATTGCGGGAAAAAAACTGCGGATTTCCGGCAAAGGGGAAAGCGGTTTGCAGGGCGGCCCTCCGGGAGATCTTTATATAAAGTCAAAACTGCTGCCGGATCCGGTTTTCACAAATGAGGAATATGATTTGCATGTAACAAAGGAAATCCGGCTCAGTGATGCCCTGCTGGGAGCCAGTGTGTCTGTGCAGACAATTGAAGGCCCGGAACTGAGTCTGAATATTCCCCCTGGCACAAAACACAAGACAAAAATGCGGCTTGCAGGCAGAGGTCTTCCACATATGCAGGGCGGGGGCAAGGGCGATCTTTATGTCACAATTCACGTAAATATGCCGGATCAGCTTACAGATCGTCAGAGAGAATTGGCCAAAAAAATGGCAGAAGCAGGGTTGTAAGGAATCAAATTCATTGACAGGCGTTACAGGTTCAATGTATCATTTGTCCGTATGCCCGTTTTCCTGGGGCAACTGCTGAAAAAAACTGTAACTTATCGAGATCGGTATTATGCCTGAACTTATTCCTGTGCTCAAAAAAAATGAGATAGACGAACTGGTGGCAGATACAGCACGCCGGATTTCTGCGGATTACAAAGACAGTGAACTGGTGCTGGTGGGAATTTTAAAAGGAGCCTTCATCTTCCTTTCTGATCTGGTCCGCCATCTGAGCATTCCGGTAAAAATTGACTTTATACGGGCTTCCAGTTACGGTGACAAGACCTCTTCTTCGGGAAAAATTTGTCTGACAAAGGAACTGGAAACCGATATTCGGGACAGGGATGTTCTTCTGGTGGAAGATATCGTGGATACCGGACTGACCCTGACCTTTCTCATCGAATACCTCAAATCCTTTGGTCCGAAAAGTGTGAAAGTCTGTGCTTTTCTGGATAAACGGGAACGCCGGGAAAAAGAGGTGGCAGTGGATTACGTGTGCAGGGTGATGGAGGAGGGCTTTCTTGTCGGTTACGGACTTGACTATGCGGAGGACTACAGAGCTTTACCGGAAATTTACCATCTGAAATTATAACCAGTGAGGATGTATTATGATTATTGCCTGCGAAAAATGCAATGCTCGTTTTAAGATGGATGAGAAACTTTTGAAACCGGAAGGTTCCAAAGTCCGATGCGCAAAGTGCAAACAGGTTTTCACTGCATATCCCCCCTCCTTTCATGAAGAGTCTGAACCTTCTGAAAATTCAAACAAAACAGATTTTTCCGAACTCGATGATCTTCTCCGTGAAGGCGGAGGGGAAAGTTCCGGTGCAAATGATGATCTTGATTTCTCCGATATTGATGATCTGTTTGGTGACAAAGATTCAGGTTCCGGGACAGGTTCAAAGGTCGGCGATCTGGAAGATATTTCCAGTGAGATGAAACTGTCTCCTGATACTGCTGATTCCCGGGACGATGAGTATGAACCGAAAGTCGAGTTTGATGAAACCGATGAATTTTCCAAATATGGAACTCTTGAGTTCAATGTTTCCGATATGTACAAAACACTGGGAATTGAGGTGGAATCCAAGATTGACGATAAGGACCTGTCAGATCTTGAACCCGTTATCAGTGCCGAAGGCCCCGGTGAACTCGATCTTTCAGGCATAGATGATATGCTGGAGGTCAGCGAAGAAGATATATCCGATATATCTGTCCCAGGCAAAACCGCTTCAGATAAAACAGCAGGTCCGGAGATGGATATTGATCTCTCTGATCTTGATGACATGCTGGTGGAAGAAGAGAAAGTTCCCGCATCGGAAGATGATCTGAAACTTGACATGGGCATGGATTTTGAGGATGACGATGACACAGTCAATGCGCAAACAGAAGTATTTAATATTGAAGATATAAACAATTTGGATCTGCAAACTTCAAAAAGCGGTGCGGACAAATTCGGTTCTGAATCCGGCCCCGGCAGAAATGCGAATGCGGATGATGACATGGAACTTCTTGATCTGGGGCTTGAACCGGATGACTCTGACATAGATGAAGTTCCTCCGGATTTAAGACTGGAGCCTGAGGAAGGGACGGATGATGAACTGAATCTGTCAGAGGCGAGTCTGGATTTTGAAGATGCATTGTCAGAGGCGCTGGGGGAAAAAGAGGAAGGCGGTCTGCTTTCTGATCTGGAATCTGAAATCACGGAGGGAAAAGTAAAAGCTGCGGAAGCAGATGAAGAGATTTCCCTTGATCTGGATTTGGGACTTGAGCCGGAAGCCGAAAAACCGTCTGAGGAACCCGAGGAACTCTCCCTTGATCTGATGGATATGGAAGAAGGGGAAGAGAAAGAACCGGCGGAGGCATCCGAAGATTTTTCCCTTGATCTGGATTTGGAAGGCGGGGAGGAACCCGAGGATATCGGTCTGGATTTGGGACTTGAGCCGGAAGCTGAAAAACCGTCTGAGGAACCCGAGGAACTCTCCCTTGATCTGATGGATATGGAAGAAGGGGAAGAGAAAGAACCGGCGGAGGCATCCGAAGATTTTTCCCTTGATCTGGATTTGGAAGGCGGGGAGGAGCCCGAGGATATCGGTCTGGATTTGGGACTTGAGCCGGAAGCTGAAAAACCGTCTGAGGAACCCGAGGAACTCTCCCTTGATCTGATGGATATGGAAGAAGGGGAAGAGAAAGAACCGGCGGAGGCATCCGAGGAGCTTTCCCTTGATCTGGATTTGGAAGGCGGGGAGGAACCCGAGGATATCGGTCTGGATTTGGGACTTGAGCCGGAAGCCGAAAAACCGTCTGAGGAACCCGAGGAACTCTCCCTTGATCTGATGGATATGGAAGGCGGAAGAGAAAGAACCGGCGGAGGCATCCGAAGATTTTTCCCTTGATCTGGATTTGGAAGGCGGGGAGGAACCCGAGGATATCGGTCTGGATTTGGGACTTGAGCCGGAAGCTGAAAAACCGTCTGAGGAACCCGAGGAACTCTCCCTTGATCTGATGGATATGGAAGAAGGGGAAGAGAAAGAACCGGCGGAGGCATCCGAAGATTTTTCCCTTGATCTGGATTTGGAAGGCGGGGAGGAACCCGAGGATATCGGTGGTTGGGACTTAAACCGAGAGCTGAAAAGCCGTCTGAGAGCCCGGGGAACTCTCCCTTGATCTGATGGATATGAAGGCGAAGAAAAGAACCGGCGGAGGCATCCGAAGATTTTTCCCTTGATCTGGATTTGGAAGGCGGGGAGGAACCCGAGGATATCGGTCTGGATTTGGGACTTGAGCCGGAAGCTGAAAAACCGTCTGAGGAACCCGAGGAACTCTCCCTTGATCTGATGGATATGGAAGAAGGGGAAAAGAACCAGAGGAGGCATCCGAAGATTTCCCTTGATCTGGATTTGAGAGGCGGGAGAAGGGCGAGGATATCGGTCTGGATCTGGACTTGAAGCCGGAAGCTGAAAAACCGTCTGAGGAGCCGGAACTCTCCCTTGATCTGATGGATATGGAAGAAGGGGAGAGAAAGAACCGGCGGAGGGCATCCGAAGAGCTTTCCCTTGATCTGGATTGAAGGCGGGGGAACCCGGAGGATATCGGTCTGGATTTGGGACTTGAAGCGGGAAGCTGAAAAACCGTCTGAGGAACCCGATGAACCTTGATCTGATGGATATGGGAAGGGGAAGAGAAAGAGGCGGAGGCATCGAGGACTTTCCTTGATCTGGAGATGGAAGGCGGAGAGGAACCCGAGGATATCGGTCTGGATCGGGACTTGAGCCGGAAGCTGAAAAAACGTCTGAGAGCCGGGAACTCTCCCTTGATCTGATGGATATGGAAGAAGGGAAAGAAAGACGGCGGAGGCATCGAGGAGCTTCCTTGATCTGGATTTGAAGCGGGGAGACCGAAGATATCGGTCTGGATTTGGGACTTGAGTCAGAGCCGAAAAACCGTCTGAGAGCCTGAGGAACTCTCCTTGATCTGATGGATATGGAAGAAGGAGAAAAGAACTGGCGGAGGCATCCGAGGAGCTTTCCCTTGATCTGGATTTGGAAGGCGGGGAGGAACCCGAAGATATCGGTCTGGATTTGGGACTTGAGCCGGAAGCCGAAAAACCGTCTGAGGAACCCGAGGAACTCTCCCTTGATCTGATGGATATGGAAGAGAAAAAGGAAGGAGACGATCGGGAGAAGAAAGGGAGACTTTCCCTTGATCTGGTTGCGGAGAAGAGGCGGGTCTGAGGAACTCTTCTGATCTGGATTTGAGAGGTAATCCGGAAAAAGCTGGAGACGACTTTGACCTTGATCTGGATTTAGCGGAGAAGAGGAAAAACTCCTGGAAGTCTCTGAGAACTCTCTCTTGATCTGGATTTGGGAGAGGAATCTGCGGAAAAAGCAGGAGACGACTTTGACCTTGATCTGGATTTGGGCGGAGAAGAGGATAAAAAACCTGCGGAAGTCTCTGAGGAACTCTCTCTTGATCTGGATTTGGGAGAGGAATCTGCGGAAAAAGCAGGAGACGACTTTGACCTTGACTTTGAAGAGGAAGAAAAATCTCAGGATATAGAATTTAATCTTGATCTTGAGGAATCGGAAGCAGAGGCCGAACAAAGCGAAGAATTTTCCTTTGAGCTTGATCTGGAGGAAACCGGAGCCAAACCTGCCGCAAGTGATGAGGAAACAGAAATTTTTGATATGGCTCTGGATGAAGCATCAGGAGCAGAGGCCAAACCGGATGAATTTGATCTGGATTTGGAAATGGAGGATTCCGGCAGCAAACCGGAAGCAAAGACAAAAGCGGAAGTAAAACTCAAACAGAAATCCGAAGAGCCTGCCTTTGATCTGGAAATGGAATCCGAGACTTCCGGAGTTTCGCAAGAAAAATCAGATGAATTTGAGTTTGATCTGGATATAGATTCCGCATCTGATGAAGCGGACGAACTTCAGGAGCAGGAAGAATCCGAAGGATTCGATTTCGGTGAAACTGACGAAGCATCTGTGGATATGGCATCCATCAGCGACATAGAAACAGAACGCAAGGATGATTTCTCAGATGCCTTTGATATGGGAATTCCAAGAGATGATCTGGCAGATATTTCTGCTGATGAGGGACTGGCAGATGGTTCCGGAGACAAAAAGCCGAAAATCACCAAAATTCCAAGACCGACAAACGCAACTCTTGTGGCTCTGTTTGTGGCCACGATGATAGGGGGAGGGACTTATTATGCCTATACAAAAAATATGCTGCCCAAAAAAGATGATTTGAGACAGCTCCCCTATGTCGGTACTGTGATTGATCAGGTGTTCGGTCCCCCTCAGTCTCTGGGTGAAATTGTTCCCATTGAGGGCTCCACCAGTGAGCGTTTTGTTGAAAATTCCGGATCAGGATACCTTCTTGTTCTCAGCGGAAAAGTGAAAAATGAATTTTCCCGCAACCGGAGTTTTGTCCGTGTAAAGGGCACTCTTTACGGAGCAAACAAAAAAATGCTTGGAAAACCTGCAGTGGCATATTGCGGCAATATCCTTACAGATGAGGAGCTGGCCACGCTGGATATAAAGGAAATACAGAAACGGCTTTCAGACAGAAACGGAAAAGACAACGCCAACGTCAATCTCACTCCCGGCAAAGTGATTCCGTACATGGTGGTATTCAGTGATGTTCCGGATGATGTGGAAGAATTTGCCGTTGAAGTCGCAGGTTCCGAACCTGCCGAAAAATGATGGGAAAGGCTTGGTCGATTTCCGGAAAAAAACATACCTCAGATTTGACAGGTTTCCAAAAGTTGTCAAATTTTTCAGGTGACGGAACAGGGGAATTCATTTTCAGAAATCAGCTTGCGGATTTTCCGCTCCCCATCATCCGGAAACAGATATGGGGAAATGAAGTGGCCGCACATGAGATTTGAAGATGTGCTGAAATCATTTTTTGACTTGACTTTGCATCCGATTACTGTTATAAGGCTGTTTTGTCAAATATGGAAAATGACATTATCCTCCGCTTATGGCGATGTAGCTCAGTTGGTCAGAGCATGCGGCTCATATCCGCAGTGTCCGGGGTTCAAATCCCTGCATCGCCACCACTGAACAAACCGGCCGCTCTGCTGAATTTTCAGAGCGGCTTTTTTTATTCTTCCCCCAATATTACTGCTTGAACAGAATAATCGTAATGATGTATATAAATCTCAGGATTCTCAAAAACAGGGGATTTCCCCTGTGCATGAAAAGCAAAATGGAATAAGTCTTTGAACAGGTTGTAAAATATGATCAGCGGATTTGAAAAAATCGTTGAGGAACGTATCCGCGCTGCCCAGATGAAAGGCGAGTTTGACAATCTGCCCGGTTCCGGACAGCCCATGGTGTTTGCCGAGGACGGTCATATTTCCGAAGATATCCGTCTCGCGTACAAAATACTGAAAAATGCCGACTGTCTTCCTCCGGAGATTGAACTGAAAAAGGAAATTGTCCGCACAGAGGAACTGATTTCAGGAATGGAAAACACAGCGGAAAAATACCGTGCCATGAAGAAACTCAATTTTCTGATCATGAAACTCAACACAATCCGGAACGCATCTGCCCGTTTTGATGTTCCGCAGAAATACATGGAAAAAGTGGTGGGACGCATTGAGCATCCGCCCAAAAGCAAAAAGGATTCAAGATGAAAACATTTCAGAAACAGAAAGAGGGATCGGGACTTCTGAGCGGTGTATTTACCGCCTATTTTATTTTGCTGCTTCATATCCTGCTGCTGGCCCTGCTGGGCTGTCTGGTATTGTTTTTCCGGGGATTTGTGCAGTACATGCTGTGGATATTTCTCGGAGGAACCCTGCTGATCGGATATTCCGGATACCGAATCTTCAAAAAGATGAAGACGGAAAACAAAAATCTGCGGGAAGTGCTGCAACTGCCCATGTTCAGGGGGCAGGAAGTGGAGGTCAGCATTCTGGGCGGATTTGCTTCCCTGAAAGTCGGAAATCCGGCAGAAACGGTCATTCCCCTGATTGCCCATGAATCCCTCCCTCCCCATGCACAATTGGAAGAAGCGGGCAGTGCCTGTGTAAGGGAACTCAGTGAGCTGGCCCATCTGTATGAAAGCGGTCTGATTACACCTGAAGAATTCAGGCAGGCAAAAGATCAGCTCTTTAAGGGAATAAAACCCTAAGAGTTTAAATTAATGAGGAAACAAAAACCCTAAGGGTTTTGAAAACCCTTAGGGTTTAAACTGATTAAGGTGGATATTAGAATGAAAAAACTCACCATTGCACTTCTTTCCGGCGGCATATCGTCTGAACGCGAGGTTTCCCTTAACAGCGGAAATCAGGTTTTTGAGGCTTTGGATAAGGAAAAATATCATATCCGCCGCTATGATCCCAAAACAGATCTGAAAAAGCTGGTGACAGATGCGGCAGAGATTGATGCCGCTCTGATTATTCTGCACGGGCCTTACGGAGAGGACGGCACAGTGCAGGGACTGCTGGATCTGCTTGATATTCCTTATCAGGGAGCCGGTGTTCTGGGCAGCGCGCTTGCCATGAACAAACTGGCTGCCAAGCAGATGTATGAAAAGGCAGGTCTGCCGGTTCCTCCTTACAGTGTGATTCGGAAAGGACAGATGCCTGATCCGGAAATGTTGATAAAACATCCGGGATTTCCCCTTGTGATCAAACCGGTCAGCGGCGGGTCCAGTATCGGCATGAGCATTGTCCGTTCCCCGGATGCACTCAATGAGGCTTTGGAAAAAGGTTTCTGTTACGACCATACCCTTCTTGCCGAGGCATATATCAAAGGTGTGGAAGTGACCGGCGGAGTCATCGGCAATGATTTTCCCGAAGCCCTTCCTCTTATTGAAATCATTCCGGGAACCGGATATGAATTTTTTGATTATGAGGCAAAATATCAGCCCGGAGCCACAAAGGAAATCTGCCCGGCACGCGTGGATGAATCTCTGACCCGGAAGGTGCAGGAATATGCCATTGCCGCCCACTGTGCATTGTTCTGCAAAGGATACAGCCGCACCGATTTCATCCTCAGAGATCAGGAAATTTACGTGCTGGAAACCAATACCATTCCGGGCATGACCAAAACCAGTCTGCTGCCCCAGGCTGCAAAAGCCGCAGGAATCAGTTTCACGGAACTGCTGGACAGACTGATTGCCCTGAGCCTGGAAGAGCATCAGAAAAGAAGGGGATAGGGGACAAAGGGTTAATGCCATTAAGTTAAGCGGTTCCCGGAGTGCCGAACTGGAAGATTGGCAGTGTTTTGCGAATTGATTCAGCGTCCCAAACGTTCTTCAGGAATCCATTGTTCCAAAAGCTCTGGCTCTGCATGGCAGAAAAAGCAGAAACAGTATCCATGAAAAAAGCCAAAGCCTGTCTGAATTGGGAGCAATACTGTCCATTTTGAACAAAGCGAAAAAAATGGAATTGCCCCGGCGAAGCCATATGGAGTTTCCGGAATTATGCCATAAATCAAACACCGGATCTGTATAAAATCTATTGACAGGGAAAGCAGAAACACACTATGATTTCCGTAAGCATAGATATTATTAAACAGGATTTGCTTCATTATCTCAAAAAGATAGATTCTGGTGAAACGGTTCTGATTCTGCAGGCGGATAAACCGATAGCAGAATTGAAACCGGTTTCAGACTCAAAAACACTGCGTCCGTTTGGGTTATGCGAGGGAGAATTCTCTGTGCCGGATGATTTTGATGAACCCTTGCCGGATAATATAATTCAGGAATTTGAGGGACAATGAAACTTCTTTTGGATACACATATCTTTCTTTGGTATATCAGCAAAGACAGCCGGTTGCCAAATGCAATGCTCGAAGCGATTCGAAATCCTGACAATGAAGTCTTTTTAAGCGTTGTGTCTGTATGGGAGACAATTATCAAGTATCAGATTGGCAAGTTACGGTTACCTCAAAACCCTGAGACATATTTGCCAATTCAACGTAAACGTCATTCAATTTCAAGTTTGGTTTTGGATGAATCAACTGTCTGTCATCTTTCAAAATTACCTTCCATTCACCGTGATCCTTTTGATCGGATACTTATCTGTCAGGCAATAGAGCATGGATTGACAATTGCAACGGTTGACAATGCAATCAAGTCTTATGCTGTTAAGACTCTGAAATAATAAAAAGTTATCAATTATTTTGCCATACAGTCCGGAGAAGCGAACTGCCGGTGATTTTATTGTTATCAGTAGTCAAAATTGAACATAAGAAGACTCTCAAATAAATTTCTTGGTAGCGGGACTTCCTATGCTGATTTTTTAAATTTATAAATCAATATGTTATTTAGAATCAGTATAAGCAGTATCATGGATGTATTATTTAAGATATTGTATTTATTATATATAATTAATATTAATTGGCTATTTTTTTATCAGTATGTGCAGACCCACTATAAAATTTGGGTAGTCGGTCTGCATGAACTGATTATTATTCAATCAAACATTCTAACGGGCAGATTGGGCTTTATGATGCTGACTGTTGACCAGAATGCCTTTTTCTGTATCCTGATATGAAAATATTCAATTGGAATCATAATAAAAATGAAATACTGAAACAGGAAAGGGGCATATCGTTTGAAGAAATTGTCTTTTGTATTGAAAACGGATTTCTTCTTGATATTATAGAACATCCAGATCAGGAAAAATATATGGGGCAGAAAATTTATGCAGTTAATTTAAATGAATATGTGTATCTCGTTCCTTTTGTGGAATCAGAACGTGAAATTTTTCTGAAGACTGCCTATCCGAGCAGAAAATATACAAAAAATTATCTGAAAAGGTGAAGTTATGAAAGATCCTTTCAAATATCTGGATGAGGAAGAAAAAGAACTGATGGAATCTGTTGAGCGGGGTGAATGGATACGAACAGCCGATTTTGACAAGGAAAAGAAAAAAGCCGAAGCTGTTGCAAAAGCAACTTTTGCCGGAACAGAAAAGATAAATATCCGTATATCAAAACAGGATATTGTCCGCCTGAAAAACAGAGCTTTGGAACAAGGCATACCTTATGAGATACTGGTTTCGAGTATTATTCACAACTATCTTGAGGAACAGCAAATTAAATAAACAGCATTCCTGTCGTATGAAAGAGACATTTGCGAATCTTCAATCCCAAACCCCTGAATCCTGAAAAACGGAGGTCATATTAATGAAAATCCTTGTCATCGGCGGCGGGGGCAGAGAACATGCCCTGATTTGGAAAATCCGCCAGAGTCCCAAAGTGAAAAAGATTTACTGCGCGCCCGGCAACGGCGGTATTGCGGAAATGGCGGAATGCGTATCCATTGATGCGGAAAATGTCAAAGAACTGCTGGCCTTTGCCAAAAAAGAGAAAATTGATCTGACGGTGGTGGGTCCCGAAGGCCCGCTTTCCGCAGGCATCACCGATTTGTTTGAGAAAGAGGGACTTCGGATTTTCGGAGCCTCTCAGAAAGCCGCGCAGATTGAATCCAGCAAATCCTTTGCCAAGAATCTCATGCAGAAATACGGCATTCCCACGGCAAAAGGGGAAACCTTCACTTCTTACAGTAAAGCAGAATCCTATATCCGGAAAAGCGGCGCGCCCATTGTGGTCAAGGCAGACGGGCTGGCTGCTGGCAAAGGCGTGATTGTCTGCGCCACAGAAGACGACGCCCTGAACGCCTTGCGGCAGATCATGAAGGAAAAAGCCTTTGGTGATGCGGGAAAAACCGTTGTGATTGAGGAATGCCTGACGGGTGAGGAAGCCTCGTTTCTGGCATTTACCGATGGAAAAACCGTGCTGCCTCTTCCCTCTTCACAGGATCACAAACCTGTGTTTGATGAGGACAAAGGCCCCAATACCGGAGGAATGGGCCTATTCCCCGCACGCCTGTGATTGACCGTTACATGCACAATCGGATTATGAAAGAAATCATGATTCCCACTGTAACACTATGGAAGCTTAGAAGGCTGTCCCTACAAAAGCGTTCTGTATGCCGGTCTGTGATAGACAAGGATCGCATTCGTGTGCTGGGATTCACGGACGTTTCGGAGACCACAAGGCACAGCCTCTGCTTATGCACATGAAAAATGACATTGTTCCCATCATGGAGGCGATTATTGATGAAAAACTCCCATGGATGCAAACTGGATATTGATGAAAGAGCCTGAGTCTGCGTGGTCATGGCATCAGGCGGTTATCCGGGTTCCTATAAAAAGGGAATTCCGATTTCCGGTTTGGATCAGGCTGCCAAGATGAAGGATGTGTTTGTCTTCCGCAGGGAACTGCCGCAACAGACAAAGGTACTGTTGCTAACGGAGGCGGGTGCTGGGTGTCACTGCTTTGGGCGACACAGTGGAAAAAGCCATTGAAAAAGCCTATCAGGCTGTGGAAAAAATTTCGTGGAAGGATGTTCATTTCCGCAAAGACATTGGCAAAAAGGCACTCACACGCTTTGAACAGAAACCGCTGGTGGGCATTGTCATGGGCAGCGATTCGGATCTCAAAGTCATGGAGGAATCTGTGGCGGTGATGAAAAAATTCGGCATTCCCCATGAAATCACAGTGGCATCCGCGCATCGCAGCCCGGAAAGAGCCGCAAAATTTGCCTCTGAAGCAGCGGATCGGGGCATGAAAGTCATTATAGCGGGTGCTGGACATGCCGCGCATCTGGCCGGAGTGCTTGCCGCGCATACCATTTTGCCGGTTATCGGGGTTCCCATTGATTCCTCCTGTCTGCAGGGTCTGGATTCCCTGCTTTCCACTGTGCAGATGCCTCCCGGCATTCCGGTTGCCACTGTGTCCATCGGAAAATCCGGAGCCAGAAACGCCGCGATTCTGGCTGTGCAGATATTGGCGCTTTCCAATCCGGAACTGGGGAAAATGCTGACAGCTTTCAAAGCGGACATGGCAAAGGAAGTGGAACGCAAGGCGGAAAAACTTTCGTGCATCTTCTGAACATACGGCAGGTAAATCCGGATCTGCCTGAACCCGGAGTGATTGAAGAAGCAGCCGGAATCATCCGCAAAGGGGGAGTGGTGGTCTTTCCCACATCTTCCCTGTACGGACTGGCAGCAGACGCGTTCAATCCGGATGCCATTGAAAAACTCTTTGATCTGAAAGACCGCTCCCATGAAAAAGCCATTCTGGTGCTGATTTCAGAGATCAGAGAACTCAGCACACTGGTGAAATCGGTTCCTCCGGAAGCCCGCAGACTCATAGAACATTTCTGGCCCGGAGGCCTGACCCTTGTGCTGGAGGCAAAACCGGATCTTCCGTCTGCCTTGACAGCCGGAAGCGGAAAAATCGGTGTCCGGCTGTGCAGACATCCTGTGGCAGCCGCACTTGCCAAAGCTGCGGGCTGCCCGATAACCGGAACCAGTGCCAATCTTTCCGGAGCAGGCGGATGTGATCGGATTTCCCGGCTGGATACACGCATTGCGGAAAAAGCGGATCTGATACTGGACGCGGGCGTGCTGAAAGGCGGAATCGGATCAACGGTTGCGGATATGGCAGGCGGTTTTCCCAAAATTCTGCGGGAGGGAACCGTGCTCCAAAAGGATATTTTTGTCCTGCTGGCTGATCTCTCCCGCAATTGTGTTGACAAGCAGGGATAAATTTATTATAAAGGCGTTCTGTTTTTAATCCCTTCAAATCTCAAATCACCTGCCGCACAGGCCGGGGTGGTGAAACTGGTAGACGCAGAGGACTCAAAATCCTCCGGGCGCAAGCCCATGCGGGTTCGATTCCCGCCCCCGGCACCACAGCCAGCAAAGGAGCCAGACCTTCCGGTCAGCTCTTTTTTTTGATACAGTTTTTCCGGAGTTGCATGACAGAATCATTGCAGGAACAGCCATTGCCAAAAAAGCTGCACTGATTACAAATGATCCGATTCTTACAGCATCTGTGTATCTGAATGTTATATGATAATCCAAATTCAGCAGATTGAAAATTTTCGGGGCAGGGTGCAAAAATTATTTTTTGCCTCACCGGAACCTCTTCATTGCTTCTGGTTATATCTGGCCAGATGTGTTCGGATCTGACCGGATCAACGGAGATTCGGAGGTGGCATGTGCAAAAAGCCGAACTATCTGTTTTTGAAAAAATATTTATAAAAATAAAATGTTAAACAATAAAAATTATTTTTTTATGCGAAAAAGCAGGCAGTGGCACGCAATTTGCTTATTCTGTTTGCATGAAACGAATCCTTGCCATATTTATGCTCCTGCTGTTTTTTGCTTTCGGACTTGCCGTAAATCTCCGGGCAGAAGAAGACAGCGCGATGGAGCCAAGCGAAGCGGAACTGCTTCTGCTGGAGCTTATCAATGAAGCTCGCAGGGCTCCGCTGGATATGGCTGCGTCTTTGGGGATGGATACGGAAAAAATACTGGCGGATTTGCCTGATCTTTATGATATTCTGACAAAGGGTATGAAACCTGTTGTTTTTGATGAACGGATTTATAAAGCCGCATATTCTCATGCCGTTGACATGATTGCTGGCCAACAATTATTATTCCCACACATCCCCTGATGGACATAATTATAAGGATCGAATTTTGAGAGCGGATACAGGGCAGTCATTTCAGGGGAGTCTCTCGGACTTGTGGGATTTATCAATTATATGGCAGCAGATGAGGTTGTCCGTATTATCTTTGAAAATATGTTTCGGGATGAACTGAATCCGGAAAGGACTGAAAAACGGAATATTCTGGATCCGGATTTCAGCGAAGCAGGGATCAAATTTGAAGCAGGCAAAATGAGTTTGGGAGATAATGCACGGAATGTTTATGTGCTTACCTGTGATTTTGCTCTGCCTGAAATCACAGAGGAAAGCATATCCGCTCTGCTGGCAGATATGATTAACGAGGAACGGGAAAATCGGAGATTGCCCTCCTCTGAAAATTGATCCGGCTCTTGAAAATGCAGCCCGCAGCCATGCAAATGATATGTTTTCCTCGTATTGTTTGACAACACTCGTCAGATGGCAAAAGTCCTTGGATCGTGTGCGTGCAGCAGATTATATGCATTGCTTTATGAAACTGTAGGATTGTTTTGTGACTGATGTTTTATGGAGACAGAAAAGTTGCGGAAAGCCATTGAATTGCTCAAATCAGGATACTCCAATGATTTTTTTAATATTTCTGATATAAATGCAGAGAGTTTCGAATCGGATTTGATGTGATAACGCTGATTGATGAAGGTGGAAAGATGTTAAGATTGCATTTGCTTGTTGTTGATATAGGCAGTGATATAAGTGTGTTTGGTGGAGGCAGGACAGAAAAATATGGCAACGTGGTGATAAGGTCACAGAGGACATCTGAAAGATATAATCTTGACGTTTCTTGTTTCTTTGTTGTATATGGATTTTTAGCTTAATGAATCGAATAAAACAATGAGGATAGTGATTTTTTTGGTGTTTTTATGAAAAAATGGATTTTGTTTTTTGCAAATCTGTCTGATACTGATAATAACTCTGATTCAATGCGTACTCACAGCAGCCTCCTTATTGGAAATCCAGGACCAGGAAAGTCCTCAGACAGCAGTGCATGGATGATGATGAAGACAAGGAAACATCGGCAGAGCATCTTGTTGCAATAGGTGATGAGCCTTCCGGGTTACAGAAGCTGATGCTGTGACTGCACTCACAGAGTATGTCAATAAAAAAAATTCGGACAACTGACGAAGAATATCGCAGAGGAACTGTCAAACTGCATCTGTTTGCATCTGAGGCGATGCGCATGGGGCTTGTATTGACAGCAAAGGCAACGATTCAGTTTTAGTGCCAGAATCTGCGTTATCATTAGGGGACACTGTGAGTGTGGAAGATATGCTGAAATATCGGGGAAGGTATTTCTATGTACTGTATGAAGGTATCAATATCAGCGAAGATGCCATACTATCCTATTACTTGGCACATCCCAAAACATTCAAAAAGGAAGAAGAGGGAAAGGAACAGCCATATGTTCAGGCAAATGAAGGTGTTGATATGTTTCTGGGAAAGATGCGGACAGTTCCTCTGGATGATGAGATAAAAAGAAAAATTCGGTTGACATTGATAAGAGGGAAGTGGAACGAGATAGAGGAAAACGCTTACAGGGAACTGCGGATAAATATCATGTGCGGTTTTGTTATAAAGAGAAATGTGACTAACACATTTCGTTATCTTGGATCAATTTGTTTGTTTGTTTGTTTGGCTGTGGATGCGCATCCGGAACCAAAGGAGCAAAAGGCCAGTCTGAATTTGATATACACAGATATTGTATATTCACCAAGTGAATTTGGCCGGACAGCAAACTGGAAAAAAATTTTGCAGAGTACTCGGGCATATCGTTTTGCCCGTAATGCGGAAGCCGCTTTTCAGATGGAAGCCCAGCGTGCGGGAAGGAACGTTATGCTCGAAGTATTTTCCGCACATATGCAGACAGTATGAGACCTGATTTGTCCCTTATGAAATTGCGAAATCGCATATATGAAACGGAACATATTTTGTCGATTGACTGCATTATTGCTTTTGGCAAAGATCCAGATACCGGTGAAATCAGTTTCAGGGATCGGTGGTTGTCCATGAATGGAGAATGGTCATATCCCGGGATCCCTCTATTTTTCCCTGAGATTGATTAAGTTCATTAGTATTATGTAGGATGGGTTTTCGGGAACTTCTTTAAACGAGGGAATTTTGCTGTAAGAATTTCGCATGGATTCGTTCTGCATTGATGAAAGGAGGTGAGTGAGAGGACTGTCAGTTTCAGTGAATTGTATTTGGAGTACAAGAGGGATAATTGTTACAGGAATTTTATTATTAAAAAGGAGAAAAGATGAAAAAACTTTGTTGCATGTTTATGTTGATGGTACTGATGTTGCCTGTACTTTGGGCGTGGATGAACTGTATCAGCGTAGTTTGCGGCCCTTAACGGAAAAGGTGATCTGATTATTTTTCCGGGCTATCTGGCCATAAACGGTGGATTTGAAACCAAGTACACCGTCATCAACACCAGTGATGAGCAGTACAGGTGGTAAAGGTGGTTATCAGAAGTTTTTACTGGACAGATGAATTGCTTGACTTTCTGATTTACCTGTCTCAGCAGCGGATGTGACAGGATTCGAGACATGATGGTTCCAATGTTTATCTGTACAGTGAGGATGACAGCATTCTGAAAGGCAGCCAATACCTTGCAAGCCCGAGAATCCGGTGCGCCAGCCTCTGTTTACACAGGGAATGTGTACAGGTGATTTGCCAAATATTGGATATGTAGAAGTTATGGAAACTTGGTATGGCATTGCATCCAATTATACAGGTTTGGTTGCTCCCGGCTCCTCTGGATGTAACGTTTCCCAAAGTGGATAAAGCTTATATTCTTAAACTCTATCCCCCGGATGTTGTCAATCAGCTTGGCAGGCTATATCCCCGCATACAAATTCCACAAATATTGATCATACCATCAATGTGATGGCAGGTTATGGAAAATTGTGAATCCGCTACGTCCGGCTGGAGCTCTCTGATGGAAGGAAAGGTATTTGCGGATTTTGACATTACCAAATATCTGAAAGTCACAGAGGTCAGCGGCCTGAACAATTATACAGGAATGAACAGCCTAAGAGCTGGAAGCGGCAATGAGTGATAAAGCAACAAGCCCATCTGAACAATAGCGAGGGGGTTTCCTTTCATTTCCTTAATTTTCCGACCAAATGGTTTGGAATGCGGACTGCAACATGATGCAATTCCATACCAAGCTTGGGCCGTTCTGGCAGCAGTATGGAGCATGGAATACTGCGCATTACCGTTTTTGCCACCCACGCAGTGTGTGGATTATACCGCCTGTATTTTGATTTGAAAGAAAATGAATCGCAGGGCAGCGACCTGTTCTCCGAGGTACAAAGATCACACTTTCCATGTGTGAAGAGTTGCATTTTATCATAACCAATTATACCGGTCTGTTCTGGCGAGGGCTGGTCGAATACACCTTTGATAATGTTGATTACATGCCCCGGCTAAGTACCGATGTATGGTTTCCATCCCCAGAGAAGCTATGCGTTGGCCTTCCGGATGATTTTTCATACACGGGCATTCCTGTTATTCCCTATGATTATGAATTACAAAATGGGGGATTGTCACCGGGTATATGGTGCCTATGACGGAGATGTTTTTGCAGATGTGGCCCGCTTGTTGCCAGTACATGGTTGCCGGAATATCAGTATTTTAACCATATGCTGACACTTGGTCTGCATAACAATGTCACAGGCTATCCTGAGTCGGTAAATCCGAACCGGGCAGCAGGTCCGCCTGATGTTTGGACACCGGTTGCACCGAGCGTGTGATGGTCTGTCAGGCTTATACAATGCCGTAATCTGTCAGCGGATTGTGTATCGTTGTAATTTTCAGGGTGGGCACAAAAGGTTGGTGTCCATCCTGAAATAAAAAGACAGTGCTCTGTGCTAAATTTTTTTGGTTATTTTTTTATTAAAATGAACTGAGTCAGAACAGTGTCATTCAAAAAAAATTAGCACAACGCATTGCAATATAAATATTTCGCAATATTATCATGCCGGAAAAAGTCGATGGTCCGGAGCATTTTGAAATTTTGGCTTTCGGTTTTTGCCGGAATGATATATTGATGATTTTTCTGCTTGACAGCACGAAGCAGTGAAAAACTGCAAAGGAGATGTTATGAAAATAATATTGAAAAGTTGTTTTTTGGCAGTTACTGTTCTGTTATGTGTATGTGCAACAGTTGTTGCAGAAGATTTTGTTTTTCATGGTGATTTTGGTTCCTATGAAACGAATGGCGGAACATTTTCCAAGCTGGTAAAGGTATTCAAAGACATAAGGAGTTCCCAGACGGCATACAGGTTCTATATAGTCTCCTGCGGACAAAGAGTTTTACAATCACCATCAGTTTTAACAATGACGGCAATATGTGGACAGTGGGACATTTGGGGCAGGCGCCGACCAATTACACTCTGCCAGCAGATGCACAGACTGGACAGATTGGTTTTCTGAGTGATTACAGACTGAAAGATACCTTTGCCTAGGTAAGGAAGGGGCTATAAATCAGGATCAACGTAAGATCATTGACAACCTCCCGGTGACGGTCAGTGGTTGTATGTGAAACTGTTGGGCAGTGGAGTTATATATTATATTGATTTTGCAGCCAGTTTTGATCACAAATTTATAATTCTTGGTATGGAACACCAGCATATTACACTTGGGTATCAACAATAGGAGCCACAGTGCCGGAAACACCGTCCACATCATCTTTTCCTTCTCCACGAGCAGCACAAGTTCCACGAGCAGCACAAGTTCCACGAGCAGCACAAGTTCCACGAGCAGCACAAGTTCCACGAGCAGCACAAGTGGAATCTTCGGAGGCAATGAGTCTGCTTCAAGTTCATCATCTTCTTCATCCTCCCAGCTCAGTGGTGGCAGTTTGTTGGATTTATTCGCAAATTTAATGGCACAGGTAACTGTGAACCAGAATACAGCAACGATGTTTATTTCCAGAGGTGAGTTTATCGCAAAATATCTGGATGTGAATTAAGTAATCCGCCTGCTGTCATAGATCATGGCCTGCTACGATGAAACTTGCGCCTGTATTGAAAAAGCAACCTTCGACCGGATTTGTAAATGCTGCGCGATATGGAAGGCGGCAAATCTTTATATGGCGCTGATCATATCAAACATAACTTTTGAATACCTTCTCGGCAGAGTGCCTTACTATAATGTGGAATCCCGGATGGCAGCACAGACTGGACAGCAACAGCCTTTGAATCTTCGTGGGGCGAGATGAATACAAGCACAGCATTTGGATATTCTTTTTTGGAATTGGGCAATGACATCTAGAGGAGGAGCAGTTAGGGAAGAATTGCTTGGAATGGTTCAAAGTTCAATAGTTCTCGCAGGACGGTCACAATAAATCTGAATCTATGTTAAGAATGCCCCCTCACAAGCAATGTGAGGGGGCATTCTTATGATATGGTTACAAAAGCAGGTGCTGTTATTAAAAAATAACAAATATTTTCAATATGATTTTTTGTCCCATCCGATCTGTGTGCACCTACCGTGAACTGGCACGGGAGTTTGTCTCAAAGGACATCACGGGCCGTTTTGCCGGGTTCAGTGGGGGGCATATTATGGACGCTTATCAATCCCATTGTAAACATCATATTGTACTATTTTGTTTTTTCTGTAATCAAGTATCCGCATCAATATTCAGGAAACCGGAACAGAAAGTTTTTTTCTTGTTTATCCTCCTCCGGATTTCTGTTCTGGAATATTTTTTCCGACAGCCTCCTGTTCCACTGCGTATCCTTCTTGAAAATGCAAACCTTATCACAAAAGTTGTTTTTCTTGTGGAACTGCTTCCTCGCCGGTGTGATTCTGTCTTCTTATTGTCAACAGCATTGGAATCATCATTTTTCTGATATATCTTGCTGCAAACGGATATGCGCATGTTCTTGGGTTGTATCTGTTTTTGACGTTCCCCATGTATTTGTTTTTTATCAGCGGACTTTCCTGTCTTCTTGCCGCACTTTGCGTATTCCTGCGTGACATACGTGAACTGCTGGGAATTGTGCTGACGATATGGTTTTATGCCACCCCGATAATTTATCCGATTTCCATGGTGCCGGAATTTTTTGCACCGGTTTTTACATACAATCCGGTATATATTTTTCTGTGTATCTGCCGTGAAATCCTTCTGTTCCATACTGTGCCGTTGGACATGGTTTCACAGGTTGTCATTTGTTCCGTGTTGTCCTTACAGTGTGGGAGTTTGGTTTTTTATGAAGGCCAGATCCGCATTCGGGGATAAAGCGAAATTTGTTCAACCTGTAGAAAATCTGTAATTTTTTATAGATAATCCATGCACTCTGTATGAATCCGGCATATAACATCATCTCAGAAAATCAGCCGGATTCAACCTGCATACAAACAACTATGACAAATATAAGTTCCAGAACATTGCCATCAGGGCAGATAACCTTTCAAAACATACCGTCTGTATCGCAGCCTTCTGACAGACTGGAGGGAAGCCATTTTCAGAAAACTCGCTTATCAAATGTTGAAAGTTTGAAAGACGTCTTTTTCTGTTTTTTCTCGGGCCGTACATTAGGCATTATCGGAGAAAACGGAGCAGGAAAAAGCACTCTCCTGAAAATTCTTGCGGGAACCCTTGAGCCCCAGTCCTGAGATGTCCGCATAAACGGACGGGTTGCCGCTCTTTTGAACTGTCCTGGTTTTCATCCGAATTCAGCGGCAGACAGAATATCCGGCTGAATGCTCTGCTGCTTGGGCTTACCAATGATGAAATCAGAGACAGGGAGCCTGATATAGTCGGATTCGCCGATATTGGCGATTTTATTGACAGACCCATCAAAACCTATCCCTTCCTCCGGAAATGGTAATGCGTTCAGCTTTTCCGTTGCCACCAGTGTGAATCCGGATATACTTATCATTGATGAGGCATTGAGTGTCGGAGATCATTATTTTCAGAAAAATGATGAGCAGACCGATGCATTTTAAGGAAATCGGAAAAACCATTCTCCTGTGCAGCCACAGTCAGTATCATGTGGGAGAACTGTGCGAAAGGGCAATATGGCTGGAAAAGGGACGGATCAGAAAAGATGATGCGGCTCCGGAGGTTCTAAGTGAATATATTGCATACCTTGAAAACAGACAGTATGAAAAAAGATCCGGCATGAGCCATCCGGAATCAAATCTTTCACACCCTCCGGAAGTCATTGTGGAAAAAATTTTTCTTACAGACAGGGAAGGAGCAGTTTTGAATCAGATAGAAAAATTCCAGACTGTTGTTCTGAAAATCCAGACAAGAACCAGCGGAGAACCTTTTACGGGACATATGGGGGTGGCAATCAAAAAACCGGATACACAGGTAATTTTTGCCACAACCACAAAAGAATCCGGACAGGAGGCCATACGGTTTTCCGGAAGACAGACGATTGAGTTTGTTATGCCCTCCATTCCGCTTATGTCAGGTGCATATCAGATGGGAGCTGTTGTAACAGACATTCACGCGCTTCATCCCATTCATGACAATCTCAGCGGTATTATTACTGTTACAAGCAGGAGACCGGAGCTTGGCATGTACTGGATCGATCATAAATGGCGCTTGCCATCTTCGGCAACTGCCTGATATTCTGTCTGATGAAATGGATTAATTGAATGCACATCTGTTATTTGCTGGAAAGTACAGAATTGTGCGGCGGCGTCCGCATTGTTTTTGATCAGGCAAGGGCACTGATTCTCAGAGGTCACCGCGTCAGCATTCTGTCCCGTTTGGGAGATCACGAATGGTATCCTTATCCGGTGGAGGTTCACTATGCACCGGATTTTTTTCAGGCATGTGCCGGTATTTTTCCTGATATTGTTGTGGGAACTTTCTGGAAAACCATAAAACCGGCTGCGGAACTGAACAGAGGTCTGCCTGTGCATCTTTGTCAGGGATGTGAATGGAGCATTCCGGAATACAAAGATATTCATGCAGATATTGAGAATGTGTACAGACTGCCGATACCCAAAATCACTGTGGGAGAATGGCTTAATGAACAGATATGGGAGCGTTTTGGAAAAGGAGCCTTCCCGGTGGAATGTGTCGGACAGATTGCAGATACAGATATGTTTCAACCGCCTTCCCTGATGGAAAAGGCAAAAAATTTTTTTCGTCGCTGTTCTTTTTCAAGGATTCTGACTGTCGGCATGTTTGAGAGTCAGGTGAGTATTGGCATTGCTTTGAAAGCAGTTGCCCGTGTCCGTGAAAAAGGCTTTCCCATTTATTTGGCGCGCTATATATCCACTGTACCTCTGACCGAAAATGAACGGCAGATTACGCATTGATGAATATCATCAGTGTGTGCTTCCCCTCAGGATGAAAAATTTCTATCATTCATCAGATTTGATGCTGTCACCATCCCGAAACGGTGGAAGGATTTGGTCTGCCTTTTGCCGGCTTTGTCAAGCGGACTTCCGGTTGTGTAAGTGCCATACCTTCCCCGCTCTGAGTCTGGATATCGGAAAGACTATGCGGTTTTGTTCCGGGAAGGGATGCGGATGCAATGGCGCAGGGAATCCTTGAGCAATATCGGATTGGAACCTGCGCAAAGCTCAGAAAAGAGGGCCGGTTACCCGGCAGTTTGATGCTTCTGCTGTGGCCAAAAGACTGGAATCTGCTTTGAAAAATTTTTTAAAGAAAGGCGTTTTGAAACTGTGACAGTTAATAGTATGGCTTTACTATTTCTTTGATTTGCCACTGTATGCCATGGGATTCAGATTCAGACATACTGGGATCGGGATCTCACACATACAGTGGCAACTCATACAAAACAACCCAAGCATTGAATATCTGCGAAGATGTGTAAGGATCGCTTTACACAAATGCAAGCGGTTGTGAAAAAATGTCCATGGAGGTTCTTCTCATTCGTGGTGACCTCTTGCATCTCTTCATGATTTCAAGAAAAACCTGCATCAGTGGTTCCGGACAGATGGGCTGGAGCATGGCAGCAGCGTCCTGCCGGGACAGAACCGATCATCGTTCTGGGCGGTTGTATGAGAAGCAATTGCTTTGCATGTGGTTGGGGCTTTGGGCTACACGGTTTTTCCGGTTGCCCGTGCATTGACAGGTCTTCCGCAACACCTCCTGCACGTCAGGCATATCTGGATACTGCTTACAAGCTGACAGAACTGAAATGGCCCAGTCATTATATCTGTACCCAGACAGCACAGGTCATTTTCCCCCAAGGATATTTTGAGGGAATTGCTGGACAACATTATTGCCCGAAGGGGAATCTGTTTTGTTACAATCGATTTTCCCCAACATTGTATTTGGAAAACAGGAAACAGTTTCTTTTATGGGCAGGGCCTGCACGACTGCCGGTGGGGATTGTCGTATGGCAATAAAGAAAAATATCCGTTGTTCACGGTGTGGGACTGTATTGAATTTCAAAGGCAGAAGACCAGTCGGGAATATCCCTTTGCTCCCCTTCCGCGAGCCTGACCGGTACGAAAACACTTTGGATATGCAGATCACTTCTGACGGATCTTGTCTGCCAGGGAACCTGGCGGTGGCGGCAGTTCGGCTGGCGCATCGTATCGAAAAATCTGGATATGAGGCAGTCATGAATGTATATACCACTGCTTTGACAGATTCATTACGGATATTCCGGGAACTGGCTTTGTCTCTTTCACTTTTCCAGCAGGCATGCCGAGGTTCCCATCACCTGTCTGCCACGAATCGGGGAAAACGTGAACCTTCAAGATTTTCTGCGGGAATATATTTTTGGAAAAAAGAATGAAAAAAAATCAACTGCCGGATGCTGTTCTGGTGGTAAAAGAACCCTGCATTGCTTGCAGGAAAAGACTGTGTTGCTGAAATGCAGAGTCTGCTGGATACATTTCCTCATGGATTGCATTCTGCCATCCTGGATATTCGGGGATTTCGTCCGGGTTTTCAGGCTGATTATATGACCTGCACTCTTTTGAAGATTTGTTTCCCGGCTCCGTCAGGAACAGGATAACGGAATTATGCCGTATGACAGAGAGAGAACCTGTCATGTTTCTCATAAGGACAGAAGCATTGCGTCATGCGGACAGATGCAGAATCTTTTTCAATTCCGGCAATTTTGGGAAAACGTACAGCAATATCCGCAAGCCTATATTCACCCATTTTTTGAATTATTATGAAAAAAAAAGAGAGAGCAATCCCTTTGATACCGGCTGAAGCAAAATCTGTTCTGGATATCGGATGCAGCAGAGGATGTTTGGCTCTGCCTTAAAATCGGCACGTTCATGCCGTATTGTGGGAGTGAACAGAACCCGGATAGGAGAAAAGCCAGAAAATTTCTGGATAAGGTAATCATTGATGTGCCCTTGAAGTCCGGACTGAGGAACGATTTGACTGCGTGGTCTGTTTGGATACTTTGGAACATTTTCCGAATCCATCTGAAATGCTGGCCAAAATTCAGAACAATTTCTGTCTGACAACGGATATTTGCTCTGGTTCAAATGTGGGGCATTGGAGCATTGTGGAAAGCCTTATGAGCAGGGAGATGGGACTATCTGCCTGTGGGAATCCAATGCAATACACATATGCGTTTTACTTGCTCCATGCGCTGTTTGCTGGAACAGAATAGATTTCAAATAGTTAAGTTGTTTTCAATTCACCGCACCAATGCCGGAATTTTTCAGGAAATTGCAGCAAATTTGCCAGAAAAGGACATGAGGCCAAATATCAAAGTTTGAATGCTGTCAGTTATCTGATTCTGTCCCGCCGTTCATAGATTGTCAGCGGTATAAAATAACCTGTTTTGAATATGAATCCCGCACTGAAAATATAAAAAATTGTGCATTATCCTTCTCTTTGGGATGGGAATGATATATGTTTTTGCAATTCCTCCTCTTGGCGGACCGGATGAAGCGCCCATTTTTTATAGAGCTTACAGCATTGCCGATGGCCAGATGGTGTTAAAAGATCATCTGAATATCTCATTGAATTTGCAGAAACAGATTCTTGAAGGAAAGAAAGGGAAGGAAAAATATCTCACATTTTGGCAGAAATGGACAGGATCTCTGAATGAGAACGGTGAAAGGATTCCGAATCTTATTTTTCAATACATCTCTCTATTCTCCTGTTCCCTATGCACTGTACAGTCTGATAATCAAAATAGTGGGGTATTCAATCCGACAGGCGGGATTATTCATATCCCTGTATGTATGCAGAATTGCTTCCTATTGATGATTTTTTGTATTCTGCTACTTATATAATAGCTTCAATCTGTGCCCGTTCATTTCATGGCCATTCTTCTGGCTGGCAGTGCCACGCCTATGGCATTGTCCACGGCAGGAACTGTAAGCACGGATTCCATTATATTCGGGATGTCCGCTGTATTTTTGTCCGCATCTGCGGGAACAGTTTCAGATCGGGTTTACAGTTTTGCTCTTCTGTTTCATCCATATTCCTTTTGACCAAAACGCCTTACCTTCCTTTGTTCCTTGTTCCCCCTTTGTGTTTCACATTGCTGATGGATGATTCCATGAAAAAATCATTGTCGGCTCCGATCTCTTGCCTTTGTTTTCAGCAACAGGATAGTATGGCTTAAGATGTTCGTTATGAAGAAATACAGCATTTATGAGAATTCTGTCGGTATAATCAGCAATTATGGCCAAATCAATCTGGATCCGGCTTTTCAGTTTGCATTCATAATAAACCATCCTCTTGATTTTTTCTATAATGTTAAACGGTTTCAATGTACGGAATTTCTCTTTATCATCAGTTTATTGGGAAACTTGGGAATGCTGGATACTCCGATTCCGATATGGGCGGCTCTGTTATGGAGCAGGGCTTTGTTTATGGCAATATTGGTTTCCGATATACCCACAAGGAAGATATAAGTAAAAAAATCTTCGCTTATCGGTTTTATCTTGCATACTCAGTTCCATTCTGTCTTCAATTGCTGTATTTGCAGGTGGTTATATGATATGGATGCCTGTGGGGGCAAGACGGTCAATTTGCAGGGCAAAAATTTATTTTCATGCACCGGCAATGGCATTTTTGACAGGCGTTATCTTTTGAAAGCGATAACTTTCCGTAATTCCAAATGGGTTGCTGTCTGTTTCTGCTGTTTGATGTTTATAATACTTTTTGTTTATCAATATCTCGGCTGTATCATGTATTTTTGTCTTCTGAAGAAACTGCGGTACATTCTTCCTTTTTTTAATTTCAGTTATGGACAGAGGCAGGTTGTGTAGGTTATTTATTAAAATGAATGTACCTGTTCATTCGCCTGAAAAAGATCGACAACTTTTAAAACGCGTTGTCAAATCTGTGGGATGTTCTTTTCTGTAGCTTCCGCCTAAACAAAATGGAAATCTGATTCAGTGATGAAACATCAGTATGGATTTGACTATCTGAGAAGTATCATGGCACTGGCTGTAGTTGCTGGACATACGAACCTTCTTAATATATCCAGAAATTTCTGATGTCAATCTTTATCGTTCCCATACAGTATCTTTCTCGGATATTCTGTATTTCCAGTTTGTCGTTTTATCTGTACCTGTTTTTTCTGATTTCACTGTTTTTGTTGCCCCTAAAGCAGAGAGAACTTTTCTAATATTTTATAAAACACGTATGGAACGGCTGCTGTATTTGTATATATTTTTGGGTCGGAGTTTATGGTTCTGGTATGCAGAGCAATGAATATGCCGACAGCTTTTTCTGATGGTTTTTTCACAATATTTTTCTCATCCTCATAACAGCAAACCATTCCCTGTATTTTTTCCTCACTATTCTACTGACATGTGCTTCCTTTCTTGTCATAAAAATGCCACAGGATCTGTTATGGGAATGTTTGCTTTGTCAATATCTTTGCTTTTATCTTTTCCAAAACGGCTGTCAGTTTTGATTCTTTTTGAATATTTGGCTTGGCTGTGGAATCCCGTTCATTTTTCCTTATATATTTATTGCCTTGATTTGTGGATATTATATCAGGAAAAAAGGTTATGTTTTCTATACTTGAGGAGATTGGGGATATATTTATTTTTCTTGGGGATTATTTTTATTGCACCATCTGCATATGAATGGAATTTTCTTGTAAGTATCAATAATTTCAAATATAATGGTTTGCAATTTCTTCTTTTACCCGACTGTCTGTTATAGCAGGAACGGCAATGTTTTTTCTTCTGTCCTTTGCCATTCAGAAGCCTCCCCACCCCGATGGATCCGGTTTATATCCGATTATTCTCTTTGGAATTTACTGTGTTCATGGTTATGTCATTATTGCCTATATAAAAATATGGAACCCTGATGGTTCATTTTCAGAATTTACTGAATTCATTTCTGTAATAATTATATCTTTGCTGATATCACCAGTTCTCCGCCGTGCATTCCGTAAAGTTGATATAGAATAATATTATGGCGCTTGCAATAATTGTAAATTACAAATCCGCGCGATTTACACTGCATGCGGTCAAATCTGTACTTGAATCTGCATCGGACGGATCTGTGAAAATTGTTGTTGTGGACAACAGCGAAGATGTGAATGAGGCTGAATATCTGCATAATCACTTCCACAGGAAGCAGAATTGTGGTCAGTCCAGGAATACAGGTTTCAGGGCTGGCTACGTACTGTTTATGAAAAATATGATTCTGATTATATTCTGCTTCTCAATCCGGATGCCCGGCTGCTTCCCAGACTGCTGAAAATGCAGAAAACGCGCTGAGCGCGTAGAGACAGGATCGGTGCTGCGGTCATATCCCAGGTGCTGCTGGGGATGAAGCAGACAGAATTTTCTGCTTCCCCCTCCTATTTTCCGGTCATATTTTTTTTTACAACCCGTATCTGGCCGCATTTGGACATGATTCATTTTTTAGAAAAGATGTTGAGGAACTGCTTTTGGCGCAGCTATGCCATTCGTGCATGGGCGGCAGAAATACTCCTGTCAGAATATGCAGTTTATCCGGGTCACTATCTTATAAAAGAAAAAGCTATTGAAAAAGCAGGATATTTGTTTGATCAAATTTTTTGCTTTCTCTATTTTGAGGACACGGATCTTTTCCTGCGTTTAAGAAAAAAAAGGATACCGGCTTATGGTGGAACCGGGAATGAGAATTTGATTCATTATTACGATCAGTAATGCATAGCAGGACGAACATGCACAAAAAGAAAGCTGATGGCTGATTCTTTTTGAAATATTTATGAAAAAACATATGCTAACATTCCAATTTTCCTGAACAGTCTGCTGAAATATATAAAACCCAAAACATTGTGTGAAACTTGCAAAAAAAGGAATAATATCATTTGCCTTTTCCGTGAACATTCCGCGACATCTTCCGAAAGAATGGCTTTTGGTGGAGTCCCAATGCGGGAATTTTCTTCCGGCCTGGGGGGCTGTTTCGGAAAAGGGTCAAGTGATGTTTTCCTCTGATGACGGAAAAAGACATCTGGCAGTTATTACGGACGGATTGGAAGTTCGGACAGATTTTTGCAAAAAAATCCATACAATTTTCATGGACAGTGGAATAAGCGAAAGGGCTGCCCGATGTAAGGTAAACTGATTCAATCTTTTCCGAGACCATTTCAGTTTTACCGCATTGTGCTGGACAGTGATCATCTGCATTTTGGTTTGTGAAGAGAAGACGGATATGGCACTGGAAGAGGCTTCCAGGACAATATGTTCCGTTTGCTGCTGAATCATTTTCCTTCGCCTCCTGCAAGGTTCTGGACGTGGGATGCGGACTGGAATTTCCGCATGTTATGCGGCAGAAAAAAGGCTGTATGAAGTTGATGCCATATCCCCTTCCCATGAGTTGATTGCATATGCCGAATATGCATGCTCGCATCCCCAATCTCGCGTTTCATGTGACTAGGTTTTCAGAAAATCATCCGGTTTTGGAGAAGAGACATATGATGTGATTTTCAGGAATCTCTGCAATATGCCACTCCCTGAAAAATGTTTTTCAAAAAGCCCGGAATCTTCTCAAAAAAAGAAAAAAGGTCTCATTGTCGGTGATGAGGTTTGTCTTGATATTTCTGCAAAATCAGAACAATAGTGCATTTGCTGAAAGAGATTATTTCCTCTCTGCCGGAAAAGGGATTCCGTATAACTGCCCAAGAAAAGAAGAAGGAAATGGGTAGTCGGGTTACCAAAACCATGAACATTATTATTGGGAGATTTGAAAAAAACAGGGAGAAGATTCTTCGGACGGTCAAAAAGCAAGGATCACACAAAAACAACTGGATTTCTTTCTCAATGAATTGATGCAAAACAATGGTAATACCCGAGACATATCAGATGGGATACCTATGATTTGCTGCCGAAAGGATATTATATACATTAGCCTATTAGGCAGGAATGAGCATAGTATTCTGGATATGTTCAACAGCGTGTTTCAGACGAACTAAATGCAGTTGATCATCGGTATTGGAAATTCAGGGATAATCCCGCTGGATCCTATAAAATTGCCAAAGCTGTGACAGAGGATAATGTGTTGGCTGCGCATTTCTGCGGCTATCCTGTTTTGCTGTTTTATTCAGAACCGGATCATGCTGAATACACGGTTTTTCTCGGGGGAGACACAATGACCCATCCGAATTTCCGGCATATAGGGAGGGGAAAAACCAGTGTTCTCGGCAGAGCGGCAGCATATTTTTACAATAAATTCTGCATGGATGTGATTCCGTTTATCTATGGCTTCAATACCGGAAACATACGCAAATTTGGGGAAAGATTCCTGCAATATCAGTATTTGCCGCATATTCCCTGCCATGTGCTGGCGGTTAAGGATTTTCGGTACAGCCCTTCTTTTTTTCAAAAAATTTTTTCAGGATTTTCCATTGAACAGGTTTCAGACACATCTTCTGAATATGATACCTTTTTTATGGAAAATGCCAAGAACTATGGAATACTGATTAAAAGAGATTCTGTCTATCTGAAGTGGAGATATCTGGATTGTCCTGATCGGATGCATAAGATTTTCTCGGTAAGAAGGTTTGGAAAGCTGACCGGATGGGGTGTCTTTTCCCAAAAAGAAAAAAAACTGATCTGGGGAGATGCCCTGTTTGACAGAAAGTATCCGCAGGCTCCCGCTTTTATGCTCAGCCATCTGATTCAAAATCATTACAGGGATACAGAAAGAATAGAAGGCTGGTTTTCCCCTGTACCGGACTGGTGGGCGCATATTTTACGGAAGAATGGTTTTCAGATAACTGAGGAACCCAACAGGCTGGCCCCTGTTTTCACATTTTTTGACGACACATTTTCTCTGGAACAGCTAAACAGACATTTTTACTATGCAATGGGAGACAGTGATCTGTTTTGATCTTGGCAATCATAACATAAAGGCTCAGCCGAAGATTTTTTCGCAAAATTTATGTCTGAAATATATGGAAACATACATATCAGCAACCGGATCCTTGAAGATGAAGCATTTCTTTTTTGCTAAATACAATATATTGTTTTTCTCTGTTATTCTTCTTTCTCTTTATCTGCATTGGGACAGCAGCATCTATCCTCTTGAAGGAAATCATGACAGCATCCGTTATCTGGAAATGGCGGAGACAATGCTGAAAGGGGAATGGCTGGGCAGTTATAACCATATGACACTGATACGTCTGCCTGTTTATTCCATGCTTCTGGCTTTGAACAGCATGGCAGGGTGGCGTCTTCATATCATGCAGCATATTCTTCATATTTTGAGCATTATTTTGCTGAGCTATGCTTTGAAAAGTGCAAAAACAGAAGATTGGCGCAATACATTTGTCTGCATTCTTTGCATCCTTCATCCGGTTCTTGTGATGCCTGTCAACTATGTGGCCACTGAAGCCGTTTACACATCTTTTGCCACTGTTGTTTTATCCGGTTTTATAGGCTGTTGGGGTGAAAAAAATGGTTCTCTCTTCTGTATGCTTTTCTGGTTGATTACCCTGTCCATTTCATTGGCGCTGTTATGGCATATCCGTGCTGAAAGTGTCTGGATATTGCCTTCCTGTATCTTATTGTTCACACTTTCCCTGTTTTGTCCGGGAGTGGGATTTTCTGCGAGATGCAAAAAACTGCTTTTTCTGTTCATTCCCTTTCTGTTTGTTTTTGTTGTCAAGGACGGACTGGAAAGAATGAATCAGAAATATTACGGAATATCAGTTGCACATGAAATTGCTGAAGCAAATTTTGTTAACGCATTCAAAGGGCTCAGCAGGCTTGATGGAGAGCGCCATCATCCCCATGTTCCGGTTACATTTGCCGCCATGAATGAGGCTTATCAGATAAGTCCGAATTTTTTTCGTCTGAAATCCTTTTTGTCTGAGCAGAAAGATGGAAAAGGATGGTCACAGTTCGGGTGTGAATGGATGGGCATATGTGATGAACTGGCCGGAGGATGGATCATGTGGGCGGTCAGGGATGCTGCTGCATCAGCCGGTG
>JAWKPW010000040.1:0-49234 GCA_041390465.1 Desulfobacterales bacterium | reverse complement strand
GAACAAAGCTGAGCACAGACAGAAACGCTCCGCACAGCCATGAAAAAACATGGCAGGATTGGAAAAAATCGGATTTTCCGGAAAAACTGTGATGAAGTGAATTGATAATAACAGGACGTATGCCGTCAACAAACGCGAAGAGATAAAAAAAGAGTATGAAAAGCGAAATATGCCCGTAATCCGAAGGGGATACCTGTCTTGTGATATAGGGCACAGAGCAGAGACTGACAGTCGCATTGATGCACACGGCCAGTGCGGAAAACAGGAAATTTTTTTTCAATTGGGACATATATCATCTATCTTAAACTGCAGCAGATTTCGGGAAACCAGTTTATACTGAGCCAATTTGCTTTTTTTCTGACACCAAAATTGCTTCCGTTATTCCGGCAAAAGCCGGAATCCAGTATCTTCACTTCTGTTCAGGCTCTGGCTGCCAACTTTCTCCTGTATGGCAGAAAAAACCAAATTTGGATCAGCATAAATTCCTTAACATATAAGGCTATGGACTATCCTTCCATTGCTGTTTTGTATGACAGATTTTTTGAAATTTTATATCTTCAAAATGATTCCTGCATTTATGCAAACCCTCCTGTAACAGTATAATTAGTTGGAATAAATCAAATGTCTTTTTTTACTATATTTTTCTTTTCAGACAGACAGCAGTACAGTTGGGAAATATGCTGAACCATTTTTTGTGCACTGAATTCACTGACAGATATTAATCCTGCTTTTCCGATCTGCTTTGCCAGTTCAGGATTTTCAAGCAGTTCAATGACAGCCCCGGCCAGGGCATCCGGATTTCCGGGGGGAACAAGACGACCGTTTCTGCAATCATCAATAATTTCAGCATTACCGTCTATGTCACTTGCAACGACAGGAATTCCGCTGCACATTGCCTGCGGAATAACCCGGGGCAAACCTTCCCACAGGGAAGAAAGAACAAAAATATCAAAAGCAGCCATGAGTTCCGGTATATCCCGCCTGATTCCGGTGAGAACAGCATGATCTGATATCCCCAAATCCGAGATCTGTTTTATGACATCAGCCCGAAGGGGGCCGTCACCGACAATCACAAAATGGCAGTCAGGGAATCTGCTTATGATCTCTTTCATTGCATTCACAAAAATCAGAGGGGCTTTTTGCGGAGAAAGTCTGGTGACTGTTCCGATAACTGGAACATTGCCGGGTATGCTGAGTTCTTCGCGTATTTTTTCGCGGGAGACTTTTGGACTCATAAAACGATCGAGTTCTATTCCGCTCCGGATGACTTCATATACATCACAGTCACCGATACCGTTTCTAATTCCTTTTACAATATCCTTCTGTGTAACAGCGATCAGTTTGTCGGTGATTGACAAAGACAATTGTTCCAGTTTGATAAAAAATTTTTTTTTCCAATATGTTTGATAGTCATGAAAACCTATCCATGAACAGTATGAACAATAATGGGAGTTCCGGCAAAACGGTGCCCATCGTCCCGCAATCCCGGCTTTGAACTGTGGGTATGAACAATTGTATATCTGCCTCTCCGATCAGACATAAGACGGATAATAGCCAAAAAATCTTTTACCGGATTAATATCCGAACAAGCATATTTTCAATATGTAAGGGAATATTGTGTCTGGATTGTCCAGTCAAAAGATCGCCCTCGCACCGGTTTCAGAACCTGAAATCAAATCAACAGTCCATCGATTTTTTAAAAGCAGAAATGCGGTAAGAATGGTTGTTTCCCGTGCGCCGCCCACAATCAGCCGGGTGATAATGTTTAGCACCCTAATATCCTTTGAAAGAGGCGGAAGGATTTGAGCGCCGGATGCGGGGAATACAGACAGACAGGAATTCATATCATCTGCTTGCAGTCTCTTCAGACCGAACAGGTTTCACAGTTTTTTTCTTTGCGTTCATCTGATAAGTATCATTCCGTAAAACAGACTTATAACAGAAAAACGAAAAAAACAATGCACACAGTATCAAAGGAACAACAAACCCGTTTATATGGTAATTTTGCTTATTGACCATATAATAGACACTTTCAGAGGAAATCCAGGAGCGTTTGATCGGATTTTTTCACTGCTCCCCAACATAATGATATACAAGGCTCTGCGGGAAATAGACCACCTTCCCATCCCTTTTCCCACATGTCTGCACCAGTCCGTACTTTTCCCAGTACATGAAAAGCGCCTGTCCAGATAACCAACAGATCCGATGGCTTTCCTCCGTACCACCATGGGTGTTCCTGATAACCAGTCCACATACATCGAAGTCCTGCCATCAGACTTCAGACTGAGCAGATTGCGCGAGGTGATGGGATTTTTCGGGAACCATTTGGAAAGAAAAGAGGAGCGTCCGAAAAAGGCAGTAAGGAGTGGGAAATGTCTGCGCCGAATTCCCGCAGCATTCCGTCATTGAACCAGAATTTCAGGCCCAGATGCCCACAGAGGGATTTTTTCCATATAATCAAGGGTTGTCTGAAAAAAATCATCCGTGCATAAGTATCAGGATTGAGCAGAACAGCATATTCTCCTGTCCCTGCCGCAGTGCCTGATTCACAGCTTTGGCAAAGCCCAGATTGGAGGAATTTATGTCCAGCCGCACCTCTCATGGAAACAATGTGCGGATAGTGTTCTGGACAGTCTTTTGAGGCATTGTCCTGCACAAGATTTTTGCAGGATGGCTCTTTTGAGCGTTCCACGGATGCAAGACACTCAATCAGAAAATCCGTGCTGTTGTAGTTTACAATAATAATGTCAATCATCATATTCTATTGTTTTGACGCTGACTCAAATCCAAGTTGACGATTTTTTGCAAACACGGGGCAAACTGGGCAGGCAGTTTTTCAGCGGATTTGACTCTCACCATCACGGTTTTGCGGTGAATGAGGAAAACATATTTCATATGTGAGGAAATCAGATTCATGTTATAACTGGATGTCCCTTCAATCTGCCTGACAAAGTTTTCCGTATCGAACATCAGAAAATTGTGTTTGAACAGTTCTGCCTTGATCAGTGGGCATCGGTTTTCTCAGACAGTGCAGAGGTTCTGTTATCATGGGATTGAAACAGGAAAATGAAAGGCAAAATAAAAAACACGTCCGAGGCTCTCTCTCTGAAAGTGAAAACTTTTTTATTGCCCTGGAAAATCCCGGATCACCACCGCCTCCCTGTTCTGGCTCAGCAGCATACTCAGATTCTGAAATACTTGTGCTGAACGGAACATACAAAGGTTTTGAACCTGTTGAATGTTAGAGTGGGACAGTGAGCAAAACTCTGTTTTGTCAAAATTTCAGACAGTCCCACCCTCATAGTGTGTCCACCATCTCGTACTTTCAGAGGAACAACCCCTTCGCCAGAAGGCTCTGAACGCAGCGATCTGAAAACCGCCCCTTTCGAAAACCAGAAAAAGCTCTGCACATGCGGAAATATGGCATTGCTTTTTATCACCCCCAGTCGCAGTTTTTTTCCGCCATTTTGTCAAACATCTCGGAAAAGGATACAGCTGACCGTAACAGGAATCATTGGCAAGAATGATTTCATCGTATTCTTCCAGATTCTCAAAGTTTTCAAATAATCCCAGCCCCTTTCCAACTGCCAAAATCATACTTCGTATTTTCTCTGACAATGATTTTATCTGCAATATCAGAGATTTTCTCGCCCTGCCGGACAGCCTCGGAATTGGAAACGGAAATGATGCAGTCCGCAACGGTTTTGAGGACCTTTCAGATAGCGGATCACATAATCATCTATAATGTCATTCGTGTCAAAATGGGAAAGCAAAGCCTTTTCATTTTCTGTCTCAGTAGGAACAAAATAAGGGACATTTTTGCATAAATAATAATAATACCCTTTATTTCAAAATTACAATATAAAAATTATTCGTTTGAAAATGAAGAGGGGAACCTTGCCGGAAAGAGGGTTTGAAAAGACCGGCTTTGTCATTTGGCCCGGCGCATAGTTGCACATATTTCAGGAAACAAAGAGGCCGGTCATGTTCCGGTATTCAGGACACGCAGGGAGAAGTGAGGATCAGATAAAACAGATGTTCAAAAGTATTCGATAAGCAGAATTCATCAGACTTCTCTTTTCCATGTGCATTTCCCTTTCATTGATCTCCTGCGCACTCGTTTTTCTGCACGGGTTCCTCCGATGCGGAATCAGTCGGAACTTCTTTCTGCCGTGAATTTTCCTGATTGGACAAATCTGTCAGAAATCTGCCTAGTCGTGTTTGGCCTCCGGAGCCAGCAACTGGCTGAGCAGAAGATTCATCCTGCGTCTGTGCAGGATATTTTGAATGGAACCCACAGGCCACACGAGTTTCCATGTCATGAGAAACGCACCTTTCCATGTGGGCCTCAGAATCTCTCCGTCTGCATCTGTGCGGAAATAACCGGCTTTTGCCTGCCGCTCCAGAAACCGGGTGACAGACATCTGCACAGCCATAACTTCCGTATCTTTGGCAGGCAGAACCGCTTCTTTGCCCAAAGCAAAACGGGCAAGCAGTCTGCGGTGGAGAATATAAAGATGATGCGGATCTTTGACACGGGGAAAGGAAAAAACCTTTTTGTCAGGAAACGGCTTCAGCACATCCGGCTGGGGATTGCTGTTGGTGCTGATTTCACTGCTGTCGGCAAATACCGTGCAGAATTCTGTATAACGGACTTCAAGGGGTTTGCTTTCTGTTCCTGCCGTGGCAAAAGCAGCCATGGCCATGTCCCTGTTTTCCCGGTTCACAGCCAGCGCGAAGAGAATCCTCTGGTTTTCATTGCTTTCCCATGAAACAAAGGCCGCAGGTTCAAAGCCTTCTTTTTGGAGCAGTTGAAGGTTTCTGACAAAATAATCTGCTTTGTCCTGCGGCAGATTGCGGGGATCAAAAAGATCAAAACGGGGTTTTGCCGCCATTCGCTGTTTTGCATGGACAATGATGGGCGCTACAATCCCGGAAAAAATCAGCTTGACAACAAGCAGGCCAATCAGGGCATAGAGAAAGACGTTCAGCATTCCCTCCTCCGTAAAAGCAGTGTTCAGTTGCCAGTAAACAGTGAACAGTGTTCAGGTCTCAGCATTTGTTTTTCTGAAAACTGACACATGATAACTGTTGAGCATTACAAAGCGTCCGGGGAAAATGTGTTCATTTTCATTATTTCAGTCCGAATCTGAGGCAGATTATGATTTTGTGAATTCGGTTCTTTATATGTTCCTCATTTTTGGTATTGGCCAGGGTCATCAGGTGCGCGGCCGCCTCCACCGGGAATTCCTTCCGGTTTGCCAGAACCATGCGGTACCAGAGGGGAATATCCAGATCATGGGAATCGGAAAGCGCGGCTGAAAGTTTTCGCAGAGCATCAGGGCGTTTGTCCGCTTTTTCACTGTCTGCATCTTTGGATTTGTTCAGACTGTAAGTTTTCAGAACCGCAAGGATGTCATTTTTGATTTTGGTGTAACGGGAAATGGGCAGAATCCAGAATCTCCCGATAATAAATCCAAAAGTTCCGAGGGTAAAACCGACAATTCCGCCCATAAGCAGGGGATCAAGTTTCATGGTAAAATTTTCCTGATTCAGTCAGTAAAGTGGTTTCCTGCAAAGAATCTGTCAAAGGAGTGCCAAACTGAAAGTTCGGCAGAGTCTGACATCTGGCAGTCCGGTCACAAACTTTCAGTTTGTGACCCCTTCAGATTTGACTTTTTCCTGCATGGCAGATTCATATTGGGAAATCGCCCAGATTATATCAAAAGCACTGTTTTCAGTCTGTCACAACGGCACAAAGACACAAAGGTTCATACAGTCTCACATCCTCCACAGCCTGCCCGGAAGCGGTTTTTCCAGAAATTCTGATATGATACGGGAACATTCCGAAACTTTGTGCCTGTCAATCCCGGTTTTAATGTTCAAAGATTCCAGCAGATGCAGGGTGTCTTCGGTGGCAATGTTTCCGGCCGCGCCCGTGACAAAGGGACATCCGCCCAATCCGCCGAATGCTGTGTCAAAATCGCGAATGCCGCATTCCAGACCGGCCATGAGATTCACAAGTCCCAGCCCTCTGGTGTCATGAAGATGGAGCCCCAAAGGGATTTGGCCGATTTCCTTCTGCACCGCAGGCACAAGTTTTTTGACCAAAAGCGGATGCCCCATGCCTGTGGTATCTGCCAGAGAAATGCGGTCTGCGCCCTCTTCTGCATACATCCGGACCGTTTCCAGCATATTTTCTTCCGGAATGCTTCCTTCATATACACATCCGAACGAACACTGCACACTGGCAACGATGTGCATCCCTTTCTCCCGCGCAAGTCTCAGCATTTCCCGGCCCTGCTCCAAAGCCTGTGCACGGGACATGCCCGCATTTTTCAGACTGTGGGCATTGCTTGCAGACACAGACACTTCCACCGCATTCAGTCCTGCACGGAAGGCACGTTCCACGCCTTTGGCATTGAGAGCCAGTCCTGTATAAACAAGATTTTCCCGTTTGGGAAGCAGGGAAATCAGATTTTCCGCATCGGCCATCTGGGGAACCCGTGCAGGATTCACAAAGGACGTGACCTGAATCCGGGAAATTCCGGCATCTGCCAGTCTGCCGATGATTTCCGCCTTCAGGGCAGTGGGAATGATCTTGGATTCCAGTTGAAACCCGTCTCTGGGCCCCACCTCGATCAATGTGATGCTGTCCGGGTACATAGCGCAAAAATAAAGGAGATATGGGTTCAGGTCAAGAGAAAATACTTGATGAAAGGGATAAAAGAAAAAAAATTGAGATCACGCTCTGCGCGGGAACACAGTACGGGCGCTCTGCGTCCCGTTTGTCTGAACTGTGATTTGTGTGATTTCGGCATTGGTTCCGTTTGATTGGAAAATTGTTGCCCATAAGATCAAAATTGTATTTTGAACAGTTCATCAAAGGAAAAACCTTTGTCAGCAATGCCGGGTTGTGAAATGAATGTTTGCGGAACTGTGAATGACCTGATACATCACAAGCACCCTCTGAAGTCCTTTTTCCTCTTTGGGATATGTGTCTGTCTTTCTTTGGAATGCAGAACAGTTCCCTCTCGGAGAACTGTGCCGGAGGCAGGTTCCCGCAGGCTTCGGCGCAAAGTTCATCTCCCTCAATATTTATGAAGTTATGAACCGGAGGGCGGGAGTGTGACTATGCAGGACTCTGTTTGCATGACTGAATTTCTGTTCCCATGTGAAAACAGAATTGTTGCAGATTTCAAAAGTCCCTGCTGCGGCATTCCCCGGTTTGCACTTTTGCCCCCCTCTGCGGGACGGAACGGTTTCCTGGGATTTTCCGTAAAAGTGCTGCGGAGTTCCGAAAACAGACATATGCAGTTCCAGCATTCAGATATTTTTCGGCTTCCGCTGTTTCTTTCAGCAATTCCGTAAAATCCGTCTCCCCCAGCGCTTTCACCGGATTTTGTCATACAGTGCAATTTTTTCCGATTGCGGTGAACCGGTGCAAAGGGGAATAAGGGGGATTTTCCTGCGGTTATGCAGAAATCTGCCCCCGAAAATTCTCCCGGCATGGTTCAGAAACCGAAGCGTTTCAGGATGTCGTCCACTTTCTCTTTCTGCTTCTTTTCCACAATCAGCATCTTTTTTGCCTGGGCTTTTTTGATTTTTTCCGTCAGCTTTTCCATATCCGCAGGTTTCTCAAGAAAATCCATCGCGCCTTCCTTGATGGCCTCCACACCTTTTTCCACAGTGGCATGACCGGTCAGGAGGATAATCTGCACTTCCGGCCGGATTTCCTTGATGGCTTTCAGTGCCTCCAGCCCGTCCATTTCCGGCATGAGCAGATCAAGAATGACCGCGTCATAAGATTTTTCCTTGATTTTTTCAATGGCATCCCTGGCAGAGGCTGAAGTGCTCACTTCCAGGCCCCGGGTTTCCATTCGCTGGGTCATGATATCCAGAAAATCTTTCTCATCGTCGACAAGCAATACTTTTTCTGACATGGCTTTTCTCCTTTAAGCAATCATTTTGTATTTATATAACTGCCAGATTTGACAACTTGCAAAAAGTTGTCAAATCTGGCAGGGAAGATGCAGTGTCACTTCCTTTGCCTTTGCATTTACTGTCAGTTCCGCTCCAAGCCCTGACAGCAGGGATTTTTCCTTTTCCTCTGTGAAAATATCCGAAGCAGGGGGGAGGGTTTCCAGTTTTGTGAAACGGATTCGCACAGTGTTTTCCGTTTTTTCCGGGATCAGGCATACGGTTTTCTCTTCCCCTGTCCACTGCATGACATTTTCCAGACAGCACCAGCACAGATGAATCAGGGAATACGCGGATGCAGCAATTGCCACAGGCTGTTCGGGCCGGGCCAGTGTGACTGTGATGCCTTTGCCTGCGCAGATTCTCCGCGTCAGAGAGATCAGCAGTTCCAGATGATCGCCCACATCAATGCGGTTTGCGGGGTTGTCCACTGTATGGGCAAAGGTGTTGAGATTTTTGATGATGGTGTCCGCGTGCTTCACTCTTTCCATCACTTTTGTCCCCACCCCCCTGATGCGTTCCGGATCCAGGGGCCTGCCTCTTTCCGACATATGCACCAGATCCGTAAGCAGCCCTGCATTCTCATTGATGACGGCCAGCGCGTTTTTCATTTCATGGGAAAGGGAGGCAGAAATTTTTCCGAAAAACTGCAATCCGCTTCCCCCGGGTTTATCCTGACTGTTCTTCATGTCTGATTCCTTTCAATGGCACCTGCCATCAAAAACTTCCTGAGATCCGCTCCTCCGGACAAAAGCGGGGATTGCCTGCGGCACTCTGCACCCAGGCTTTGCTTTACAGGATTTCATTTATCTTTCCAATCAGTTGATCAATATCCACCGGCTTTATCAGATACAGATGCCCCTGTGCGGTTCCGGCCCGGTAGTCTTCTTCGGAACCATGTCCGGTAAGAAAAATGAATTTCATGTCCGGATGCATCACCTGCAGTCGGTGCTGGAGCTCCAGACCGCCAATTCCGGGCATTTTGACATCCAGCACTGCCAGATCATAAGGCATCTTTTCCGAAGATTTCAGCGCGGCTTCCCCACTGGTGAACCAGTGGACATCAATGCCTCTGATTTCCAGACGTTCAGCCAGGGTGGATATGAGTTCCTGTTCATCATCAACCAGTAATATCTTCACAGGGAATTCTCCTTTTTCTCTTTCATTTTCAAAGGCAGTGTGACCACAAAGGTCGTACCCTCGCCTTCTGTACTGTGAACATCAATGGTGCCGCCAATTTCACGGACAAGGTTGTAGGTGATGGAAAGCCCCAGCCCGGTTCCCCCTTTCTGCGTTTTGGTGGAGAAAAAGGGTTCAAACACCCGATCAAGATCGGAAGCCGGAATGCCGCAGCCTGTATCACACACACTGATGCTGATCCTGCCGTTTTTCTCCTTCTGTGCAGAGATGTACAGAGAATCTTCCGCTTCCATTGCAGCAAATGAGTTGTTGATCAGATTGAGGAATATCTGCTGGAGTTTGCTGCGGTCACTTTCTATTTCCGGTATATCCTCCGCCACATCCACTGCCACATACAGGGAACGGTACTCAGCTTCCTTTCCCGTAAAACTCAGCACCTCCCGGACAAGTTCCTCCACCCGGACGGACTGGGCACTGACATCGGGCTGACGGGCAAAAGCCAGAAGCCGCTTGGTAATCGTGGCGCAGCGCTTTACCGAGGCAAGGATGGAATCCAGGATTCCGGTCAGTCTGGGATCATTGGCATATTCTTTCTTAATGGTGAACAAATCTTTCATCAGTCCGGCTTTTTCATTGATAATGGCAAGGGGGTTGTTGATCTCGTGTGCAATACCCGCCGCGAGCCTGCCGATGGATGCCATTTTGCTGCTGTATTCCAGTTCATGGAGACTTGTCAGCCGTTTCTGATCCGCGATATACAGATTGTTCACCATATAGGTTGTCACACTCAGGATGACCAGGAGAATAAGGGTGATATTGAAAAAAAGAAATCCGATGAGTTTCATGCGCGTTTCATACCAGGAACTCATCAGTTCCTCTTTGTGCTTGATCACCATGAGAATAAAGGGCGTATCCGGAATGTAGGCATAACCGATGATCAGCTCTTCCCCCTGCTGTCTGTTTTTTCAAATACCTGCGTTTTTTCAGAGTATTGCGGGACATCCAGAGGAATCTTTTCCAAAACATTGCCGTAATAGCGCGCAGGGGTCTGGAGAATTCCCTGCATATTGATAATAAAGGCATCTCCCCTTCCGCTGAGTTCCATCTGGGAAAGCTGATCGTTAAAACGCACTGTGCCCACCGAGGAGCGCAGCACATAAAAGGAACCGTAGGGCTGATCATATTTCACGGCTATGACCAGATGCGGGCTCTGCCGAAATCCCATAAACACATCACTGATATAAATGCCTTCCTCCTTTACCTTGTCAAACCAGGGCTGACCGCTGTAATCCTTGCCTTCCAGTCTGTGCGGCCCCACATAGGTGCGCTGACGTCCATTGGCATCAATCACGCTGAGATCCTCAAAGCCGCCTCCGAAACTCTGCTGCAGATTGTACAGCACCCTGGAAAGATGAGATTCATCATTGAGCGAGTCAAAGGTGTTTTCATGAACCAGAAAATCCAGTGCAGATTTGCGCTCGGTCAGAAAAAAGGACAGGGATCGCTTGAAATTGGAGGCAATCCGGGCTGTGCGCAGAAGAATTTCCGATTCAATGGATTTCTGTGTAAAATTGTAATCAACCAGAGTGATGGTGATCAGGGGCAGCAAAGTGACCAGAGCCATAAGGCATACCGTCATTTTCCATATTCGCCGGAAATTGAACATATGCCTGAACGGGCCCGATGGCTTTTCCGGATGATCCCAGAATTGCGGTTTGAGTTTTCTGATTGCAGACATCATGGCAGTTTCCAGTGTTCAGTTACCAGTATTCAGTTATCAGGTTTCAGTGTTCAGGTTTCAGTACCTGACACCTGACACGGAAAACCTGACACCTGTTTTTACTTCTCTGCTTTTCTCTTTTGTATCTTTTCGTTCGCGGCCTTGAGGTTTTCACTCAGCACATCAATATCCACCGGTTTCTGGAGATAGGCAAATGCACCAAGCTCCATGCAGATCTGCCGGTCAGCTTCGGAACCGTGACCTGTGAGAATGATGACTTCAATATCGGGACGGGTTTCTTTTACCCTGCGAAGAACTTCAATACCATCGATGCCCGGCATTTTCAAATCCAGAATCATGACTTCGGGCTCCTCTTCTTTGACCATGTTCAGGGCGGATTCCCCGTCATAGGCCACAGCCGATCCCATGTCCCGCATCATCAGACGTTCAGACAGGGTCTGCACAAATTCCCTCTCATCATCGACGAGCAGCACTTTGGAAGGAATCTCAAAGTCTGCCTTGCGGTAAATGTCTGTGCGGTGGAAATTCTTCCCGATTACGGTGACAGCAGATTTGACCCCCGGGACTTTTCCGGCAATGCTTTTAAGTTCCTCTTCCAGACGGCTGAGCATGAGCACATGCTTGTTGATGGTGAGAATCACCACACCGTCTTTGGCATTGACTCCCACATCATGTCCCTCACGGGTCAGAACAGCCTCGACACTGGCGGCAAGATAAAAATCCTTTACCGCATTTTGGGATCTGGACGTCATTTTCAGCATTGCGGCTGAAGCATTGTCCGCGATCAGATCCGCTGCTTTGGCAGGTTCTGTCTTATCTGCGGGAATGACAATGTCATACAGGGATGTATCCCAGGGATCCTCTTTGTCCCATAGCATTTTCACCCAGGCAGCACAATCCTCATCATGCCTGCGGATTTGGCTGAAGGCTTCTTTTTCCGAAAATTTTCCGGATGTCAGGGCATGGGAAATCCGGTATTTCAGTTCCGCAATCAGACAAACCCCCAGCACATGGGTGACGGATTTGGGAATCAGATGCGCTGCAAATCCGGCCAGCAGGAGATTGTCCTGTTCCAGAAATTCAGCCAAAGCCATGCGCAGATGGGCCACAGCCCGTTCTTTTTCATGGGTGAAACGGTTAAAGACAGAGGTTTTGGCAGAAAACGCGCTGCTTATCTTTTTTTCCGGCATTTCGGAAAGCACTGCCGCGCGGCGCACAATTTCCTCTTCCCGGATTCTCCGGAAACCGGTTTTTTTCTCCGCTTCCCGCAGAACATCCTCTTCCCCGCAGAAATTTCCGCTGAACAATGTAATCACTGACATGGTGTTTTCTCCTTGATTTTCTATGCAATCCTGCATACAGTTGTCAGAGGGCAGACTTCTTCCGCCTCATGATGCGTATAACTGTGAACCGCGCAGATGGCTTTTTCCATAGTCGGATATATATGATCCCTGCCGATTCTGTCAATGAGATGGGTGCGCTCCAGAACCGCCATGACCGATTCGTTGACACCGCTGAGGGAAATATCCACGCCTGCGCTCCGCACATTGTCCACCAGCAGGGAAAGCACTTCCTCGCCTGATGCATCCATGTCATTGATGCCGTTGGCCACCAGAACAATATGTTTCAGCTTTTTGCGCTGCATCATGCGCTCGTTGATCTTATCCTCCAGATAACTGGCATTGGCAAAGAACAGTGGGCCGTCAAAGCGCACCAGATCCACAAATTCGCACTGATGCAGACCATGTGCCATGGCATCCCGCAGTCCCTCATCATCATGCCGGGACAGGGACGGAACCGTGGGACGCATACTTTTGTAAAGAAAAACTCCCAGTGAAAGAACCACCCCCACCATGATGCCTTTGTCCAGATGGGGCGCAAAAGCCAGCGTGCAGAGGAAAGAGAGAACAGATATGATACCGTCATAACGCTGCGCGTGCCAGGCATGAACAAAACCCGATACGTTGAGCAGTCCGATGACAGCCATCATAATGACCGCTGCCAGCACCGACTGGGGCAGATGATAGAGCAGCGGGGTAAAGAAAAGCAGCACTGTCACCACTGCCAGACTGGTGAACACACTGGACAGACCCGTGACTGCTCCGGACTGGAGATTGACCGCAGACCGGGAAAAGGAACCGGACACAGGATAACTTTTGCCCACTGCCCCGAGGATATTGGAAAGTCCCTGACCGATGAGTTCCTGATTGGGATCCAGACGCTGACCGGTTTTCGCGGCCATGGCCTTGGCAATGGAAATGGCTTCCATGAAACCCAGCAGGGAAATAATGGCGGCATAGGGGAAAAGATGGGAAAGCACGCTGAAATCCATTTTGGGCATACGCAGCGCAGGCAGTCCTTTGGGAACCGTGCCGACCACCGCACCCCCTCCGATCATCAGAAGTTTTTGTTCATCCAGAGGCCTGTTCCCCACTTTGATGCGCCAGATACGGCCGTCTGTTTCCAGTCCGGCAGGCAGATCGTGTTTGGGAAAAAAGCGCAGGGAACCGTCAGGCTGGGGTACACCCGCAAACAGCATATAACGGATCCGTTCGCGGTATTGTGCCGCGTCATGCTTGAGTCTTTGCAGGTTTACATTGACAATCCCGGCATCATGCTCGGCATCAAGCGTGCCAATCCTGTCTTTTGCCTTCCGGGCTTCTTCCATCTGCTGCGTAAGCCGGGTGCGCTCCTTTGCCATCTCAGGCATGGCATTCACGGCCTTGTTGAATTCCGCAACCGCCTGCTGAGCTTCCGGGGAAGCGATGCTTTCCATGCGGACAGTTGCATTGTGCTCAAAACCCATGCCCCAGGAAATCAGGGTGGTCAGGGCCACAGCCACCAGCACATTGGGAACTTTTGGGTAGAGTTTTTTCAGTCCGTACATGACAGCAAAGGCCAGCACGCCCATAATCAGGGTGGGCCAGTGCGTATAATGGGCGGCAGCTTTGCAGACCCGGATGATGGTTTCATAATGATGCTCCGCGTTGTCCACACTTACCCCGAACATCTTGGAAAACTGGGAAGAGGCAATGATAATGGCAGCCGCGTTGGTGAAACCGTTGACCACAGGATGGGAAAGGAAATTCACCACCAGCCCAAGCCGCAGAATTCCCAGAGCCAACTGGAAAATCCCCACCATCAGAGCCAGCATGATGGCATACGCGATATAGCCTTCGCTGCCGGCCGTGGCCAGGGGTTCCAGTGAGGCCGAGGTCATGAGAGACACAACAGCCACAGGTCCGGTTGCCAGTTGGCGGCTCGATCCGAAGAGCGCCGCAATCATGGGCGGCAGAAAAGAGGCATAGAGGCCGTAGTAAGAAGGAAGCCCGGCAAGCTGTGCATAGGCCATGGATTGGGGGATCAGTACCAGTGCCACGGTCAGCCCGGCAATCGCATCGGTTTTGAATGCATCTTTTCCATAGTTCCGGAACCATCCGATAAAGGGAAACACTTTTTCAATCATAAAATACCACCTGTTGTAAAAAGTTTATTTTTCAGGATTTTCAAGCATCCTTCGGCACAATTCCATAAGATTGCCAAACAGCGCGCCTGCATCATACAACTGGCAGGTTTTGAAACGAATCACGCCGTCCACCATGGACAGAACAATCAGGGCAGTTTTGTGGGCAGGGATATCCCGGATGGAACCGTCTGCCCTGCCTCTGCGGATGGCACGCTCAAACACATCTGCAAAACAGTTGTAAATCACTTCCAGATAGCCGCGGCAGATGGGGTTGACCTCAGCGAGCCGGTAGGGATGGTTCCGGTGAAGAAGGAGAAACCATTCTTCTTTGTGACCGGCCATGAACAGAAAAAAGGAGATCACTCCTTCGACCATTTCCAGTCCGTTTTCAAAGCGGCTCGCGGCAAAATACTCATCAAAGGATTTCAGAATCCCGTCTTTGACCTGTTCCAGAACTGCCAGGAAGAGATCTTCTTTGGTTTTGAAGTGATAGAAAATGGTGGCACCTGCGATGCCGGTCATTTCCGCGAGTTCAGACATGGATGTGCCGCCAAAGCCCTTTTCCGCAAACAGTTTTGTTCCGGCCAGAAGAATCGCGTCTTTTTTGTTCATAAGTTCCCCTGAAAAAATATATACTGATTAGACAGTCAGTATGACTGATTGGACAGTCAGTTTTTGCTCCAAAATATATCCGTCTTGATCAGATGTCAAGAAAAAAATGAAAAACAGGATAATTCCTGTTTCAAAAAATATTTCCCTGCACTTGCTTCTTCACTTCCGGGGCGGAGGGATATGCGGACTGTCGCTGCCGACAGAAAACATGGCTGTGGGAAAAGTTGGCGGAACATCCGGTTCCGAATCAAAACCGCCCGGATTCAAATGCTCGCCCTCAGAGAGCACAAAGAGGAGAAAACGCGGCGCATCAGGCCGGAGTTCTGTAAAAAACCTCGATGAACTGCAGAACAAAATCAGCATACTGATCCACGCTGACATTTTTTTTCGCGTATTTCCACCGATTGATATACCATTCCTGCAGCATGGCCTTGACAAGACCGGCGCTCAGTTGATGATTCCGGGAAAGGAAGACACCTTCCGCCTCTCCGCGTTCGAGAATGTTCCGGATCATGGTTTCTGTGGCCAGCTCACTTTCAATGGCATTTTTCCGTTCCTCATCGCTGAGATTTTTGCTTTCCATATAGGAAAAATAGAACCATGGCTGCATGATCTCGCTGAGATACAGATGGGTTTTTACGGCCATCCGCAGCATGTGCGCTGCGCCTTTCACGCTTTCTATGCGTTTTTCCAGCACCTGCCGGACAAGGGTCCGCACCTGGCGCTGGAGCATTCCCAGCAGTTCCTCCTTGCTGGAAAAATAGGCATACAAAGCGCCCATGCTCAGACCGGTTTCACGGCTCAGATCCCGCATGCTCATGTTGTGATAACCTTTCCGGTTGCTGATTTTCAGGGTGGCACAGAAAATTTTCTCCAGATTTTTCAGCGCAGTTTTTTCATTTTTGATTCGGATGCTTTCCTTGTTGTCGGAAAAGGTTCTGTGGTACAGTTCCAGTTTGGAGACCTTTATGATATTCTGAAATTCCGCGTAATTCATCGTGCTCACAGCCCTGTCTGCGCAAAAGCGGTTAAGTCCGTTGGATTCCGGTGCAGTTTGGCAGCAAAGCCTGCGGGATTTCAAGAAAACGCAGGCTTTCCCCGCAAATGATCCGAAACAGGAATATATCAGACCGGAATGAAAAGTCAAGAAAACAGAACGAACGTTCGTTTTGGACCTGTGCAAAAGAGACCTCCCGTTGTGAGCGCGTTTCCAATGATATCAATAAATTCACCCTGTCTGCCGCTGTCATGCTGACGAAAGTCAATTCACTGAAAACACGGGATTCCGGCTTTTGCCGGAAGGACTGTGGAGGCTGGCAGTTTCCTGACTGATGTCCTTATGATACCAAATCGCCATTGATCTGAAACATAAGTTTTTCAGAAAAACCGGATTTTTCGGAAAAATCCGGTTTTTTGAACACACGGAAACCTCTTTTTTTCCTGCTTGCAAGTATCTTTTCAATGGGGAATTGGTATGAGAGGAAATCTTCAGACACGTTCCGGTTCCGGGGCAAACTCCATGCGGATGCTGATCGCGCCATCTTCCACCCCGCTTTTCAGATTCGGGTATCTTTTCCGGAACACCCGGATCATGCTTCTGTTTTCCGGCAGCACCATTGCGGAAAAGCCCCTGTAGCCGTTTTCAACTGCAATTTTTTCCAACTGCTCCAGCAGAAAGGAGGCAATGCCCAGTCCCTGGAAATCCTCGCGCACCACAAAGGCCACTTCCGCATATCTGTTTTCCGCTTCCGTGTAGGAGCCCAAAGCCACAATCTCCTTATGCCCCTTGAAACGCACCAGCCCGATCAGGGACATGTTCTTCCGGTAATCCACCCCTGCCCAGTGGCGCTGGGCCATTTCATGGTTGAATACCCGGATTTTCTGAAAAAAACGGAAAAAAACCGTCTCTTCCCGCAGGGAATAGAAGAAATTGCGGTAGGCAAACTCATCGGCCGGCATAATGGGTCTTATGGAAAGGCTTTTTCCGTTTTTGAGCATGATGCGTGTTTTGTATTTTTCTATGAACAGAAGATCCTCGGAGTGGGGGGCAATCTGGTCAGCAACAATATAATGAAGTTTTTTCGCGGATTCAATGAGCTGTTCCCGGAAATTCGGATGAGCAATCTGGGTCAGTTCCATAACCCGCTGGTAAATGCTTTTTCCCCGAAGCTGGGCAATGCCGTATTCTGTCACAACAAAATTGACATCCGCGCGGAGTGTGGCCACGCCTGCTCCCTCACTCAGGGCCGGAACAATGCGGGAGATTGTGCCGTTTTTTGCGGTTGCGGGCAGCGCTATAATGGAAAAGCCGCCCCTGGACATGGCCGCGCCGCGAATGAAATTGGTCTGATCCCCTATGCCGCTGTAAAACAGATGTCCAACGGAATCCGCACAGACCTGACCGGTCAGATCCACTTCCAGAGCCGAACTGATGGAGACCATATTGTCATTTAAAGCCACAATTTTGGGATCATTGACAAAATCCGATGCACGGAAATAAAACTGGGGATTGTCATTGACATAATCATAGATTTTTTCCGTTCCCATGCAGATGGAGGTGACGGTGCGATCCGGCATGAAGGTTTTTTTCCGGTTGCTGATGATCCCTTTTTCAAACAGGGGGATATAGGCATCGGAAATCATCTGCGTATGAATGCCCAGATCATTTTTTCTGTCCAGACATTCCAGCACCATGGTGGGAAGCTGGCCGAATCCGGCCTGAATCGTGGCTCCGTCCTCAATAAGTTCTGAAACATAAAGGGCGATTCTCCGCGCGATTTCCCTGTTCTGTATTTCCCACACAGATTCAAGCAGGGGTTCCTCATGAAACACCAGACGGTCAATCTCATTGATATGAATGAAGGTTTCCCCCCAGGTCCGGGGCATGCGGGGATTGACCTGTGCAATGATCATGCGCGCATTTTTGCATGCCGAGCGGGTCACGTCCACAGATATGCCCAGACTGCAGTAACCGAAACGATCCGGGGGGCTGACCTGGATCAGAGCCACATCAATGCCAATCTGCCGGCTGTTGAAAAGTTCCGGAACTTCAGACAGATAGGCCGGAATATAATCAATCTTCCCCTCAAATGCGGCTTTGCGCATTCCCGCACTCACAAAAAAGAGCTTCAGGGAAAAGCGCTCCAGAAAGGATTCATCGTCCATATAATCCGCAAGGGTAAAGGACAGCATCTGATAAATCATGATGTCCTGCAAAAAGGGTTTCCGCAAGTGTCCGGATAAGATGCACAGGTTCTCCGCATCCTGTTCCGATAAAGACCCGGCTGCCTCTTCTGATTTCAGATATGGCTGCCTGCGCTGATACGGTTTTGCAAGAGAGATTTTCGTTCATTTCCATCGGCTCCGATGTTTCTGTGGGGTTTTTTGAAACAATGGCAATGTTTTTGCTTTGTATTTTTCCACTCCGCTGTTCCTGTTGTGCAGATGCGGTCCGTTTCAGCCCAATATTTTGAGGATTGTATCGGCACAGCATATTTTTTTGCACAAAATATGCAAAAGGTGATATATTCTTTTGCTGAGAATGTTTTTTTCAAAAAATTCATACCGCGCATGAATCTGTTTGAACTGCATGGGACAGAGTGTTATACAGGTTGCAGACTTTCGGGAAAAAAGACTTTTGCTGTCTCTCCTTTTGGGAGATGGCGGCACCGTGCGCGCAGGGATTTTCAGAAATTCGGGGGGCTGCGCACAGAAAATACCCCGCGGAATCCTTTCCGCATGGGCATGCCGGAAACTGCGGATTTCAATATGCCAGTACAGGTCTTTTGTCAAGGGAATGTGCAGGCAGCAGGATTTGCTTACAGAATCAGAAATAAAAATATCTTTTTCAGCAAAGGAGCCCTGAGCCATGAATGATTTTTCTAAACAGGAAAAGCTTATCGAGCAGTATGTGACGCAGAACAAAACCGAAGAGGCTGTCAAACTCCTGTTTGACCTGATTGTAAAATATGCCAAGGCAAAAGATTTCACAAAGGCTGAGTCCCTGCGGGAAAAACTTTTTGAAATTGATTCCATGGCCCTGACCGAGATCATCAAATCCGCGGAAATCATTGAAGAGGAAAAAAGCGAGGCGGTAGACAGCAATCATATGGAAGTATGGAAGGAACTCTATGACAAGCTGAGCACCGAGGAGACCAATATCCTCTATTTCAGCCTGAAAAAGAAAACCTTTTACACAGATGAGGCTGTTTTTGAGCAGGGAAAGAAAAATGACAAACTCTGGTTTGTTGACCGGGGGCAGTTGAAACTGGTTTACGGTCAGGACGGAACAGAAAAACTGATTAACAAAATCGGGCCTGCCGCCATTGCCGGGGCTGACACCTTTTTTTCCATTTCTGTCTGCACCACTTCCCTGATTGCCATGTCCCATGCGGAAGTCAATTACCTGGACAGGGAGACCTTCAGCAAGCTGCGGGAGGATCAGCCATCTCTGGCCTCCCGGCTTGAGGCTTACTGCGCCAAGCAGGCAAAGGATGTGGAGCTGCTTCGGGAAAAAGGCATCAACCGAAGATCCCATAAACGGATGCGGATCAGCGGACCGATTCTTTTCCAGGTGCTCAATGCAGCGGGAAAACCCATTGGCAAGGCTTTCAGGGGGGAGCTTTCGGACATATCGCGGGGCGGACTTTCCTTTTTTATCACCACATCCAACCGGAAAAACGCGCTGATGCTTTTGGGCCGCAAAATGAATGTCAGGTTCCGGATTCCCATGAAACAGTCCAAGGTTGAGACCAAACAGACCGGGACCATCACCGGTGTAATCAATCATATGTTCACAGACTATTCCATTCATATGAAATTTGACAAGCTCCTCAACAGACAGCTTATTGAGGAAATGGAAATCAATCCGGAAGCAGACCGGGCAGAACGGTCTTCCAAAGCGGATCGCAGTGCCCATTAAACCGCGGATCTGGCCGCAGCGGCATTCATATTTTTCTTGCAGACAGGCATATTCAGGGTTATAATCATCTGTTATGGCTTATAACACAGTGTTATGCCGTGTTTGAAAAAAATCAGAAAAAGGTTTTGTGCGGCGCATTGGCATAACAGCAAATCATCCCCTGCGGATGCAGGGTCACAGGAATGCGAGATGAACGATAAAAAAGCACCGGTGATTATCGGCTGCGATCATGCGGCCTTTGGACTGAAAGAGAAAATCAAGACATATCTGTGTGAAACAGAAAAGATCAGCGTGGAGGATGCAGGCGCCTTCAGTGAGGTTTCTGTGGATTATCCGGATTTCGGGAGCAAAGTGGCTCTGGCTGTTTCCAGAGGGGCCTTTGAAAGAGGCATCCTGATCTGCGGAACCGGGATTGGCATGTCCATGGTGGCCAACCGCTATCCCTTTGTCCGTGCAGCTCTGTGCAATGATCTGTTTTCCGCGATGATGTGCCGCAGACACAATGATGCCAATATTCTGGTCATGGGCGGCAGGGTGATTGGGGATGTGCTTGCCGCGGAAATTGTGAAAATCTGGCTGCACACGCCTTTTGAAGGCGGAAGACACCTGACGAGACTGGATAAATTTGACAAACTCGGATGTGCGGTCTGAGGTGCGGATTTCCTGTTCATTTCTGACACCGCCCTGCTCTCAGAAGGGAAATTTCAAGGACGCGTCAGATTTGCCTGTGTGCATGCAGGCGCACAGAGAAGACGGTCACAGATGCGGGACAGGGCAGCGAACAAATGCCCGGAAACTTCGGGAATGCGGAAAATTTCCCCTGTTTTCCCCGAATATTTTTGAAAAAAGAGAGGATATGTGAGATTGGAAATCATAAAGAATACGGATCCTGAAATTGCCGGGGCCATACGCGACGAACTGACACGGCAGCAGTATACCCTGGAACTGATTGCTTCCGAAAATATCGCCAGCCCCGCGGTCATGGCAGCCCAAGGCAGTGTGCTGACCAACAAATACGCGGAAGGGTATCCGGATGAGCGCTATTACGGCGGATGCGAATTTGTGGATGTGGCAGAAAAACTGGCGATTTCACGCGCAAGGGAACTTTTCGGTGCGGAATACGTCAATGTGCAGCCCCATTCCGGCTCCCAGGCCAATATGGCCGTCTATTTTGCCCTGCTGGAGCCGGGCGATACCATTTTGGGCATGAGTCTGGCACACGGCGGTCATCTGACCCACGGCAGCCCCGCGAGCTTTTCCGGAAAACTTTTTCATTTCATCCACTATGGCGTGAAAAAAGAAAGCGGAACCATTGATTATGACGAACTGGCCCGGCTGGCCGAAACCCATCGTCCCCGCATGATTGTGGCCGGAGCCAGCGCATATCCCCGCATCATTGATTTTGAGGCTTTTTCACAGATTGCCAAATCTGTGAATGCGTATCTGATGGTGGATATGGCCCATATTGCGGGACTGGTGGCAGCAGGACTGCACCCCTCTCCCGTACCTTTTGCGGATGTGGTGACATCCACGACCCATAAGACCCTGAGAGGACCGAGAGGCGGTCTGATTCTTGCGCGCGCGGAGCATGGGAAAAAGATCAGCAGCCAGATATTTCCCGGAATTCAGGGCGGTCCCCTCATGCACATCATCGCAGCCAAAGCTGTGGCCTTCAAGGAAGCCGCGACCGATGCCTTTCGGGCCTATCAGAAAGATGTGGTGAAAAATGCGGCAGCTCTGGCAGCAGGACTGATGGAAAAAGGGGTTGGGCTGGTATCCGGTGGAACCGACAATCATATGATGCTTGCCGATCTGACAAATCTCGGCATCACAGGAAAGGATGCCCAGCACATCCTGGAGGATGCAGGCATCACGGCCAACAAGAATGCCATTCCCTTTGAAACCCTCAGCCCCCGTGTGACCAGCGGCATCCGGCTGGGAACCCCGGCTCTGACATCGCGGGGCATGAAGACAGGGGAAATGCTCCGTGTGGCAGATTTCATTGTCCGGGTTCTGCGGGCTCCCAAAGACAACGAGAACATCAGCCGGGTGCGCGCGGAGGTGAGAAAGCTGTGCGAGGCTTTTCCCATTTATCAGGGACTGGGGCGATCCGGAGACTGAGAGATCATGTCTGAAAAAGGAACCCGTCCCTCCTGGGAAGAGTATTTTATGGACATCACCGAACTGGTTGCCAGGCGATCCACCTGCATCCGGCGTTCGGTCGGTGCGGTTATCGTAAAGGACAGGCGGCTGCTGGCCACCGGATACAACGGTGCGCCCAGCGGACTTGCCCACTGTTGTGAAACCGGCTGTATGCGGGAGAAACAGAACGTGCCGTCAGGACAGCGGCATGAGCTGTGCCGCGGCATTCATGCGGAGCAGAACGCGATTATTCAGGCCGCGTACCATGGGGTTTCCATCAAAGATGCCTCTCTTTTCTGCACCAATCTTCCCTGCGCCATCTGTGCGAAGATGCTCATCAACGCGGGAATCAAAACCATCTGCTACAAATCCGGGTATGCGGATCCTCTGTCTGTGGAGATGTTCCGGGAGGCAGGTGTGCAGGTCACAAAGTTCCCGTCTTCAGATCAGGAATCACAATCATGAAATGTCCCTATTGCGGCGCACTTGACAACAGGGTGATTGACTCCCGGCTCAGCCGGGATGAAATCGCGATCCGCAGGCGCAGGGAATGCCTGGTCTGCCAGCGCCGTTTCACCACCTTTGAGCATGTGGAGGATATTCCCATCATGGTTGTCAAAAAAGACGGAAGACGGGAAATCTTCTCCCGTGACAAGGTGCGCACCGGGATTCTGAAAGCCTGTGAAAAACGGGATATCAGCATCCATCTGATAGAGGATTTTCTGGATGAACTGGAAAGGGAACTCCGTGAAAATGAGGAAAAGGAGATTCCCACCAGTGTGATTGGGGAAAAAATCATGGCCCGGCTCCATCAGATTGACGAAGTGGCTTATGTGCGCTTTGCATCCGTATACCGGGAATTCAGGGATGTGAATGATTTTGTTCTGGAACTCCAGCAACTGATCAGGAAAGAGAAGAGCAAAATGGAGCAGGCTTCGGGCCTGTTGAAGGAATGCGGGGAAAATGACGGACAGCAGACAGCAGAGCACTGACATTTTTTTTATGAAAACCGCTCTGGAACTGGCAGAAAGAGGGAGGGGATACACCTCGCCCAATCCCATGGTGGGTGCTGTGGTGGTAAAGGACGGCAAAACAGTGGGCAGAGGCTGGCACGAATTCGCGGGCGGCCCCCACGCGGAGGTCAATGCCATCAATGATGCGGGAGAAGCTGCCAAAGGTGCGGATCTGTATGTGACTTTGGAACCCTGCAACCATTACGGACGCACGCCGCCCTGCACACAGAAGATTCTGGAAAGCGGCATCGCGCGCGTGATTGTTGCCATGAATGATCCCAACCCGGATGTGAAAGGCGGCGGAAATGAATATCTCAGGGCAAGGGGTATAGCGGTGACCACCGGCATATGCGAAAAAGAGGCCCTTGTTCTCAACGAGGCTTTTGTGAAATATGTGCGCACCAAGGAGCCTTTTATCATTGTGAAATGCGCTGCCACGCTGGATGGCCGGATTGCCACCCGCACCGGGGATTCCAAATGGGTTTCCGGGGAACAGTCACGGGCCTTTGTCCATGAACTCCGGCACCGGGCTGACGGCATCATGGTGGGCATAGGAACCGTTGCCAGTGATGATCCAAGCCTGACCACCCGGATGGAAGGCAGAAAAGGAAAAGATCCCGCTCGGATTATCCTCGACAGCCGTCTTTCCATATCAGAAAATGCAAAAGTCCTGCATCTGCAATCCGAGACTGACACCATTATTGTCACAGGTGAGGATATAGCGGATGACAAAAAGAAAAGACTTAAAGGCAAAGGCATCCGGGTGATTTCCGCTCCTTTGAAAGATGGCCGGATCAATCTGAAAGTGCTCATGGGACGCTTGGGCTATATCGGGATTGCCAGTCTGCTGATTGAAGGCGGCAGCAGGGTCATTGCATCCGCTCTGAATGCCCGGATTGTGGACAAAATCATGTTTTTCTACGCGCCGAAAATTCTGGGCGGGGATGACGGTTTTCCCATATGCAGAGGTCTGGGGCCGGAACTTATGCGCTCAGAGCATTCCCATCCGGGATATGAATATCCTCCGTTTCGGGGAGGATAGTGCTGATTGAGGGATATATTGACAAGGGGGGACGTGGTGAAGCGGTTTTTGCAGAAAAGTTTGAAAGAAAGTATGGTCTTTTTTTACAAAATTTTAAACGGATAAAATTCATAATATTTGATTGAAGGAATAATTGAAAATGGATGAAAAATTGAAAGAAGCAAACAGAATTATTGGAAAAGGAAATTTCTGATGAAAGGGAAAAACTTTCCACTGACAGAATGGATATTTCCTTTGGGGAACTGATTAATCTGTACAAGAATCAAGAATTGATTATCCGTCCGGAATATCAGAGGCTTTTCAGATGGAAGTCGAGCAGAAAACAGCTCTGATAGAGTCAATATTGCTGTCAATCCCAATCCCTCCAATTTTGTGGCAGAGGACAAAGAGGGAATTTGGGAATTGGTTGATGGTTCCGCAGCGGGTTTCAACGGTTATCAGTTTCTTTGGAGAATTGGATACTGATGTTTCCAGTTGTCTTATGAAAATATCAATGAAGATGAGATCGAGGAACAGGAAGAAATCAGCATAGGAAACAAATGGATTTTGGAGGCGGGTGGTTTAATTAAAAATTTGGAAGGGTTTACTGTTGATACACTTCCCACCAAATATAAGATTAACCTGAAAGAGCTGTCAGAGTGGAAATATTGCGCGGAGAAGAAGCTTAATACCTCAATGAAATATGAACTTTTAAAAGATTAAATTCCGGTGGTTCAAAATGACATCCCAGGAAACCCGGAATGCTATTTATCGGGCAAGTAAATCCGGCCATAAATGATTTGATTTTGGAACTGAGTCAAAATCAGTTGTTCCAGAAACTGACAAATTTAAGTCCGCATAAAGAGACGGAGCTTTATGATCAGGAATTGGTATTGCGGTTTGTTGCATTTTTAAATAATGTGGAAGAAATAAATGATAACACTCGAAGGATTTCTGAATGCTTTTATGGAGAAATCTGTTAAAGATGATGAATTTTGATATCCAGTACTATAGAGATATTTTTAACAAAGTAATAGCTATGATCGATGATATCGGTGATGGGAAAATTTTCAGAAATAACAAAAATCTGTTTGTACTTCTTGATTTTGAAGGAATAACAATCGGATTAGCGCAGAATATGAATCATTATACTGGGAATATTGATTTACTGAAAGTAAAGATCAAAGAATTAAAGGAAGATAAAAAATTCAGACAGGTTTCCGGCCCCGCTTCCGGTAGCAAAAACAGAATAAAAGCAAGACTTAAAAGGGCAAATCAAATTTTTGCTTCGGTAAACAATGAGTAATGGCCATGTCCGATTTCGAAAAAGATCTGGAAATCATTGAAGAAAGACAGATTGCACTTTTTGAAATAGAACGGACTTTGTTCACAAAGCGGTATAATCTGTCCCGCAAACATTTTGAGATTTTTGCTGTTCATTCAATAGCAATGATATATCGATTTGGGAAGGTTTCATTCGGCAGGCTTTTCAATTGTATATAGCTGAAATGTAAACAAAAAGCAAATTGAATTTGAGAATTTCAGGATGAAATTGTCATTTTTCACATGGAAAATACCTTCAGACAATTCAGAAATTATCCGGAAAGAAAACAGAAAAATAAAATTTTACACAGAACTGAAAGATTTCTTTTTCACACAAAAATCATCCTTTATATCATCAGATCAATACAGAAAACAACATAAATTTTGAAGTGCTCAACAAAATACTGAAGGTATTGTGTCTGAAACCCTTTGAAGAGCATTGGAAAGAATACAGACATCCAAATCCGAATTTAAAGGATTGCCTGGCAACTTTTTTAAGGTACAGAAACGGAGTTGCGCATGGCGGAGACATTTCCTCTGAAGAAAAGGTCACACAGGAAGTTTATGTAAAGTATAAGAATCTTGTCACAGAGTTAATGTATGAAATTCATTTTAAAATGATAAGAGGCATTAAAGACAGTTCCTTTTAAAATAAAGTGAGCAAACGAAAATTTTTGTACAAAGAAACTGGATTTCAGCCCCGGTTTCAGGTGCAGATCAACGGATTTGAGCCACTGCCTCAGAATTGCGGAAGGGGAGACACAATGAGCAATTGGGCAGAATACAAAAAACATATTGACATCCCGGCAAACCTGCCTTTCTCAAAGCCATCTGCTGGCAGACAGAGGAAGTGACCCGTTTCACCCTGCCGGAAATGCTGAGCTGTTATGAAAATGGCTGGAGATACCGGGGCGTTCTGACTGATCTGGAAAGGGAGGAACTGAAATTTGTGCACAGTCTTGCAAAGAGAATCGGTTCATGGATAACCCGTGATGTTTGAACCGGATCATGATTATTCACACAAAACAGGGCAGCTCAACCGCAGAGCAACACAGCGTGAGGCACAGAGTAACACAGAGGAAATTTTATAAAACTCTGCGGTTAAGATTTTTTGACTCCGCAGAGAAAAAATGTTTTTACAACAACCGAAAAACAGAATGAAGAGAAATGTTTACAGGAATCATAGAGGGACTGGGAACCATCCGGAGCCTGCAGGCTTCGGGACAGGGACAGCGGCTGGGCATTGAATCGGATTTTGCGCTGGATGGCACAAAAATCGGAGACAGCATTGCGGTCAGCGGAGCCTGTCTGACTGCGGTTTTGCTGGAGGGAAAACGCTTTTTTGTGGATGTTTCCCCGGAAACTGTCACACACACCACATTTGCCAAAGCAAGAATCGGAGATCGGGTCAATCTGGAGCGTGCGCTGCGTCTTTCAGATCGCATTGACGGGCATCTGGTGTCCGGACATATTGACGGCATGGGAATTTTGAAGGAGCGGAAAAATCTGAGCAACGCCATCCTTATCACCTTCACCGTTCCGGAAAGTCTGACACGCCATATGATTCATAAGGGATCTGTGGCTGTAGACGGCGTGAGTCTCACCATCAACCGCTGTGATGCAGGCAGTTTTGCTGTCAGCATTATTCCGCATACGGCAAAACTGACAACTGTGGGATGCAAAAAACCGGGCGATGCGGTGAATATTGAAACCGATATGATCGGCAAATATGTGGAACGCTTTGTCAGTGGTAAAGGGAAACCGGAAAAAAGCGGAGCATCGCTGGATATGGCTTTTCTGGCAAAAACCGGATTTTTATAAACAATTGCCGTATGGCAAACAGAACTGACGTAATACTTTTTGGGGAATGCAGGGCGTGACAGCAACTTTTTTTCAGAATATGTTCGGACATTTGCGCATAATTGCAAAGGGAAAGCGCATCCGGGATCTGCCCCGTCTGCCTGAAACATATGGCGGCAGAGCTTCCGAATGGACGAAAAAAAGCAGCTCTTCCTTTCAACTGGCCGGAATAACATATGAATATCACTGATATGAACATCCTGCCATTGGAAGGGGTGAAGTAAAAAAGAAACAGGTTGGATAAATTATGATAGTAAAACTGGCAGAAAAGCATGAATCCTGTCCGGAACTGACACCCGGAGCAGAGTATCCGGTCATCGGGATTGAGGCGGATGACTGCCGTGTGCTGAATGATCATGGAGCACCTTATCTTTATCCGCCTGAAATTTTTGAGGTTGTTGATCCAAGAGAACCTGCGGGCTGGATAGTGGAAATCGGGGATGACGGTGAAAAATATGCCTATCCGCCAATGCTGAATCCTGCGGGTTTTTTTGAGGATTTTTTTGAGGGAAAAGAGGATGCTGTCAAAGCATTTTGGCGGATTGTCAACCGGTGTATGCTGATGACGGCTCAGGCAGCCTGAATCGGAAAAAAACAAATATGCTCCGGTCTGTTCTGCGGTTTGCCGGTTTATGAACTGTCCGGAAGATGTTCCGCTTTTTCCGATCTGAAAGATTTTTCTTTATTCTGTGTTCAATATTTGCTATTATTTATTATTTTTTCAGCAGGAGGAGATAAACAAAAGATAATGTCACATCTTTCCATTGAAGAGGCCATTGAGGAAATCCGGGCCGGACGCATGGTCATCCTTGTTGATGACGAAGATCGTGAGAATGAAGGGGATCTGACCATGGCAGCGGAAAAGGTAACACCGGAAGCCATCAATTTCATGTCAAAATACGGCAGAGGTCTGATCTGCCTTTCCCTGACCGCGAAAAAATGCGATACGCTGGATCTGCCCCCGATGGTCAAAAAAAACACCTCTCCGTTTGAAACCGGATTCACAGTTTCCATTGAAGCCAAACGGGGTGTAACCACAGGAATTTCAGCCGCAGACCGTGCCACCACCATTCTCACTGCTGTGGCTGACAACTGCAGACCCTCGGATCTGGTCAGACCGGGGCATGTTTTTCCCCTGCGAGCCAGAGACGGGGGCGTAATGGTGCGTGTGGGACAGACGGAAGGATCCGTGGACCTGGCACGGCTGGCGGGTCTGAAACCGGCGGGTGTCATCTGCGAAATTATGGATGAGGACGGAACCATGGCCCGTATGCCTGCTTTGGAGAAATTCAGCGACCAGCACGGCATCGGCATCTGCACCATAGCGGATCTGGTGGAATACCGCATGAGAACAGAGTCTTTTGTGCACAGGGCAGCCCAGTCTGAAATTCCCACCCTGCACGGCGGAAATTTCAAAATGATAGCCTATGAAACCGATGTGGACAATCTGCTGCACATTGCTTTGGTCAAAGGGGAAATTGATCCGGAAAAACCTGTGCTTGTGCGTGTGCATTCCGAGTGCATGACCGGAGATATTTTCGGATCTCTGCGCTGTGACTGCGGAGATCAGCTTCACAAGGCCATGTCCATGATAAACGAAGAAGGCGCAGGCGTTGTTGTCTATCTGCGGCAGGAAGGCCGGGGCATTGGGCTGGTCAACAAACTCAGGGCATATGAACTGCAGCAGAAAATGGGGCTGGATACGGTCGAGGCCAATATCGAACTCGGTTTCCGGGCTGACCTGCGGGATTACGGCATCGGCGCGCAGATTCTCAGCGATCTGGGGGTCAGAAAAATGCGTCTGCTGACCAACAATCCCAAAAAAATGGTGGGCCTGCAGGGCTATGGACTCAGTGTCATTGAGCAGGTTCCCATTGAAGTGCCTCCCAATGAATATGACCGCTGTTACCTGGAGTGCAAAAAACTGAAAATGGGACATATGCTGAATCTGGATATGTGTGACAAAGTTCAATGAAATCCATGTGTTCAGGCTGATCAGCAAAGCCGGGGCAGAGCCCGTGTCCATTGAATTGAGTACCGGAGGAGTGCCAAACTGAAAAACTGGCAGTCCGGTCAGATATTTTCCCTTTTAAATCAGAAGGATTGGAAGCAATATCCCTGAAATTCAAAGAGCAGGTTTTTCCATCCTGCCTGTGCAAACGGAAAAACGGAGAAGAGAATGCCCAATTATATTGAAGGAAAGCTGAATGCTGAAGGCAAAGTGTTTGCCCTGGTTGTCAGCCGTTTCAATGATTTCATCACAGACCGTCTGGTCGGCGGCGCTGTGGATGCCCTGATTCGCAGCGGTGTGCGCGATGAGGACATTGACATTGTCAAGGTTCCCGGAGCCTTTGAGATTCCCATGCTGGCAAAGAAAATGGCGGAAAAGAAAAAGTATCATGCCATTATCTGCCTGGGAGCTGTGATTCGGGGTTCCACACCGCATTTTGACTATGTGTGCGCGGAAGCATCCAAAGGGATTGCAGCAGTGAGCATGGAAACCGGAGTGCCGGTCATTTTCGGCATTCTGACCACAGACACCATTGAACAGGCTGTTGAACGGGCAGGAACCAAATCCGGCAACAAGGGATGGAGTGCGGCCATCAGCGCAATAGAAATGGCCAATCTGACAGAAATTGTCAGCACATAACATTGACGCAGGATATTCAGGCATACAATGAAAAATCGCCGCAAAGCACGTGAAAGGGCATTGCAGGCCCTCTTTTACATGGATATCCGGCAGGATATGTCCCGCGAGGCAATGGATCTTTACTGTCAGTGTTTTCCGCTTTCGCAAAACACTGCTGAATTTTTTCAGATGCTTGCCCAGGGCGTCATGCGGAACCGGGATCAGATAGATTCGATTATTGCACGCTTTTCCGACAACTGGAAAATCAGCCGCATGTCCTGTGTGGATCGGAATATTATGCGCGTAGCCGTATATGAAATGTTCTACTGTGAAGACATTCCTTTCAAGGTTTCCATCAATGAGGCCATTGACATTGGAAAAAAATACGGGACCGAAGAATCGGGCGCGTTTATCAACGGTATTCTGGACAGGATTCACATTGCACTGGAAAACAAAGAAATTTTGCCTGAAAATGATTCGCTTGCCATTCTCCCGCATAAATCTCCCGGCAGGATGTCTCCGCCTCTGACAGAAGACAAACCGGATCCGGTTTCCTTTTCACGGGTCAGAGGCCATACCGGTATTGTGAAACGGCGATCCCCTGTATCTTCGTCTCTTCGGAGCCACATAACAAGGAGTGATGAAAATGGAAATCAGAAAGGTGTTTTTGAGTGAAGAGGAAATTCCCCGGCAGTGGTACAACATTCTGGCTGACATTCGTCTGAATCCGCCACTGGGACCGGACGGAAAACCGGTAAAACCCGAAGATTTGTCTCCTGTTTTTCCCATGAATCTCATTGAACAGGAAGTCAGCAGTCAGCGGTGGATTGACATTCCTGAACCGGTTCTGGAGGTGCTCAGCCTGTGGCGTCCATCTCCTCTGGTGCGAGCCCTGAATCTGGAAAAGGCTTTGGGAACACCTGCAAAGATTTATTTCAAAAATGAAAGCCTCAGCCCCCCGGGCAGCCACAAGCCCAATACTGCCGTGCCACAGGCCTATTACAACAAAGTTTTCGGCATTGAAAGACTTACCACGGAAACCGGCGCGGGTCAGTGGGGCAGCGCGCTTTCCTTTGCCTGCGCACAGTTCGGGATTTCGTGCAAAATCTACATGGTGCGGGTCAGTTTTGATCAGAAACCCTACCGCAAGGCCATGATGGAGGTATGGGGCGGCAAATGTGTGGCCAGCCCCAGCACGGAAACCAAAGCAGGCAGGGAAGCCCTGGAAAAAGATCCCAATACTCCGGGCAGTCTGGGCATTGCCATCAGTGAGGCCATTGAGGCCGCTGTCACGGATCCGTCCGGCAAAACCCGTTATTCCCTGGGAAGCGTTCTCAACCATGTCATGCTCCATCAGACCATCATCGGGCTGGAGGCAAAAAAGCAGTTTGAGAAAATCGGACAGTATCCGGATGTCATCATCGGATGTGCGGGAGGCGGAAGCAATTTTGCGGGGCTGGCTTTTCCCTTTGTATTGGACAAAATGAACGGCAAAAACATTGACATTCTCCCTGTGGAACCGGCCGCGTGTCCCACCCTGACCCGTGCGCCTTTTGTCTATGATCATGGAGACACTGCCCGTTATACGCCCCTGCTGCCCATGCACAGTCTGGGACACGCGTTTGTGCCGCCGCCGCTTCATGCCGGAGGGCTTCGCTATCACGGCATGGCCCCGACCGTAAGCCAGTTGGTGACAGAGGGGCTGCTGACGCCCAAATCCGTAACCCAGATGGAGGCTTATGAGGCCGGTCTGCTCGCGGCCCGCACAGAGGGCATTATTCCGGCTCCGGAAACCACCCATGCCTTGGCCGCTGTTGTGAATGAGGCCAGAAAGGCAAAGGAAGAGGGAAAGGAAAAGGTCATTGTGTTTTCCTGGAGCGGACACGGGCTGCTGGATCTGGGTTCCTATGAAAAATATATCGCGGGTTCTCTGCAAAATTTTGTGCTCAGCGATGCGGAAATCGCAAAAGCCGGTGAGATTTTTGCCACTTATCCCAAACCTGAAGTGCTGAAAAGCAGATAATGTCTGCAAAAACAGATATCTATGACTGTATGGAACGCCGGTGCCCCCGTCTGGGGGGACCGGTGACCTTCTGCTATTGCAGAAACTGTCCGGACACAGGCGGTTTCTGCCCCAAAACAGCGGACTGCTGGTGGGAATACTTTGATGTGGCAGCCTATCTGCGCGAGCATCTTTCGGAAGAGGAACTGAAATCCCTTACGGAAAAAAAGTTCAAACCCAGAGTCACGAGTCTGCTGGAAATGATTCAGGAAGCCATGAAAAGCCGGTAGTGCATGACCACGTTGAATTTTATATAACTCAAGTTGCCAGTTACAAAAAATAGTAATAATTTCAAGCATCAGATTTTTATGCAAAAAAACTGTTAATTTTATAACATGCTGTTTTAACAATATTTAAAAAATTAAACTTCCTTGTAACTGGCAACTTGGGTTATATACTCATATTGCGCAGCCATTTCAAAAATCAGGAACCTGCCGGCTTTCACCGGTATGACGGAAGTGCTTAAGATGAGTTATATATGCAGCGCAGGCCGGATTGGCGCAAGCGTAATCCGACACGGTGATTTTATAGGTTCAAAAACTGAATTTTTTCAAGAAATTCAGTTTGTTCATCCCTCTTTCATCCTGTAAAAATCAACTTGGTCATGCAGCAGTGCTTTGTCAGTTTTGATTTTCACATCAAAGGAAAAAATGAACAGAAAAGACAAAGAAATACAAAAACAGTCTGAAATTTTTTGCATTATTGAGAATGCAGCGGTCTGCCGTCTTGGCATTTTCGGAGAGGAATATCCCTATATTGTCCCGCTTTGTTTCGGATATGAAGACAATGCGCTGTATTTTCACTCTGCAAACAAAGGGAAGAAGATCGATCTGCTGAAAAAGAATCCAAAGGTCTGTTTTGAGATGGATATGGATCATGAAGTGAAAATTCTGTCCAAAACATGTGCATGGGGAATGCGTTACCAAAGTGTTGTCGGATTCGGAGAATGTGAATTTCTGGAATCAGATGAGGAAAAACGACATGGTCTGGATGTGATTGTCCGCCATTATTCTCCGGATGTATCCTCAGATTATACCGATACTGCCCTGAATCATACCGCAGTCTTCAGGGTGCATATCCGCAGCATGAGCGGAAAAAGATCGGAATAACAGTTGGCAGTGGTTCAGAAGCGTTGATCGCCTGTTTTTAACCGCAGAGTCACACAGAGTTTTTTTTCCGGGGGAATCCAGATGCAAAAAAAATCAACTGGTTTGAACCACTGCCAAATATTTCAGGCGCAGAGTGACATGGGCAGTTCCGGGAAAACTCTGAGGTTATGTGTTTCAAACCACTCGTTTCGGCGGATAACTCCCTGAAATCAAACGTCAGCCAAATGAATTATGACAATTTCCGAAATCAAATCATATTGTTTTCTTGGAGAACGAGAAGCATTTATTATTGGGAGTCTGCAAGAAGGAAATTGCTGCCGGACAAAAAATCATAACTGTTTGATTTCATATGAATTGGCAAAAAGTCTGTTTGCAATGAAAACAATTGGTTGCAAAAAATTCTCCGGCAGTAAGATTTGAGATATAAACCAAAGGCTGGCAATTCACTGTGGCCGACCGCCAAAGCCGCGGCTGAGTTCAATCGTTAAAACTCCGGTTTGAAAGTTCCGCACATCAGAAAAACCAAAGGTTCCTGAAAAATTTATACATGAAGATTTATGCAACGTCACTTAAGGTGATTTCTGAAAATGAATATGCCTGTTCACTGACATGAAAGATTTGACAACTTTTGGAACGTTGCCAAATCTGAGGGATGTTCTTTCCCGGAAATCGTCTAACTGTTCACTGATAACTGAACACAGACAAAAAGGAGGCTGCTTTGATTATAGAAAGTTTGGAAGTTGGGCCCATAATGGCCAACTGTTTTATTCTGGGATGTGAAAAAACAAAAGAGGCAGTGGTGATTGATCCGGGCGGAGATGCGGATTTGATCCTTATGGAACTGGCCAGACTGGGGCTGAAGGTCAAATATCTCATCAACACACACGGGCATTTTGATCATGTGGGGGCAAACAAAAGAATGAAGGCTGTAACCGGTGCGCCGATTCTCATCCATGCAGGTGATGCGCCCATGCTGATGCGTCTTTCCAAAGATGCGCTCATGTTCGGTCTGACAGCCGAAAATTCGCCGGAACCGGATCAGAATATCAATGACGGAGACAAAATCCGTTTCGGGGAAATCACCCTGAAAGTGATTCATACACCGGGTCACAGTCCGGGCGGCGTTGCCCTGCTCACGGAAGGCCATGTGTTTGTGGGAGACACCCTGTTTTCCGGTTCCATTGGACGTACCGATCTGCCGGGAGGGGATTACAACACCCTGATTTCCAGTGTTCGCAGCAAACTGTTCATTCTGGATGACAGCACGGTTGTTCACTGCGGGCACGGCCCGGATACCACCATTGGCAGGGAAAAGCAGTACAATCCCTTTTTCCGTTAAACAGAAAAGACTGTTTTTGTCACCGTTGCCAATCTCTCAGCCGCCAGCGGGGCACTGGCCAGATTGATTTTTCATCATGGAGACGGACAGCCCCAAAGCTTTCATTTTTATGGAATGTTCCCTTTCCGGACAGGAAGACAGTTCAAAATGAAATGAAACAGCGGCTCGTCCGGGAAATTGATCCGGAGGAGTTGTCCGCAGCAGACGGGACATGGTCTGTCTGCTGCATTTTCTGCAATGCATCATCTGGCTGGCATATGGGCAGACTGCGCTTTTTTCCGGAATAACAAAGGGGCACACAGGATTCAGTTTTTCATATTCAGCAGGAACACGCCCAGAATGATCGTTCCAATGCCGATATACTGATACAGATTCAGTTTTTCCCTGAGAAAAAACACGGCAAGTGCAAGGATTACGATATTGGACACCCCTGTGGCCAGCGGTGCAATATAGCTGAGATTGAGTCTTTGAAACAGCAGTACCCAGAGCAGAAAGCTGATGATGTAAAAAATGGCACCGATACAGAAGAATATGTCAAACCCTGCTGTTATTTTCAAATCCGACATGCCGATATGAAAATTTTCAGCTCCCATTTTTATCAGGAGCATGCCTGTGCATGAAAAAAAGATGTACAAAACAAAAATGAGTATGCCCAATCTTCATCTCCGAAAGGTCCGATGGGGAATAAATTCTGTTCCATCGTTAATGTTCTGCTGTATCTGACACTGCGCGGTCTTTTCAAAAATCGGCAAGCTGGCCGCTTTTCCCGGCATCATCCGTATTTAAAAGTGATTTCAATTCGTTGTGGATACAAGACTGCGCGGATGTGACGGTGGTGCATAAGAGGGATTCTCCGTAACTGATCCGGTTTTCAGTTTCTTGTCCATATGGAAAAATGCAGAGTCAAAGATCTGCTGAACCTCCTGGGTTTCCGGAAGAGCAGCCCGCAGCATCTTAAGATAATTTCTTTCTTTTAAACGCTTCAGCGTGGGCAGAAAATTGACGTCATACACCCAGCTTGCCTGCATCAGTTTAAAGTCATTCAGATTTTTCATGCTGCCAAAAAGCACGGTTTTTCCCTGCATCAGATTTTCATAAATCTCCTGTGAAATGCCGGGTGTATCCGGCAGATCCAGTTCTACGGTTTCATTGCTTTCCCCGGCTGCTTTTTGCCTGTAATATTCCGTCAGCACCCGCCAGATATCCAGCTTGTCCGCATCCCGCAGCAGGCGGGAAAAAAACAGGCATTCGGGGTCTTCATCATCCGGAAGCTTTGCCCGGTTGTGATGGGAGATGATTTTCAGAACAAGCTCCTGCAGATCTTCATCCAGATCAGCCAGCACCCGGTTTTCCCGAAGGATTTCCACCCCGAATGCCGCATGATTGACAGATTTTCTGTCAGAAAAAGTTCTGTAGCGTTTATACTGCTCAAATCTGCCCACATCATGAAACAGGGCCGTCACCTCGGTGATGCAAAGATCGGATTCTGTCAGGCCCAGATCTTTTCCCAGATCAGCGGCTTCCTGGCAAACCCTTTGTGTATGCTGATATTTCAAATCAAAGTTTCTTTTGCTTTCCGGATCTTCTGAAGCAAAAGACTTTGCATAGGAAGAAAACCAGTTTCTGAAACACTGCAAGTCATTTCTGTCCATTGACTTTTTGACATCCTGCCATTTTTTGAAAAAATGATTGTTTCAACTTCAGTTCCATAAAAGCGGTGTCCCCCCAGAGTTTTGGTTTCGGACTCCCGAAAATTTATTTATGGCATTGACTTCTGATCAACTGAAAAAATCGGAACAGCAGCGTATTGCTTATGAGAAAGGGGGGCTTCTGCAATCCGTTTTTTTTCCATACCCCTGCAAATTCCTTCAGACTTCTGATGATGCTTGTGATATTTCTGTTGCTTACACCGCCCATGCGCATTTTTGCAGAGACAAAGGGAAGGTATTTCATCCGCAGATTCCCCTGATAAAGAAATCTGACCATCAGATCATAATCGGCTGCCATTTTCATGCGGTCATCAAAAAAACCGAGTCTGTCATACACGGATTTTCTGAAGTACAGGGTGGGATGCGGCGGAAACCAGCCGAATCTCATCTTTTTTTTGCTGAATTCACCGGATTTCCAGTATCTCACAGTTCTGTCTGCATCGTGCTGATCCACGTATATCAAATCGGAATAAACTCCGTCATAATCTGTATTTTCCAATGCTGCTGAAATTTCAGACAACACATCATCAGATGCAAAAAAATCATCCGCATTGATAAAACCGATAATGTCCCCCGAGGCTCTTTGCAGCCCTTTGTTCATGGCATGGAAGATGCCTCTGTCTTTTTCTGAAATCCAGTATGTTATCCTGTTTTGATATTTTTTTATAATATCAACCGTGCCGTCCGTTGAACCGCCGTCCATGATGATATATTCCAGATGGGGATAATTCTGATTTGTTGCCGACTGTATGCAGTTTTCAATGGTTGACGCTGAATTGCGGCAAACCGTAATCAGAGATATTTTCATGGCATTTTTCAATGTCCTTCTGTCTCCTCTGCTTCCCTGCATTGTTTCCCGTTTGTCATATCAGTGAAACGGAAAAGTTTGTGAAGCGGAATCTGCGGAATATTGCTTACATCAAAATGAATGGCAGCCAGGGCCGTCTGAAAGCCCAGAATCACCGGAAGTGCTGCCAGCATAACGGTTCCTGTGGTTGCAGGTATGCCTTGGGCAAAGCTCCGGTGCCAGTGATACAGGCCGAAAACTGTTCCGAAAAGAATGAACAGAATACTGGAAAGGATTTCAATGGAACAGACATTGAAATTTCGCAGATAATAATTGTAGTAAATGCGTTTGCCTATCCGGATCAGATGCTTTCGGGGGAATTCCCGGATAACCCGCAGGATATTCAGATGGCTTGTCTCATCTCCGTAAACTGAATTCATGGGAATGTCACAGACCACAGCCCGTATGGTATTGAGACGGAAGAGCATGTCGGTTTCAAAAAAATACCGGTGTTCAATTTTCCGCAAAGGCATCATTTCCAGCACAGAGGTGTGTATGGCTGTGTAACCGTTTGTGGGATCCATGATATTCCAGTATCCGCTGGTCAGTTTGGTCAGAAAGGAAAGAAGCGCGTTTCCGAACAGCCGGATTTTGGGCATGGCATTGAGGGATTCGGGTGAAAAGAATCGGTTGCCCTTGGTATAGTCCGCATAGCCTTCCATAATGGGAAGCACAAAGCGGGGAATGAGTGAGGGGTCCATCTGACCGTCTCCGTCAATTTTTATGGCAATATCCGCACCATCTGTCAGGGCATGGAGATAACCGCTGATTACGGCGCCGCCCACCCCTTTGTTCACAGCATGGCGAATGATGCGCACACGGGGGTCAGAGCAGTTGCTTTTCACAAATTTTCCGCTTTCTTCCGGGCATTTGTCATCCACAACATAAATCAGGGACACTTCAGGGCCTATTCTGCCAATGACAGACAGAATATGGGCTTTGACTTTGTAACAGGGTATGACAACAGCCAGTTTCATCATTTTCATCTGTGCTATGTCTTTACAAATATCATACTGAGCGCAGGCCAGTAGGTAATAATCAGCAGAGCGGCCAGAAGAACCAGCATAAAGGGTATGGCCGCCTGGCAGAGTTCGGTAACCGGTTTTTTGAAACGGTAGCTGGCAATGAAGAGATTCATGCCCACCGGGGGGGTGAAATATCCGATCTGCATGTTTGCCAGAAAGATGATGCCCAGATGCACCGGATGTATGCCGTAACTCACAGCCACAGGCAGTATCAGAGGCACCATGATGACCAAAGCGGAAAAGATATCCAGAATTGCCCCCAGGATCAGCAGAAGGATATTGAGCAGGATCAGAAAGACAATTTTGTCCTTTACATGGGTCTGGATAATCTCAAAGAGCCGCATGGGCACTTCCGCATCAATGAGCAGGTTGGTGGAAGCCAGGGATACGCCCAGGATCAGCAGGATTCCGCCCACCATGATCATGGATTCCCGCATGATGCCGGCAAGCTGGGAAATCCGGATTTCCTTGTAAATCAGAATTTCTGTCACCAGAACATAGAGGGCAGTGGCAGCAGCGGCTTCTGATACGGCAAAGAATCCGCTGTAGATTCCGCCCAGTACGAAAAAGGGAAGGGGGATTTCCCATATGGCCTCCCGGAATGCTGCCCATGCCTCTTTTCCGGAAAAAGGGTTCAGGGGGACAGGATGCTTCCGATGTGTCCACAGGGTCCATGCGGAAAGAAGAATCAGCATGAGCAGAGCGGGCAGCAGACCGGCCAGGAAGAGATCACTGATGGCAATCTCCTCTCCCACATTCATCTGCTGGGCCACAATTCCGTAAAGAATCAGGGGAAGAGAGGGCGGAAGCAGCAGTCCCAGACTCCCGGATGAGGTCACCAGCCCCATGCTGAAACGTTCCTCATATCCGGCCTGCACCAGAGCCGGGAGCAGCAGTGCGCCCAGAGCCACAATCGTCACTCCGGATGCTCCGGTAAAAGCTGTGAAAAAAGCGCAGGTGACAAAGGCCACCACAGCCAGCCCACCGGGCATCCATCCCAGAAAGGCGCGGGTCAGGCGCACAAGACGCTGTGAGGTGTTGCTTTCTCCCAGCAGATAACCGGCAAAGGTGAACAGAGGCAGAGCCACCAGCACGGGGGTGGAGGATATGCGGTAAATTTCTATGGCAATGACCGAGAGATCCACTCCGAGGAAATGAAAGCCCGCAAGGGAAATTCCCAGAATGACAGCAAACAGGGGCATTCCGAGAAAGGCCAGCACCAGGAGTGCGGAAAGGCAAATCCAGATCATCTTCAGGTAGTGATTCCTTCCATATCCCTTTCGCTCCAGGAAAAATCCTGAGCCGATATTTCCTCCTTCTCTCCCACCTGACTTCTGATTTTCCAGATATCGTCAACATGTCTGAGAAAAGTGTCGGTCACATCCGGATCAAAATGCCTCTCTCTTGCTTTCCGAATAATGTCACAGGCAATCTCAAGAGGATAGGGATCTTTGTAGGGACGTCTGGATGTGAGAGCGTCAAAGGTGTCCACCAGAGCAACGATTCTGCCGTACAGGGGAATATCCTCCCGGCAGGTTCCGGCAGGATATCCTGTGCCGTTCCATTTTTCATGATGGGTGACAGCAATGAGTCTTGCAGATTCCAGGATCCTGGACTTGGAATTTGCAAGAATTTTGCCGCCAATCAGGGTGTGGCTTTTGATAATTTCAAACTCTTCCCGCGTCAGTTTTCCGTTTTTGAGCAGAATGCTGTCCGGAATTCCGATCTTTCCAATGTCGTGCATGGGAGATGCGTACAGTATCATCTGCACGTCTTCAGCAGCCAGCCCCAGCTTCTTTGCCAGCAGCGCGCAGTAGCGGCTCATGCGCAGGATATGATCACCGGTGTCCTCATCCTTGTATTCTGCGGCCAGAACCAGCCGGTTTACCGTATCCAGATAGGCATTTTTGAGTTCCTCAAAAGCCTGGTTTCTTTCGGCAAGAAGCGCCCTTTCGTTTAACACCCGTTTCAGTCTGATCAGCAGTTCATTGAGCCGCACAGGTTTGTGAATGAAATCCCTGGCTCCCAGCTCAATGATTTTTTCATAGGTGAAATCTTCCACAAAACCGGTCATGACAATGACATCGGAATCGAATTTTTCCCGGATTCGCGTGACCAGATCAATGCCGCTGAGACCGGGCATCTGTATATCCGTAATCACCACATCCATTGGATTGTGTTCAAGGAGTTCCAATGCTTCCAGCCCGCATGAGGCAGTCTGGCACTGATAACCGGAATGTTCGATTGCCATAAAGAAAACATCCCGGATGGACTGTTCATCATCCACAACCAGAATGTGTATCGTGCCGGGGTCACGCTCCTGGCTTTTCATCGCTTCTCCTCAATCTGAATATCCCGACAAATTCGGGATGACGAAATCATAACTGCATCTGAGCCTTCAGCCATTCCGGATCATGCCCCTGCAATTGTGAAAACTGATCCATGACAGTATATAATAACGAAGGGAAATTACAATAAAGGCAAAAGGGATAACTGCCTCGCACATCCATACCGGTATATTGGCAAACGCCATGCCCCCGTCCGAATATTCCATGCGGACGAAACGGATGCTGTGCCATGCCACTGCCGAGCAGATGAGTGCCGTGAAGAATTCCACCGTTGCGTTGAGAATTTTTTTTGGCAGTTCCGGCAGCCAGCGTGTTATCAGGTCGATTCGTATGTGGTTGCCGCTGCGGCTGGCAATCATGGCTCCGGCCAGCCCGATCCACAGCACCAGCATACGCACCAGCACATCTCCCCAGGCCAGTCCGCTTCCAAACAGATTCCGCAGAAATATCTGGGCAGAGGCAGCGGAAATCATGAGCATCAGCAGAACCAGCAGTACAGCGTCCTCTGCACGGTAAAGGAAATCCCGCATTTTTTCCAGGAGATTTTTTGGGGATGGCTGTTTCATAAGCATCATTATCTGGAGCGGAATTCCCGGAGATATCCATCGAACATCTCCACAGTTTTCCGGGAGAATCTGCCCGCTCCAAGCAGACGTTCCGGGACCTCGGCCGCCCGTTTGTACCATTCCTCCAGGGCTTCAGGCGGAGGCTGCACAAATGTTATTCCCTGATTTTTCAGAGCCTCAAGCGCTTTGATGTTGTCACTGCGGTTCTGCCGGTCAATTTCATGAAAAACACGTCCCATGATTTCCCTGACCGCAGGCTGATCCGCGGGGGAAATTTCGGAAAAGGCTTTTTTGTCAATGGCCAGCACTGCGTAAATATACAAAAAAGGAAGATCCGTCAGATAGTTCACCTGCGTGTGCCATTGCAGGGCCACAGCACCGATGGGGGAAGTGGCAACGGTGTCAATGAGTCCGGTCTGCAGACCTGCCCGGACATCCGCGATGGAAAGGGGGATGGGTGAAATATCAAAGGGCTTTACGGCTTCCAGTATGGCCGGATCATTGTCCGGGATCCATATTTTCCTTTGCCGGAGATCTGCCACGGTGCGTATGGGCTGTGCGGACATGATATAGGCAAATCCCCCTTCAGCCAGTCCGAAGGTGACAAATCCCCCTTTTTCCATTCCTTCGGCAATCAGCGCATCCATATGCCGGCGCACATGGTCAACTTCCTCAAAGGATTTGAATTTCAGCGGAAGTCCGTATATCTGGTTTTCCGGAAAGACATCGGCAAGGCTTCCGGACACAAGGGCTCCGCCCTGCAACTGGCCGATGCGGATTTTCCGGAGAACCGCTTTGTCATCTCCCATGACGCCGCCGGGATAGTATTTTATTTTTACGCGTCCCTGTGTCTGTTTTTCAACCTCAGCGCCGCCCTCCCGCATTTTTTCCATCCAGAAGGAACCTTCGGGCGAAAGGGTCGCAATTTTCAGTTGCACAGCCCCGGCTCTTGGGACTGTTGCTGCCATCAGGCACAAAAATAGGCCAATCATCCGCATATGCATGTGCATTCTCCTGTTTCTGTTTGATATTTCAGAAAATACAGACAATCATCGATTGATGGCTAAAAATAGTCGTCCGCGTTTTCCAGAAGTTCTCTGGCCTGCTGCCGCGCCAGGGTATTGATCAGGGTATATCCCTCGTTTTCAGGATTTGCATTGACCACAGCGCGCAAAAGACGGTCATGCAGTTCCCGGTCAAACACAGTGCGGGCGTACTGCCGGGCATAATTTACCATGATCATGAAATTTTTCCCCCCGGAAATCTCCATTGCCCGTTCAAAATGCCTGCGCCCTTCCTCGGGCTTGCCTCCCAGGGCAGGCGGAACCAGAGTGGACAGAATTCCCAGATACAGATGCGCGGCTCCGTCCTGCCAGGTTTCATCCAGTTCCACCACGCGCTGCATCAGGATTTCCACACGGGATATGTCGGCCACGGCATTCCAGTCTTCCTGACGGATCTGTATCCAGCCTGCCCAGGCAGTGCCCAGGGTAAACAGAAAAGGGACATCCTTTTTGTCTGTATCATGGACAGCCGCTGCAAAATCTTTGAAATCTGTCTTCCGGAGCCCGCAGACATCTGATCCGGCACACAGGGCGCGGAAAGCGTAATCAAGGGCTTTTTCTGTAAGTTTTCCGGCTCGTTCTCTGTCTTCCACGTACATATCCGTATAAGCGGTGTAGAGATTGGCCGCCGCGCGGAGCAGCATCTCATTTTCCGGATCATCCCGGAGAAGTCCGTCAATCATGAGCAGATAGGCCGGGCCTCCGGTTTTGACAGTTTCCAGATCATTATTGTTGAGCACTGCATGGGAAAGGTTATCCGCAAATTTTCCGCTCAGGGAAGAAACACATCCGACAAGAAAAAAACACAGAACCAGGCTGTAAATACGGCAGGAGAAAGGCCCAAATCCGCTGGCCCGGAATTTGGCCTGACCGCGAAAAAAAAGAATTGACAAGATCTGCAGTCTCCTTTGAAAAGATTGATTTTCAAGTGTTTCAGATATTCACAGAAAACATGGCATTTTTTTATCAGAAAGATTATTTGAATGACAATAGGAAAAAGCCTTTCAACTGTCAAGATCAAACCTGCCTTCCTCTGCTCCCCCTGCCCCTGATTCAGGTCAGTCCTTCATTATTATATTGCATTCGCACGAAATTCAGTTTATATGAAAACTCTGTCAATACATGAAGTTGTGTGTGAAAACAGTAAATATTGTGTCCGGAGGGATATTGCCGGATCTGAGGAGGAAAAAATGATAGTCGGTGTGCTGAAAGAAATCAAGACAGCGGAAAACCGTGTGTCCATGACGCCCGCAGGTGCGGAAGTGATGAAACAGAACGGTCATACGGTTCTGGTGGAAAAAGCTGCGGGACAGGCCAGCGGTTTTGCGGATCAGGACTATGTCAGGGCCGGGGCAGAAATTGTCAAAAAACCAAAGGAGATATATGAACGTGCCGACATGGTCATGCATGTCAAGGAGCCTCTTGCCTCTGAATACGGTCTGATTCGGAAAGAACAGATCATTTTTACTTATCTCCATCTCGCGGCAGCAGAGGAACTGACCCATGTTCTGATCAAAAGCGGAGCTGTGGCCATTGCCTACGAAACCATACAAAAGGCTGACGGCACTCTTCCGCTTCTGACACCCATGAGCGAGGTGGCAGGCAGAATGGCCATTCAGGAAGGGGCAAAATATCTGGAAATGCCCCAGGGCGGCAACGGAGTTCTGCTGGGAGGTGTGCCCGGAGTTGCCTCCGGAAAGGTGGTCATTCTCGGTGGCGGCGTGGTGGGAACCAATGCAGCAAAAATTGCCTGCGGCATCGGAGCCAGGGTTTATATTCTGGATGTGAATCTGGATCGGCTCCGCTATCTGAATGATATTATGCCGGGAAACTGCTGCACCCTGATGTCCTGTCCGGCAAACATCCGGGACTTGCTTCAGCGGGCTGATCTGATTGTGGGAGCTGTTCTGATTCCCGGAGCCAAAGCGCCCAAACTGATTACAAAGGAAATGCTGAAACTCGTCCGGAAGGGAACCGTGATGGTGGATGTGTCCATTGATCAGGGCGGATGTTTTGAGACTTCCAGGCCCACCACACATTCAGAACCGGTTTATACTGTGGACGGGGTGATTCATTACTGTGTTGCCAATATGCCTGGCGCGGTTCCCCGTACCTCCACAATGGCACTGACCAATGCAACTCTTCCCTATGCGCTTGAAATTGCGGGCAAAGGCTGGAAAAGGGCGATGGTGGAAAATGCCGAAATCCGGAAAGGGGCAAATATTGTGGACGGCAAAGTGACCTGCAAAGGCGTGGCAGATGCCTTTGGTCTGGAATATTCGGATATTGACAATTTTCTCTGATCCCTGTATCCGTGTCAGTGCATTTGCATTGAATTAAAGGATGATCCCCAAACTGAAAATTTGGGCAACCGATTCCGGCCTGCCAAACGGAATGTTTGGCAGGCCGGAATTGCCTGACCGGGAATGTCTGGAGACATTCTTATTTTTTACTGTGTTCAGGAGTGGCAGAAGATGAAGCCGGTTCAACCCGGAATCTGAGGACATCGGGCAAAGGACGGAGAGCAGCAGAGGCCGGAAATCCGTGCAGGGAGCCATAGGTTTCAATATGGGAAATCCGTTCTTTGGATTCCGGATGGGAAAGATAATATTTTCCCACAAATCCGGAGGATGTTTCTTCTTCTGCCAGTCTGCTGAAAAAAAGTGCGGCGCCGTTGACATCTCCGTATGCACAGTGAAGCATGTTGAGCGCAAATTCATCCGCACGGCTTTCCTGTTCCCGGGAAAACTTCATTTCGCTTACATGGAGACTCTGCAGCAGCAGAGCGGATATATCATTGTCAGGCCCAAGCAGAAAAGAGGAAATCAGGGCAAAAACAAGGCCCCGTCCCAGTCCTCTGAGATGATCCCTGTGGGCAAAATGTCCCATTTCATGAAAAAGAACAAAGGCCAGTTCATTTTCCGATGCGGTTTTTTCCAGAAGTCCCCTGAAAACAACAATATGACCGCCGGGAAGGGCAACTGCGTTGACCGTGTCCTCATCGGCAATCCGGACATGGAAGCGGTAAGGCAGATTTGCGCACTTTTTCTGCAGATCATCGGCCAGAGACTGGAGAGCCTGTGTCTTTTTGTCCTGCGCATTTTCTGTTTTTCCAAAATGTTTCAGCAGATGGGAAGCCAGCGCCTGTTCTGTTTCTGTCGATATGCGGGGAACAATCAGATCAACGGCAAAGCCCAAGACAAAGTAACTGCCCACGATAAAGGCCAGTATGCCGGAAATAAGAACAAAAAATTCCCGAACAGGAGATTCTTTTGAGATATTGACGTTTTTTCCCGGCAGCCGGGGCGTATGGCGTATCATGATTTCAGGGTCAGGGCCGTGCCGTAAGCCATGACCTCGACACTGCCCAGGCTGCCTTTTTTGTTGCTGACATTGCCGCCGATGGCCGATGTCTCCAGACGCACATTGATAATGATGCTGGCATCCGGGGCCTGCTCTTTCATCCGGAGAACTGCTTCACGCCGTGCACGATCCAGCAGAGATTCATAGGATTTCACCCTTCCGCCGAAGATATTGCGCAGCGATGCCAGAATCCGTTTGAAATAATCATTGGAAATCACGACACTGCCGTAAACCATTTCAGCTTTTTCCACCTGACTTTCATCCACCTCAATCCGTTTTGCGGTGACTGCGGGAAGGCCGATGAGTTCTTTTTCCCTGGCCTCAATGGACTGATAGTGTTTTTTCTCTGTCCGTGATCCGCAGAAATACCCCAGAGCGACCAGTATCAGAAAAAGGATCAGACTGATGATATTTTCCATAACAGACTCCTGCCTGGCATGTTGTTTCTGTGCAAATCAAGTCAATGTCTGTCATCCATTTACGGCAGGAACAGATTTTCGTCAACATTTTTTATATGCGATGCGGGAATTGACAGTTTTTGTGATTTATAGTAAAATTCAGCACAGAGATAAGTTGCAGGTGATACGGCAGGAGGGGCGTGTGTCAGACAATCTGAATTGGGGGCTGTTTTTGTGAAGATCATTATTATAGGCGCGGGGGAAGTGGGGTTTCATATTGCCAGCCATCTTGCCCGTGAAAACAAGGATGTGGTGGTTATTGACAAAAATCCGGCAGCCATCCGCCGTATTTCCGAAAACCTTGATGTGCAGACCATCACCGGATCCGGAAGCAGTCCTGTTATTTTGGAGCAGGCCGGCATTCGGGAGGCTGAAATTCTGCTGGCTGTCACGAATCAGGATGAAACCAATCTGGTGGCCTGTCTGGCAGCGGATGTGCTTTCCCCGGCCACACGGAAGCTGGCGCGTCTGCGGGATGCGGATTATGACAATTATCTCTCTGAATTTATGAAAAATGCACCGCATATTGAAACTGTCATCAATCCGGAAATTGAGGTGGTTGGAACAATTGAACGTTTTATGAGTGTTCCCGGAGCCGTGGATGTGGGAGAACTTGCAGGCGGCCGTCTGAAACTTGTTGGCATAAAAATGGATGAGAACACCCCGCTGGCCGGACTTACCCTGCGGGATCTGCCCAAAAAAATCGAGGGACACCGACCACTGATTTCATCTGTTATTCGGGATGAGGAACTGATTATTCCCAGCGGAAATGATCAACTGCTGCCCGGAGATTTGATTTATTTCATTACTGAGGAAAAAAATCTGTTAAAAAATCTCAGACTGTTTGACAAACATTCTGATCCTGTCCACAGGGTTCTGATTGTCGGCGGGGGCCGCATTGCACTTCGGCTGGCGCAGTCTTTGGAGAAAAAAAACATACAGACAAAGATCGTGGAAAAGGATCAGAACCGCTGTGCCATACTTGCTGAAAGACTGAACAGAACTGTCGTTCTCTGCGGAGACGGGTCAGATCGGGAACTGCTCAAGGAGGAGAATATTCAGGATATGGATGTGGTCGTGACCCTGACCGCAGACGAGGAAACCAATATTCTGATTTCACTTCTCAGCAAACGGATGGGCGCAAAGAAAACAATTACAAAAATAAGCAAATTCAGTTATTTCCCATTAATGCTGACCATCGGAATCGAGCAGGTGGTTGATCCCAGACTTTCAGCCATCAACAGCATCCTGCAGCATATCCGGAGGGGAAAAGTGCTGTCCGCACTTTCGCTGAAGGGAGAGGAGGGAGAGGTGCTGGAAGCTGTGGCCCTGGAAACATCAGACATTGTCGGAAAACCTCTCAAAGACATTTCTCTGCCCAAGGGTGTTCTGGTGACAGCCATTCTCCGGGGGGAAGAAGTGATTATCCCGTCAGGGCCCAGCATTATCCGCCATAATGATCGGATTATCTTTTTTGCACGCCGGGAGGCGATTCCCAAAGTTGAAAAGATTCTTGCCGTGAAACTGGAGTATTTTTAAATGCGATGGTCATATCTCATCCATATTATAGGCGTGCTGATTCTTTCTGTGGGAACTGCCATGTCTCTGCCGCTTCTGGTTGCTCTGATTTACTGGGATCAGAGTGTTCAGCCCCTGATGATCTCTGTGGGCATTTCCTCGGTGACAGGTATTTTTCTGTGCTTTTGCTTCAGAAACAAAAATGGCAAAACCGAATACATCAGCCAGCGGGAAGGCATGGCCATTGTTGCCTTGGGATGGATGGCTGTCGGTTTATTCGGAGCTCTTCCTTTTTATCTGAGCGGATATTTTGCCACATTTACGGATGCTTTGTTTGAATCCGTTTCCGGTTTCACCACCACCGGCTCTTCTGTTCTGACAGATATTGAGGCGCTTCCCAGGGGTCTTCTGTTCTGGCGGAGTTTTATCCAGTGGATGGGCGGTATGGGAATTATCGTTCTGTCTTTGGCGATTCTGCCTTTTTTGGGAGTTGGCGGAATGCAGCTTTACAAAGCTGAGGTACCCAGCCCGGTTCCGGACAAACTCAGTCCCCGTATCCGGGATACAGCCATGATTCTTTGGAAAGTGTATGTGCTGATCTCCGCGGGACAGATCATTTTGCTGATGCTGGGCGGAATGGGACTCTATGATGCCGTGAACCATGCCTTCACGACCATGCCCACAGGCGGTTTTTCCACAAAAAACAAATCAGTGGCCTGTTTTGACAGTATTTGGTCTGACACGGTCATTACGGTGTTCATGCTTCTGGCCGGTATCAACTTTACCCTGCATTATCAGTTTTTGAAAGGCGAAACCCTGGCATTCTGGAAAGATTCGGAATGCCGTTTTTTTCTGGGGCTGACACTGATTTTCACCCTGATTGTCACCTTTGATCTTTTCGGCACAGTATATCAGACATTCGGGGACTCATTCCGTTATGCGGTATTTCAGGTCTCTTCGATTCTGACAACCACCGGATTTGCCACTGCTGATTATGAGCAATGGCCTGCCATGTCCCAGGTTGTTCTTCTGATCTGCATGTTTGTCGGGGGTTCTGCCGGTTCCACGGGAGGCGGAATGAAATGTCTCCGCATTATGGTCTGCTTTAAATATTGTTACAAAGAACTTTTTTCCCTGATCCATCCCCATGCCGTATCTCATGTGAAAATAGCGGGAAAGCCGGTTCCTGAAGATGTTGTCCGCAGTGTTCTCGGATTTCTGGCGCTTTACATGGGACTGTTTGCCGTCAGTACAGTGGTTCTGGCCGGTATCGGTGTGGATTTTGTGACAGCTTTCGGGGCGGTGGCAGCAACCATTGGCAATATTGGTCCGGGATTCGGAATGGTGGGACCTGTGGAAAATTTTTCTTTGATTCCGGATGCTGGAAAATGGCTTCTGATATGGTGCATGCTGCTGGGACGGCTTGAAATATATACGGTAGTCATTTTGCTTGTTCCAGAATTTTGGAGAAAATAATTTAATAATATTAGATTATTATGCTTAAGGCCGAAATTCGGCATCAATGAATTCGAAAAAAATATCTGCATACGTGTTTTTTTTGTTGACATAGGGAATCGGTTCCTGTATAAAGGCCGAGTTTTGTTTGGGGCCGTTAACTCAGGCGGTAGAGTATCTGCCTTTTAAGCAGAGAGTCGCTGGTTCGAGTCCAGCACGGCCCATCAGGATGTAAAATCATGATGTCCCCATCGTCTAGCCCGGTCCAGGACACCGGCCTTTCACGCCGGCGACAGGGGTTCAAATCCCCTTGGGGACGCCAACGTTATATTTAAGGTTGGCAGTTTTTTTTGTTTGCCTGTCATTTCTGTATTGACAAATTTCAAGACAGATGATTATGTTTTAAAGTAGGCAAAAAAACAGTGAATGTTTGCAGAAAGTTTTTTGAAGAAAAGAGTTGACAGTTTTTTTTTGTTGGTGTATAAGTGCCGGGTTCCCTGAATGAGGGGGCTGTGATTGGAGG
>JAWKPW010000039.1:0-51050 GCA_041390465.1 Desulfobacterales bacterium | reverse complement strand
CCCTGCCCCCTCCCTCAAGGGAGGGGAGTAAATATAATTCCCCTCCCCTAGTGGGAGGAGGCAGGGGAGTTTATGTAATTTAGTTGTAATGGAGAATCTGAATGAACCGGAAATATAAACCCCAGGTCAAAATCTGCGGACTGACTGATGTGCGGCAGACTGTGCAGTGTGCAGAAATGGGCGCAGACGCGATTGGCTGCGTGTTTTTTCACAGAAGTCCCCGGAATCTCACCGATGAGCAGGCAAAGGAAATCTGCTCTGCACTGCCTTCGCATATCGCAACCATCGGCGTTTTTGTGGATGAACCTTTTTCCTTTGTCATGAAAAAAGTTGAACACTGCGGACTCAGAGGCGTTCAACTGCACGGACAGGAATCTCCGGAAATGGTGGATCGTCTGAAATCAGAAGGACTGATTGTCATCAAAGGTTTGTTTGCCAGCCGCAGACCCGGTCTGGATCAGGCACCTGAATACCATCCCACTGCGTTTCTGGTGGAATGCGGAAAAGGCATTCTGCCCGGCGGAAATGCCAAAACATGGAACTGGGCAGAGGCGCGGGAATTCGGAGAAACATACCCGCTCGTACTCGCGGGCGGGCTTTCCGCAGACAATATTTTTCAGGCCGTGGCAGATAGTCAGCCGGATGCTGTGGATCTGAGTTCCGCACTGGAGTCTTCTCCGGGTCAGAAGGATATGGAAAAGGTCAGGATTTTTCTGGAAAATCTTTCCCGATGCGCTGTTACCAGAGAAACGAGGAGAATTTTTAAATGACAGATTATAAAGGATTATCCGGTTCCTATCCGGATGCGAACGGCCATTTCGGGCCTTTTGGCGGACGTTATGTCGGTGAAACCCTGATGCCCGCGCTGCTGGAACTGGAGCAGGCATATTTCAAGTACCTGCCGGATACCGGTTTTCAGCAGGAACTTGGGGATTTGCTGAAATATTATACGGGACGGCCTACGCCCCTGTTTCATGCAAAACGCCTGAGCGCGTATCTTGGGGGCGCGGCTGTGTATCTCAAACGGGAAGATCTGACCCATACGGGCGCGCACAAAATCAACAATACGCTGGGGCAGGCATTGCTGGCCAAATACATGGGAAAGAAAAAAGTGATTGCCGAAACCGGCGCGGGTCAGCATGGGGTGGCAACGGCCACAGTCGCGGCTCTGTTCGGCATGGAATGCAAGGTTTTCATGGGTACGGAAGACGTGCGGCGTCAGGCTCCCAATGTGCGGCGCATGGAACTGCTGGGTGCGGAAGTTGTGCCGGTCGCGTCCGGAACCGGCACATTGAAAGATGCCATGAATGAGGCATTGCGCTACTGGGTGGGCGCGGTGCAGGACACCTTTTATATTATCGGCTCTGTTGCCGGGCCCCATCCCTATCCCGCGATGGTAAGGGATTTTCAGAAAGTCATCGGAGAGGAATGTCGCACTCAGATTATGGAAATGGCAGGAAGAATGCCGGATATGCTCATCGCGTGCGTGGGCGGCGGCAGCAATGCCATGGGCCTGTTTTATCCTTTCCGCAATGATCACAACATTGAAATTGTGGGCGTGGAAGCCGCAGGAAAAGGCATTGAAACCGGCAAACACGCGGCCACTCTGGGCAAAGGAAAAGTGGGTGTGCTGCACGGTTCCAAATCCTATGTTCTGCAGGACAAAGACGGGCAGATCACAGAAGCCCATTCCATTTCCGCAGGACTGGATTATCCGGGTGTGGGGCCGGAACATTCTCTTTTCAAAGATACAGGAAGGGTCAGGTATGAATCCATCACAGATGATCAGGCCATGAACGCATTCCACACCCTTTGTCTGCAGGAAGGAATCATTCCCGCTCTGGAAAGCTCCCATGCAGTGGCACAGGCCATGATCGAAGCTCCGAAAATGGCAAAAGACAGAATCATCATTGTCAATCTTTCCGGCAGAGGCGACAAGGATCTGGGCATTGTAACCGAATATGAAAACAGCAGAAAGTAGGGTGGGCAAAAACGAAGCTTTGCCCACCGGATATTGGTGGGCACTTTCGTGCCCACCCTACCGGAAAAACAGGAGAAATGATAATGAACCGCATTCAGAAACGGTTTGACATATTAAAGCAGAAAAAGGAAAAGGCTTTGGTGGGATTTGTATCTGCGGGCGATCCGGATATGGAGACCTCCCTGAACATCGTAAAGGCCATGTGTGACGCGGGGCTGGATGTGCTGGAACTGGGCATTCCCTTTTCCGATCCCACATCAGACGGGCCTGTGATTCAGCGATCCTCTGCCCGCGCACTGGCAAAAGGGGCCAGCCTGAAAAAAGTGCTGGAAATGACCGGAGCCATCCGTGCACATACGGCTGATATTCCCATCATTCTTTTCAGTTATTACAATCCCATTCTTGCTTACGGAAATGCGAATTTCTACCGGGATGCAATTGCAGCCGGAGCAGACGGTCTGCTGATTGTTGACCTGCCGCCGGAGGAATCAGAGGAAATGACATCCCAATGGGCAGGAAAGGATTTGGATTTCATCCGGCTGGTAGCGCCCACCACACCGAAGGAAAGAATGAAACAGATTGCATCCGGAGCCTCCGGCTTTCTGTATCTGGTTTCAGTGGCGTGACTGGCAGCGGCGGGACTGGACACAGGAGATGTGAAACTGCATACCAATACCCTGCGATCTGTCACAAATTTGCCCATCCGCAGGATTTCGGCATTTCCACGCCGGAACAGGTCGCTGCAGTGGCTTCTGTTGCAGACGGCGTGGTCATTGGCAGTGCATTTGAAAAAATGATTGAAGACAATATTGAAACAAACCCGGAACTGACTGATTTTAATCTTCCATGATTTTTTTTGTTTTGGTTTTTTTGGCAAATAGGGTGCGGAATTATACTATTTAAAGGATCAGCGAACAAATCTGGCTGAATCGCTGTTTTCCTTTTCCTGTCTCCTGCTCTGTCAAGTTTGATTTTGCGATTTCATCTCGCACAAAAAAACCGGGATTTTTCCAAATAATCCGGTTTTTTTGCAGGTCGTAGATTCAAAAATTGGCAACACTCTTCTGCTGCCATAAAAAAACAGAGGGGACGCTTCCATATCCCTTTTGAAAAATCTGTTTGTCTCGTTTGTCACTGAACCAAATCAAATCTTGTGTTAAGCAGGTCAGCATACATTTCCGGGTATAATACCGATTCGCTGTTGAAACCATGCTTTTTTTGACCGCAAGGGACACGAAGACGGCACAGAGGTCACAGCAAATTTGCATGGCGGCATAAAATCAGCACTGCCTTCCGCAAAATATGATTTCAATGGAGAATTGGTATAAAATTTTCAGAACAATCCGATTTTTCGGAAAAACCGGATGTTATGAAAAACTGCTGGAGGGCCGAACAGTTTAACCGTCAAATTTAATCCGGCATTTTCAGGCAGACTGTAATCTGACTGTCTCCATTTCCGGTTTTTCCCTGGGTTCAGGAATGCACAGACGCACCAATATTTGTTGAGGAGGCTCCCATGAAATTCCCCTACGGCATATGCGATTTCAGAAAAATAATAAAAGACGGATATTTTTACTGCGACAGGACAGACCGCATTCCCCTGCTGGAAAAAGGCACATACCAGATTTTTCTCCGTCCCCGGCGCTTCGGCAAAAGTCTGCTGCTTTCCATGCTCACCAATTACTATGACATTGCCCGCAAAGATGCGTTTCAGGATGTTTTCGGGCATCTGAAAATCGGGAAAAATCCCACGCCCCTGCACAGCAGCTATTTTATACTGGAATGGGATTTTTCCTGTGTTGATCCCTCCGGCAGTGCGGAGAATATTAAAAAAGCTCTCCATACCCATATCAACGGCTGCATCCGATCCTTTGCGGTATATTACAGAGAATTTCTGAAAGAGGAAATCCGGATCAATCCGGATGATGCGATAGATTCCATCCGTTCCCTTATTACAGCGGTTCGCATGACTGAGCATCCCCTGTATCTTCTCATTGATGAATACGACAATTTCGCCAATGAGGTGATGATGGGCATCCGCAGGGAAAAGGGAATTTACGAGGCTTTGGTTTATGAGGAGGGCGCCCTGAAAACCCTGTTCAAGGCCGTGAAATCCTCAACCAAGGATTCGGTTTTTGACCGGATTTTCATCACCGGTGTCTCTCCTGTGGTCATGAGCGACATCACCAGCGGATACAATATTGCGGACAACATTTACCTGAATCCGGTTTACAATGACATGTGCGGATTTCACGGATCGGAAATTGCTGACACAGTGAAACAAATCTGCCGTGAATGCGGATTTGGAGACAGTGCAGCCGAAGATGCTGTTCATCTGATGAAAACTTATTACAACGGTTACATTTTCTCGCCTGAGGCAGATACAGATGAAAAAATATGCAATCCCACCCTTGCCATCTATTTTCTGAAGGCATTTCATGAAACCTGCAAACCTCCCCGGAAAATGCTGGATGCCAACTTGGCCACAGACGATGCCAAACTGCGGTTCATCTCCGGCATACCCGGAGGTTCCCAACTGCTTCTGGATATTGTGGAGGAACAGCAGCCGGTTGTCACATCCGATCTGGAGGATCGTTTCGGGATTCAGAGGATGCTGAGCGGCGCTGCAAAGGACAATACACTGCTGATTTCTTTTCTGTATTATTTCGGTGTGCTGACCCTGAAAGGCCAGACAGAGATTGGTGAATTGGAATTCAGAGTGCCGAATCTGGTTATTCAGGGACTGTATGCGGAACGCATCCGGGAAATGCTGCTGCCTGAACCAATGGAAAGGGATGCGGGTGTCAATGCGGCCAAACTGGTTTTTCAGGAAGGGGATATGGCTCCCATCTGCGAATTCATTGAAACCCGTTATTTCAGCGTGTTCCGCAACCGGGATTACCGGTGGGCGAATGAACTGACCGTGAAAACAGCCTTTCTGACGCTGCTGTACAATGAGATTCTGTACATCATGGATTCAGAACCGGAGGCAGGCAGAACCTATGCGGATCTCACCATGATCATCCGTCCGGACATGCGGAAATTCAAAATCTTTGATGTTCTCATTGAATTCAAATATGTGAGTCTGAAAAAAGCCGGTCTGAGCGGGGACCAGGCAAAATCTCTTTCCGTGCAGGAACTGCGGGAGATTCCGGAGATGAAATCGGAAATGGAGGCAGCAAAAAAGCAGATAAAATCTTACGGAGATGAACTGGAAAAGAAATACAAAGCCCTGCGCCTGAAACGCTTTGCTGTGGTTTCCCTGGGATTTGAGAGGCTGTGGTGGGAAACTGAGGGATATTTTGCATAAGCAGGGACTTTCAATTTTTTGAAATCCTTTCTTACATAAAATCTTTATCGTTATCCGGCGGAACAGAATGGAAAGTGATTCTGTCCGGAAGTGCCGTTATATTTATTCTTCATTGAAAATACATTTTCATTTCGGTGCAGAGTGTCAATGCTGCCAAATCAGGGAATTTCCGGAATGCCAAACGGAAAGTTTGTGAGAAAATGCAGATTTCCAAACTTTTCGTTTGGGACTCGGGAGCAGTCATTTCCCTGTCAATCCTGTATCATCGTGTTCAGAACACTGACACGTGAAATCTCAGTTTTATGATAACAGATGAAAAAGAATTCTTCCGTGAAGCCACGCTGCGCATCTGCCAGAGCCTGGATATAGAAAAGGCCCTGCATTCCTGCCTGCTGTATATCCGGGATTTTATTCCGGCCGGGCAGATGTGCTTTCATGTGTTTCATCCGGAACCCGGGATTGTGGAAACCGTTGCCCATGCCACTGTGGAAGGCAGCCGAATCCTGGCTGTGCGCACACCGCTTCCGGACAATGCCCTGAAGCAAATCCGGAACCAGCGCTCTCTCAGAGTCAGGCTGATCCCCCGGCTCGGAGATGATTCTGTCACCAGTCCTGTGGCGGAAAAACTGGATGTTTCAGATTTGTCCGCTGTGGTCATGGATTTGGTGCTGGAGCGCATGCTGCTGGGCATTGTTTCGGTTTTTGACAATGGAAAAGAGAAATTTCAGCCCGAACATGCCCGTCTGCTGCGGCTGCTCAACAAACCCTTTGCCATTGCCCTGACCAACAGCATGAGATACCGGGAACTGCGCAAACTTCGGGATTTGCTGGCTGATGACAACCGCTATCTGCGGGATGAACTGCGGCGCATGGCCGGTGAGGAAATCATCGGAGCGGATTTCGGGCTGCGGGAGGTGATGGAGCAGGTGCGGCAGGTCGCGCATCTGGACAGTCCGGTTCTGCTGCTGGGAGAAACCGGCACAGGCAAGGAAGTCATTGCCAACGCGATTCACAATGCCTCTTCCCGCCGGGACGGGCCCTTTATCAAGGTCAACTGCGGGGCCATTCCCCAGACACTGATGGACAGCGAGCTTTTCGGTCATGAAAAGGGGCAGCTCACGGGCGCACTGTCACGAAAACGGAGCCAGAATTGAACGCTCGCATGGCCAGGACCATGTTTCTGGATGAAGTGGGAGAACTGCCAGCCGAGGCTCAGGTGCGTCTGCTGCGGGTGCTGCAGGAAAAGGAAATTGACCGGGTGGGCGGTACCGGGCCGGTCAAAGTGGATATCCGCATCATTGCAGCCACGCACCGGAATCTGGAAACCATGCTGGATCTGGAAAAATTCCGCAAAGATCTGTATTTTCGGCTTCGGGTCTTTCCCATTGTGATTCCGCCCCTGCGCATGAGAATCGCGGATATACCGGCTTTGGTGCAGCATTTTATCTGCAAAAAATCCGGAGAAATGAAACTGAAAACCGTTCCGGTTCCGGCTCCGGGAGCGCTGGAAAGACTGATGTCCTATTCCTGGCCCGGGAATGTGCGGGAACTGGAAAATGCAGTGGAACGCGCCATTATTCTCAGCCGGGGGAAACCCCTGACTTTCAGCGATGTTTTCCCTGCCCCCTGCGGATTGACCCCCCTGTCCAAAAGTTTCTGCGCTCTGTCCGGTGACAGGGAATCACCACCGGATTTGGATACGGTCATGACCCGGCACATCCGGCAGGTTCTGGACATGTGCAACGGCCGGGTGGAAGGGGAAAAAGGCGCGGCACGATTGCTCAACATCCATCCCTCCACCCTGAGAAAGCGGATGAGAAAACTGGGCATTCCCTTTGGCCGGAGGCAGAAAGACAGAAATCCGGGGAACTTCTGTTAGGAATGCGAATTTAACAGCTTCCCGTCACTCCCGCGAAAGTCGGAGTCAGTAACAGACTGAACATACTGAATTCAGGCTTTCTCTGGAATAATACCAATTCTCCATTGAAATCATATTTTGCGGAAGGCAATACTGATTCGCCGTTCATTTTATACAGTGCTGTCAGTTCGCTGTGATCTTTGTGCCATCTTCGTGTCCTTTGCGGTTAAAAAGCATGATTTCAATGGAGAATTGGTATTATATCAGATTCAGCTTCTTTTTCTGACAATTGATGTTCAAGTTTTTTTTAATAAACATTGACACACTTTTTGATGTAAATGCGTGAGCAAAATCACGATGATTAACAATATACTCCTGACAATGGAATCACTTATTCACTTGTTGCGGAGGATATTGCGATTTTTGATCAGGCAGCCGGTTTCATAAAAAACTGTGCCGAAGATTTGGATAAAGCCATTGGAACCCATATGCCGGGTTACAATCTTTGGAATACTGCGGTTTCGGATCTCTGACCCAGTGCCTTCGGCGGGCTGAATGAAGTCAGCAGACCGGAGCAGTAAAATCAGACTTCATGCTTTTCAATACGGATGTTCAGCATCAGGAGGATTGAATGAAAAAAAAGACAAAAGAAAATGTTTACACGGCGTTCATTGGTGAGGCAAAAGCCTATTTCAGACTGCTGGCCTATGCGGAAAAGGCAAAGGAGGAGGAAATTCCCCAGATAGCCCTGCTGTTCCGTGCCATAGCCGAAGCGGAAAAGATTCATGCAATGCGCCATCTGAATCTTGTCAGGGATATTGTGGTCAAAGATACGGACACCAATCTGAAGCTGTCGTTCAAACGTGAAAAAACCGTAAATGAAAATGATTATCCCGATTTTATCAAAGACGCGGAAGAAGAAGGGGAAACAGCCGCAGCGCTTGTGTTCAGTCAGGCAAGAGATGCGGAAAGCGTTCATATGAAACTCTACGACCGTGCCATTTACCATGTGATCAAAGACGAAGTGAAAGCCTATCATGTCTGCGGTGTATGCGGTTATGTGACGGACAAAAACATTCCTGACAAATGCCCCATATGCGGAGCCGGAAGCGACAAATTCAAAACAGTTGAATAAAAAGGGGCAAAACTGCCGGCATTTTTTGCAGGGGCCGATTTGAAATCCGCCCCTGCATTTTTTTTCACGGAGCCGAGCCGGCATCCTTAGTTTCAGGTTCCGTTGACATTTCAGGCGATTTCCGAAAAAGAACATCCCCCGGATTTGACAACTGTCCAAAAGTTGTCAAATCTTTCAGAAGACTGAAGCGGGACATTCATTTTCAGAAATCACCTTAAATTTAACAATACTGCAAAAAAACTGTCTTGCCCTGCGGTCAGCATTTCTCTGCCAGCGGGTTTCCAAAGGAGGATGCATGTTTGAAATCAGAGCCAATGCCTCAAAAAATTATCTGTACATCTTTTTGGACGGATATCTCAGCGATGAGGAGGTGCGGAAAGCGATTGCGCCGGCAAAACAGGAAGCGGAAAAACTCTCACCGGGCTTTACCATCATCAACAATATCATCAAGTACAAACCTGCTTCGCCAAAGTCTCCTGAAGCCATTGCCCGTACCCAGAAATATCTGCATGAGAAAGGGGCAGGGCGGGTCATTCGGATTACAGGTGAAAACAGCCTGGGACTGCACCAGTGGCGCAGAGGGCAGATTGCGGGAGGAGCCGGATTTGATGTGATTGAAGTGGAAAGCGTTGAGGAGGCAAAAAAACTTGCATGGGGACAGGGGAAAAAATAAACGGTCAAAGCACTCAGACATTCGGAATCCGGAAGTGTTTTTCTCCTTGAATATTTTCCGCTTCCGTGTTATTGAATCCTGATTTCAGGAAAAGGTCTGGAATTTTACCCATTAATTTAATTGCAGAATCAGGATTTGAAAGGAGAATGAGCGGAATGAAGCAGAGCAAAATGATCATCTCATTGGCAGTGGCACTGGTCATCGGAATTGCTGTCCAGGTGATCCTGGTATATGCGGACGCACAGGATTCACCCTACAAAGCGGCAACGGAATTTGCCAAAGCCTGTTTCACTTATGACAAAGCCCTTCTGTCGGATCGGCTCTGTGAGGCAAGCAAAACTGCCGAAGATGCGGATGTGGTGGGCGATTATATTTACAAAGCACGCCAGGAGGCCCAGGCGCGGGGATACAGCCTGGGATGTTATGTAAAAGAAAAACTGTACCACCTGGAAGCGGAAACTGTGGCCAGAACACAGGATACGGCACAGGTTCGGCTGAAATTTGAAAAAAGATCGCCTCTTCGGACCTTTTTCTCAAAAAAAGACAAACATGATGTCTCCCATGTGGAGGAAGTGATTGAACTGGTCAGAGAGAACGGTCAGTGGAAAGTCTGCGCCAATCCGTTTTCCTTTGCCGGTGTCTAGCATATTTTCCCATGCAGCATGATCCGCAGGGGCGGTGGAACCTCCGCCCCGCATACAAGATTTTTTTCCATCGCCACGTTGACTTCACCCCAAAACATAACGCAGATTTATCTGCGGCTCCGGGCAAGGGCCAGACAGATCATTTCACGGTTTCCGCGTCCCGCTTTTTACAGTGAGCATCTGGCTGCCACTGTGTTTTCCCGGCATTTTTTTTATATCGATCCCATTGTCTGCCAAATGCGGCAGTTTGTTTTTTCCCGGCTGGAAGAGGATTTCGGACATGGCACAGACCATGCGCGAAAGGTCAGTCTGGATGCAGGAACCCTGATTCTTGCCGAATCCGGAAAACAGCCCTGTTCAGACAGTCTTGTCAGGAACCGCATACGCATGGCACAGTGTGCCGGACTTCTCCATGACATTATGCGCAAAGAAAAAGATCATGCCGCAGCCGGTGCCGGGTATGCCAGAAAAATCCTGAAACTTTTTCCCTTCAGGCCGGATGAAATTGAGGATATTTCCCAGGCCATACGGAATCATGAGGCATTCAGGGAAACCGCACCTGTCCATGCACCGGAAGGGCTTCTGATATCCAACTGCCTGTATGATGCGGACAAATTCCGGTGGGGAGCGGACAATTTCCATGATACGGTATGGGATATGGTGCTGTTTTTCAAAGTTCCCTTTGCTGAATTTCTCAAACGCTATCCCATTGGCATGGAAAAAATCGCAGCCATCAAAACCACCTTCCGATCCAGTACCGGGAAAAAATACGGGCCCCGGATTATTGATACCGGTCTTGCCATCGGAGAGGAACTGTATGGGGTCATTGTGTCTGAATTTGCAGACTGTGCGGAAGCAGAATGAAATCTGAAAAAACAGCCGGACAGAATCAGGTGACTGTTCCTGAGAGACAAAAAAGGAGTAAAAAAATATGCCAAATATCACAGCAATTTATGGAAGTCCCAGACGAAAGGGGAATACAGCATCTCTGCTTAAACGCGCGGTGGAAGGCGCACGGGAAAGCGGCGCGCAGGTGGAGGAAATCTGGCTGCGCGATCTGAAAATGTCTCCCTGTCTGGAAATCTACAAATGCAAAGAAGCCGGAGAATGCGCCATCAAAGATGATTTCCCCCTGCTGCGGGAAAAACTTCTGGCCGCAGACGGCATTATGCTGGCCTCCCCCATCTTTTTCTACACCGTGAGCGCCCATACCAAGATTCTCATGGATCGGTGCCAGTCCCTGTGGGTGAAAAAATACTGGATTGACAAAATCCCGTTTGGAGACAAAAATTTCAAACGCAAAGGGCTTTTCATTTCGGTGGGCGCAACCAAAGGCAAAAAACTGTTTGAAGGTGTGCTGCTGACGCTGCGCTATTTTTTTGATGTGCTGGACACACAACTGTGGAAATCCCTGCTGTACCGGGGGCTTGATTTTGAAGGAGATGTGCTCAGACATCCCGAATATCTGGATGAGGCCTATGCGGCCGGCCGGGAATTTGCGCAGGTTCTGGAAGCGGAAAAAGCGCATTGACCGCAGGATGGCAAACGTGTATTTCGGCAAGATCAATATTCCCGCTTCGCTCAATAATCCTCTGCCCATTTTGACCATCTCTGCGAATGGGTATGGCCTTAATATTATGTTGCAAAAAGAATATAACTATGGTATTTCATTTATAATTTTAGAAAATTTTAAAATCCCGGTTCAGACAATTGTTCCCATCCTGTTTATCACAGAAATCACAAAAATCTCAGATCAGAAAATGTGTGTCTGTCTGAACCATGATTCCTCAGGATGATCAAATCCCGGTTCAGACAATTTTATGCGGACCAAAATCCCAAAAAAGTTTCGATTTACCCCGCAAAGGGTAAAAGGTAAAAGGGCAAAAATTAAGACCTCGGAACCCGAAAACCGAGGTTGCCGCCACGGTAGCCGGGGTGGCCGCCGTAGCGGTAAGCCGACCGGCAGCGCCGGGCATCTGCCCCAACTGCCGCCCCGGTCGACCCGGAGCGGCCCTATTGCAGACAGGATCAGCGCGATATTGTCTTTGTATGTCTGTTATAATCTTTCCATCTTTTATAATCGCAAGGACACCATTCACACATTCCCAGGCATGTCATACAGCCCCCATGCGCTGGGGCAAAACTTCCCCACCGGAACCGTTTTCTCTCTGCATTTCTCTTGGGACAGCCTTTCCCTCAGCGGATAATTGCCGTTGCAATGGCCCTCATCGCGGACAGATCTTCCCAAAGAAAACGGTGTGGTTGTTCCGCTCTGCACCGGATATTCCCACTCGGCTTGTGGGCAGTCTGTAAAACTATTTTCATTCAACCATGCCATGAATGCCTGAACATCATTCCAGGATACGCATGTGACCGGATGTTCATCTGGTCTGGGGAAATCCGGGATTGTCCCAATATTTTCTTGTTCTTTTTTCCATTCAGAACCTGTCCATCCTGTATATGCACCGTCACCGGTTTCCACTTCGGTTTTGAATCCGGCAGTTTTGACAAAAGCTTCACCAACCCACTGTCACCCGCGGTCTGCATGTAAAACCTTGGTGAGCGTGACTTGTGAAGAATTTCGTTGTCAAACCGTCCCCTTCCTCCGGCGGACTTGCCCATCATAAAAGTACCGAGGAATATAAACGTGAATTTCATACCGATGGAATTGGTGAATCTTTTTCCGGTTCTTCTACACGGACGCAATCAGCAGCAGGATCGGCAGTTTCTCAGTTTTTTCCGATGCAGCATACTGGAAACACCCGCAAAATATCATCCCGGCTCGATGCCTCATAGGACGGAAACAGATCCGCCCAGTTAAGATATTTCAGTTTTTCATCTTCGGGCTGGCAGTCATCAAGACGTGCAGGAATGAGGAAAACATCCTCATCGGAAAATTCCCCAAGAATGTCAAGGGCAAGTTTCAGTTCCTTCTGAACAAATCCTCTTTTGGAAAGGGATTTTGACGAGAGCAGGGCAATGAAATAACTGCTTTCCCGTATGGCCTTTGTGATGTGGAATTTCCAGTTCTGCCCCGGAAGCAGATCAATCTTGTCCATCCAGGGCACAATTCCGGCCATTTTCAAATCTTCATAAAGCCTTCTTGCCGTGGCAATGTCTTCCCTTGCATAGCTGATAAAGACTTTGAGCGGTTTGCATTGGATGTTGTTTCCGCTGTCTTTCGGCTTTTCGGGAGTTGCAGCAGGCGGAGACTGGGGCTGATAATAATGGTAATGTATGCCGCCATTCACATGAACATCCTTGCCTGCAACACCCACCTGCGAACCGTTGATGTTTATGGTTCAGATGATTCTTTTGCCATTATCAGGCTGTTTCCATCGTGAGCATTTCCTGTTTTCAGATCAACTGAATTTTGTCGTATTATTAAACCGGCAATTAAACACCACAACAATCAGTTATTATAACTATTTTAAATTATTAAAATATTTCCATGTTTGCTTTTGGTATTAAAAAATTGCCGGATTAATACTTTTCGCTAATCCGACCTGCGAAAACCTTGCGGTTGCGCCCTCCTGCTCATGCAATCAATCCCTGAAAATGAAGGGAAGAGCTTGTAATGGCAAGGCAGATCAGATACAAAAAACAAAGATTTGAAATAAAATACGGGACTGCACACAAGGCCAGTCCGGACAAGATGACCATGAATTTCTGCTGTTTTTTCCCGTATATCATGTACGCCATGCCGATGGAACCGAAAAGTACGCCCGCAAACAGCGTGCCTGCATTCATGTTTGGCTCTTATAAGAAAACGTTACTCTTCATAACAAATGATGTTATGCAGTTATTTATAAAATCAGGCAGTTATTCCCTTCACGTCATTCCGGCGAAAGCCGGAATCCAGTCCTAAAAAATCCGGCTTTTACAAAAAAGACAATGCACTACACCACCGTCAGCAGGCAGGGCAAAAAAGCGGAGCGTTGCCCACCATTTCACTCTTCAAAGGTGGGCACAAAACAGCTCCACTTACTAGCATAAGCTTTAAGAAAATAATTTTGGGGTTTTCTACAGGTTGGGGTGAGGAACGAACCCCAACAATGTCAGAATGTTGGGGTTCACTCGAGTTCACCCCGGCCTACTCCAAAATAATTATCTTAAAAGCTGTATCCTCTTCAAATTCAATGATTTGTTGAAACATACCTGATGCAAAATAAGACGTATCAAAGCCTCAAAAGGCATATCTTCTGCAATGCTTTTATCCGAATGGCATCAAAATCCTCCTCCGGCAGTCGGATACTGACAATTTTTGTTTTTTTGCCAAAATCCGATGCGCCATCCATAAATTTCTGCAAAATTTCTTTATCCCTGACAGAGGGAACCAGTCTTTCTTCTTCAAAATCCTTCAAAATTTCAGATTCTTCAACAGTGAGTTTCATAACTGCTCCTTTAACCGTTTTGTATGTTTCCTGCTCGGAATAATGGTTTTTAAAAATGCTTCTTCCTTCTCTTCATCCCATACAAAAGGAACCAGATAAACATAACCTCTTATATTCACAAACATAACAGACTGATGTCCGTATGCCTGTTTATTGTAATGCGGCTCAATGCCTATAAGTCCGCCATTTTTTACTGAGTCAAGAATATCTTCAAATGAAATATGCCTCTCTTTTTTCAGAAATTCATTCTTTTCATCGCTCCAATTGTATCTCATTTATTCAGCTCTTTCTGAAAATTCTTTCGTTCATTACAGGATTTTTAAGTCAAAGTTCAGAGGGTTATGGTTTCAGATGAACAGAATTCTGTCGGATTACGCTTTGCCAATCCGGCCTGCGAAACCGATGTTTTTATTTGCAATCAATCCCTGAAAATGAAGGGAAGAGCCGTAATGGCAATGCAGATCAGATACAAAAACAAAAGATTTGAAATAAAATACGGGATGATGCACAAGCCCAGCCCGGACAGCATGACCTTGAATTTCTGCTGTTTTTTGCCGTATATCATGTACGCCATGCCAATGGAACCGAAAAGTACACCCGCAAACAGCGTGCCTGCATTCATGTTCACCTCCCAGAGCAAGAAAATGTTACTTTCTCATAATAAATGATGTTATGCAGCCATTTTTAAAAATCAGGCAGTTATTCCCCTTCACTGTCATTCCGGCGAAAGCCGGAATCCAGTCCCAAAAAATCCGGTTTTTTTACAAAAAAGACAATGCGCCACACCACCGTCAGCAACAGCAGTAGGGTGGGCAAAAGCGGAGCGCTGCCCGCCATTTCACTGCCCGCCATTTCACCATCTCATAAGGTGGGCACAAAGAAACTGTGCCCACCCTTGTATGTTAGGATTACTTGACCGGTCCCATGCGTCAGTTTATAAGGTTTAAGAAAGTCAGTACCGTCTTGTCCCGTCCGGTGGGCCGCGTCACCGGACGGACAGGCGGCGGTGAGATCGTCCCACCCTGGGGTTCCGAGCCCGCATGTAGCCGGATCCGCCGCCGCATCTTCAGAACAGCCCGGACAGTCGCATGGGGCATGAAATGACCCCGCATACAAGGAATGGATTTTATTATGAAAAATTGTATCGGCATTGACATTTCCAAAAGAACCTTTGATGTTCACCTCCTGACCGGGAGTTCCGATCATCATTTTGATTACACTCCGGAAAACATCCGGAAAACCGCTGAACTGTTTCTGACCGCGAAGCCGGAACTTATTGTCACGGAGGCCACCGGAGGATATGAAATTCCTTTGGCAGAAGAACTTTATGCGGCGGGACTTCCGGCTGCGGCTGTCAACCCTGCACGCATCCGGAATTTTGCCAAAGCTGGACAGACAGCCAAAACAGACAAGGGAGGCGGATGCCCGCATCATTGCCCCAGAGTTTGGCCTATGGAACTCCCTGTCAGAAAGGCACATGATGACATTTCTTCTGAAATCAGGATATTGGTTGTCCGCAAACGCCGGCTGACGGACATGCGCACAGCGGAAAAAAACCGCACGGAACACATCCGGCTTCATTGAACAAAGCATCCGGACTGTGATCGCCACCCTTGAAACACAGATCGGTCTGATCTCAGGATCGATCCAGATCTCATTGCATCATCTCCGGGAACTGAAACAGGAAACAGACCGATTCAGTCTGTCCCGGCATAGGGGAAAACACTGCCGCACCGGTATCCGGACTCCCGGAGATCGGTTCCTGAACGGCGCGGAAATCGCAGCCCTGACCGGCACAGCGCCCGTAAACAGGGACAGCGGGTGTCTCTGGGAAAACGCATGACCGGAGAGTGCCGTGAAATCAGAAACCTGATGTATATGCCCACACTGCCGCCATCCGTCACAACCCGGTGAGATCCGCAGATTTTATCAGCCGCCTTTTTCTGCCGGCAAAATCAAAATGGTGGTTATCACGGCCTGGCATGAGGAAACTCATTGTCATTGTCAACAGTCTGGTTGCAAAAAATGAGGCATGGAACCCAAAACAGCTTTATTTAACACAGTCGCTACCTGCTGTGAAAATTGACCGTAAGCAGGTTCTGGGTGGATGAAAAACAGGGAATAGGCTGTGGGGTGTTAATGCACGTTACATTCCCGGTACGCAGACCAGATACACAAAAAATAAATAAACATAATTCCAGGGCGGCACTTCGCTCCTATGCTCATGGATGCGGTTACGATGAGCCATACCAGAACCGGTGGGGAAAGACAGCCAGCAGAATCCGGATATCGGTCCAATTTTTGCAATTAATTCCTTACAGGGTCATGGGAGTACTCCCATGATATGAAAATGATATTCCTGCCAGGTGTCACAATACCGCCTGTCTCAGATTCCGATCTTTTCCTTTATTGCTGCTGAAACCGTTTTTCTCTTTGATGTTGGATAAATTGATAACAGAAAATTTTCTGTAATGAGCTGTGAATGTGATTTCGTGATTGTCGTGATTATTTCATCATATAATCAACAGAAATCACAACAATCACACTTCAGACAGCAATCCTGTCAATCCTTTAATCATGTGAATCATGGTTCAGACACTCCAAAATCCTTTTTTATAAAAAATCCTTGCGGTTATCACAATAATCCCGGTCAATCCCTTACTCCTGTGAATCCCGGTTCAGACAATTTTGCACGGGCAGAAATTCCAAAAAAATTTTTTCGATTTACCCCGCAAAGGGTAAAAGGGTAAAAGGGCAAAAACTAAGACCTCTGAACCCGGAAAACCGGAGGATGGGACCCCGCCGCTGGGGGTCGCCGTAGCGGTAAGCCGACTGCAGTACTGAGCAACGAGGTCCCAACTGCCGCCCCGGCGGACCCGGTCCGGGCCTGTAGACGACCCTGTGGGATCTGTCACTGCATCTGTTGGATAATATCCATACCAGTCTGCACACCATTCCCACACATTGCCGTGCATGTCATACAGTCCCCAGGCATTTGGTTTGCGTTGTGCAACCGGATGTGTGCGACCGCCTGAATTTCTGTCATACCAGGCATAGTGTTCCAATTGTGATTTATCATCCCCAAAACAGAAAGCGGTTTCACTTCCGGCACGGCAGGCATATTCCCATTCGGCCTCTGTGGGAAGCCGGTATGTCTGACCTGTCTTCTGATTCAGTTTGGCAATAAATTCTGGTATTTGCTTAATTCACGGAACACTTTCAACCGGGCACATACCGCCTTGTTTGAAATGAGACGGATTGATTGTCTATTAAGTTTTTCCAATTGCCCCTGTGTCACCTGTGGTCTGCATAAAAGCCTTTGGTCAGCGTGACTTTGTGCAGAATTTCATCATCAGACCGTCCGGGTTCATCTTTGGGGCTCTAATCATGAATGTTCCCGGAGGAATGAAAACAAACTCCATACCCAGATCATTTCTGAACGGCGGCAGATTCAATTTCAGCATCTTCAAATTCGCATTCCAGAAATCCGGGCACTCTTCCATTTTACACCTTTGAGACGGGCATTTCTGAAAATTGTGCCTGTCAGTTTGCACTGCTGAGACTGCATTGCTTAAATCTGCATTGCTGAAATCTGCATCACTTCAAATCTGCACCGGAAAAATCTTTTCCCTTCAGATCAGCGCCCAGCAGTTTCAGTCCTTTCAAATCCCGCAACCCCGGCGTGCTGAAATTCAGCGCTCTGAAATCAAGTTTTTCAATATAATTCGGTTTTTTCCCTGATTTTGCAATCTGACGGAAGATGAAATCCGTGACCGATGTTTCCTTTGGGCGAACAACACCGGCTTTCAAGCAGCAGCCGGGCAACGCAGACCTTGAATGCTGTAATGGGAAAAGCGGTAATCCCCTCGAATTGCGGTTGATGAGGGAGCGGCCTTTGATGTCAATCTTTTTGACGGGCAGAACATCTTTCATCTGTTTTATCGCTGATCCAAATCGTTTTCTTTGATACTGCGCCACCCTCTGATCTGCATGATGGTGGCAAGGATGATGCAGGCTTTGAGAAGATTATCTTCTGATATGTCCGGAATCTTATCTTTTTCCCGTGCCAGCCAGCTTTGCACAAGCGCATCATACAATATGATATTCTCGCCGCTCTGCCGGGATATAACCGGAGAGGCTCATGAGATTTTCAATATAGGACAGAAGCATGGGGCGGCATCGGAGCGATCCCATTTTGCTGATCACGGTCTGCGCGTCCACGATCTTTTTTTTGTCTTTCCAGAAAAAGAATTTTCTGGGAAAGCGTTTGTTCAGATACTGCACCACTTTTCTTCATCGAAAACAGGGAAAGGTACTCTGGTATGGCAGGTGAATCTTCGATTTTGAAAAAAAAAGCCGGGGCGTTTGAGGGGATCGTCCAGTGCGGGGAAATCCGGGTGCGGCAGGTGATGACCACCCGGAAAATCTTTGTCCTCCTGCAGAATCTCCAGCAGTCTTTTCCTTACTTTGCCATAGGCTTCGGGGTCTTCATCCAGAGTAATCCAGCAAAAGAATTAGGCCTGATTTTCTTCTTGATTTTTTCAATTTTCACGTGGTTTTCTTCCCCAGTTTTTTTAACACAATTTTTTTTTGACTTGGCCACAGCCTGGTCAAATCCATGAGTTTGGAGCATGGTCAGCAGCGCGGCTTTGCCCATGCCTGCATCCGAAAGCATGAACAAAATGGTTATCGCCCCGGCAGGAACCGGTGACTGGAAAACTGGTTCACGGTTTTCAGCACAGGGATTTGGAAGCAAAATCCTGCTGGGCATGATCCAGTGGGTTTACATCCTGACAGTCCGGCTCTATATAATATTGTGCAATTTCAAGTGGATCTCTTCCCGCAATCCTGTTGATTTCTTCCAGACTTTTCTCATATTCCGCTTTCCGTCTGCTGAGAAGATTCCACAGCGTATTTGATCCGGTTTTTTCATCATACGCAATATTGTCTATTTTTTCCGCAGGATTTGGCTGATTCAAAGGAATAATGTTTTTGACAATGACAGCCGCTGCCTGACCTGTGGCAACAGCCGCATCCCCGCCCGCGTCAATATCCATCCGGTCACCGTGCTGAATATCGCCTTCCACAGTGGCGTTATCGCCGATAACCCCGGCCTGTGTATCTTTTATCTCAAGCTCTTTTATCGCAGCCTCATAGAGAACTTTATTCAGCGCGCCACTCTCATATGCCTGAAGCAGTTGAGCCAGTTTTTCCTCTTTTGTATTCATCATCGATCATCCGAATCTTTGCAGCCGGTTTTGCATTTTGCAAGGACTCAGTATATATCCTTTGTCTGTACAGCAATATCATTTCCCTTGCTTTTCAAACCGGTTATCAGTTTTTTATCTCCGCTCCACAACTTCGCATTCAATGACATGGCAGAGGCAACAAATACCCAATCCTTCTGATCAATGTCTCTGACCAAAGAGAACGCCTGTGTTTTTATATCATCAGGAATGTCTTCCTCATCAAAAACAGAACAATATCTCAAAATAAGATAAAGCAGTTCCAAAATTTCATTTTCTCCAAGTCCTGACAACCTGATTATTTTCTCTTTGTGTTTGAACAATTCCACCATGAGAAATTTTGGGATAAACACCTCTGTATCATCCCTTAAAAAAATCTCCCCTTCCTTTGAATCTTTTTTCAGAAGGATTGAAAAAACAATATTTGTATCGGCAACAAGTATCATTTGAGAAAACCGTTTTTGTTTTCATTCCACCACTGCTGCATAATATATTCTGACAGTCCCTCAATATCTTTTTCCGTTGCCGCTGATTTTGAGGAGATCTCTCTCAGTCTGAGCCAATCCAGAAATTTTCTCAGATATTTGCTGTGATAACTCTCCAATACCGGTATTCTGATATGATAATATGCCTCTGTTTTTGACATTTCCACTTTCATACCCACCTCTGTGATATTCTTGTCAGTTATAATATGACGTTGCACTGCCCTTCCAAAGATCAGGAATTCATTCTTGATGAACCTGTAAAAAGTCAAAAAGCCCGTCACTCCGGCGAAAGCCGGAGTCCATAACAATTTGAAAATTCTGGATTCCGGCTTTCGCCGGAATGACGCAGAATGTAAAATTCGGACTTTTTACCGATTCATCATCCTTAAATTTATCCCAATTTTCCGTTCCCAGGCTTTACTTCAACGCCATTATGTTAAACCTTTCTCTCCTCCCTTTCTTCTGCACTGAACCGGAATATATCTAAGGACGCGAATCATCCCCCTGCATTCCCACACAATGCATCAATACCATTGAGTTAAGCCTTTTTCATCCCCCCTTTCGTAAAGGGATTTTCATGCGGCCCTCTGAAAAATCCCCCTCAGTCCCCCTTTGAAAAAGGGGGAGGAGGAAGTGTCCGCCCTTAACTTAATGGCATTGACGCAAAGCGTGGGAACGAGGAATGGGGATGAAAAAACAAAACGGAATCCCAACGGGATGACATTATCATTTCACCTCTTCCTGATTTCACAGAACCGCTTCCGTTTTCTGATTTCCTGTTTCCGAACTGTCTGTCTTTGCTTTTCTTCTCTCCATTTTTTTCAGCCATCTGTGGAAGGAAACCAGGCTCATGTTCAGCAGCTCTGTCAGCACCACAGCTTCTCTGGGGCTGTATTTTTCCACAATGAAATGGCTTAATTCAAGCTGGGTTCTCTGGGGATGATACAGATCCAGCATAATTTCCAGATCCGTTCTTTTTTCCGGAGGCTGCCAGATTCTTTTTTCTGTTTTCCGTTTTTTGTGAAAAAGATCAAAAAAGGAGCTTTTCCTGCCTTTCAGAATATCTGCCAGTCCGGTCTGTCCCCGCTGACGTCTGGCCCATATGTACAGAATGTCCAGCATGGCTGTCAGACGGGTATCCTTGTCCCGTGAGCGGAGATGGGGCAGAATTTCGACAAAATCCCTTTTGCGCAGCACAATTTTCTGCCCGAATTTGCCGATTCCCTCGATTACAGCAGCAACCATGTCTGACCAGAATTTTGCCTGCACAATGCTGGGAACCGAAAGCAGATTTCCCACAGGCGCGAAAAGTGCGGAAAAAGGCCAGGCCAGAACACTTCTGAAAAAATTGGCGCGGATGACCCGGTTGTCAAACCTCCGGATTTTGTTGTGCGTGGAAATGTACAGTCCATTGGCAATGCAGATGAAAAAAAACTTTGTCCATTCAAAAAACAGGGTGTTGGGGGCAAAAGGCCAGATCAGATCAAACCCCTCTTTGACCATTCCCAGCACAGGAACGGAGAAACCTGTCCAGAACAGGGACTGGGAGGTATTGTCAAAATTGATGTCTTTGACAGACCATCTTCTGGGACTTGGGCCGGAAAAAGCCACCAAATCCACAAACACATTGCGGAAAAAGGTGATCCCAAACCACAGCAGCGCATAGCCCGGCCCCACCCAAAGCCATGCCGGAATCAGCCCGATGCTGATGCGGAGGATATTTTTCATCGCGGGATTCAGATAGCGCCAGAGCCGCCTGATGCCGATGTGCCCGAAATTTTTCTCATCTCCCAGAAGATTGGGCTTGAAATTTGCCGCGACAGTAAATATCTGGTGGAGTCCCTGTCATCCTCGCGGCACAGGGCGTCCCTTTCCCACAATCAGCGCAGAGACATGCCGGGGAAGCCGGTAATGGGTCTGGGCAAAATATCTGCGGGATTTGGGCGAATCCCGGATTTGCGGATGAATCCCATGCCCGGCACACGGGCATCCAGCCGGTCGAGGCACTGGCCGCCAGGGATCAGGATTGGCATGATATTTCTCAAATGCCTGCTCCAGCAGAGCCCTCATCCACTTTTTCCAGGCTGTCCTCCAGAAACTGCCTGAGTTCTGCCATGGTCTCGCTGTTGATAAGATGAATGAACTGACTCAGACGGCCAATCTCGGACGGATCCCGCTCCATGCTGTCGTGCATGTTCATCAGTTCAATGCAGTCAATAAACTGATGATGGGCAATCACGGTTGCCATGGCCCGTGTAAGACCGCGTTCCAGAGGCCGGGCAAACACAAGGGTTCCGCCTACAGCCTTGAGTTCGGGCATGACATCATCCTCGGAGGGAAAAGCTGAGTTGTAGTCTGTAATGTTTTTCCCGGAAAAATAGGCGGTGCTGATGTCAGCCGGTGTCAGAAAGGTATACTGATCCCGGGTTCTCCGGGAAGTTTCGGCAATCCGTTCCATTTCCCAGCCGCTGAGGGCATCCTCACGTATGAGCTGGGAGGCCACCTGATGCTGAACCTTGAGAGCAAGCGCTCGTTTGCGGAGAACCTCCTTGAGTTTTGCATACAGCAGCTCGCTGAGATGGTTCCGGGAATACTGACCGTGGGGAACAATGCGCTCCAAATCCTGAAACTGCAGCGGTTTGAGGGCAAATATGCTGTCTTCCTCATAACCCTGGTTGATCATGATGCGGTAGGTGCGGTTGAAATTTTCCAGAATCTGGGTGATTACCACCCGGCGCCGTTCCCGGTTCACCTCCAGCCCGTCCACAAAAGAGGAAAGAATCTCACAGTTGCTGTTGAAAAAATCCAGATAGGACTGGCAGTCTCCCGCAGGAGGGACAAAAAGAAAATGCCTGCGCCGGGACATGACCCCCACACTGAACTCCACAGCCAGGGAAACATGGATTCCCAGAATCCGTCCGGCTTCGGTGGCCTCAAAGATAATGTCCCGGTTGGGAATGTCATAATAAACCAAAGTCACACGGGAAAGCCCTTTGATGAAGGCATCCAGAATCAACTGACTCGGGGTTTTTCTGCCTGTGGAAAGATTGTCATGCACATGGGAATCCCATCCCAAATCCAGCTCCTTCAGGGGCCTTCCAAATTCCGGTGCCTCCACCCGTCTGAGCTCCCGGAGGAAACCGCGGATGACGGCCTCATGTCCGTAGGAGGCCAGCGAAAAATCCGCAATCATTTCCATCTGGCGGCGCCGGTCATGGATATTTTTCACTGCCTCCTTCATGATCTCGATCTGCACCCGTGCCGTATTCAGGGGCATGCTCACCGTCTTGGCATGAAAGGAAAGATGCATAAGATTTTTGAGTGCGTGAAGTCTTTCCCTTACATTGTTCCGATCCAGATCCTGGGCAATGCGGATATAGGATTCGGCAATCCCCATGCGCCGCTTCCGGAATGCGCGGATAAAGCCGCCCGGATGGGAAACCAGATCCGGGGTCACATCTTCGTAACGCCCGGCCTTCCGGTTGAGCATGTCCGTCAGATCACGGATTTTGTCATTGAAACTGATGGCATCTGTGAATCTGTGAAATACAGCCTGAATGCTGTTTCGGAGTTGTATGGGCATGATCTGTCCCTCAGCTTTGTCGCATTTCTTTCATCATGGCAATGGCCTGACAGTCCGGGAATTTGACGCACAGCATGCAGTCGGCCCATATCTTCAGAGGCAAATCCGAGCGTTCGATGGGAACAAAACCGAATTTGGAAAAAAAATCCGGTTTGAAGGTAAGACAGAACAGTTTTGCCATTCCATATTCTGCCGCCTCTTCAATGCAGGATGTCACCAGCCCGGAAGCCACCTTCTGCCTGCGGTATTCGGTTTCCACCACCAGAGAGCGTATCTCTGCCAGATCCTCCCAGCAGAACTGCAGGGCACAGCATCCCACCACCTGTTTTGTGTCAGTATCCGCAGCAACGGAAAAATCCCTGACACGATCATAGAGATCACTCAGGGGCCGGGGGATCAGATCCCCCTGATGGCTGTAAGTGTGCAGCAGTCTGTGAATCTGCCGGATATCTTCAATGGCCGCTTTCCGAACAATGAACCCGTTTTTCATTTTGCCTTCCTTTGCCCCTGATATGCCGGACTGTCCGGCACCACAGTATTTTTTCCCAAAACAGAGCCTTGAGCAACTGTCTGTTCCCATGCTGCATGTCTGCATCCCTCTTCCGGGGCAGCTCTGTCTGCGGTTATTTCAGAGACATTTCAACCGCAGTCAACAACCTGTCAACATCAAAAGGTTTTTCCAGAGTGTAAGTGGCTCCCAGTCCTTTGACACACTCCAGATAATACTCAGGCGGAACAATCCCCCCGCCTGAAATGACAATAATCCGGATATCAGGAAATTCCCGCTTCAGCTCCAATATGACCTCAATTCCGTCTTTTTCCGGCATGACAACATCCGTAATAATCAGATCCGCGGAATTGGTGCGAAATTTCTCAATTCCATCCCGGCCGTCAGCAGCCTCGGTGATTTCATGTCCTGCACGCTCCAGCAGCGTTTTTAACATATTGCGAATCTCTTTGTCATCATCAATAACCAGTATCCGTGCCATAACCAGGCTCCTTTTTATTTTGTTTTCAACATATCGCAATAATCATGCTTCATGGTGGGAAACAGTTCGGAAAGTTTTTGACATAACTGACGTTACGCGGCATTTCCGGAAATCAGGCGCTCATTCGCTTTGTCCCCCATACGGGCTTTCTCCGGTATGACAATGCTGCTGACATAAGATATGTTATGCTTTCAGGTGCTGGTTTCCGGGTATCTGATTTTATATGGGCATAGCTGTGATGTGGCATATAAATCATTAAAAATCATAAGGTTAAAATTTTAACGTGTATTTCCCTGCTGACATGGGCAGTTGCAATAATCTGCTGCTTCATCTGCAAATTCTGAATACAGAAAAAATTCTGCTTCATTCCTGCTTTTTTGCCCTGAATCCGAGCCTGTTTTTCCATATGGTCTTTACCGGAAAAAATTATACAGAAATAAAAAAGTTTTGGAAAGTCGAATCTTCTGTCAAATGATTTCTGCGGGAATATCCGAATTTCAGATTGTTTTTGTATTGATTTCAAAAAAATGAACCAAATTGACAGTTCATGCATTCCCTGAGCAGGAAAAATCATGAGCGGAAAATAACGCGGTGCGCAAAAATAGAGTTGATAAAACAGGGGAACAGATATATATTTGACTTTCAAATATAATTTCAATGGCATTTCCTTAAGGGTGAAGGAATCCCAAACCGGAAATTTGGGATATGAAACAATTCAGAAAAACTGTCAAACTTTCAGATTCGGCACTCCCTGTTTTTCTTAAGGAAACGGCATTGAATATGATTTTGGGAAAGCAGCCGGCAGGATTATCCTGTCAGGCAGACAGTTGCTGCTGACAGGGTATCCGGAATATCCTTCTGAACGTTTTTCCATATATTATACCAATTCGCCATTGATTTTATGCAGTCCTGTCAGTTTTTTGTGACCTTTGTGCGCTATTTGTGCCCTTTGCGGTTAAAACAAACCTGACAGAAAGCATGTTTTCAATGGAGAATCAGTATTACGAAAGGGCGAAACCGGCAGAACCTGTACGGAAAATTCTGCGAAAAGCGGTCTGAAAAAAGCAGTGCTGCAAAGTCCGTGAACAGAAACCGGCCGCCATTCGCACTTTGTCCGGGTGATCTGCCCGCAGATGTTTATCATACCAATTCCCCATTGAAAAGATACTTGCAAGCAGGAAAAAAGAGGTTTCCGTGTGTTCAAAAAACCGGATTTTTCGGAAAAATCCGGTTTTTCTGAAAAACTTGTGTTTCAGATCAATGGCGAATTGGTATCAGAATCAAAAGGAGCAATAAGATATGGCAAAAACCGGTGATTCCGGAAGGGAAAAAGAAAAAAAACTCTGCATTGTGGGCATAGGCCCGGGCGGAAGCGATTATCTGTGCAAACGGGCAGAGGACGTGCTGCGGCAGGCAGATGTGATCGCGGGATATACCACCTATATTGAACTGATTGCCCCTTTGATTCAGGGCAAAAAGATTGTGCAGACCGGCATGAAAAAGGAAGTGGAACGGGTGGAGTCTGCCATAGAGATCGCGCTGAGGGGGGAATCCTGCGCGATTGTTTCCAGCGGCGATCCGGGCATTTATGCCATGGCCGGTCTGGCCTTTGAAATCTGCCGGAAACGGAAGATTCCCATTTTTCCGCCCGGATCAGAAAACAATGGAGGTTTGCAGATTGAAGTGGTTCCCGGCATTCCTGCCCTTGCAGCCGGTGCATCTTTGCTGGGTGCGCCTTTGACCCATGATTTTGCGGCCATCAGTCTCAGCGATCTGCTCACGCCCTGGGATTTGATTGAAAAACGCATTGAAGCCGCAGCAATCGCGGATTTTGTGATTGTGATTTACAATCCCAGAAGCAAAAAACGCAGCGGTCATCTGGAAAGAGCGCAGCAGATTGTTCTCCGGCACCGCAGCCCTGAAACTCCGGTCGGGATTGTCACCGGAGCCATGCGGGACAACCAGCGAATTCAGCTTGCCACTCTGGGAGAACTCCACAAAACTGAGGTGGACATGCAGACCACTGTGTTTATCGGCAGCAGTTCCACCTTTTTCTACGGAGATTTTATGATCACGCCCAGAGGCTATGCCCAAAAATACGATCTTGACTCAAAGTAGAACAGGCTTCCGGCTTGTTCACAAACCCTAAAACAGGCTGGAAGTTTGCACCGCTTCAGGACAGCAGATGAGCCATATCCGGCAATTACTGATTTTTCAAAGGCTTTCCAATGACTTCCCGCACCTTTTCCATCAGTTCTCCGACACTTCCTTCATGAAAAGCTTCTGTGGAAATCGGTCTGTGAATCATCAGTCGCACCCTTCCGGGAAAAATATCTGCTGTGTCCGGAGGCAGAATGTCCCTGGTTCCCGCAATGGTTACAGGCAGAATGGGCAGCCCCAGATCCAATGCCATTTTAAAGGCCCCTTTTTTGAAAGGAATCAGTCTGCCGGTGCGGCTTCGGGTTCCTTCAGGAAAAAAAAGCACGGAAGTGCCGTTGACAATTTTCTTTTTGGCAGCATTGATGCTGGCAATCGCGGCATTTCTGTCAGAACGATCCACATAGATATGTCCGAGTTTTTCACAGGAAATGCCGATGGCCGGAATTTTTCTCAGTTCCTTTTTCATCACCCATTTGAAATCAATGCCCAGCCATCCGTACAGCAGGAGAATGTCGCTCTGACTTTGATGATTGGAGACAATCACGTAGGACTGATTTTTGTCCACATGCTCCCTGCCAAAGACAGACACGAACATGGGGATAAGCAGTCCGTTGAGTTTTGCCCATGTGGCACCGCACAGACGGCTGGGAATTTTCGGATCCATGACAAAGCACAGTGCCACAGCCGCAAATCCGAACACAAGGGTGGATACAACAAGAAAAGGTGCAAAAAAAAGCCATTTGTAAGGCTGATACAGAATTTTCAGCAGTTTTTTCATGATTTTGTCATCCCTCATTCTTCCCCGGGTTTTATTTTTTTCCGGTTTTTCGGTACACCATTCCCTGAAATATGGCAACCAGTTCCCTGTTTTCATCCCTGACCTCAACCGTATAACTGGCAAGTTTCGGATTGAGGGAAATCTCTGCGGCTTCCGCAGTCAGTATGCCGTCTGAGACTTTTTTCAGATAGGAAATGCTGACGTTGACAGCCAGCGCGGGGATGCCGTGGGAATTGGATGCTGCGGCAAACACCAGATCCGCAAGGGTGAAAATCGCACCGCCATGTGCCACACCCATGCCGTTTTTGTGATCCTCACGGATTTCCATCCGGGCTTTGGCCCTTCCCGGAGAGATTTCCAGCAATTCAATGCCAGTATGCCGGGCAAATCTGTCTTTGTGCATGAATTCATCAGTGCTTATCATGGAATCTCCTTATTTATATCTCTGATTAAAACATTTCGGTTATCCCGTTTCCGGAATTTCCGGACTCCGAAAATGAGACAACTCAGCTTAATATTATTTAAATCAGCCACCAATGACACGAATCTGCACGAATTGGACAAACCATAATTCGTGCAATTTTTGGCTTATTAAACCGGCAATAAAACACCACAACAATCAGTTATTATAAATATTTTAAATTATTAAAATATTTCATGTTTGCTTTTGGTATTAAAAATTGCCGGATTAATAAATTTTCTGAGTAATGGTATATGTGAACAGGATTTGACATCTTTTTGAAAGTTGTCAACTCCTGTCAGAATCTTATCGGAATCTCTTAATTCGCATTATTTGCCGATCTGTTCCGGAAACAGGCTGCGGATGTCGGCTTCTGTGGCTTTGCATATGCCGCGTTCTGTAATGAATCCGGTGACAAGCCGGGCAGGTGTGACATCAAACGCGTAATTGGCGGCCGGGCTTTGTTCCGGCGGAACCAGAACAGTTGTTATGCCTCCCCTGTCATAACCCTGAACATGGCGCACTTCATCCGGATCCCTTTCCTCAATGGGAATTTCCTTTATCCCATCCCGCAGGTTCCAGTCAAAGGTGGTGGAGGGCAGAGCCACATAAAAGGGAATCCCATTGTCTTTGGCAGCCAGCGCCTTGAGATAGGTTCCGATTTTGTTTGCCACATCGCCGGTGCAGGTGGTGCGATCCGTGCCTGTGATGACCATGTCCACCATGCCGTGCTGCATGAGATGGCCGCCCGCGTTGTCCGTGATGACCGTGTGCTTTATTCCGGCCTTTCCCAGTTCCCATGCGGTCAGGCGTGCGCCCTGATTCAAAGGCCGGGTTTCATCCACCCATACATGAATGTCAATGCCCGCGTTATGCGCGGCATACATGGGCGCAGTCGCAGTTCCCCATTCAATGCAGGCCAGCCAGCCCGCGTTGCAGTGAGTCAGGATATTGACAGTCTTCCTCCCTTTTTTCTGACTGATCTCCTGAATCAGAGGCAGTCCGTACTGACCGATCTTTCTGCAGTTTTCCGCTTCAAATTCAATAATGGCCTCTGCCTCTTTCTGTGCTGCGGCAATGCGTTTCTTATGCCCTCTTTCTTTCAGAACTGCGGAAAGCATCCGGTCCACAGCCCAGGCCAGATTCACCGCTGTGGGGCGTGCAGCCTTGAGTCTGGCGCATTCCTGCCTGAAATATTCTGCTGCCTTCTGTTTCGGAGCCTGGACAGCAATCATATACACGCCGCAGGCACCAGTCGCGCCAATCAGGGGCGCTCCTCTGACATACATTTCTTTTATGGCCACAATAACATCATCCAGATTTTCCAGTCCCATTATCACATATTCATGGGGCAGCAGACGCTGGTCAATAATTTTTATCATTTTTTCTTCTGCATCCAGCTCTATGGGACGCATGGCATATTCTTCATTCATGACATTCTCCTATTCTTCCATGATTTTCTGAAATATTTCCAAAGCATAATCAATATCCTGCGAGCTGATGTGATAATGGGTGACAGCCCGCAGCCGTTTTCCCGGGCCCAGGGGAATCACCCGGACACCATGCTGTTTCAGGGAATCTGTCAAATCCTGTGCACGCATATCTTCCCGCGTCAGATCAAAATAGACAATATTGGTTTTGATGTGTTCCGGATCAAGGGACAGTCCCCTGATTTGCGACAGCCCCAGCGCCAGTTTTCGTGCATGTGCATGATCCTCTGCCAATCGCTGCGTCATTTCTGTCAAAGCCGTGATTCCTGCGGCCGCGAGAATTCCGGCCTGACGCATTCCTCCGCCCAGAATTTTGCGGTTTCTTCTGGCTTCCTTTACAAAATCACGGCTTCCGCATAACAGGGAACCGACCGGAGCCGCCAGCCCCTTGCTCAGGCAGAAAGAAACCGAATCCGCATCAGCGACCAAATCACGTACATCTGTTTTCAGCGCCACTGCGGCATTGAAGATGCGCGCACCGTCCACATGGATTTTCAGGCTGTATTTCCGGGCCAGAGTTCCCACAGATTTCATGTAAGCCGCATCCAAAGGCGCACCGCCGCAGCGGTTATGGGTGTTTTCCAGAAGAATCAGCCGAGAGCGGGGAAAATGAATATCCTCAGGCCGGATGGCTGCCTCAAGGGTTTTCAGATCAAAGGTTCCGTCCGGCAGATTGGCAATTGTGCGGGGATGAATACCGCCGAGAGCCGCGGATCCGCCCTGTTCATAGTAAAACACATGGGACTGATCCCCCAGAATGCTTTCCTCTCCCCGGCCGCAGTGCGCAAGCTGGGCCACCAGATTTGCCATAGTCCCGCTTGCCACAAACAGGGCAGCCTCTTTTCCCGTCTGTTGTGCAGCCATTTCCTCCAGACGGTTTACGGTGGGGTCTTCCCCGAAAACATCATCGCCCACCTCAGCTTCGGCCATAGCCCTGCGCATGGCCTCAGTGGGGCGCGTAAGGGTGTCGGATCGCAGATCAACTGTAAGCATATATTTTTCCGCCTTAAAGATAATGATTCTGAAATTTTCGGGAACTACATACCGCAGATTTTCTTTGTTTGCAAGAGAAGCATGGGAGTATCCCCGGTTTCTCTGTGTTTTCTTATGAAATTGTTCATAAAAAACACAATCTGAAAGACAGGAATCCGAAAAACAGGCAACATTGCCTATTGCCATTTGCAGATTTTTTTTGTATTTGGCACGGGGCTGCATGGAACGGGAACGGGCAACATTTTTTGAAAAAACGGAGAAATCATGCTGAACGAAGACAAAATCATTCCGTATCACACCCAAAACCTGACAGGGTTCAAAGTGCTGGTGCTGGCTCCGCACCCGGATGACGAGACTCTGGGATGCGGGGGCAGTGTCTGTATGCACACACAGTCCGGAGATCCGGTGAAAATCGTTTTTCTCACAGACGGTTCCAAAGGGGATTCTTCCGGAACTGCGGAAAAGGAGGAATATATTGCCCTGAGACGCGGTGAGGCGGAACAGGCATGCACAAGCCTCGGTGTCACTGACACGGGATCTTGGTCTTACGAAGATCGCAGTCTGTATGCCTCATTGGAATCCGGGAAGCCTGGGACAGATTTTCAGCACTCATGGCAGAATACAGGCCGGATCTGGTGTATGTGCCGTCTCCTTCTGGAGATTCATCCGGATCACGTGCTGCGGCTTTTCTGGCTGAAAAGTATGCCCGGACCTGTGACCGTGATTTCACAATCGGGTTTTATGAAGTCAACCAGCCCCTGGTTTTTGTGAACACACTGGTGGATATTACACCGGTTTTGGACAAAAAAAATGAAGCCGTGGCAGTTTATGCCAGCCAGTTGAAGGAAAGACCTTACGGGGGATCTACATCTGCTTTGAACCGTTACAGAAGTCTGACCCTGACCAATGCAGTGACCCATGCCGAAGGTTTTTTTCTGCCATGCAAAGCAGATTCGCGATAAAGGCATACTTTCCCTTTTTTACCAGAATATGCAGAAGCTGCAGGACTGCTGCGGACAACCCGGCAGTGTTTCAGCCGAATCCGTTCCTGTGAAAAACATTTCTGAGGAATCCGCGCCGCTGGTCAGTGTCATAATCCCCACGCACAATCGGCCGGACATGCTGAAAGCCGCAGTGGAAAGTGTTCTTGTCCAGACTTACCCGAATGTGGAAATCATAGTGGCAAATGACGGCGGCGAGGATGTTGCCGATATGCTCAATGTCCTGAACACAGAGGGAAACATTGTTTATGTCCGGCATGAGGAAAACCGGGGCATTTCTGCGGCCAGGAACACGGCTTTGCGCGCGGCAAAGGGACATTATATCGCGTATCTGGATGATGATGATGTGTATTATCCGGATCATCTGGAAACCCTTGTTTCGGTTCTGGAACAGGGAAAATACAAAGTGGCTTACACAGATTCCCATGAAAGAATCCAGACATGGATAACGGATCGCTATGTCACTGTGGAAGAAAAAAATGCGGTGACCGGGGATTTTGATCGCAGCCGCCTGCTTGCAGCAAATTACATCAGCACACTGAATATTGTTCATCAGCGCGATATTCTCACCCAAAGCGGTCTGTTTGATGAAAACCTGCCTTCCCATGAGGACTGGGATTTGTGGATACGGTTTTCCATTCATTATGATTTCTGCCATATTCCGAAAATCACCGCAGCCTATACAAGACGGGAAGACAAAACTTCTAAAACACTGGCAGACCGTCAGGAATTTCTTGCCACCCTGTGCCGTGTGCATGAGAGATACCGTCATCTGGTGAATGATCCGCAGATTTTTGCGTCACAGAGACAGGTGGAAAGAAAAATTGAGATGCAGGCGCGGACAGATGCTTTGAGATCGGATACACCACCGGATGAATACAAAGCCTGCATGGAATATCTCAAATCGGATATTCGGGAAAAGGAAGTTCTTCTGGCAAAGACAGCAGAGGAAAAAAATCAGCACATCCGCAATCTGGAGGATGTGATTTCAGATAAGAATATATCCATCCGCAATATTGAAAACGCACTGGAGGAAAGAAAAAAGCATGTAAGCAATCTGGAAAACACAGTTGCCAGCAAGGAAAATCATATCCGCAATCTGGAAAACACTCTCAAAGACAGGAATCACCATGCGGACAATCTGGAACTTCTGCTGAAAGAAAAAGAAAAACATATCCGCAATCTGGGCGATCTGATTGAAAGCAAGGAAAATCATATCCGGAATCTGGATGACATTGTGGAAGACAGAAACCGTTTTATTCATAACCTTGAAGAAAACATTCAGGATAAAAATCAGCATATTAAAAATCTGGAACGCCGTATTCAGGATACAGATATTCATGTCACAAATCTTGAATCAGAAATTCAGGAATCCAAAGCCGCAATTCAGGAACTGCAGGCTGCAAGGCATGAACTTGAAACGGTCATTGCAAATAAAGACAGACAGATTTCCGATATTTCTTCCCAAAGAGACACCTATGCTTTTCTGACAGATGCCAAAGAAACCCATATCCGCAATATCGAAGCCCAGATTGCGGACATCAGGAACTCCAAAGTATGGCGGACAGCGGAACTGTTCCGAAAGATGTTTTATATCAAATTTCTGGGCCGGGTTCCGCTTCTGCAGAAGGCGGCCCTGACACTCACACGCGAAGGTTTCCGGGCATTCCTGTCAAAAAGCAAAGCATACCTGCACAGGAATAAAACCCCGCTAATGGCAGATCTGATGGAAAGTGATTATGACAGATGGATGAAAAAAAATGCCCTTTCCGAGGAAAAAATACAGCATATACGCAGAGATCTGTCTGATTTTTCATACAGACCTGTCATCAGCATTCTGATGCCGGTGTACAATGTGGACCGGATCTGGCTGGAAAAAGCCATAGATTCTGTCCGCAGTCAGTTGTATCCCCATTGGGAACTCTGCATTGCGGATGATGCCTCCCCCAAAGCCCATATCCGGAAAACATTGGAAAAGTATGCAAAAAAAGACAAGCGCATCAAAGTGACATATTTTGCCAAAAATCAGGGCATGTCCATTGCCTACAATGAAGCACTGCGGTCTGCAACAGGTGAATTTGCGGGCACGCTGGATCATGATGATGAACTCACGCGGGATGCACTGTATGAAAATGTCAGGCTGCTGAATCAGAATCCGCATTTGGATATGCTGTACAGTGATGAGGACAAACTGGATATGCAGGGAAAACGGTGCGAACCTTTTTTCAAGCCGGATTATTCACCGGATTTGCTGCTGAGCATGAATTATGTCTGTCATTTTACCATTTTCAGAAGGGATATATTAAATGCCATTGGCGGATTCAGAGCCGGATATGACGGATCCCAAGACTATGATCTGATCCTCAGATTCACCGAAAAGACCAATCCGGGAAAAATTGCCCATATTTCCAAAATTCTGTATCACTGGCGGAAAATTCCCGGGTCTGCTGCCGCAACAACAGATGCCAAGAATTATGCCTATGTTTCGGCAAAAAAGGCTTTGGCGGATTATCTGGAAAGAAATGCAGTTTCCGGAGAAGTGCTTGACGGTCACTTTACCGGTTCCTACAGAATAAAGCGGAAAATTGCAAATCCGGAAAAAGTGTCCATCATCATTCCATTCCGGGATCAGGTTCCGTTATTGCGGAACTGTATGGAAAGTATCCGGAACAAAACAGATTATCCCAATTATGAAATCCTGCTGGTGAACAATCAGAGCCGGGAGCCTTCCACACTTTCTTATTTGGATGAGATACAGCAGTCTGAAAATATCCGGGTGATTGACTATGACAGGGAATTTGATTTTTCCGATATGAACAATTTTGCTGTGACCAAAGCTGATGGCAGATACATTCTGATGCTCAACAATGACACAGAAGTGATTTCATCGGAATGGCTGAGTGCAATGGTGGAACATGCACAGCGAAAGGAAGTCGGGGCTGTGGGGGCAAAACTGCTGTATCCGGACAATACCATTCAGCACGCGGGTGTTGTCATGGGGCTGGGAATTGCGAGCCACGCGTTCAAGCATTTTCCTGTTTTGGACAACGGTTATTTCGGGCTGGCCAGTGTGATCCGCAACTGCAGTGCGGTAACAGCCGCTTGTCTGCTCATGCGAAAACAGGTGTTTGAGGAACTGGGCGGGCTTGACAAAGACAATCTCAAAATTGCTTACAGTGACGTGGATTTGTGTCTCAAGGCAGTGCAGAAAGGTTATCTGGTGATTTACACACCTTATGCTCTGCTGTATCATCATGAATCCGTCAGCAGGGGCGATGACAATGAGGAAATGCTGAAAGAAAAGCATCCGGAAAAATATCAGCGGGTGATAAATGAAAGACAATTTATGGAAGAAAAATGGAGAGATTATATTGAAAATGATCCCTGTTACAATATCCATCTGACACGCAGGAGTGACAATTTTGCTATCCGAGTTGACTGAATTGAAAGATGAATCCAATGTATTCTGCAACAGAACATTTCAGAAAGAAAAGGAAATATCTGCTTCTTGCAATCGTGCTGCATACTGCATTTCTGCTCTATTTCATCACAGGCACCTATTATCATGTGGAAAAATATGATTATGGAGAATCCAAACCTCTTGTGCCAATTACCGAAGATGTAACAATAAAACAGGAGTTCATTCCTGATTCGAATCGCATGATCGGGTTTGAAATTCAGTTTGCCACATATGGAAGAGTGAATAATTCTAATGTGCATGTAAAACTGACGGATGCTGAAACGGATAATGTTCTGTTTGAGCAGACAGTGGCAGCCGCGGATATGAGGGACAATCAGTACAGAAAATTTGAATTCAGTGAAATACCGGATTCCGCGGACAAAAAATACATCATCAGTATAGTGTCAGATGCAGCACCTGAAAATGCGATAACTGTCTGGACCGGTAATGGTCAGTATGAAAATACCCAACTGTTTTTGGGGAATGCACATATATTCAGCACATTGAATTTTACTGTTTATTACGCGGGCACAAAAAAATTTGCCGTTTTTCTGTATGTGTCCGCAGGTATTTTAACACTGCTGGCAATTATCTTAACCGGAAACAGCACTGTACGAAATTTTGCAGTACTTTCAGCTATATTTGGTTCTTATTTCTGCATAGTGACACCTTTTTATCATCCTCTTGATGAAATAGCGCATTTTTACAGAGCCTATGATGTGGCCCAGGGGAATCTGTTTTTGGATTCACAAAACGGACAGGCAGGCAGTTGGCTTCCTGTCGATATAAACAAAATACAGCATGAAAGAAGATTTGATGAGGCAATGAAGACAACTGTCCGGATCAATTGTGAAAGCAATAGAGAGTTTATCAGTTCCTATATAAAATATACAAGTCAGTACTGTTTTCTGTCCTATATCCCCGCTGCAATGGGCATTTTTATCGGAAAGATTTTTTGTGCTGATGTTGATATGACAGCATATTTAGCCAGACTGACCAATCTTTTCTGCTATATTCTGTTGGTGACACTGAGCATAAAGACAATCCCGAAAGGAAAGAATCTGGTAATGGCTCTTGCTCTGATTCCCTTTCAGTTGCTGTTAAGCGCATCCATATCTTTGGACGGAATACTGCTGGCATCCATTCTTCTTTTTATATCCGTATGTTTCAGACTGCATGGTTCACACAGTCCTGTGCAGAACAGGGATATAACTGTTTTGATTCTTTTGCTGACAATCATAACAGCCACAAAAAGCATTGCCTATGCTCCTCTTTTTCTGCTGTTTTTCATTATAACCCCGTCCAAATTCAAAAACAGAAGAACATATTTCCTTTCACTGGGAGCCGGAATTCTCTCCGTTCTGCTTCTGATGCTGATAATGAAGATTTTTTCTCCGGTTCTGGCTACCACGGATGACCGGGCGGCAGGAGCAAATGCGCGGGAACAGATTCGGTTCATCATTCAGCATCCGCTTACCTTTTTATATGCTGTGGCAAACACCTTTCATCTTCAACTGAACACCAATTTTTCCGCTTTGCAGCATCCGCATTTTTTTGGGAAAGATATTGGGAATATATCCACTTTCCTTTTGCCGGTTTTTTTATTCTGGCTGGCAAAGACAGACTGTGCCGGAACCGGATCGGATGGGGCTGAGATAAACAGATTTCTGATTGCTTTTATTCTTATTTCCAACATATTTCTGATTCATCTGGCAATGTACATATATTTCTCTCCTGTCGGCAGCATGATTGCAAACGGTGTTCAGGGCAGATATTATATTCCTCTGATTGCAGTTCTTCTGCTGGCTGTAAACAAAAACAGCGGACTGGTCAGTGAGAATGCCGGTCTTGCTTTTACCTCAACCTATGCCCTTATACTGATACTGAATTACAATTCTCTGCTGCTGGTCAGATCCATGTATTGAAGTATTGAAAAAAAAATCAGATAAAACAGGAAATATTTATCTGATTTTATTATGTATGTGAATGGAGTTGATGAGATGGGCTTTGTTTTTTCAGAAAGTCATGTGCTTTACCGATACAGATTTCTTATCCTGTTTGCTGTGTTTGCTGTGTCTGTTTTGTTCAAACTTCATTTCTCATCCATCGGGATGTGGGATGATGTTCTGAAAAACAAAACGGAAAATTACCGCAAAACAAGACTTGTCGGGAAAAACAGAAACATCCGCTCTGATGAATGGCTGGTGCAAACGCCGCTTTATATGGCACAGTGCAACAATGAAAAATTTTTCCCGTCAAAAACGATAATATCCTCTCTTCCGGTTTGAATACGATTATTGCTTCCCGGCTGCTCAACCTTTGATCTGACACTGATTGCCAAACCCTTTAACTGGGGCTTTATTCTGTTCGGAGATGAAAGAGGGCTGTCATGGTACTGGTGTTCACGCCTGTTTCTGCTCCTGATATTATCCTTTGAAATATCCATGCTTCTCACAAAAGGGAAAATTGTTTATTCTCTTGCGAAACGTTTCTGATCACTTTCTCCTCGGCAGTTCAATGGTGGTTCAGCACTTCGCTGGTGGATATGCTTATTTTTTCACAGGGGATTATTCTTATTGCGGACAGCTATTTCAGATTCCATAAGAATATACAAAAAAATCGTACATCCTTTCTTTTTTCATCTGTGTAGAATGGCTTTGTGCTTACACTGTATCCCTCATGGATGGTTCCAATGGGATATCTTACTGCTGTATTCTGTCTTGCCATATTTTACAGGCATTGGAAAGAGGAATTGCATATCCGATACATTGATATGCTGATATGTCTGTTCATAATAGCTTGGCAGTGCTATCTTATACCATTTTTATACAGTGTCCAAGAGGATATAGAAATTATTTTGAACACAGTGTATCCGAGAAAGATTTTCCGGGAGGATATAATTTGCTGGCGCTTCAAATGTATATGATTGGCTGGCTCCTTCCCTCAGGATTTGACTTTTGCAAACAACTGCGAAATAAGCACATTCACAAATTTCATGCCTCTGGTGCTGATCCTGTTTTTTCGTATTGTAAAATTTGAAAAGGAAATCCGTTTTCTGATAATCTCTCTTTTTGTTTTTTATATCCTGCAATTGCTGTGGCTGTCTTTTCATAGTGCATGACATGGCAGCACGCCTGTCATTTATGTATTTTGTTCCTTCCGGCAGACTGGGTTGATAAGCAATCTGACAGGGCTGTATATTTCCCTATGGGCCGTATCCATTTTTTTGGATGAAAAAGAACTGAACTTTTCAGAAATTGAAAAACTGTATGTGGTTATATTTATTACAGCCATATTGTTCTCAAGTATTTTCTGGAACAGGGAAACTGTGGATTATCTGAGAATCAGAGGAGCATTGGTTTCGCTGATTCTCTTTCTGACAATGAATCTTTCGCTTTTTTTGAAGCTGAAAAAAATATTTCTGTGTTCCGTACTGATATGCACAATTGTTTCAGGGCTTACCGTAAATCCCCTTTCCAGAGGACTGAGCGCTGTTTACGACAAACAGATAACACAGCAGATGATCCGCATAAACAAAGATGATCCGGGAAAGACATGGGCGGCATTTGATTCAATATTCCACGGAAATCTTCTCATTGCACTGGGATGCAAATCCTTCAATGGTGTGAATTATTATCCGGACTTTGAAAAACTGGCAAGACTGGATCCGGAAAAAAATATTCCGAAGTTTACAACAGATATGCCCATATCATCATCAGGCTTCTGATAAACCGGGCATTTCATTCCGGCTTGATCAGCCGGACGTCCACAATGAAGATGAGTCCTGACTGCATTAAAGGCAAAACCGATATTAAGTATATATTGTCTTCGGTGAACACAAGCACCTGAAATAAAAAATCAACAGTCCTTTTTGCATTTGGACCGGACAAATCGGTTTATATAAAATCAGACAGTTGAAAAGCAACTGCACAAAGCGTGTTTAAAAAAATCCCGGCATTGAACTGCCCCGGTGTAAGTCGATTTCCTGAAAAAAATGTGCCAAAGGCGTGCCGGACTGAAAGTCTGACCATGTCTTACACCTGACAGCCCGGCCATAAACTTTCAGTTGCTGACTCCTTCAAATCCGGTACATTTATTTTCAGAAATCACCTAAATGGATGCAATTCATCTTATGATTTTGTTTTTTCTTCAGACAAATCCGCATCGGACGGAACTGTTTCCTCAGTCGGGCGGGCAGGGGAGGGAATTTTGAAAAAACCGATCCCCTCTTCCTTCAAAACCTTTTCCTCTTCCGGTGTGCTGACGCCCCGGATATTGCGCGGCTCGGTCACACCGTAATGAATCCGGAGGGCCTCTTTGGCAAAGTCAGTTCCCACATTGTCAAAATTGTTTTCCAGATATTCGGAAACTTTTTTCTTGATTTCTGCCATATTCTCCGCCGGACCGCCTTTTCCTTCTTTGCGGGGGGAGCGAATGGCAAAGGCTGAGGGAATGCGGGATACGTTGCTGTCATTGCACACAGGACAGGAAATCAGAGACTTTTCTTTCTGATCCTCAAAAGCCTGCGCATCGTCAAACCAGCCTTCAAACTGATGGCCTCTGGCACACTGCAAATCAAATATGATCATCAGAATCAAACCTCGCAATATGAAAAAACGGTTTTATCTTATCACAAACAAAAATAATGTGAAAGAAATTATTGACAGGCAAATATTTTTTTTGACACAATGCCGGAAGTCAGGCGTTCCGGAGCCAGAGAAACCGGGGACATTGCGCGCCTGAATTTTATGATCACAATTTTCAAGGATACGGCTCTTTCACCGCACAAATCAATCAGTTTGTGCAAATTCAATTGGTTGAAAGCCAGATCTGCATGTTCCAGACAGATGATTAACCACAAAAAAAGGGGATGATTTTCTCATGAAAATGATGTGTGCCATATTTTCCGGAATCTGTGCTGCGCTTCTGTTTTCCTCTGCCTATGCGAGCACCATGTATGTAACGGACAAAATTGAAATCATGATGCGCAGAGGAGCCAGCACCGAGTATAAGATCATCAAAAAACTTCAGTCCGGGGATGCTGCTGAGGTTCTGGAAACCCAGGGCAGTTGGACGAGAATCCGGATACCGGATGGAATGGAGGGATGGGTGAACACTCAGTTTCTTACCCAGCAGAGACCCAAAGAGGTGGAGCTGAAATATCTTCAGGATGAGCGGGAAAATCTCTCGGCCGAGGTAAGCCGTCTCAGTGAGGAAAACAAAAAACTGCAGGCGGATAAGGAGGAACTTTCCATTCAGTGCGGAGAGAGTCAGCAAAAAAGGGAGGCGGCGGTGCAGGCCTATGAGCAGCTCCGGACAGAATCCAAAGATTTTCTTGAGGTAAAAGAGGAACGTGACAAAGCGGTTTCCGAGCTGGAGACACTTCGCAGGAAAGCACAGGATCTGGAGGCTGAACTCAAGGCATGGAAAGGTCATCTGATTCTGACCGGGGTGGGTGTGGCTCTGTTTCTGTTCGGTTTTCTTCTCGGGGTGATGAATGCCAGAAGCAGCGGCAGAATCAGGGGCTCCTATCTGCGCTGATCATCTTTAATGTTTATGCGAATTAAGAGTCAGATTTCCCCAGGATTTGACAACTTTTCAAAAGTTGTCAAATCTCACATGAAGAGATAACAGACCGTTTTGATTCAGCCTGACAGTTTTAACTCTTAATTGGTATTAAGAGTTGACAGTTTTCAGAAAAATTGTCAACTCGACAGCCGTCAGAAAGAGAATTTCCATGAAAATTGAAACAGATTTTCTTGTCATCGGCAGCGGTGTGGCCGGGCTGACCTTTGCCCTGAAGGTTGCGGATTTCGGCAGGGTGGCTCTGGTAACAAAAAAAGGTGTGACAGACAGCAACACATCCGTGGCCCAGGGCGGCATTGCCTCGGTTTTCGGCAGCCTTGACTCCTTTGATCTGCACATCAAAGACACCCTGGCCTCCGGCGATGGTCTCTGCCATGAGGATGTGGCGGAAATGGTGGTCCGCAACGGGCCGGATCGGATTCGGGAACTCATGGAACTGGGGGTGCATTTTGACACAAAGTCCGGAAGCACAGCAGCAGAGGAGAGTCCGAGGCTGGATCTGGGACGGGAAGGCGGTCATTCCCAAAAACGGATTGTGCACGCGTTTGACATGACAGGCCGGGAAGTGGAGCGGGTGCTGGTGGAGCATGCCCAAAATCATCCCAATATCACGATTTATGAAAACCACATGGCCATTGATCTGATTATCTGCTCCACCCGTATGCGCCGGGGCATGATCACCACCACCCATGAGGCATTCTGCTGCGGGGCCTATATCCTGGATACGGAAAAAGATCAGGTCATCACCTTTTCTGCGGGCATCACCCTGCTGGCCACCGGAGGAGCCGGAAAGGTCTATCTGTACACCAGCAATCCGGACATTGCCACAGGAGACGGCATTGCGATGGGATATCGGGCCGGAGCCACGGTCGCGAATCTTGAGTTTGTTCAGTTCCACCCCACCTGTCTCTATCATCCCGAAGCCAAAAATTTCCTGATTTCCGAAGCTGTGCGGGGAGAGGGGGCCATACTCACGGATGCATCGGGACGGGCTTTTATGGCAGACTATGATCCGCACAAAGATCTGGCCTGCCGGGATGTGGTCGCGCGGGCCATTGACACGGAACTGAAAAAAAGCGGGGCTGAGTCGGTTTTTCTCGACATTACCTCCCGCTCTCCGGAATTCATCAGGGGCCGCTTTCCCAATCTCTGTGAAAAATGTCTGGATTTTGGCATTGATATGACAAAAGAGCCCATTCCTGTGGTTCCGGCAGCGCACTATATGTGCGGCGGTGTGGTGACAGACATGTGCGGCAGAACGGATATTTCCCGGCTCTATGCCGTGGGCGAGACCGCGTGCACCGGTCTGCACGGCGCCAACCGTCTGGCCAGCAACTCCCTTCTGGAAGCCCTGATTTACGCGCATGAATCCGCAAAGCAGGCAGTAAGGGACCTGGAGGCAATGGATCGCAAAGCCCTGCCGGAATCCCCTCTCTGGGATGAGGTGGGAACCACGGACAGCGATGAGGTGATCATGGTTTCCCACAACTGGGATGAAATCCGGCGTCTGATGTGGAATTATGTGGGCATTGTGCGTTCGGACAAGCGGCTGGAGCGGGCCAAACGGCGCATAGAAATCATTCAGAAGGAAATCCGTGAATATTACTGGGATTTCAGGGTTTCCCCGGATTTGATCGAACTGCGCAATATTGCAACCGTGTCTGAACTCATCATTGACTGCGCCATGCACCGCAAGGAAAGCCGGGGGCTTCATTTCAATATCGCCTATCCCCGAAAGGACGACAGGCGCTGGAAAAAAGATACCGTGATCCGGCGTTCTTTTATGGGCTGATTTCATGATGCCTTTTCATTGACAAGACAGTTTTCGGCATTATTTTAAATCTGACATTTGTATAAAGAACACAGCTTATGGATTTTATTGATTTTAATTTTTTCCACAAGAACCGACCCAGGGGACATCAGATCAGGGAACTTTATGTCAAGCAAAAGGGATTATTATGAAGTGCTGGGCGTCAGCCGGGATGCCGGCGACAGTGACATCAAATCCAGTTACCGCAAACTTGCCATGAAATATCATCCGGACAGAAATCCGGATGACAGGGAAGCAGAGGAGAAATTCAAGGAAGCCGCGGAAGCCTATGAGGTGCTTCGGGATCCGGAAAAAAGAAAACTCTATGATCAGTACGGACACCGGGGTCTGGAAAATACCGGTTTTTCCGGTTTTGGCGGATTCGAGGACATTTTCTCCAATTTCGGCGATGTGTTCGAGGAATTTTTCGGCTTTGGCGGCGGAAGACGGGGAGCAGGGAACCGCGTTCAGAGGGGTGCTGATCTCCGTTATGATTTGGAACTCAGTTTCATGGAAGCGGCTTTTGGTACGGAAACCCAGATCAATGTGGAAAAGCTGGCCTCCTGTCCCACATGCGCGGGAACAGGATGCGAACCCGGAACCCGTCCCGAAATATGCAGGCACTGCGGAGGCAGCGGTCAGATTTCCCGTTCCCAGGGATTTTTCACAGTGCGGACCGCATGTCCCCACTGCCGGGGCAACGGGCAGAGCATTTCCCATCCCTGTTCCAACTGCCGGGGCAGTGGCAAGATACGGATAAACAAGAAGGTGGCCGTGCGTATTCCGGCCGGGGTGGACAACGGTTCCAGACTTCGTCTGACCGGTGAAGGCGAGGCCGGGGCACAGGGAGGCCCTGCGGGTGATCTTTATGTCTTCATTCATGTCAGACCCCATGAGTTTTTCCGCCGGGACAATATTGATGTCATCTGCGAGATTCCGGTTTCCTTTATTCAGGCAGCACTGGGCGACAGGGTGAAGATTCCCACCCTGAACGGGGAAAAGGTTCTGGATATTCCCAAAGGAACCCAGCCCGGTGAACTGTTCCGCTTTCATGGAGAAGGCATTCCCTCCCTGCGCAACGGCAAACGGGGCGACCAGATCATACGGGTGGACATACGCACACCCACCAATCTGAGCAAGAAACAGGAAAATCTGCTCCGGGAATTTGCCAAAGCGGAAGAGGGAAAGTTTTCCAACAAACTGAAAAACATTCTCAAAGGCGGCCAGGCCAGGGCAGCGGGATAATGTGCAAAAGGATTCAGGTGTCAGGACGCAGGGGATGGAGCAGAAAAGTGAATACGGAACCCCCCTGACCTGACACCGAACATTTTTTCAAAATTCTCAGCATACGAAAGAATATTTCCATGTTTGAATTAAAAATTCTCACCCGTTTTGCAGCAGCCCACCAGTTGAAAATGGTGGGGCAGAAATGTGAAAATCTTCACGGCCACAACTGGAAGGTGGAAGTCTGTGTGGGAGGGGAAAAACTCAACCGCGCAGGCGTGCTCATGGATTTCGGGGATATCAAACGCCACGTGGCTGAAATCATGAAGGAACTGGATCACAGATTTCTCAATGAGGCTGATTTTTTCGGCCCTGACATCCCGCCTTCTTCGGAAAACATAGCACTGTATATTTTTCGGCAGCTCCGGCAGAGAATCACGGAACCGGGTGTGAACGTGACCCGTGTCAGCGCATGGGAATCGGACGATTCCTGTGCCACCTGCATTGCAGACTGACATCCGTCTGCCTGTACCCCGCTTTTCCATATTTTCCGCATCTTCACGACTTTTTGAATCCCTGAATTCCATGAACCCCGGACAGATTCTCGGTCCTGTTCATCTGTCTGTGACCCGCAGAGGGGATGGATGCAGAATTTTCTGTTGGCAATCTCCCCTCCGAATCTGTCCGGCAAGTCACGGATATCGCATTTCCGGATTCAGCCTGTCACGAAACCTCAAGAAATTTCCGGATATATTCATATTCCGGTGTGAGTTCCCCGTGATGCAGAATCACTGCTCCTTTCAGTTCCGGACGGAGATTCAGTTCTTCAAAACTGCGGGCAAAATCAGCTTTTGCCAGACTCGGTGCAAATTCTTTGAGCACATTGCTGAACCACACCGATGATTCTCTTGGCAGTTCCGAAGGAAGAATGTCCACAGCCATTATGACAGGCCCATTTCCCGCAAATCCGTAAGAAATTTTTCCGGTATCCGGATGGTAAACATATACAGGTTTTTCCAGATCACAGGTCTTCACCGTGCATTCCACTGCCCCTTCCACATCACAACTGATGTCTCCAATCACCCGGAGACGGGGCTGTTTTCCCCCGGCCCACAAATTTTTGCACATTTCCTTTGTCACAAGCCGGGGATAGCGGCTGTCCCAGTACACACAGTTGAGCAGCAGGTTCAGGTGCTCCGCATACCGGCTGAAACTGTTTTCGTATTTTTCCTTTCCATAGCGGTAATATTCCTGCAGACTGAAAACAGCATTTTTGTCTTTGGGGCTTACGCAGTGTTCCTCTTTGAAGACCGCCTTGTAAATCTGTCTGTCGGAACGGTCCGGATTTCCGGCCGCATCTGAGACCATATTCGGCAGAATTTCTTCCACGGGAAACAGATCCAGAAGTTCCTGTGCGCCTTTGGACACATTGCCGTAACCGCTGAGACCGACAATCAGGGGATGAATCGCGGGGGGAATGCCATTTTTTTCTATATCCGCCCGGATTTCCCGGATAACAGCTTTTGCATCCTCCAGATCGTGATAATGATGGGCCTGCTGCATACGGACAAAAGGACTGGCAATGCCTTCGAGCAGGAGCCGCTGTCCCAGGGCCCAGAAGGAATTGATGATTCCTGCCAGCCCGGCATAGCGTCCGAAAAAGATCAGTCTGCGCTTCTGCGCATCCACGACCTTTTCATAATCAATCAGGGTGACTTTTTTTTCCATCATGCTTTTGAGCATGGGCATGTTGCGGGGCTGTCCCTTGATGACATGGGCAAAAAAAAGGTAGACCCTGTTTTCTTCAAACAGGTCCGGAGGAATTTCCTTGATGCCGATAATCATGTCACAGTCTTTGAGATCATTCTGCACAGGAACCTTTTGGGCGGCAAACTCCGCATCCGTAAATATCCGGTGCGGAGAGGACTGCACCACCATGTCAATCCCGTTTTCCCGCAGTTCTTTTATGTCAGCAGGGACAAAAGGCACACGGCGTTCCCATACACTCTTATCCTCTTTGCGAATGCCGATTTTCATACGCACCTCCATAAGCCGGGATTGGAAGACGTGACAACTGTCAGAAACCTGAAATCCGGTACCCCAATTTTTGACTCTTACCTCCCAACTCCCAATCGCCAACGTCTCTGTTTCCCATACAGTAAGGCATTTTCCCATCCTGTGCAAATTCTTCTGTTTACAGGATTGCTTTTTGCAGTATAATCTTATATACAGACAAATTTTGCTTTTGCATATGTTACCCAATTGCTTATCCGTCAGCACGGCTGGCTGTTGATACGTTTTTCTTTCCCACAGAGATCTGCACAGCGGATGCAGAGAGTTTTTTGGTGAAAAACAATTAATTCCCTCTGTGATCTCTGTGGGAAACCCTATCCCGGAGTGCCAAACGGAAAGTTTGGCAGTGTTCCGGTTTTCTTTCCCGCAGAGAACACAGAGAGCTGCACAGAGGGCAAAGAGAGTTTTTTGCTGAAAAACAATTAAATTTATTTCAATCACAGGAGATTTTTGCACAATGGCACAAAAGAAACGGATACTCAGCGGTATGCGTCCCACAGGCCCCCTTCATCTGGGAAATCTGCACGGCGCGCTGGCCAACTGGATCGAAATGCAGGATCAGTATGAATGTTTTTATTTTATCGCAGACTGGCATGCACTGACCAGCAGTTATGAAAATACGGAGAAAATAACAAATTATGTAACAGAAATGATTATTGACTGGCTGAGCGCGGGGCTGAGTCCGGAAAAAAGCACCCTGTTTGTCCAGTCCCACATAAAGGAACATGCGGAACTGTTTCTGCTTTTGTCCATGATTACCCCGGTTCCCTGGCTGGAGCGCAATCCCACCTACAAAGACCAGATTGTGCAGATGGAAAGCAAGGATCTTTCCACCTTCGGGTTTCTGGGCTATCCGGTGCTGCAGGCCGCAGACATCATCATCTACAAGGCCCATTGCGTGCCGGTGGGCGTGGATCAGATTCCCCATGTGGAAATCACGCGGGAAATAGCCCGGCGTTTCAATTATCTGTATGGAAAAGTTTTTCCGGAACCGGAAGTGCTTCTGACCAAAGATTCCAAAATCCTGGGATGGGATCGCCGCAAAATGAGCAAAAGCTATGAAAACGCCATCTTTCTTTCCGATACACCGGAAGCCATTTCTGCCAAAGTTTCCCAGATGATCACAGACCCGGATCGGAAGCTCAAAAGTGATCCCGGAAATCCGGATATCTGCAATGTGTTTGATTTTCACAAACTGTATTCGGATCAGGCGTTGGTTGCCGAGGTGAATGAAAACTGCCGGAATGCCGGCATAGGGTGCGTGCAGTGCAAGAAAAATGGCCATAAATCTGACTGCTTTTCTGGAACCCATCCGGGAAAACGGGAATTTTACAAATCCCGCCCGAAATGGTGAATGACATTCTTGTCAGCGGCAGACAAAGCCAGAAAGTTGCGCAGCAGACCATGGCAGAGGTCTGGCAGGAAAAATTGCAGGATGAATTTTCAGCAATGGATCAGCAGCTCAGGATTTGACAACTTTTCAGAAGTTGTCAAACTTGGCGAAATCTGATAGTTACCTGGAATTTATAATTGTCGGGGACATTCTTCCATTTCTGACCTCTTCCACAGGACTTGAGAGCAAACCATGTGAAAGGACATGCAGATGAAGCAGGACAGCCCATGGAAAGAGGCCTGGAGAAATATTTCAAGCCATTTATCCAACTGTTTTTTTCGGAAATTCATGATGACATTGACTGGAAAAGGGTTAAGCATTGCCTTCGGACAAGGAACTGGAGAAGATTGTCCGGGATAAAGCCGGAACACGGCGGGTTGACAAACTTGCGAAGGTTCATCTCAGAAACGGAAAGTCTGTTCTGATTCTGATTCAATATCGAGATTCAGGGTTATGAAGACAGCGGTTTTGCGGCAAGAATGTATATTTACAACTACCGCCTGTTTGACCGTTACCAACTGCCGGTTGTCAGTCTGGTTGTTCTGACAGACACTGCCGTGATTTCAAACCATCTGAATATGTTTCAGAATGGTACGGATGCAGTCTCAGATTTGCATTCTCTCCCGTGATAAAACTTGTGACTGTGGCGGAAAAGTATCGTTCTGAAAAAGCAGCAATCCCTTTGCCGTTGTGGTCGGCGCATCTCAAGGCACAGGAATCTGGCAGGGAAAAGAGTTGGAACGCAAAAATGGAAATTTCATCTGATTCGATGCTGTACCATCGCGGATACAAACGGGAGGATGTTCTGGAACTGTACCGCTTTATTGACTGGGCTCATGGTTCTCGCTCTGAACATTGGAGAAGAAACTCACTGGACAACTGACAGCCATTGAGGAGGAAAAGAAAATGCCTTATATAACCAGTGCTGAACGTATCGGAATGGAAAAAGGAAAGACAGAGGGGAAAGTCGAAGCAAGCCGGGAAATGCTGATTGATGCGGTGAGAGGGCGTTTCGGCAGGGTTCCCAGAGATGTTTCCCGCACGGTAAAATAGATTGCTGATTTCAGCGTGCTGAAATCCCTTCATGCAGGTTGTCAAATGTCAGGATTTGGAATCGTTCCGTGATATACTGCATCAGAAAGGGCTTCATGCAGCCTGAATCTGCGGCGGATGGAAATTTACAGATTTTGCTTATGTCTGTACAGTAAATGAGAATTAAGCATTGACTTGAACAGTTGACAACTTTCAGGAAAGTTGTCAACTGTTCACCCGTTTTAACTCTTAATTGGCATAGTAAGCACAGTTTGGCACAAACATTTTGCTGATTTTCTTGAAAATTTTCAAGGGATAAGATACAGGCCGGAATGTCTGACGAGCGTTATGAAGTAAAAAGTGGAGAAGGTTTTTTGAATGGACCTATGACCTTCATCTATCTCATCAAAAAAAATGAGATGGATATATACGATATTCCCATCGCGATGATAACTGCGCAGTATCTGGGGTATCTGGAATGGATGAAGGCCATGAACATTGATAGGCCGGAGATTTCATCCTTATGGCAGCAACACTGGCCCATATAAAATCACGGACTCTGTTGCCGGTTCATTTAACCTGATGGGGATATGATGAAGATCCGGCATGGAAATTGCCCGTCCCCTGCTGGAATATCTGCGCATGAAACTCTGGCCGAGCAATTACTGAGCGTCCTCTTCTGGGAGAAGACACTTTTGTCAGAACTCCGGAAAAGAGGAACTCACGGTTGACAAAGAGGATCGGCTGATTGCACAGTCTTTATGATCTGATTATGGCTTTCAGGTCTGTTCTGGTAATTGGGTGAGGATCACCGAGGATTTCAGTGAAGAGCGCTTTCCATCAAGGAGAGAAGATTTCAGAGATACTGGATATTCTGGAACAGCGGGGTTCTGTCACCTTTCAGGAGCTTTTTTCCGCTGCCTCTGTGAAAGAGGAACTTATCGTCACACAGTCTTCGTCCATTCTGGAGATGGCAAAACTCAGCCCTGATCCGCATTACCCAGCAGGTGCATACCGGCATTATCCGGCTTTTTTACCTATGAAGGAAGAACTCAGACATATTATTGAAGCTCTGCTTTTTGTCTCAGACACGCCCCTGTCTGTAAGACGGATTCAGGAAATTCTGGATCTGCGGGAAACCTTTCCCGTGCGCGAGGCACTGTTTGAACTGGCTTCGATTACGACACACGCAAAGGAGGATTTTATCTTTGCGAAGTGGCAGGCGGATACCAGTTTCGCACCAGACCGGAATACAGGGACTGGATCAGACGGATGTCAGCAGAGCAAACCTGCCCGGCCCAGCAGGGCTTCTTTGGAAACCCCGGCCATCATTGCCTACAAGCAGCCGGTAATCCGCAGTGGCTATCGATTATATCCGGGGTTGACAGCGGGGGATTCTCCGCATTCTGCTGGAGCGCAAAGCTGGATCCGAATATGGGCGCAGAGAAATTCCGGACGTCCCATGATATACGGAACCACCCAGAAATTTCTGGAAATGTTTGATTTGAAGGATTTGAAGGATCTACTTCCTTCAAAGAGATTGAGTGTGACGGCAAAGAGGATCCTGAGCGTTTCGGGAAAAGAGCACGGAAGAACGGAAATTTGATGACCCACCTGCCGGGGCAGAAAAAGCGAAGATATCGCAGAAGAAGAGAAAAACTGCAGAAAACGCCAAGCAGGGTGCTGTTTCCAGCTTGCTGTTTCACAGAGGCATTGCCCCGCGAGCCGCCGGGCTTTATCCGCAGACTGAAAAAAGCAGAAATTATTCCCGTGCGCCTTCTGGTCAGGGTCTGTATCAGCCATTCTATCCAGCGGTTCCGCAATCCCGCCCTGAGCAAAGAAACCAGGCGTGAAACATCTGCCTTCCCGCAATGCCCGGCGCAAATCTTCAAAACCTTCCTGAAATATAAAAAAATTTGCCAAACTGCCCCATCGCTGATTTCTGCAACCGGTTTCAGGCGGTTCCCCCTTTTTCATTTTCCTCCCACCATTTTTCCGCATCTTTCAGGTCTTTGAAGCGGAATATGGCCCTGCCGAATCTGTCCAGGGTTCCGGCATCGGATCGCCCAAGTCTCTGCTCAATCTGCCGGGAAACCCTGCCGAACCGTTCCGCAAGCATGACCGACAGAAGTGATGTTTTTCCTTCCATTTTTCCTTCCATTTTTCCTTCCATCTTTCCTTCCATTCTTCCTTCCTGCCTGATCTGTTCTGCGACTGTCATGGCCACCTCCCTTGCCCTTTCACTGTCAAAACAGGCGATTCCCCTGTCAATGTAAGCCTTCACGGTTTTCCTGTCATCATTTCTGGCATGGTAAACATAACGCAGAGTGATTTCCAGAAATTCAAGGGATTTTGCCCTGTCCGCCATCTGCGCCAGCATCTGCATGGTGCGCACTATATGTTCCCTGAAATCCGCATCAAAAATGTGCCGGAAAAGATGCAGCACAGCCCGCAGTTCCATTTCCCCGATCATCAGGTTCTCATCCCGGTGCTTTTTCAGATCATACAACTGATAGGTGAAATCCGGTATGAAGACGCAGAGATCATCGTTATGCCCCTCAATCATTCCGGAAAAAGTCAGGGGCGAATTCCATTTTTCCGGCCCGTGATAAAGGACAAGGGGAATGATCACCGGCAGTTTTTTTGCTTTCGGGTTCTGATCCCGGTACTCCCGCCACAGGTTCACCATGTAGCACAGCAGACGGAAGACCATCACGGGATCAGGGGAACTCTGATGCTCAAACAGGATGTACAGAAAAGCCGTCTGTCCCTTTATTTTTGTTCGGTACACAATGTCCGAGTGCTTATCCCGCAGTTTCTCATCCACATATGTGCCGTCCGTGATTTCCAGATGCTCAAAGTCAATGTGCCGCCGGATGTCTTCGGGAAGATGATTCCGGAAGAAACTCTGCGCCACTTCCCTTTTCCGGAATGTTTTCCGGAAAAGTGCATCATGGGGATTGCTTACCACTGTTTCTGTTTCACTGCCTTTCATAAATTAAATTATTGCGCAGTTTTCATCAAAAGTCAAACATATTGCCTTTGGAGCAAAGGAAATGCTGCCGGGATATTCTGGGCTTAATCCCGGAAAAAGAAGGTGTGACAGAACTCCGGGAACTGAAAGACGCAGAAAAATGGTGGGAGGAGCAGAGGACAGCGCACTGAAGCGGGATGGCCGTTCGTGCTTTCTGATACATCAGCACGAACGACCGGGGTTATCCGGATAATCTGATGGGATTGCCGGAAAATATCATTTCACTTTGGCATCCAGTGCGGCAAAAAACTCTTTGCG
>JAWKPW010000038.1:0-51113 GCA_041390465.1 Desulfobacterales bacterium | reverse complement strand
CATTCCCACAGCATTTGCCACGCCCTGTCCCAGCGGGCCGGTGGTGGTTTCCACTCCGGCAGTATGACCGTATTCCGGATGTCCCGGAGTTCTGCTGCCCCACTGACGGAAATTTTTGATGTCATCCAGACTCAGATCATATCCGGTCAGGTGCAGCAGACTGTACAGCAGCATGGACGCGTGTCCGCCGGACAGCACAAAGCGATCCCGATCCGGCCACAGGGGGTTTTTGGGGTTGTGTTTCATCACACGGGTCCACAGCACATAGGCTGCCGGAGCCATGCCCATAGGCGCGCCCGGATGTCCGGAATTGGCTTTCTGAATCGCATCCATGGCAAGGGTGCGGATGGTGTTGATGCAGCGCGTATCGTCTGCGATACTGCACGCATTGGTGTTCTGACGCATTGTTTTCTCCTTCGGTTTATATGATAATATGGTGAATGTTAAATATTTAATGATCAATGATTACAATATGTTATGAATATCCGCCATGCAATCAGAATGTACCACTCAAACATCAGAAGTTGAACTGTGTGGTGTATGTCACACGTCAGATTCGCCATAAATCTGAAAAGGGTTCATAATCCTGAGATCTGATTCGATTATCTGATTATGCTGCAAATCTTCTGAATAAAGAACAGTACATCCGGATTCCAATGCAACAGCAATCACCTGACTGTCATAATAGGAATATCCGTATTTTTCCGCTATGTCAATAAGCGATTCTGACAGTATGGTGAGTAATAATATGGAGATTCATTTCATCTGCAAATCTGTCAGTTACAGTCCGTATTTCTGAATAACCGCAGTTAAATTTCCGGTGCATCACATTTGCGGATTCGGCAATGACCTGTGTTGAAATAACGGCATCTTTTCCTATCAGGCTGACTGATATTCTTTTTTTCGGTATTATACCAATACTTAAAACATTTCCGGAAGCAGATCAGTTCCCTGATGAATATCTCCCCTCCCTTGAGGGAGGGGCAGGGGAGGGTGAAGTATGAAATATTCTGAGTAATGGTATATATTGCCGATACTGTAAATCAGAATATTGGTATCCAGGAAATATTTATCGTTCATTTGCCTCATCCCGGTTAAATTTATAGCCTGTCAAATCTGCATTGAACCGGTCAAAAAAATACATGAGTTCTGATTTGTCAGTATCTTTGGATATGATTTCCGGTTCGCTTTCTTTGAAAAGAATGACTTTCAGCGTTTTGTCATACCACTCTTTATGAATTATCGGAATCTGTATAATTCCATTATATGATTTGCTTTCAAATTCAATTGCCTGCATAAAATTTATCTCCTGTTTACATGGGTTTCATACGGATTTTGATTGACAGTGATATTGTCAATGACAGAACTTTGACTTTTTGAACATGTTCCTGATTATAAGCAGGGTTCCATAGATTTTCGAGTATAAAGTTTTCAGGATATCCGATGTTTCATGCGAATAACATCATCCTGTTTCATATTGAACCTCGGCCAGATGAAGTACCCGGTTTCTGAAATAAGGACTCAGATCTTCGGGGGTTTGGATATCTGCCCTGCGACCGAGAATCCGGGACAGTTCTGTTTCCATGCCTGCCAGACGAAGCAGACCGGGAATATAATCCGGATCAAATTCGGCCAGCAGGTCAATGTCGCTTTCAGGTCCAAAATCATCGCGCAGGAAAGAACCGAAAACCGATAATTTTTTTATATGATGATCCCTGCAGAATTCGGTGAGTTTTTCTTTGGGAAGCTGATATTCTGTTTTCATGGCTTTATTCCTGTTCAGGTTGTCTGTATTTGAACAAATTTTCCCATAAATTCTGATTTCTTACTTATATACCGCTCCTTAAAACATTTCGGTGGAACTTCCGGACTCCGAAATCAATTTGATATAATTTAAATCAGCCGCGAATGACACGAATCTGCACGAACTGCACAAACCATAATTCGTGTCATTCGTGCAATTCGTGGCAGTACGGTTAAATCTTATGAGTAATGGTATATATGCAATTACAGGCACAATTGTATCATTTGAAATGACATTTTAATATTCAGGACTGTGAAACGCCGAGAAGAAAACTGCTAAGCAAATCTTGAACCGGACGCAAAAAGACGCGCCGGTTATCATGTTGGACGGCTAATAATATTTTTAAGGATAGTTGACAGTTGACAGAATTCACTAAACCAATTTCACAGGAACTTCTGAATATAGAGGATAAAAATCGATCAAATCTGTTCACTTGGCGTGGACAGTTTTCACCTCAACTGATTGAATGTCTGCTTAAATATTACTGTCCTAAAAATTCGGTAGTCCTTGATCCATTCGCAGGGAGTGGAACGGTATTATTTGAATCTGCCAATATGGGGTTTCCCGCATACGGGTTTGAAATTAACCCATCAGCCTGGAGCTTTTGCAAACTTTATGAATTTGCAAATTATTCCAAAGAATTTCGTGAACATACAATTGCGGAGCTTGGGGAAAAAATTGAAAATGAATTTCCTGTCGTTCTGTTTTCAGAAGATTATTTAACTCCTGATGAAGTTGAGCAGAGAATAATTCGGATTGCTGAGTCTATCAGTGAGCGTGCGAAAGTGCTATGCAATGCTCTGATCGTACTCATAGATGCTTATAAAAACAATATATCAACTGATTTTATTCAGAGTAAATTTTATGATCTTGCAAAACTGGTGAGGAATTTACCCTGTACTGAGGCATCAATTAAAGCTGATCTCCAGGATGCACGCTGCCTGCCGCTGGACAATCAATCGGTTGATTTTGTTATTACATCTCCTCCATATATAAATGTTTTCAATTATCACCAAAATTATCGCCGCTCTGTTGAAATTCTTGGATGGGATGTTCTTAAAGTTGCCAAATCAGAAATTGGCTCAAATCGAGCGAATCGGGGAAATCGATTTTATACTGTCGTACAGTATTGCATTGATATGGCCAGTACTCTTCAGGAACTTGCAAGGGTACTAAGACCCGGAGGTAAAGCGATATTCATCGTAGGATATGAATCAAAAGTTCTCGGAGTTCCTTTTTATAATGCTGATATCGTATATAACATATCTCAACAATTAGGAATGTTTGATCTGAATCTGCGCCAGAAACGTCTATTTAAAAACAGATTCGGTCAAGAAATCCGAGAGGATATTCTGAATATCTCAAGAAAAGCATACAGAAATGGTGCTGATGTATCAAATAAAATTGGACAAAAAATTGGTTTGGCAGCTTTGGAATCAGCCATTCATCAGGTTTCAGCTAAAAACAGAGGGCTGTTAGAGCAGGCAATACTTGGATATCAAAAGATTAATGGAACGCCTCTGTTTGATGGTGATTCATACTCTAAATATCAGACACGTGAATATGTTATGATGGTAAATGATCAAGAAAAGGAATATGACATGAGCCGAAGTGCAATAATTCTCCCAACCCCTCATTTGGCAAAACTGAAGGCCCTGATTAATAATCGAAGACTTCCTGAATCAGACAGGCCCAGAATAAATGAAGCCTTTGGACGTTACAAACAATGGATTTCTGATATGGAATCAATCAAACCGGGCAGAAAAGGATCGGTTCAGAAATTAGTCGATATCACAAACCGTTATAAGATGTTCATCGAACTTGAACTGATATTCGACAGTTCGGAAGATTTTCTGTACCGCCAAAAGGGGCAGCTAAAATTGGATAATACTATCTTAGAAGAATTTCTCCCGCAATTAATGTGTCGAGGGTTAAGCCTTCCTGAAAATAGCTACAGTTTTGGTCCGCAGAAAACATTTTCCGGATTAAGCTTCAATTCAGGTATTGCAAACACCGGAAGTGGTGGACAGCCAAGTCTCAGAACAAAAGATCAGGATTTTGTACTTGGAAAAAGATTATACATGATGACATCATTTGATAAAGATTTTAATGATGCAGAATGCATAGAAACGAATTTGGGATATGTATGTGCTGAGTGTAAAACCAATTTAGACAAAACCATGTTTCAGGAAGCCGTTGCAACCAGTCGTGATTTAAAAATGGCTGTACCTTCCTCTCTTTATTTTTTAGTTTGCGAATTTCTTGATATGACACCAGTCTCGATTACATCAACACATATTGATGATGTTCTTATAGTGCGAAAAACCAAACGAATGCCCTCAACTATCCGTCAGGAGTACGGAACTGCTGATGACAGAAAGTCTCATAGAGATGAATACATAAATTTTCTTGAAGCTGCCAAATATCACGCAGATGTATTTCAGAGAATGACAGACAAAATTCAGGCAATGGCTGATGATTCTGATCCAACTGCCAGTAAGGTCTTAAAAAGAGGCTTCTTCTGAATGAAACCGCCCAGCCCGGCACTGAACCCGGACGCAAAAGGGTTCCGGTAGCTGCGCTCCCTCCACCCTGCAGACCGCTTAGCTCTGCGTGTGGCGAAGCGATTACAAGTATTGTGAAATACAGGGCAAAGTGTGAGTAAAACCTTAAAAAAATCCAAGAACTTGCTGATAGCGGAGATATTCTGATATCCGAAGATGGCTATGATGAGCTGTCAAATGACAATCTCGCAGCCAGAGAAATCGTTGATGGAGTTAGGAATGCTGTATTGATAGAAGATTATCCAAATTATCCAAAGGGCGCAGCAGTTCCTGTTCTTCAGAAAGACAGTTCCGGGTATCCTGTTCATGCAGTTTGGGGAATACCAAAAGGACATGAACGACCGGCAGTGCTGGCAACAGCTTACTGTCCCGATCCGCAACGCCGGAATGACACTTTTACGGAGAGAAAACGATGACGCATCGAAAAAAACAAATATGTTCATGAGGGCAAACACATGGCAGAGGCAGAGTTGATTGATAATGAAAATGAATGGTCTCCATATCTTACTGTTGAAGATGCATACAAACTTGATAATGTGCGAGATGCATTGAAGATGTGGTGATCTCAAAACTGCCGCTGAAAATGCAATGATTTATGAGTTGCCCCCAATTATTATTGGAAGTGGAGTGGCCCAACAAAGCGTTCCAGCGGAATCGCCTCCCTCCGCTGCGCTGCGGGGTGCGAGCCGCTGAGATAGTCATTGACTTACAGGAAGACAGGTAATAAAATGAAAAAAACAGTTTCCTTCACAGTTTTCATATTTATCTTATTGCCCTTTGTTTCATTTGCTGATCAAACTGAATCTGACTCTTTTAAAGACTATGTTTCTTATAAAATCGGAGCAAATCTGTTATTCCTCGATCCTGTGCTTGCAAAAAAGGCCAGTGCAATTAAAGAACCGCTTTCAAATGAAAATGAATACTCACTTGTCAGTTTTCCTGTTGCCGGCAAGAATGCAATGTCTGTAAAATTTGATCCGGGGCCCAGTGATGACCCAACGTTTGTCATCAGTCTTAAAGGAAAGACAGAATCTCTTGGTGGTGAAAAATTATACATATCATCAAGCGGTTTTCTTTATCTCCAAAGGGAAAAGAATGAACATTTCGTAAAAAAAATGAAATATTCATTTTCCAATGGTGAATTCAAAGAAGTAAAACAGCCATTCTATCTTGTTGATCTTAAATGCAGAACATCAGCAACATTGTTAATATATGAAAATAAATGTAACAAAGGCAATTTGATTGCCAAGCTTCCAAAAGGATCTGCTGTGCATATATTGGCAATTGAGAACATCGAAAACAGTTGCCCTTCCAACATCATAAAAGACAACGAAACAGAGGATCCTGTTAACAGTTATCTTGTGTCTACACCATTCGGACTTGTGGGTTGGGCTGTGTCTTCCGCAGGATCTCTCAGCAGACCGGGAAAGCCACTTGGGTGTTTACGATTTAAAGGTGATTAATCATAAAAGCTGACAAATGCTTTTCGTTATGACGTACAATGAATTGATTGGCAGAGAAAATTGTCATGGGAAAAGAAAGGATTGGTGCTGCAGAGGAAAGATGATCAGAAATATTAATATATCCAATTTCCGCTGTTTTAAAGATGTTGACATTCAGGGTTTTGAACGAATCAATCTGTTTGGCGGAAAAAACAATTCCGGCAAAACCGCTCTGCTGGAAGCATTGTTTCTGGGCAGTACCCCCATATCGGAAACAATCATGATATTAAGACAAATCAGAGGCGAATCAGGGGAATTTCTGAAAGCTTTTCCGGAAAAAGCATGGGACAATCTTTTTTTTGACAAAAAAGAAACCGAAAAAAAGAGCGTAATTATTGTTGAATATGATGACAAAGCAAAACAGATCAAATTGGAATGTGGCCATTCTGACAGAAAATTCAGTGAGATATTCGGTGATGACAGTGGAACATTCTTCGAAGATTTAAGAACAAGGTGGACTGAAAGCGGATTTAAAAGGTCTGCATTAAACATTCATTGTTATGAAAAAGATGAAAAAACTGTTTCAGGTTCAATGACAGCGACTTCAAAAGGAATAATATCGAATATAAATTTTACAGATTCTGGTTCTGATGAAGCTGTCTTTATTCCTGCATTTTTAAGAATGTCAAATTCTGCTCTGGCGCAGGAGTTTGACAAATCTGACTTGGAAGGCCATTCAGATAAGGTTTTGAAGGCCATTCAGGCGATAGATGAATCCATCATTCAAATCAGGACACTGAATATAGGGAGCCCCACTGTCTATTTAAAAAGAAAAACACAGGAAGATCTTCCCATTACTTTATTCGGAGAGGCCATCAACAGAGTTGCTCACTTTATCGTAAAAATGGTAAACAGCCGCAATGGCATTCTTCTGATTGATGAAATTGAAAACGGCATTCATTACACAAATCATGGTGAATTGTGGAAAATGCTGTTTAAACTTTCAAAGGAATTCAATATTCAGATATTTGCCACAACACACAGTTATGAAATGATTAAGTCCTTTTCAGAAGTTGCTTCAGAAATGGCGCATGAGTCAAAAGAGGAGATAGGAGCATATTTTGAAATTGCAAGGAATGTCCGGACAGGTCGGATTGTCGGCATCAAAAGAGAAATTGAAATATTGAAATATGAACTTGCCAGAGGAATGGAGCTGCGCGGTGAGTAACATATTGATTGTTGAAAGCAAAAATGATGAATTATTTATAAGGGCTTTGGTTGAGCATTTAAATTTGGCAAATGTTCAGATTGATGACAAACCTGTATGCGAAATTGATGATTATGAATGCCTCGTAGGGCTTGATATAAAAAAACTGATATTGAGATTGGAGGCACTGAAAAATTCTCTTCCCAAAAAAGATATCCAATCACTGGGTATTATCCTTGATCATGATGGTAAAAAAGATCAAAGAATCAGAATGATAAATGAGGCGTTTGAAACCGTTTTTGATGCAGATCAGCAAATCAGGGATACAGATCAGTTTGTCAATATATCGGCCAAAATCGGAAATGAGGTCTATGATTTTACGGTCTCGTGTTTTTTGGTAAATGTTGATGAGAAAGGTGAACTGGAAACACTGCTGAAAACCATTAAAGCAGAGTCTTCTGTTTATGCAGACTGTCTTGCCGAATGGAGAAAATGTGTTGAAAACCATTATGGATCTGTAACAGAGGAGGCTAAGAAAAAAATATTGTCAGACAAAGAATTTGACAAATTTTGGATAAATAATTACATAAGATTTGATACATGCACCAAAAAAGAAAGCAGGCAGACAAAAAATGCAGTATGAGCAGTTTTGATTATATTTTTGAAAACAAGAAAAATATATTTGATTTTGATCATCCTGCATTGGATTCATTGAAAAAATATCTGCACAGTTTTGCATAAGCAAACTCTCATAACTATTCGGATCAGGATGATATTTTTGATTGCTTGCTTCCATGCGAATCTGCATAATCTTTTTTTCAGACAGCAGAAATCAGCAATTGCCATACAGCAACGCATCCATTATCCTCCGTACTTTTCCGGTGATTCGGTTCACGGATGCTCAACTGTATGATTTCTGTCAGATAAACAGGGAACTGAAAATTGAAAAAAACACAGGGAAATCTGCTGATTCTGTCTCCAGCAGACGGTGAAAGCGGATGGTGGAATACCCGGATTTTTTCCTCCCTGAATATCTGGGCAAACAAAGACGGAAGCGGCGTTGTTTTTGATTCTTCCACCGGATTTGTTCTTCCCAGCGGTTCTATGCGCTCACCTGATGCGGCAGGGGTCAGCCGTTCAAGATTATCCGTGCTGACAAAAGAGCAGAAACGGAAATTTATTCTGCTTTGTCCTGATTTTGTTATTGAAATCCTGTCATTCAGTGACAGCCTGAAAGAACTTCAGGAAAAGATGGAAGAGTATGGGAAAAATGATGCCCGGCTTGGCTGGCTGATTGATCCGGAATCCCGGATGCTTTATATTTATCGTTCCGGTGAGGAAAAGGAATCTGTTTGCAATCCGGGAGAGGTTTCGGGAGCGCCTTTGCTGCCAAGCTTTGTTTTGATTTCAGTGAAATTTGGAAAACAGGATTTTGAAATGAACACAGGCGGATTTTCCGATTTACTGCAGTTTATCATTATGGGGTTGCAGCGCGGCAGCATTTACGCGCTTGCTGCCATGGGATTCAATATCATTTACAATGCCACAGGCATCATCAATTTTGCCCAGGGCGAGTTTGTGGTGCTCGGCGGGCTGATGATGGTGACATTGACCATGAACCTGAACCTTTCCATACCCTTTGCCTTTCTGCTCACGGTTCTTTTTGTGACAGTCGTGGGCATTCTCATGGAGCGTTTCACCATCAATCCGGTCAAGTCCCCCTCAGTCATGCGGCTGATTATCATCACCATTGCCGTATCCATTCTGCTCAAGGGTGCGGCCATGTGCATCTGGGGCAAGGAGTCCCATTACATGCGCCATTTTTCCGGGGATGAACCACTGGAATTTCTGGGAGCGACCATTCTGCCCCAGACCCTTTGGATTATCGGCATTCTCATTCTGGTGGTGGTGGCTTTCATCTTTTTTTTCAACCACACCATGACCGGAAAATGTATGCGGGCCTGCGCGATCAACCGGGATGCGGCAAGGCTGGCCGGTATCAGCGACCGGAACATGGTCATGCTTTCCTTTGCCCTTTCCGCAGGTATCGGTGCAGTGGCCGGAATCATCATCACCCCGATTATCCAGATGGATTACGGCAGAGGAATTATGATTGGCCTCAAGGGCTTTGGGGCGGCTGTGGTGGGCGGACTGGGAAACAGCATGGGCGCTGTGGTGGCCGGTATTCTGCTGGGCGTGGTGGAGGCCATTGGCGGCGGCTACATTTCTTCACATTACATGGATGCCATTGCGCTGCTGATTCTGCTGATTGTGCTTTTTGTGCGTCCCAGCGGCATTTTCGGCAGTTCCGAGGCAGCACGTCTGAAAGATTTCTGATATGGGAAAAAAGGATTACATCGCACTCTTCATTTTTGCTCTGTTTCTTGCCATTGTTCCCCTGATTCTGGACAATGACTATTATACCGGCATTCTGGTCTTTACCGGTCTCAACTGCCTGACCTGCATCGGGCTGAGTCTGCTGATGGGCTACGCGGGGCAGATTTCCATGGGACACGCGGCTTTTTACGGCATTGGAGCCTACACCTCGGCCATACTCACTGTCCAATACGGATGGTCTCCCTGGTCTGCCATGTTCGCGGGAGTGGTTCTGGTTATGGCAACAGCCCTGCTGGTGGGCATTCCCTCTCTGCGTCTCAAGGGGCATTATCTGGCTATGGCCACCCTGGGTTTTGGTTCCATTGTGCATATTGTGGCTTTGGCTGCCATCGGACTCACAGGCGGCCCGGGCGGCATCAACGGCATTCCCGCTTTTGAAATTATGGAATTTCCCCTTGATACAGATGTGCGCTTTTATTATTTCACCTGGATCGTTGTTCTTCTGGGACTGTTTCTGGCTCTTAACCTGATTCACTCCCGCATTGGCCGGGGACTGCGCGCGATTCACGGCAGCGAGGATGCTGCCTCCTCATCCGGAGTCAATACCTCTGTGTACAAAATTCAGATCTTTGTCATCAGTGCGGTTTATGCATCCGTGTCAGGCAGTCTTTATGCTTCCTATGTGAATTTCATTGAGCCGGATCCCTTCAGTGTCATGCACTCGGTTCTGCTGGTGACAATGGTGGCTGTGGGCGGAATGCACAAAATATGGGGAGCAGTTGCAGGGGCTGTGCTTCTTTCCCTGCTGCCGGAAATTCTGGCTTCCTCGGATGCGCTTTTTTCCCTGCTGGGTCTTGCCTACAAAACCGATTATGACATGCTCATCTACGGCTGCATTCTGCTGTCCATCATGCTGTTTCTGCCCGAAGGGCTTCTGGATGGCATTTTCCGGGGACTGCATTTTGCTGCGCGTATTTTCAGAAAGTCCGGAAAGGAGGCGCAGACATCATGATGGAAACCTTTCTGGAGGTAAAACAACTGCGCAAAGTGTTCGGCGGGGTGGTGGCCGTAAATGATCTGAGTTTTGAGGCAGAAGATGGCAATATCACTTCGGTAATCGGCCCCAACGGAGCGGGAAAAACCACCATGTTCAATCTCATTACAGGATTCACCAAACCCACATCCGGACAGATCTTTCTCAAAGGCCGGGAAATCAGCGGACTGAAAGTTCACCATATAGCGGCAATGGGCGTGGCACGAACCTTTCAGCATGTGCAGATATTTCCGGAAATGACGGTTTTGGAAAACGTCATGGTGGGGCGTCATACCCGTTCCGCATCCGGGCTGCTGCATTCCTTTCTGATTCCGCCTTTTTTCCGAAAAGAGGAAAAGAAAATCCGGGATGACGCTGCCCAGTGGCTTGCCTTTGCCGGTCTGGAAACTCTGGCAGAGCGATCAGCCGGAAGCCTGCCTTTGGGAAATCAGCGGATGCTGGAAATTGCACGGGCAATGGCAGCAGAACCCGGTTTTCTGCTGCTGGATGAGCCCGCGTCCGGTCTCAATGCCCGTGAAACCCTTGTCATGGGTTCTCTGATTGGAAAGATCAAAGAAATGGGCATAACGGTACTGCTGGTGGAGCATGACATGGAACTGGTCATGGATGTCTCCGACAAAGTGGTGGTCATCAATTTCGGAACCTGCATTGCACAGGGAACACCCGCCCAAGTGCAGGTCAACCCGGATGTGATAGCGGCTTATCTGGGGGAATAACATGAAAAAACCGACTGACAATTCGGCTGATGTCAACTGGAACCGGAAAAAGGAAGCCAATCATGAGAGTAAATGCTGTGGTAAACAAAGACGGTACATTAAATACCAAATTCCCCAAATCCTTATGGGGAAAGAAAGTCACTCTTTCAGTTACAAAAGAAAAGAACTTGAAATCAGACAGAAAGAAAAGCAGGTCAAAATCAAACTGGGATGAAATTTCAGCGGTATTTGAAAAAGCAGACCAACTTGATTTTCCCAGAAAAACGCATGAACAGATTCTCAGAGGATTAAGAGAATTCAGGGAGACAGAAATTACAGTTCCTTCATGCCGCAGCCACTGCTTATAAAAAGATTATATTTTTTATATTATCAGATAACTACAGTCAACTATTCAGACAAAACGATTTCATTATGCTCCGTCTCGTAAACATCAACACATCCTACGGCCTGATCCGTGTGCTGAAAAACGTCTCCCTTCACGTCAGAAAGGGAGAGATCGTCACCCTGATCGGCGCAAACGGCGCAGGCAAAACCACCACCCTGCGCTCTGTCAGCGGCCTGCATCCTGTGCTGGAAGGGCAGATATTTTTCAAAGAAAAAGACATCACCAATATGCGCGCGGAAAAACTGGTGCGATTCGGCATTGCCCAGGTTCCGGAGGGAAGGCAGATATTCCGGCCCATGACCGTGGAGGAAAATCTGGAAATCGGGGGCTACCTGATGTACAAACTTCACGGAAAGAAACAGTTGCACGCGGGCATTGCGGAAATGTTTGACATGTTTCCCATTCTCCGGGAGCGGCGGAAGCAGTACGCGGGAACCCTGAGCGGAGGGGAACAGCAGATGCTGGCCATAGCCATGTCCCTGATGCTCAAACCCCAACTGCTGCTGCTGGATGAACCTTCCATGGGACTGGCGCCGCTGATTGTCAAAGACATCTTCCGCGTCATTTCACAGCTCCGCGAAAAGGAAGGACTGACCGTGCTGCTGGTGGAGCAGAACGCAAACGCTGCCCTGAAAGTGGCAGACCGGGGCTATGTGATGGAAACCGGAAAGATCATCATTCAGGACAAAGCCGATGCGCTGCTGGAAAATCAGGAAGTGCGGCGCGCGTATCTGGGAAAAGACAAACGGGAGATATGGGAGTGAACAGCAGGAGAAGCACAGGGTTTAACCTGTCACCGGATTTGGACGCAAAGGGTTCAGGGAAAACCCCTTGCCTTTGCGCCGATTGATCTGTGCTCCCGGTTTTCTCAGTGCTTGAAACTGCGCTGACCTGTATATACCATCGTGACATCCGCCTCATTGCAGGCTTCAATGGACTGATAGTCATTGCCGGAGCCTCCCGGCTGAATTACAGCTTTCACACCTTCCCGTATGCCCACATCAATGCCGTCCCGGAAGGGGAAAAACGCGTCACTGACCATAGCCGCGCCGATGAGTCCGCCCTTTTCTTTGTTCACCCGTGCATCAATGGCCGCTTTTTTCTCCTGATCCCTCAGATCATTGTAGGCAGTGCCGGTTTCCTCAAAACAGTAACGATCCGCGAGTTTGCGGTATGCCTTGTCTCTTGCAATTTCCGCGACACCCACCCGATCCTGCTCTCCTGTTCCGATGCCCACTGTGACCTCATCTTTCACATAAATCACGGAATTGGATGTGACCCCTGCTTCCACCAGCCAGCCAAAAAGCAGGTCTTTGTATTCCTTTTCCGTGGGAGAGCGTTTCACCCGGTAAATTTTGCCCTGATATTCGCATTCTGCAATCTTCAGATCCGCTTTGCTTCTGGCCTGAGGCACAAAAGACCACTGCACAATATGGCCGCCGTCCATCAGGCTTTTGAATTCCACAAAACGCTGTCCCACAAAGGTTTGCAGTTTTTCCATATTGCCGATGCGGATCACCCTCAGATTTTTGCGCCGGGCCAGAATTTCCATAGCGCCTTCCTCAAACTCCGGAGCCACCACCACTTCCGCGTACTGATTGGAAACCGCTTCCGCTGTGGCTTTGTCAAGGGGCCGATTTACCGCGATGCAGCCGCCAAATGCCGCAACCCGATCCGCCATATAGGCTTTGTGATATGCGGCTTCCAGAGAATCATCCCGCGCCACGCCGCAGGGATTGTTGTGCTTGACAATGACCGCAGCGGGTTTGTCATGGAAATAGCGCAGAATGTTCAGTGCATTGTCCGCATCGGTCAGATTGGTTTTTCCCGGATGCTTGCCGGACTGCAGCAGTTCAATGTCCGAGGCCAGCCATTGGCCCGGCAGAATGCATTGGGTTTCCCCCAGCACCAGATTGCCGTTGACCAGACGGTAGAGAGCTGCCTCCTGTCCCGGATTTTCCCCATAGCGCAGTCCCTTCTGCTCCCCTTCAATAATCCACATGACCTTTTCATAAAACAGGGTCTGGCGTTTCTGATCATCTGCAAACGTGATTTCCATCCGGGGAGGGAAATGCTCATCCACGATGGTTTTGTACATTTTTTTCAGGTCTTTCACATCAGCCATTGCTTCGGCTCCTTTCTTAAGGTGTGTCTGAAAAACTTTCAGGGATCAGGGTGAATGTCAAGGGTCAGTTATCAGTTACCAGTTACCAGTTATACCGATTCTCCTTTGAAAATATACTTTATGGAAAGCGGTTTTTGCGGAAGACAGCACCAGTTCTCCGGCGATTTTGCAAAGTTCTGTCAGCTTTTTGTGACCTTTGTGCCCTCTCTGTGTCCTTTGCGGTTAAAACAGACTGGCCGGAAAGCATGTTTTCAATGGAGAATTGGTATTATACCATTACCTGAAACATTTGGCAGGCATTCAGGACATCCGATTTTTTTCAGACCTGAATTCCGCCCAGAAAAACGCTGTGTCACTCTGCGGTTAAAATATGCTCAGCAGAATGACCAGGATATTTTAAGTATCGGTATATCAGTTATCAGTGTTCAGGTGTCAGTGTTCAGGGGATTGCCCATTTCCGTAAAAACTGCCCTGTCCTGACACCTGAAGCCGGGAATTTTCTCTTTTCTAAAATTCATAACACGTTCTGACCGTTTCAACTGCCTGTTTTCCCAAAAAATCGGCAATGGTGCGATCATACACGGCTGTGTGATCAAATGCCCTGCAGGCCAGCCGGTAGCGCAGTTCCAGAGAAGTCATGCCGCTGCGCTTTTTCATTTCCGAAAGAATCAGGGGATAATCCGCAGGATCTGTGACCGAGGCCACACGGATGAAATTTTTGGCCGAAGCCCGGATCATGCAGGGGCCGCCGATGTCAATGTTGCCTCTTGCAGCCTCGACCGTGACACCGGGTTTGGCAATGGTTTCCGCAAAGGGATAGAGGTTGACCACGACCATGTCAATGGGAACAGCCTGTGTCCGCACCAGATCCGCTTTGTGCGCATCATTGTAGGTTTCTGTGAGCAGCCCCAGGTAGATTTTGAAATCCAGGGTTTTGACCAGACCTCCCTGGGTTTCCGGCTGACCTGTGTAATCTGAAACCTGCATCAGACAGCCATCGGCCTTTGCTCCGAGGATTTCCTTGATCCTGCCGAAGGTTCCTCCTGTGGACAGAATCCGGATGCCGGGATTGATTTCCAGCAGTCCGGGAATGAAACTGTCCAGCCCCTTTTTGTCTGAAACACTGACCAGCACTTGCTTAACCTTTACCAGATCGTCAATCTTTTCAACTGTGTTGATGCTCATACCTTCTCCTTTCAGGAAATTGCTGTCCTGTCCTGTTCTGTGCATTCTGTTTTCAAATTTAAGGATAGTAGGATAAAGAGACACAGACGTCAAGTATCAATGAATGAAATCAGAAAATATGATCCGGTCTCTGCTGCCCTGTCCGGCATTCAGCCTGTCCGGATTGTGTGCATCTGTCCCAAATTTCATCTTGCATTTTTTTTGCATATGGTGCAAAATGAGCATAATGTCATATGCACAAGCCCCTGGGAAACCCGGGGCAAAATTTTTTCTGAAAAAGAAGCAGAAAGGAAAACGCTCAATGAGAGAGATTATTGAACAGGCGGATGAGGGATTGCTGGTGCAACTGGTAATGGATGCCTTCCACCGGATTATTGTGCATTACGGCTGCTGGTTTGCCGAGGTGGAGCATCAGATTGGGCTGGAAAAAGCGCTGAAAGCAGAGCAGGATGTCTGGGATGCAAGCCTGAAAAATCAGATGGATCGGCTGGGAAAAACTTTGGGTTTTTCCGCGGAAAACGGCATTCCCTCTGTGCTGAAAACCCTGCCCAAAGATGCCCTGATTGATCTGCTGGAAAAAATCGGGATCAACTGGCTGGCCAATGACGGGATTTGGTTTCAGGCTGTGGAAAAACAGCGGGGCATGAATGATGCGAAACGCTGCAATGACACCTGCTGGTCCCGTTTTTCCCCTTTTGAGGCTTTTCGGATAAAAAAACTGCTGAATCTGCCGGAAAACGGCGGACTTCCGGCTCTGAAAAAAGCTCTGGCCTTCCGTCAGTATGCTTTGATCAACAGACAGTCCATTGAGGAAGTGGATGAAAACAGTTTCATTTTCCGCATGAACGCGTGCCGGGTGCAGGATGCGCGCAAACGCAGAGGGCTGACGGATTATCCCTGCAAGTCTGCAGGACTGGTGGAATATCCCCGTTTTGCAGATACCATTGACAGCCGGATTCGTACCGAATGCGTGGGATGCCCGCCGGATGATCATCCGGATGACTGGTTCTGCGCTTGGAAGTTTACACTGGTGCAGGATTGAGGGTAAGTTGATGGGCAGATTCTCTTTTGCCCATCATGCCCTTGAAATAAGAATGCGAATTAAGCCTCAGATTCCGACAGGATTTGACAACTTTTCAAAACTTGTCAAATCTGAATATATAACAATCTGCTTTTATTTGTCAATCATTCCTCATTGTCCGTTCTGAATTCCAGATCATAATTGATGATGAAACGGATTTCCGCATCTGTCAGACCATAGGCTTTCTGAACTGCCAGATCAATCTTGTCAATAAGCTGTTTGGAATGACGGGCATAATATTCCCTGTAACTGTCTGTGGTTGCATAATCCGCTTTTTTCACCTTTGAATTTTTGTGCAGATCTGCCAGATAATCTTTGTACAGCCTGTCAATTGTTTTTATCTGCTTTGCTGTGAATTTTTCTGCTGGAACCGGAAAAATTTCCAGTTCATAAAGTTTCAAATCCAGATTGTTTGAATAGATATGATAAAACCAGTAATACAGATTGGTGCTTAAAATTGCTCCGATGATGTCACGGTATTCAGGTTTCACCAAAATACTTTTTTCCTTTGTTGATCCGGTTTTGAAGTTTGTGATGATATTGTAATATCTTCCGCCTGAGCTGCGGTAGTAAACCGGCAGTCCTTTTTCATCAAACAGATCGGAAAGCCCTGTTTTTATGGCAAACAGCTTCTGCAGAATCCCAAGTTCCATTTCGGAACCGACTTTGGGAATGCGTCCGTATTTCACATAAGGATAACTGTCGACATATTGCAAATTTTTTATCACATCCGCAGCAGGCGTGTCCCTGTAACGCTTGTTGACCTTTGTGGTGTAAAGATTCCGTGTCGGTCTGCCGTTCTTGTGGCAGATGACAATGGCTGTCCGCTGATCCGCATTTTCAAATATTTTCTGGGGTCTGTTTGAATAGGTTGACACACGGATTGTTTCGCAGGTTCTGAACATCATATTGTGCAGAGCGCTCATGGATTCCCCAGAAACAAAAGACAGGGGAACGATATATGACAGAATGGCATTGGTGCTGCACAGTTGCAGCCCTTTGTCCATGAAAAGACTGAAGGAATCGGTGGAGCCTTTCTGCATGTCTCTCACGGTTCTGGCACTTTCGTAATTTTCCCTGAAAAATTCCTTTTCCTGAGCAGTGAAGGATACTCCGTACGGCGGATTGCCAATCACAATGTCAAATCCGGCAAAATTATTATTGCTTACTAATCCTGGAAACTTAAAATGTAAGTTGTCAGTAAGGGAGTTCTCTGACTGATGTTGTGATGTCAACAGCTGGGGCAGAGTTTCCAGTTCCCCGTCCGCTTTGTAATACGCATGTTTCAGCAGTTCAATCCACAGACGCAGACGGCAGATTTTCACGGAATTGGGGTTGATGTCCACACCGAAAAGACAGTTTTCAATAACAGTCTGTTTTTCTCATGCGAAAAGAGCTTCCTGCACCCGCTGGATTCTTCCTGCTTTTGGGGATGATAGGCAAAAACTTTTGTCCTCATCTACAGCAGTGATTTCATCATTCACCACTTCACGTGATATTCCTTTTCCAGTCTTTTGCCCTCACGATCCTGGCAGGATTTTCAAATCATCTTTAACAGCAATGATTTCATTGAGAACGGAAAACTGGTGGAAAATGTCCGAACCCACAGCCGGATCGCAGATTTTCAGACTGTTGATGAATTTCACCGGGCTTCTTTCATGTCCTCAATTTTATTGTACAGTTCATTGAAATCTCTGCACTTCCAGCCTTTTTCTTTCATTAATTTCGCACAGCTGCACGGCGCACAGTCTCTGCACATGTACATTGTGATGAAACCGAGTGAAATAGGAAGCCGTCTTTATATCCGCTGATTTTTTCAAAAATCAGACCCAGAACCGAGGCACTGATTAAGAATTTTTTTTCATTCTGAATTTCTCCTGAACCCTCGGATGCAAAATCATACGCGTCCAGAAACAAAAACAGATATTCCAGTGTGTTCATTTCGCCAGTGTTTGAGAAAAAAGCGGAAGCGTTTTTTCACTGTCCAGCCCGTTTACGGAAAATGTGTTTTTTTCAAGTCCGGTGGGTTCAAAAAGGGAAGTGTTCAGATACGGAATTTTTTCAAAAAGTCCGCGCAGAGGTTCACTCCGCTCCTCTTTTTTTCGGGACAGAACCCCAAAGAAGAGCCGGTCAAGCGCATCAAAGTCTTCAAACTTTCCAAATGAAAACAAAAAGAGTTACTTTCTTATTGTGCCAGCAAGCAGTCAATCATGGCTTGAGGAAAAGAACCCGGTTGATCCATGTGATGACCAGTTCAAGTGCGGCATGGAAAAGCTGCGCCTGATTTCTGTCGGTTCTGTTCATTGCATCAAGCCGGGCAATGGTGTTTTCAAGCAGGGAACCTGCATTTCTCTCACTCTCTTTTTTCCTTTCAATCAGATTTTTTCCGCCTTTTCTGATTTCTGCAAGTCCCATGATGTGCAGCAGCTCGGCATAAAAATTTCTGTTCAGACTGTTGCTGTCACTTTTTTGTTTCACTGATTTCGTTTTTTCCCTCCACAATGGCAATCTCTTCCTCTGTCAGACCGTAAAATTTGGCAGAACTTTTTCCTTTATGCAGAAATCATTCCTCATTGTCCGTTCTGAATTCCAGATCATAATTGATGATGAAACGGATTTCCTCATCTGTCAGTCCATAGGCTTTCTGAACTGCCAAATCAATCTTGTCAATAAGCTGTTTGGAATGACGGGCATAATATTCCCTGTAACTGTCTGTGTTTGCATAATCCGCTTTTTTCACCTTTGAATTTTTGTGCAGATCTGCCAGATAATCTTTGTACAGCCTGTCAATTGTTTTTATCTGCTTTGCTGTGAATTTTTCTGCTGGAACCGGAAAAATTTCAAGTTCATATGATTTCAGATGCAGATTGTCAGAATAAATATGAGAAAACCAGTAATACAAATTGCTGCTTAAAACTGCACCAATCAGATTCTGATAATTTTTCTTTACAAGAAAAAATTTTTCCTGTGTGGAATTAGTTGAAAAATTTGTGATAATATTGTAATATCTGCCTCCCGCGATGCGATAGTAAACCGGCAGTCCTTTTTCATCAAACAGATCGGAAAGCCCTGTTTTTATGGCAAACAGTTTTTGCAGAATTCCAATTTCAATCTCAGAACCGACTTTGGGAATGCGTCCGTATTTCACCCAGGGATAACCGTCATGTTGCAGATGCTTTATCACATCCGCAGCCAGGTCCTCGTAACGCTTGTTGACCTTTGTGGTGTATAGATTCTGTGTCGGTCTGCCGTTCTTGTGGCAGATGACAATGGCTGTCCGCTGATCCGCATTTTCAAATATTTTCTGGGGTCTGTTTGAATAGGTTGACACACGGATTGTTTCGCAGGTTCTGAACATCATATTGTGCAGAGCGCTCATGGATTCCCCAGAAACAAAAGACAGGGGAACGATATATGACAGAATGGCATTGGTGCTGCACAGTTGCAGCCCTTTGTCCATGAAGAGACTGAAGGAGTCGGTGGAGCCTTTCTGCATGTCTTTGACGGTTCTGGCACTTTCGTAATTTTCCCTGAAAAATTCCTTTTCCTGAGCAGTGAAGGATACGCCATACGGCGGATTGCCAATCACCATGTCAAATCCGACAAAATCGCCTTCATCACTGAGCACTTCGGGAAACTCAAACTTCCATTCAAACGCGTTGTGATACATTCTGCCGCTCTGCATCTCCTTAATTTCCGCACTGAGTCTGCTGATTTCGGCCTCCAGCTTTTTTCGCTTCTGCTCCCGTGCCTTTTTCTCTCTGGCTGTCTGCTCAAACAGATGATTCTGACTGAGCAGATCATGCAGTTCCCCTGACAGTCTTGCCAGAGATTTCTCTTTGGGATTGTTTGCACCGAGTTCAGAACGGAAATCTTTTCTGATGTCCGCCATCAGTTTTTCCAATGCCCGTTTTTCTTCATGATTTCGGGATTCCCGGTAGGTTCTGAACAGCATCCTATGCGTCAACCGTCCATCGCCTTTTTTCATAACCTGTTTCACATCCGCATCCAAAGGGAAAACGGTTGATGCAGAGAGTTCTCCGCATCGGATGTTGATGTCAATGTTTGGAAGCGGTTCTAGTCCTCTGTTTCATTTCTGTAATACGCATTTGAGCAGTTCAATCCACAGGTGCCAGCATTTGGCAGATTTTCACGAATTGGGATTTATATCCGACTCCAAACAGGCATTTCTCAATAATGGTCTGTTTTTCATGGAAAAGTGAGCTTCCTGCACCCGCTGACTTTCCCCTGCTTGGGGATGATAGGCAAAAACTTTCTGTCCTCATCTGTCACAGTGAAGTTCATCATTCACCACTCACGTATTATCCTTTTCAGTCTTTCTCCCTCACGATCTCGCAGGATTTTCAACTGTTTTTCACCGCAATGATTTCATTATGAGCGGAAACCAGAAATGCCCGGAACCCACAGCCGGATCGCAGATTTTCAGACTGTTGACAATTTCACTGGCTTCTTTCATGTCCTCAATTTTATTGTACAGTTCACCGAAATCTCTGCACTCTCCCAGCCTTTTCTTTCATTGAACTTCTGCACAACCGCACGGCGCACAGTCTCTCTGCACATGTACATGGTCACAAATCCGGGAGTGAAATAGGAACCGTCTTTATATCCGTTGATCTTTTCAAAAATCAGCCCCAGAACAGACGCGCTGATCAGGGATTTTTTCTCCTCCTGTATCTGCTCCTGTCCCTCAGATCCAAAATCATATGCGTCCAGAAAGGCAAACAGATATTCCAATGCCCTGAGTTCCCCTGTGCGTTTCCTTCCCTTCTCATCCCTCAGCACAGTGGAGGAAAAGATCGGCAGTCTGTATGCATCCTTGAGATTGCTGACAAAAATGGTCTGATGTTCAAGGCCAGCGGGTTCGAACAGGGAACTGTTGAGCCAGGGAATTTTTGCAAAACCCTCCCGCAGATGACGGCCCCTCTCGTTCAATCTCCTGGCAAGTATCTGAAAAAAAAGACAGTTGAGATCATCAAAATTTCTGATTTTTCCTGTGTGCAGAAACGCATATGACCGATCACCTTTGTGACAGTTTATCAAATGTGCCTCCAGCAGCTTGAGGAAAAGAACCCGGTTTACCCATATGACCGCAAGTTCAAGACCGACACTGAAAAGTTTTTCCTCATATGTGGCTCCAAAATGCTCAGAATTTTCAAGTCTGTTTATTTTGCCCAGAGAATCAATCTGGATAATGGCATTTTCAATCAGGGAACCAATATCCCTCTCATCCTTTTTTTTCCTTTCAATCAGCTTTTTTCCCCCTTTTCCGGTCTCGGTCACACCGATGATGTGCAGCAGTTCCGCGTAGAAATTTCTGTCCAGACTGTTGCTGTCATTGGCAAAGGGAAGTTTCAGCAGATGATCGGGCGAGAAAATTTTGAAAAGATCAATGAGTCTGCTGTCATTTTCCGGGTTTGGATTCCGCAGCGCATGTTCGTATTCCCGGATGTCAAAATGGACAAACGGAATTTCCGCTGTGATTCCGGCAATCGCGGGCTCGGCAATTTCCCTGTAAAAAAAATCAGTTGTTTTCCCTGACAGACGGCCTGCCTCAAACTCGGTGAAAAGAGAAATGAGATTTCTGTTCTGTGCAAATTCCCTTTCAAACAAATTCGCATCAAAAACAAACCATTCATAAATGTCAGTGGCAATGAGATGGCGGATCTGCAGATTTTTCCCGCTGATTCTTTCCCGGAGATAATACAGGACAAGTTCCTGAAATGCCTTCACATTGATATTGTCCGTCCGCAGCATTTCCGCTCTGCTGCCCGGTTTTTTGGTTTCCATGATCACAGCCACCGGACTCTGCGCATCCTTTCCGCTGTGAATGACCAGATCGGTGTGACCTTTGGTGTTGATGAAGTGGCTCGGATCATAAAAGGTTTTCCGCAGAAAATCTGAGACAAGATTTTTGTGGAATTCCTCTGATTCCTTTTCATCAATCCGATCCAGCACTCCAAGCAGATGCGTCCGGAAATTCTCAAACTCATTTCTGACCGGTTTGATCTTCAGAAAGGCTTTGTTCATGGCCTTTCGCGGGGTCAGTATATCCAGATTCATTGTTTTCTGTTCTTCCTCTTCAATAAACAATTCAATAAAATAATTGACAAAAAAATGTTTGATAATGGGTAACAGCGGTTGAAAAAGCCGCAGGGACGGATTTCAAACCCGCCCCTGCGGGAAATTGTCAGGGGATTTGATGCTCGGCCCAATCTTTATGCAAATGTTTGTGTCCGGCGAGTGATGCAAATCCATCACCGCTGCTTCCTTTCCTGCGGCAACTTGTCCTGTTGTCTGTTTTGCATAAGTCATCCGGCATGGATGCCATTATTTCAAAAGCTGCTGCAAACCCATATATGCGTTCATGCTGCATCCGCATGCTCTGCCATGAGCAGGGAAACGGCAATGCCCCACATGGTGATGCAGACCAGCCCGTCCAGCACACGCCAGGCCAGTGGTTTCCGAAACAGGGGCGCGAGCATCTGCCCGCCCATGCTCAGGGAAAAAAACCAGATAAAAGACGCTGTCATGGCGCCAATTCCGAACCACAGTCGGCCGGTTCCCGCAAACTGCCCGCTGACACTGCCCATCAGAACAATGGTGTCCAGATACACATGGGGATTGAGCAGTGTCACGGCCAGAGTGGCCAGGATGACCGAGCGCATTGTGGATACGGTCTGGGCATCTGCCTCAAGTCTTCCGCCCCGCAGCGCAGAGCGGAACGCGCCCAGCCCGTACCAGAACAGAAATGCAGCCCCGCCCCATGCGGCAATCTGCATGAGAAAAGGCTGGGAAGCCACCAGGGTTCCCACACCCGCAATGCCCACTGCTATCAGCGTGGCATCACACAGGCTGCAAATCAGTGCGATGATCATATGATGATTGCGCCGGACACTTTGAGAAAGAACAAAGGCGTTCTGCGCACCAATGGCAACAATCAGCCCTCCGCTGATTCCAAATCCCTGCAAAAAAGGGATGAGCATAATTTTTCTTCCTCCTGACATTTTCCTTGGGATCTGTATTAAAATAAACTGTTAAAAACTCTCAGGGTTTTAAAAAACCTCAGGGTTTCCGGATTTCACCGGCAGATCGTCTGCTGCTTTGGAAAACAGACAGCATTGATGACTATTCCAAACATTCCCCGTTTTCCAGCCCGGTTTTCCCATCCAGCACTTCCCGGATGGTGCGGATCAGATCCTTTTTTTCCACCGGTTTCATCAGAAAGCCCCGGATGCCCAGATCAAATGCTTTTTTCCGTGAAATCAGATCACTGAAGCCTGTGCACAGAATGATTCGCACATCCGGGCGGATTTTCATCAGTTCCCTGCAGAACTCTGCACCCGTAAGATTGGGCATGGTCTGATCTGTGATGACCAGATCAAATCTGTCCGGATTGACCCGGAAGGCTTCCAGCGCGTCCGGACTGCTGTACCGCACCGTGACATCATAGCCCATGCCGTCAAGCATTTTGCGTATCATGTCCACAATCTGCTGTTCATCATCCACCACCAGAATCCGTTCGCTGCCGCCCGCAGGCTCCGGCGCTGCCTCAGGTTCGGATTCTCCACTTTCGGGTTCAAGCCGGGGCAGCCATATCTGAAAAACACTGCCCTTTCCTTCCGTGCTGGATACGGTGATATGGCCCCGCAGATTGCTGACAATCCGATGCACCACAGCCAGCCCCATTCCGGTTCCCTCGCCCATGGGACGTGTGGTGAAATAGGGATCAAATATCCGTTCCATCACCTCCGGGGCCATTCCGCATCCGGTGTCACTGACCGTGAGCCGGAACCAGGGACCGGGCATCATATCATGAACCGGGACACTGTTTTTGGCATCAATGAACAGACTCTCCAGGCTCACGCCCATCACACCGCCTGTTTCCCGCATGGCATGATAGGCATTGGTGCACAGATTCATGACAATCTGGTGAATCTGGCTGGGATCGGCCAGAACACAGTCGGTTCCGGCCGGAATGTCCGAGCGGATTTCAATGGTGGCAGGCAGAGAAGTCTTCAGAAGTTTCAGGGCTTCCTTGATGACCGGATGAATCTGCATGGGTTTCCATTCTTCCTCGGTCTGACGGGCAAAGGAAAGAATCTGGCGGACCATATCCGCAGCCCGGTTTGCGGCCCGCAGAACTTCTTCAAGATCATTGCGGGAGGGATCATCGCCTGCCATTCTCTCCAGCACCATTTCCGTATAACCGATGATGGGAAAAAGAATATTGTTGAAATCATGGGCAATTCCCCCGGCCAGGGTTCCAATGGCCTGCATTTTCTGGGACTGGCGGATCTGTTTTTCCAGCTCGGCCTTTTCTTTCTCAAACTGCATCCGTTCGGTCACATCCCTGGCTGTTCCCCGCACACTGAGCGGACGTTCCTTTTCATCCCGGATAAGTGCCACCCGGAAATCCAGCATCCTCTCCTCTCCCTCACGGGTAAGACAGCAGGTGATTCCCCCGTATTTGCCGTCATGCAGAATTCTGTCCATATACATGGGAAATCTGTCCGCATACCGGGGAGCCAGCATGTCCCTTATGTTCATGCGGGTGACATCGGCATTTTCATATCCCCAGCCCTGCTTGAAGGGCAGGTTGCTTTCCATGATATTTCCATCCAGATCGTGCGTGAACCAGAAATCAAAGACATTTTCGAATATTTCCCGATACTTTCTTTCACTCTCCCGCAAAGCTCTGTCTGAAAAATTGAGATGGATATGGGTTTTGACCCGTGAAATCAGTTCCCGGTGGGATACGGGTTTGCTCAGATAATCATTTGCCCCGGATTCAAAGCCTTTGACCAGATCCGGAACCCGGTTTTTGGCTGTGAGCATGATGACAGGCATCTCACCGGGGGAATACTTTTTCCGGATATCCCTGCAGATTTCAAAGCCGGATTTTCCGGGCATGACCACATCCAGCAGAATCAGATCCGGTTTTTCCTCTTTGTCCAGGAATTCCAGAGCCTCGTTTCCCTCTGCCGCTGTCAGAACCTCATAATTTTCAACAGCAAGAAAACTCACCACCACCTGCAGATGAACCGGATCATCATCCACCACCAGAATCCGTGCGCTTTTTTCTGTGCCCTGTCCGGGGACTTTCGCAATGCACACCTTTTCCGGCAGTACCGCTTCCCGGGCACAGGGAAAACTCTCATTGATTCTGGAGAGTTCCGCATCAGGCATTTCATGGGAAACCGGAAGGGTGAAACAGAAAACCGTTCCTTCACCCGCACCGGATTCAGCCCATATCCTGCCGCCGTGCATTTCCACCAGTTTCCGGGTAAGGGAAAGACTGATGCCGGTGCCGGGCGAATCTCCTGTTCCCCGTAACTCCGGTTCGGCAGAACTGAAAATTTTTTCCGGACTGACATGCCGGCTTCCGGTATCAGAAATCCGTACCGCAATTTCGTCTGCACTGAGGAGGCGGCAGGAAATCTCCACCCTGCCCTCATCGGTGAAACGGATGGCATTGCCCACAAGATTGCAGAGAATCTGCTGCACGCGATCCTCGTCAGCATGAACAGGCGGAATTTCCGGATCAATGGCATTGATGAGTTTTACAGGTTTTTCGGAAACAAGGGGCCTGCAAAAGGTGAGGACAATGTCGGTGAGCTGCTGTATGCAGATGGGACGGGGACTGAGTTCAATGCGTTTGTGCTTCACTCGGGCAAGATCCGCAACATTGTTCACCATATGGGAAAGTCTGCGGCAGCAGCCTGCAATGACGGTAAGATTTTTTTTCAGTTCCGGACTGATCTGCCCAGCGGCTCCGGCGAGCATGGCGTCCGCAATGCCGATAATTCCGATCAGAGGGGTTCGCAGCTCATGGGAAACATCGGAAAGAAAATCTTCTCTGAGTGTATCCTCCACCGGCTCGGATCTGCGTGCATCATCGGCAGCTTCCTGCACCTCTGCTTTTTGAGATGAATCCTCTTCGTTTTGTGCACGGACACAGCGCAGCTTTGCCCGGAGGCGGAGGGCATAGGCTGTCACAAAGACAAGAAGCAGCCCCCCGATCAGCAGAACCCCGGCATTCATCTCCTGAGAAAATGCGGGAAGATCCGCAGCCCGGGCAGGGGCTCCGGAGAATACACAAAGAAAAAACAGGGCAGCCTTTCTGAGCCTTTCTGAGAATCTGGGCATCATGTTCCCCTCCGGGGCAGCTTTTAATGGTCAATGATGAATCTGTTTTATTATTAAACCGGCAATTAAACACCACAACAATCAGTTATTATAACTATTTTAAATTATTAAAATATTTCATGTTTATTTTTGGTATTAAAAATTGCCGGATTAATAATGCGAAGCAATCATCAGGTTCCGATCAGATTTGACAAGTTTTTGAAAGTTGTCAAATCTTCATTCCCGCGGCCGGATCTGAAATGTCAGCAGAACCTGGTAACGTATCTGAAACCGGGATTCAAACCGTCATGCAGGATTCAGCGGCAGACATTAAGGCATTTCCGGAAGCATTCTGAGAAGTTCTTCATATCTGAATTCACGAACCAGCAGCTCCAGAAATTCGGACACAGCGGGATCATGCTTTCGTATCTCTTGGATCAGGCTGCTGATTCTGTCGTCATCCAGTTCATGGACAGCCTGGCGCAGATGCAGCGGCAACTCCGGGGGAAGATTCGCAAATGCATCTTTTCCCGGCACAGCTTTCACAGATTCCGGGGGGATGGGGGAAAGAAGAGTTTTCTCTTTTGTCTCTTCCTGCTTTTTTTCCAAAAGATTTGCTCCTGAAACATCTTTTTCCGAAATATCCGGCACGCCGCACCGGATATGAAAAGAGAACAGAGCCCCCGGCCCTTTGATGCCGATTTTGCCCTCAGTTGCGTTCTGTTCCTCTGTTCGGCACGGACTGTTCATTGTCAGCTCGCCTCCCAGCAGCTTTGCAAACTGGCGGCTGATGGCCAGTCCCAGCCCTGACCCTTCCAGAGATTTGCGGCCGGTTTCGGTCTGCACAAAGGCATTGAAAAGGCTTTCCCTTTCTTCGGCTGCAATGCCCGGACCTGTATCCTCCACTTCAAATCGGATCATCTGCACAGATTTTTCTTCCGTACAGCCGCATGCTCCGCTGTCTCGGGGTGACTTTGATCCATACCGATCTCAGAAATGAATTTGACGGCATTGCCCACAAGATTGATGAGAATCTGCCGAAGCCGGATCCGATCCGTCCGAATCCGGGCAGGTAGTTGCGGATCAGTTTCCGCACAAGGCCCGTCCCTGCTCTGTGCTTTCATGAACACATTTTCCACTTCTGCGCAGATTCCGGGAGATCAACCCTTTTCATTGACAGACATCCGCCCGGCTTCCACTTTGGAAAGGTCAAGAATCTGATTGATAATGGTCAAAAGATGCTCCCCGGCTGTCCGTGATGATCCTGCAGATGATCCTTTTGAAGTTTGTGAAAGATTCGGACTTTGCCCACGATCTGGGCAAATCCCAGAATGGCATGAAGCGGGGTGCGGAGCTCATGGCCTGCACAGAACGCGTTTTCAGCCTGATTGGCAGCCTCAGCCGCCTGCCGCTTTCTTCAGCCTGCCCTTTCCGTCTTTGGCGACGCAGAAGTTTTTCTCCCGTGAATAGGCGGAAAAGCTGAGAATGACATATCCGCAGATTCCCGCTGCCAGGTTGTATCCCATGGAGAAGACCGTGCCCTGATACACATAGAGCAGGGTGCAGAAGAAGACAAATCCGCCAAACAGGAGAAAGGCGGACAGGATCTGCACTGAAGGGTTCTGATTTGATAAATACAGGAAACAATTGCACAAAGAAAAACGGAAAGAAGAATTTCTGCAAAGAGCGGGGCAGGACGCAGCGGGGCTCCGCGCAGCAGGGTGCTGACGGTATCCGCGATGATCTCTGCTCCGGTATATCATTCCCACAGGGTACAAACCAGTCATGGGAAATGGCTAGTATCCCCGATAATCACAATCTTGTCTTACCCACATCGCCGTCTCAGGCTTTCCCGCAGCTCCGATGCCGGAGATAAGCCGGAGAAACTCGGAAGCCGGAATGCCCCCATACTGATAGAGAAAGCGGTAATCCTCCGGGATGGGGGAGAAATCGATATACATATCCCCGAAATGATCCAGCGGGATGGAAAGACTGCCGATGTGCAGAACATTGTCTTTCAGCGCAGGCCGGGTTCCCAGATAGGCGGATACAGCCTGCACAGCAATGGGCCATCCGCCTTCCTGTGCCGTGATTTCCGGCCAGATGCGCAGACGGCTCAAAAAGGTAAGCGAGGAACTCGGAGAGGTCAGGTTGACATAACCGCTGTTTCCGTTCTGCCTGAGGAGGGGGATGGGATAACGGATATCCTCAAAGCGGCCGTCTTTGTCAAAAACAGCCCGTGAGGCCAGCAGAACCGGGCTCTGTTCCACAGCTTCAGCCAGCAGCCTGTCATCACCGCATGCGTCCGGCAGATCCAGAAACAGATCCACGCAGATGACTTTTGCCCCCAGTGCCTTGAGATTGAGGATAATTTTGGCCAAATCCGCTCTTCTGAGGGGATATTTCCCGTATTCATCAAAAAAACGGTCATCTATGGTGACAAGTGTGATTTGATCCAGAGGGAAGGCTGTCTCCTCCCGCATGCCGAAAACCGAACGCATTCCGTGGCGGAAAAAAACTGTCTGGTCTTCCCATAAGGAAAAAATTTCATGGTATTCGGCAAGTGATGAAAAAAAAAACAGGAGAAGAACAAAAAGAATATCGTATTTTTTAACAAATTTTTTCAACATGATGCACACAGAACCCGCCGAACATGTTCTTTGAAAAAAACTTTTTTATTTCTGCCGATCATGGAGGCCTGCCATCTCTGCCTTCTTCAGCTTTTCCAGTTCCAGATCCCCAAGCACCCTGAGAAGAAAGGGTTTCACTTCATCGGCATCAGGGTTTTCTTCCAGAAAATTCCGGTAACGGTCCATGGCCACCACCCGGAATCCTTTTTCCTCCATGAAAACGCCCATCAGAAATTCATTGTCCGGAGCAATTTCCAGTATGCGGGCCAGCTCCTGATGAAATGCCTTTTTTTCCTCATCTGAAAGCCATTTCAGAACATTGCGATCCGCGGGAGCATACAGGACTTCCCCTTTGTACAGCACATTGACACAGTAAGAATTTTCTCCCGGAAAGGGCCCGGGCACAGGAAAGCGCACCATATCCTTGTGTGTTCCGGGGATCTCAAACATTTTGTCCCCCACAAAAAGCTGGTAACTGTATTCGGAGCCGGGATTGTCCCAGACCAGATCCGGATAGTCTTCGGAAAGCGTGATTTCCCGAGCTGTTTTCAGCCGGATATCCCTGGCCGGTTTCAGGGAACGTGTCACAGTGTATTTCTGGACACTGGCAAAACGGCGTTTCAGAAAAGCCCCGAAGCTTCTGGCCGGACGGGTGTCGGAAATATTTCCGCTCAGCACTTTGGTCTGGGCAGCCTCCATTTCCACTTCCGTGCCCCCTGCCAGAACCTCAATCATTTCAGACTGGTGTTTCAAGAGTTTGCACACGCTGCCCTCTCCGGTTTTCACCCGCCATCCCTCAAAGAGGAATTTGTTCCGGTTCACAGGTTTCCAAGCAGCGCCATCCGGAGAATATGCCACCTCCCCCTTTGCATCAATAATCATTGCAAGGGGAGTATCGTCGGCCATTGCCGGGAAAACAGGCAGTCCCAGAATCATCAATACTGACAGGATATACAGGCATTTTGACATATTGTCCTCCTTATTCCGCTGTGAAAAAAATGCACGGCGCCTTTGCATATGCTGCCAGTGCCGGACTGGGCATTCTCCGCAAAATTTCAGCGTTTGCGCCGTGTGTCATTTTCCAAAAAAACGGGAAGGGGAAAGGCATTTCCCCAAAATACGGCGAAACATTAAAACAGATTCAGGTTCATTTGGCAACTGTTATGTAAACATAATGCACACTTTCCTGAAAGTCTCATGCCAAAGTCCGGGAAAAAAGACGGGAAGAGAAAAACAATCCGCAAGGCTTGCCTCAGCACGAATCCGTGTCAGAATCACCGCAGCCCGCTTTCCCATACCAAGATTTTCGGATTATCTGCGGATAAGCGCAAAAAATCCTCCGGCAGAGACAGTCTGTATTGCAAAAACTCAATGATCCTGATATATGGCAATATAGGGCGGAAATCTGTTTCAGTGCTTTTCGGAATCAGATTTCCGGCATTTTCGGGATTTGCAGATGATAATATCCTTCCTGCCCCGTTAAGCTCACCGCTCCCAAGTTAAAAGATTTCCGGATCCTCCAGGCCGTCTCCCAAAGATCAGGTTTGCGGATTCGGATGAACCGTTTTCTGTTCGGGGGCACGGCAATGCCGATGGGCACCGGGGATCGGGATACATTTTTGCACTGTTATACACAGTCTTACTATCTTTCCGGGAACAGAGAATATTGCAACCATCACACAATACCACAGACAGAATTGCAGGCTGGTGGAAGCCGGAGCGCGATCTGCCGGAAAAAGGGCTCAGGGCAGTTCATGACGCGATCCTCCGGCTCAGACGCCCCGTATACATCCTGCGGCAGGGGAAAGAATTTGCTGTCGCGCAGAGCGGAACCGTCCTCATGGGCGGACAGCAGCCTCCGGGAGATGGGGCACTGCCCCTGTGCGCGTACTGTCCGCCTCTTCATCCGGAGGATCTGGGAGATCCGCTTTTCAAGAAAAATTTTTCTCTCCGCTTTCCCTATGTGGCAGATGCCATGGCAAACGGCATCACATCGGTGGAAATGACCGAGGCAGCAGGCCGGGCCGGGATGATTGGTTTTTTCGGAGCAGCAGGGCTTTCCCCGGAGGCCATTGAAAAGGCCATCCGTGAACTGCACAGACGTCTGGGAAAAATTCCTTTTGGATTCAACCTGATCCACAGTCCCAATGATCCGGATCACGAGGCCGCAACGGTTGATCTTTATTTGAAAACCGGAGTGCGCATTGTCAGCGCGTCAGCCTATCTGGGGCTTACCCTTCCTGTGGTGTATTACCGCGTCAAAGGCATTCACCGGAATCAGCAGGGAAAAGTTGTCTGTCCCAACAAACTGATCGGAAAAATGTCACGGGAGGAGGTGGCTGAAAAATTCCTCTCGCCTCCGCCGGAAAAACTGCTGCGCCAACTGGTGGAAAAAAGGATGATCACGGAACAGGAGGCGGGACTGGCCCGTTTTGTCCCCATGGCAGAAGACCTGACAGCAGAGGCTGATTCCGGAGGTCATACAGACAACCGGCCTGCGCTGACACTGTTCCCCACCATGCTGGCACTGCGGGACAGGCTGTCCAGAAAATACAGTTATAAGACACCTGTGTGGGACTGGGCGGGAATTGCACCCGAATCCGCGACCCGCGCTTTTGCCATGGGTGCGGCCTATCTGGTCACCAGGTCTGTGAATCAGGCCTGCACCGAAAACCGGCACTTCCGAGCCGTGCGCCAGATGCTCGCAAGCCCGGCAGGCCGATGTGATTATGGCTCCGGCTGCGGATATGTTTGAAATGGGCGTAAAGGTGCAGGTGCTCAAAAAGGGGAACCATGTTTCCTCTAGGCGCAAACTCCATGAGCTGTACAACCGCCATGCCTGCTATGAAGATATCCCTTTGGCGCAGGGCAGATTCTGGGACGGGATTTTTCAAAGCAGTTTTGCGGAGGCCTGGGCAGGAACCAGACATTTTTCGAAAAAAACGCGATCCCCGGCAGAATGTCCGGGCTGAAAAAGATCCCAAACACAAAATGGCGCTGGTTTTCCGTTCCTATCTGGGTCAGTCTTCCCTGATGGGCAGTTTCCGGGGATCCGGGCAGGAGAATGGACTATCAGATATGGTGCGGCCCGGCCATTGGTGCGTTCAATGAATGGACCAGGGGCAGTTTTCTGGAAAAACCGGAAAACCGCCAGACCGTGACTGTGGCCATGAACCTGCTGACAGGCGCGGCAGTTGTCACCCGTGCCAACTGGCTCCGCAGCCAGGGCATTGTTCTGCCCCCGGATGCAGGGAAATTCAGCCCCCTGCCTCTGTCAAAGATAAGGGAGTTGACAGAAAGTCTCTGAACAGAAAATAATAGCTCCGGCCATGGTCGCAGCAATGGAACCGATGAGAATATCCCGGTTTTTCACATGGGCCAGTTCATGGGCCAGAACGCCCGTAATTTCAGAGCGATCCATGAGCCGGAGAATTCCCTCGGTGACAGCCACCACAGCATTTTCCGGATTTCTGCCCGTGGCAAAAGCGTTGGGCGTGTCCCGGGGAATGATGCAGAGTTTGGGCATGGGAAGTCCGGCCTGATGTGCAAGGGTCTGCACCAAGTCATACAGTTGCGGAGCATCATGAAGGCTGATCTCGCGGGCATTGTACATCTTCAGCACTATCCTGTCTGAAAACCGGTAACTGAAAAAATTCATGCCTGCGGCAAAAATCAGGGCAGTGAACATGCCCCCTCTGCTGCCGATCATCCGGCCAATGATCATGACACACATGGTCATCAGTCCCAGAAGAATCGCAGTGCGAAAGCGATTGTTCATGCGTGTTCCTCCATTTCAAAAAATGAGTCAGCCTGTCCCCGCGTTTTGCGGGAATATCTGAAAATATAATTTTCATATGGGGCAAAAGCAATGATTTCGGGAACAAAGCAGAAAGAAACAGATGAAGGACACTGTCTTCTGCATGGTAATTACCTGAAAACACAAAAACAAAAAAGCATTTGTCATAAAAACTTGAAAAATTCATGAAATGAATATATATTAGAAAATCTGACTGCCGTACCGTTTTTTCAGGATACAGTCACAGTTTTCCGCATTTTTTATGACTTTTTCCCGTTATCCGGCTGCGGCGTCCCCAATTCATTCTGTATTGTTGTCAACATCATAACCCCACAATCTTAAAAACACGGAAAGGAGCGATGAATGGCAGAAAGACTGCAGGTTTACAAATGTGAGGCATGCGGCAATATTGTTGAGGTACTGGTCGGCGGCAAAGGTGAACTGGTCTGCTGCGGCAAACCCATGAAACTGATGACGGAAAACACGGTGGATGCGGCCAAGGAGAAACATGTTCCGGTCATTGAAAAGATTGACGGCGGAGTGAAGGTGAAAGTGGGCTCTGTGGCACATCCCATGGAAGAAAAGCACTATATTCAGTGGATTGAAATCATTGCAGACGGAAAAACCTACCGGCAGTTCCTCAAGCCCGGAGACAAACCCGAAGCTGTGTTCAAGGTTGACGCTGCCAGCGTGACAGCCAGAGAATACTGCAATATTCACGGGTTCTGGAAAGCATAGCCAGAAAACAGTTATCAGTTGTCAGTGAACAGTTGGCAGGTGTCGGCAAACACGGGCAGCGGATACTGACAACTGCTAACTGAACACTGAGAGGGGGAGTTATGACAAGCTGGAAATGTCAGAAATGCGGATATACCCTGGAGGCGCAGGCCCCTCCCGCGGAATGTCCGTCATGCAAACAGAAGTGTGAATTTGTCAACAACACCTGCTATACTCCGGACTGTTCCAGGGAAGGTATTGACAAACGGATCAAATAAGGAGAGATAATGCCAAAAGTGTTGATTGTGTATGCTTCCAGAACCAAAGAGACAGAAAAGATCGCGCAGCTCATCGGTGAGGGAATCCGGATTTCCGGGATGGAAGCCACTGTGGTGGATGTCAGGGAAATCAAAAAGGAAACCGATCTGCAGGGATATGATGCGCTGGTTTTCGGTTCAGCCACCTATCATGGTGGGATGATGGACAAAATGAAAACCATGCTCTTCATGGCTGAAAAAGCCGGTCTGGAAGGAAAGGTCGGGGGCGCGTTCGGGGCATACGGCTGGAGCGGTGAGGCTCCGGGCCGCATCTTTGACACCATGAAAAATATTTTCAAAATGGATATGGTGGGAGATGCCCTGATGCTCAAATCCGCGTCTTTGGGCGGAGGAATTCAGATGGCGCAGTCCTATGGAAAGGAAATCGCCAAAAAACTTGCCAAATAAGGGTGTAAGCAGGGATGATCCTGTTTTTTCCAACCGTTCAATATAAGGAGGATAACAATGGCAAACACACCTCAGCATTGTCCCGGTTTTGAAGATTTCAGAAGTCTGAAATCCTTTTCCTGCAAATGTCCCAGTTGCGGAGAAGCAAAGGAAATCTTTTCCGATGAATTCAACAGACCCCATAAATGTGCCAAATGCGGCAAAGAGATTGATTTCACCCAGTGCAAGCTGGAAGGAACGACCTGAATTTAATATGTGATCAAAATACTCTGTTCTGCGGAGACCGGAAACTGCGGGAATTTTCTCCTGCGGATTCCGGTCTCTTTTGTGTATGATGAGAAAAACATTCAGTTGCGCACTGTCTGTTTTTTTTGCCACGGGGTTCCGGAATCCGGAATCTTTTTTATAACCCTTACCTTTCGCAATTAAGGAGAGATTATGGATGTTGTGCTGCTTTCACGCCTGCAGTTTGCCGCGGCCACCATGTTCCATTTTCTGTTTGTTCCGCTGACGCTGGGCCTGTCCGTGCTTGTCGCGTACATGGAAACCCGGTATGTCCGGACAGGGGATGAAACCTGGCTGCGCATGACCAAATTCTGGGGCAGGCTGTTTCTGATCAATTTTGCCCTGGGCGTTGTCACCGGAATCACTCTGGAGTTTCAGTTTGGAACCAACTGGTCCAAATATTCCGAGTATGTGGGCGATATTTTCGGTTCTTTGCTGGCCATTGAGGCCACCACCTCCTTTTTTCTGGAATCCACTTTGATCGGCGTTTGGGTGTTCGGATGGAAAAAACTGTCCAAAAAGGCACATGCAGCCTGCATGTGGCTGATTGCCGCTGCATCCAATCTGTCAGCCATCTGGATTCTGATAGCCAATGGATGGATGCAGCATCCTGTGGGCTTTGACATTCACAACGGCAGAGCAGAACTCACGGATTTCACAGCGGTTGTCACCAACGGTTTTGCCTGGCTGGAATTTCTTCATGTGGTAAGCGGCGCTTTTGTACTGGGCGCTTTTTTTGTCATGGGCATCAGCGCGTGGCATCTGCTCAAAAAGCAGCACACGGATTTTTTCACCCGTTCCTTCAGAACAGCACTGCCATTGGGCCTTGCAGCTTCTCTGTTTGTTGCCGTGATTGGCGATTTTCACGGTTCCCATGTGGGGGAGGTGCAGCCGGAAAAACTGGCAGCCATGGAAGCCCACTGGGAAACCAAAAGCAATGCGCCTTTTTATCTTCTGGTGATTCCGGATGAAAAAAATGAGCGCAATCTTCTGGAAATGATTGAAATTCCCGGAATGCTCAGCCTTCTGGTGACCGGAGATTTCAACGGCGAGGTCAGGGGGCTCAAAGATTTCCCCAAAGAAGACCGGCCTCCGGTGCTGATTACCTTTGGATCTTTCCGCCTGATGGTGGCTCTGGGAACCTGGTTCATCCTGATTACGGCCATCGGCTGGATGCTGCGGAAGCGTCTGGCAGACAGCCCCGCTTTTCTGACAGCCATGCTTTTTTCTCTTCCGCTGCCCTATATTGCCAATCTGGCAGGATGGGTGGTGGCAGAAGTGGGACGTCAGCCCTGGATTGTTTACAGGCTCATGAGAACCTCTGATGCCGCCTCTCCCATTGCGGCTTCCCAGGTGGGCATATCCCTGGCCGCGTTCATTCTGGTTTACGGGCTGCTTGGGGCGGTGGGATTCTGGCTCATTGCCCAAAATGCCGCCAAAGGACCTCAAACCGCCAATCCGGCAGAGATATAAGGGGGAGGTGATATTATGGAATTGCAGATTACCTGGTTTTTCCTCTGGGGCCTGCTCTGGGCTGTTTTTTTCATGACAGAGGGCTTTGATTTCGGCATTGGCACCCTTCTTCCCTTTATGGGAAAAACGGACGAAGAGAAACGCACGATGATCAGCGCGATGGGGCCGCTGTGGGATGGCAATGAAGTGTGGCTGATTGCGGCAGGCGGTGTGACATTTGCGGCCTTCCCTGTTTTGTATGCCACCATGTTTTCCTCGCTTTATGCAGCTTTGATGCTCATTCTTTTCGCGCTGATTCTGCGCGGGGTGGCAATGGAATTCCGCAGCAAAGTTCACAATGACAACTGGCGCGGCGTATGGGATATGTGCATTTTCATCGGCAGCGCGGCTCCGGCCTTCCTTTTTGGTGTGGCCTTTGCCAATATCTTCCGGGGTCTTCCCATTGATGCGCATGGGTATCACGGAACCCTTCTGGGGCTGCTCAACGGATACGGTGTGCTGGGCGGACTGCTGTTCCTGTTCCTTTTTCTGGAACACGGCGCTCTGTGGCTGAGCATCAGAACCGAAGGCCGGCTGCAGGAACGGGCAGATCGATTTGCCAATGGCGTATGGTGGATTATGCTGGCCGTGGCTGTTCTTTTCCTCATTGCCACCAAATACGAAACAAAACTCTATGACAACTATTACGCAAATCCCGTGCTGTTTCTGCTGATCATCATCAATGTGGCCGCCTTTGTGCAGACAAAGTTTTTCCTGATGAAAAAGGCATATTTCACTGCCTGGTTTTCTTCCTCTCTGGCCATTGTCTGCTGCACCTTTTTCGGCATCATCGGTCTGTTCCCGACTGTGTTTCCGTCCAGAATTGATGCTGCTTACAGTCTCACGGCCTTCAATTCCTCGTCCAGTCCCCTTACCCTGAAAATCATGCTCATTGTGGCACTGATTTTTGTTCCCCTTGTCATTGCCTATCAGACATGGGCATACAGTCTGTTTAAGGGAAAGGTCAGCAAAGAGGATTTGGAAGAGGCGTATTAAGTCTGCAAAAAGCGGATTCCATTTTTCTGCGTCAATGAACAAAAATGAAGGGGTGCCAAACTTTCAGTTTGGCACCCCGGAAAAAGAATCTGTTTACAACCTGAACCCAAAACGAAAGGAGCGGCAGGGAAATGAACACAAAAAAGATTTTCCTCATTGCATTTGGTGTGCTTTGCATGGCAGTGCTTGCCATTGCGGAGCAGAACAGAGGGGCGGAGAAAATCGTGCTGAAGGCCGGAAATATGGGGGATGTGACTCTGCCCCATCAGCAGCATCAGACAGCACTGGGAGACTGCAAACTCTGCCATGACCTGTTTGCACAGGAAGCCGGCATCATTGACAAAATGAAAGCCGAAAGCAAGCTGAAAGCCAAGCAGGTGATGAACGATCAGTGCATTGCCTGCCATAAGGAAAAGAAAAAAGAGGGCGTGAAAACCGGCCCCACTTCCTGCAGTGCCTGTCACAAAAAATAAGGATATTGGCCATGTTTGCACTTGGATTGCAGGGAAGTCCCCGCAAAAAGGGAAACACAGAGTTTCTGCTGAATCTTTTCATGGAAGAGGCAGAAAAATTTGGCGCGCAAACCTGTATCGTGGACGTGTGCAAAAAGCATATTGAACCGTGCAAAGAGTTCACCACATGTGAGAAAAAAGGTCTGTGTCCCATCAAGGATGACATGGACCCGGAGATATACTCTCTGCTCCGCAGGGCTGACGTGGTGGTTCCCGCGTCCCCTGTTTTTTTCTACAATGTGACAGCACAGTTAAAGGCGCTCATTGACAGAAGCCAGACCCTCTGGGCGCGCAAATACCGTCTCAATCTCACAGATCCGGGGCGGAGCATGCGCCGGGGCTTCATGATTTCCCAGGGAGCCACCAAAGGCAAAAATCTCTTTTTGGGCATTGATCTCACTGCCAAATATTTTTTTGATGCAGTGGGCGCAAAGTATGAGGGCAGCCTGTATTACTGGCAGATTGAGCACAAAGGGGATATGGAAAAACATCCCACTGTGCATCAGGATGTGAAAGACGCGGTTGCCAAACTGCTTGCCCCTTTCCTGAACCGGAAAAAAGTTCTGTTTGCGTGCAGGGAAAACGCGTGCCGCAGCCAGATGGCAGGGGCATTTGCCCAGTATCTGGCCGGAGATCGGCTGGATGTGGTCGCGGGCGGCAGTGAACCCGCAGCACAGGTCAATCCGCTCATGAAAGAGGTCATGGCGGAAAAAGGCATTGACATGGAATTCCGCATTCCCCAGTCCATTGACAATGCCATAAAACACGGCAATCCCCAGTTTATCATCACAATGGGCTGCGGCGAAGCCTGCCCCTTTGTGCCCGGTGCGCAGAAAACAGACTGGGATTTGCCTGATCCCGCAGGAAAGGATATGGATTTCATGCGGAAAGTCCGTGATGAAATTGAACAGAAGGTAAAAGGCTTTATTGAAACAATCTGACAAGTGTTCTGTCAAGATTATGTTGACGGGTAAAAAAGACTTTGATTTCGATAATCACAGGAAAAACTGCCTGTCATTTAAAACTTGACAGAGTACAAGTATCACTGTTTGAAGATGGTTCTGCAACTTGCAACTGATAACTGAAAAGGAGATTACTGTGAAAAAATACGTATGTTCCATTTGCGGCTATGTGTATGATCCCGCACAGGGAGATCCGGACAATGGCGTGAATCCGGGGACTTCTTTTGAGGATTTGCCTGATTCCTGGGAATGCCCGGTCTGCGGCGCCGGCAAAGGTGATTTTGAGCCTGAGGAATAGTGGCTGACATTTCAGGATGAAACCAACAGCCCTTTTTCCGTGAATATCCGGAAAAAGGGCTGTTTTAATGTCAATATGTGTTTTTCAACTGAGGCAAAACAGGCAGGAAAGAAAACAAATTTACTGTGTTCATGCTTTCCTGTTTGTCCGAACGCGCGGGCTTGCCCTGTTTGCTGTGCCGGGTTCAGGAAATCCGTCTCCCGGCAGGCATACTGCAAAAAATTATCTTACCCTCATCGAATCCAGTTCAACCCTGCGGTTTTTGGCCCGGCCATCACCGGTATCATTGGATGCGGCGGGTTTGCTGAATCCGTATCCGATGGTTTCAAGCCGCCGGGCACTGATGCCTTTTTTCATCAGCCAGGATTTCACAGCCTCGGCCCGTTTTTCTGACAGCCGCATATTGTATCCGGCGGAGCCCACATTGTCTGTATGTCCCTCCAGCCGAACATGCAGGCCGGGATTGCTTTTCATCACCTCAGCCACATTGTCCAGTGTGGAAAAATATTCGGCTTTGATGCGCCACTGATTGTAATCAAACAGAACACTTCCGATCACCCAGCACCCTTTTTCATCCACCTGAACGCCTTTGGGGGTATCCGGACAGGCATCATTGGGATTCTCGATACCATCTCCATCCGTATCTTCTTTGCCTTCAGATACTGGCGGAGCATATACAGGAACAATTTTTACTTCCTCGGCACTTTCCGCGGGGGGACTGCCTGCCACAGGTTTCAGAAAGATTTTTCTGACAAATCCGGACATATCTGTGGGGGAGTTGAGCATCTCAGCCTTTTCGGCAAATCCGCATTCTCCGGCCAGAGCCAATTCTTCCATCACCTTTTTCCCTTTTGGATTGTCTCCGACAAAGACACTGTAAATGCAGACATTTTCACCCAGCTCCGCTTTCATTTCCTTTGCGGATGCCGCAGGATTGTCTGTCACCTTTCCGTCACTGACAACAATTACTGCTGATCTGCCTTTCCTGGGCTTGAGATCCTTTGTTCCTTTTTGGATCGCCATACCCAGAGAACTTCTGCCTGCCGGTCCGGAAATTTCATACAGTGCATCCTCCAGAGTTCTGGACATGGTATAATCCGAAAAACCGTAGGTCAGTTCCGTTTCAGTGCCTGACGGGGTGTTTCCGCAGACTCTGAGTCCTCCAAGCAGATTGATTTCCGGAATGGTCCGGTTCATATGGGCCAGCATCTCCCTGGCGATTTCGAACTTCTGTTTTCCTGCGTAAGTCCCTGACATGGAATCCGAAGCATCCAGAATGATCAGAAAGTTGTCCACCGCCTGCACATATTTTCCTGACTGCACCGGAGGATTGAGATCCTGAATTTGAAAATCCGGACGTTTGGCAGCACAGCCTGCCACCAGAAAAACGAGCCCTGTCAGTGTCAGTGTTTTTGCATACCTCTTCAGCCTCATTCCTTTTTCCTCCTTCATTGCCCATGATGATACATGATTGCGTTTCATTCTGCCATACCTTGGTGCATTTTATATTCTGAAAGCGGAAAAGTCAAAACAAAACAGTCCGTGATTCATATCTGATATCAATTCGCCATTAAATTCATACAATACCTGCCCTCATTCCCGCTTTCTGAATCAATGCCATTAAGTTAAGGCGGAGGAGTCCCGAACGGAAAGTCAGGGACACTGAAACAATCCGGAAAATGAGGCCAAAATTCCGTTTCACTTCATTTTGACACTCCGGAGATTCCCTGACTTAATGGGATTGGCGCTGATCACGGGAACGGGATTAAAGTATATCTTCAATGGGGAATCGGTATGATACCGATTCGCCGTTGATTTTATAAAGTCCTGTCAGTTTTTTGTGCCCTTTGTGTCCCCTGCAGTTAAAACAGACTGGCCAGAAAGCATGTTTTCAATGGGGAATCGGTATGATACCAATTCGCCACTGATCTGAAACATAAGTTTTTCCGAAAAATCCGGTTTTTTGAACACACGGAAACCTCTTTTTTTCCTGCTTGCAAGTATCTTTTCAATGGGGAATTGGTATGATACCAAATCACTGCTGAAAACAGATTTGTCCAAAAAACAATGGGCAGTCAAAGGGAAAAAACTGGCAACATTGGACAAAAATCAACGGTGAATGGGTATTGCAGAATATTTGAGCAAATTCATGCCCCTTATCATGGGCAAAAAAATACCTCCCCGGCATGCAAAACAGGCTGCACATCGGGGAGGTATCTGTTTTCAGTTGATGGACTGAATGAGTCCCTGTCTTTTATAACGAATTATCTGGGAGTCAGTTCCACCCTCCGGTTTTTGGCCCGGCCTTCCCTTGTTGCATTGGAAGTTGCAGGCTTGCTTTCCCCGTATCCCACAGTTGTCAGACGGGACGGATTGATGCCACCCTTATTTACCAGATAGTTTTTGACAGCATTGGCACGTCTTTCAGAAAGCTTCTGGTTGTAGGCATCAGTGCCGACACTGTCGGTATGGCCTTCCACTTCCACGTTCAGATAGCTGTATTTGTTCATAATCTGAACTACTTCATCAAGCGCGGGATAGTACTGGGCTTTGATCACAGACTTGTCGAAATCGAAGTTGATGTGAAGCACCCAGCAGCCTCTTTCATCCACTCTGGCTCCCGGAGGTGTGCCCGGACATTTGTCAAGTGCATCCGGCACCTTGTCATCGTCCTCATCCTCCACCGGTGCGGGCGCGGGGGCAGGCTCAGGTGCGGGCACAGGAGCAGGCTCAGGTGTAACCGGAACCGGTGCAGGTGCAGACGGCAGTTCGTATGCGCTCAGGATGGCTGTCAGCGTTTCTCCGCTGTATGCAGCGGGGCTTTTGCCCAGCACAATCTCCCCGCCGGAAACTTTGGCGTAGTCCGTGCCGCCCAGTTTGGCTTCCACTGCCTCCGGTGAGAGGGTCAGCCCGTAGGCTGTCAGAATATTGTGAAAATCAACCGGACTGTACGCGGTTGAAGTTCCGCCAAACACAACCTTTCCGTCTTTCACCTTTGCATAGGTTCCCGGAACAGCAGCCGCGGCTTCCGGGCTCAGCGTCAGACCCTGGGCTTCCAGAATCGCATTCATGGTATCCGGGCTGTACGCTGTGATGGGTTTCATGATCTTTCCGGATGCCTCCGGAGTAAGTTCAAGGGCAAACGCGGGCAGGCTCATGCACAGAGCCGCACACAGCAACACAATAATTTTTTTCATCTTTCCTCCTTTGATTTGCATTGATTTTTCATCTTCTCATCAATTATGAAAGTAAAACAGACAAATAAAGCAAAACCACCTCCTTCCGGATATATTCTATAGAATAAAATATAAAATCAGGCAAGTCGAAAGGTGGGAATACCTGCCGGAATTTTTGCCATGAATCTGTTTCAGAGGGTTTTCTGCAAGACCTCCTCTGCCTGCTGCTGAAATCCCAATCTCAGTTCCTTGCAGAAGACTGACAGCGTTTGCACTGTCATTTCAGACAGATTCATTGAATCCGCCTACTGGCCGAAAGGCAGTTTTTTCAGAAAATCCCCTATCTTTTCTTCAACCTTCCCGGAAGATTTTTTTTCCGTCTCCTCTTCCTTATCCTTTTTTGGACCGGGTTCCAACAGTTGATCCACAGCTTGGCTGATTCCCTTTTTGGGGTCTCTGAGGATTTCCTTTACCGTATCCTCGGGCATCTGACGGATCATTCCCATCAGATCCGGCCGAAATAAAGGCTGCGAAAAGGTTCCGCCCACCAGCACCGGAACCATGATGCCCCTGTGCGGCTGGGAATCTCCTTTGGCCGTGACGCTTGCGACAAACCTGGGTGTCAGCCGAAAATCAAGACGTTCCCGGTTCAAGTCAGCAGTTCCCTGTCCTTCGGCCCGGAGAAAGGGGGATACCAGCGAAGTTCTGGACACATTCACCACACCGCTGCGAATGTCAAACAGGATTTCAAACTCCGAGAAATCAGTTCTTCCGCTGTCTTTTTCTGCACCGCTGAGCAGCCTGGTTTCAAAGGCCCGATCAATATTCCGGACCATGGATGTCAGATCAATTCCCCGGATGGCACCGTCTGTGAAAAGCAGATTTCCCTTTCCGCTGAGCGTCTGCCGGATCTGATCGTACCGCTCGCCTTTCATGCGCACAGACAGACGGGCACGGGTTTTTCCTTCCAGAAAATCCTTCTGCATCGTATCCCGAAGCAGGGGATGGATATCAATTCCGTCCGCGTTCAGGGAAATTTCGCTGACAGGTGCACTGCCGCGAATATCGGCTGTGCCTTTGGCTGTCAGATTTCCCCCATACAGTCCCGCTGTCAGGGGATCAACTTGGAACATACCGTTTTTTGATGAAATTTTCAAGAATAAATCTGACATTTCTGTTTTGGCCGCGCGAAAGCTTCCGATTCGGAGTTTTCCATCCAGGGAAATGGTGCGAAACCGGGCATAATCCTGTCCTTTCTGCGTGGCTGCGGCTTTGTTTTCCTCTTTCGGGGAAGCCGGAGGCACCCAGGAATTCAGATCCAGACGGTCCAGTTTTCCCTCAAAACGGATATCCGGTGAAACAGACACAGGCTTCATCTGCAGGGTGAATTGCAGATTGGACTGATCCAGATGCAGATTCCCGCCTGCAATGGACAGAAAATCGGCACCGGCTTTGACCTGTCCGCTGAATGCGGCCCGATCAAATGTATCCGGATTTGCGGTTTTCAGGGGAAAGGGAATCTTGAGATCAGCCAGGAGTTTCCGGGGAGAGAAAGGGGAAATGTCAACATTCATATCTGCTTCCGGACCGGTGAACATATGGCTGATGCGGCCTTTCATCTCCGCGTTCAGACTCCGGAATGCGCTGACACGGATTTCAAGGGGAAAACGCTCCTGCTGCAAAGGGCCTGCACTGCTTTTGAGGGAAATCGGGTGCCGGTCTTTCAGAAGGGAAAGGGAGAGATCATACTTTCCCTCTTTTCCGGAAAGGGCAAGATGCACATCCTGAAATTCTCCCCAAGACGCTCTGAGATTTCCGATACGCAGAGATGTCTCCACGTCCGCACGGTTCAGCAGAGATTCGTCCGGACCTTTTTTTTCTGCCTGCCCCGCCTGTCCGGATTTGTTCTCTGGCTTCGGGGGGAGATAAGGTCTCACATCAATGGCATCCATTTGCAAATCCAGCCGTATCCGGGGCCGGGCATCGGGGCCGGAAAAATTTTCGGCCAGAAAGGAAATATCCGCATGGGACTGATCCACACCGACTGTTCCCTCAGACAGGGAGATTCCCCTTTCATCTGCTTTTACAAGAGCTTTCAGGCTCGCGTGCGCGAAGGCATCGGGAGCGGCTGTCAGGGGAAAGGGAATTCCCAAAGCATCGGTGATCCGCCGGGGATAAACTGAAGGCATATCCACCGCCAGTTCCACAGCCGGGGATTCGCGCAGATTTTCCACCTGACCGCTGAGTTTCACTTCCGCCAGATCCGCAGCCCTGAAGGAAAGACTGAGAGGAATTCTGCCTTTTCCCCAGTCTTTTCCCAAAGGGCCTATCCTGCCTTCCAGGGAAAGGGGATGGCCGTCTGCTTTTGCGGCAAAAGACAGCCGGATGGGATGCGCAAAGGACAGATCTTTGATTTTCAGATCCAGATCCGAAATTTTTCTTCGGATTTCCGCAGCATGATCGATCCAGACAAGGGTTCCTCTGCTGATGGACAAATTCTCGACCGCAAATGCCTCCACTGCCGGAGCACCGCTCTTTTCCTCCGGGGCGGGGCCGCTTTTTCCGGTTTTTTTCCCCATATTCTCCCAGTTTCCCAGGCCATCCCGTTTTTTCTCCAGAATGATGTGCGGTTCCTCCAAAACGATCCGTTTCACACGGATGTTTTGGGACAGGAGGGGAAGGAGTGCCAGCCGCAGATCACAGGATTTGACATGGACAAAAGTCTTTTCCGCAAAATCCGGGGGACTGTCAATGGAAACACCGGCCACGGAGAATCCGATCCAGGGAAAAAGGGAAATATCCATTTCCCCGCTCAGGGAAACCGGACGTGCCAGTGCTTCGGACATCTGTTTTTCGATCTGGGGTTTGTATTTTCCGATATCGAAAAACATGTGGATGCACAGCATCGCAGCCGGCAGCAGTACTGCTGCGGTGCTGACCGCGATCAGTATCCGTTTATGCCATTTCTTCATGTTTTCAGCCCAATCCTTCGGACAGTTTTTTCTCCTGTCCGAAGGATTTTTTTTCTTTTCCGCATTTTCCGGAGCGGATGTGCCGCTCCGGAGGACTGCCGCATCAGCGAATCCGTTTGAATTCGGCCCGCCGGTTGAGCACCCGTCCCTCTTCTGTCTCATTGGAGGCAAAGGGTCTGTGGAAACCGTAGCCTTCCACGGCAAGCTGATCCGGTCTGGCTCCCTGGCTGAGCAGGTAGGACATCACGGCCATTGCCCGCCAATGGGAGAGTTTCATGTTATAGTCCTCTGTCCAGATGGTGCAGGTATGACCCTGAACAGCAAGCTGCACTTCCGGATTGAGCCGCAGCACATACGCGATGTCGTTGAGCATGGGGATGTATTCCGGCTTGATGTTCCACTTGTTCAGGTCAAACTGCACCTTGCCGAGAATCCAGCATCCATCCTTGTCGACCTTTGCGCCTTTGGGTGTGCCCGGACATTTGTCCTTGTCATCGCATACACCGTCACCATCCTCATCCGGACAGGGCAGACGGTCAAGCAGACGCTTTCTGCGGGTAAACACATCGTCTGCAAAGGTTTCCATGTTCTCATCCGGTATCAGGTCATCCGAGGTGACCATGTACCCGCATTTTCCCTCTTTGGCCACATCCCGCAGGAGTTTGAATTTTTCATGATACCGCCATTTTTCTTTGGGCACATTTTCTTTGTCAAAGGGGAGATCATCGCCCACAGCCACGGTATAGATGCAGATCCGATCTCCGTACCGCTCCTTGATGCGTCTTGCGGCCATGACCGGATTGGGCTCATCCCTGAATATTTTTCCGTCACTGATGATTACCAAAGCCAGATAATCGGTGGGCCCGCTGGGGGCGGCCTGAAAATCATCACTGGCTCTGTCAATGGCCAAAGCCAGAGGACTTTTTCCACCGGCCCATCGGACAATTTCTATGGCATTGGCATAGTCCTCCCGGTTATAGTCGGTCATGCCGTAAAGCAGGGAGGTGTTTGTGGTAAAGGCGCCGGCTTCCCATCCGTAACGCCTGAGTCCGCCGAAAAGGGGACGGCTGGGCGTTTTCCGGTTGAAACGCCGGGTAATATCCTTTGCCACTTTCAGTTTGATCTGCTGCTGATAGGGCAGAAATTTGGATGCCGAGGCATCAATGATCACCAGGAAGTTGTCGACATACTCTTCCATGTATTTTCCGAACTGCAGTTTCTGGGGATCCACAACAAAAGATTCCGGATAGGATTCTGCCACATTGTCTGTCCTGCTTCCGACTCCTGTTCCACCGCCGCCCGGTGCAGCGGATTCTGTGCCATCCAGTGCTTTTGCATCGAATTCATTCTGCGCTTTCTGGGACGCACATGCCATGAATGCAATGCCAAGTGTTAAGAGAAAAAAAATCTTCAGCCAAGCTCTTGTCATCCTGTCACCTCCTGGTCCGTCATTGCGTTCCTGATCAAAAAAACTGCACCGAAATATAAAAAATCTGCTTTCATTCCAAATGGATACAAACACTCTTTTTCTTAAGGGCCCGTGTGCGGAGCACCCTGCATGAGATACCATATATTATACACATTTGAAAAGTTCAAGCTTTGACTTATATTTATGCACTGCCGGACAAAATATTCTTCTTTTATTACTTTGACATTTGCGGATATGCAAGAACAATGTGCAAAATAAGCGGGAAAATATGAAAAAAATGTTTTTTCTCCGGTTTCCCGGATCCGAGGAAGGGAAAATATCTGACTTAAGGACTGTACAGAATATTTGTCTTATGTCATAATTATGACAGTTGCAAAAAAAAACACCAAGGAAGGTCATATGGCGCAGGAAAATGATATTGTATTGATTTATTTTGAAAACAACCCCATTGTCTTTGCCAGGATCGAAAGCATCCTGCCGGACATCAAACCGGACTGGTATCATGTGAAACTGCTGATGCTGCAGGTTCCGCCCCAGCCGGTGACATGGATTCTCCGGAATGCCTATATCAATGGGGACGAATTTACCATGAACGGAAAACTCATCCGCATGGAACTGGTGGAGTGTCCTGAGGAAAGGGAGCGGCCTGAGGAGAGGGAGGAAAAACCGAAGCGGGAAAGCTTTGGGAAAAGCAGCGGCAAGGTGATTTCCCTCAGCAGCCGCAGGAAACGCTGAATGCTTTTGAACCTGACTTCCTTTTTTCAGAACAATGTGACAGTGCTGGCTCCGCTGGCGGGCATCAGCAATCTTCCCTTCCGCATGCTGGCCAAAGAGGGGGGATGCGATCTGGTCTGTTCTGAGATGATCAGCGCAAAGGGGCTGGTGTTTCAGGCACGGAAAACCCTGCAGTATCTCGACAGTGTGCCGGAGGAAAAACCCCTTTCGGTTCAGATTTTCGGGGCTGAGCCTGACAGTATGGCTGAAGCCGCAAAAATTGCCGAAGCATCCGGAGCGGATATTCTGGACATCAATTTCGGATGCTCGGTGAAAAAGGTTGTGAAAACAGGCGCCGGGGCGGCTCTGATGAAAAATCCGGAACTGGCAGGGGCAGTTCTGAAGGCTGTGCGCAGGGCCGTTTCCATCCCCCTGACCATCAAAATCCGCAGCGGATGGAATCCTTCCGGGGAACAGGCTCTGCACATTGTCCGGATCGCGCAGGACTGCGGGGTGGATGCCATTGCTGTGCATCCCCGGACCGCGATGCAGGGATTCCGGGGAAACGCGGACTGGGCAGTGATTGGCAGGGTGAAGGAAGCAGTTTCCCTGCCTGTCATCGGCAACGGAGATATTGCGGAAGCCCCGGACGCACTGCGGATGAAAAGCCAAACCGGATGCGATGCTGTGATGATTGGCCGGGCCGCTGTCAGCAATCCCTGGATTTTTTCCCAAATAAAGGCTCTGTGCAAAGGCGGGTGTGTGAAAGATATCAGCATGGATATGCAGTTTGACATGATGATCCGGTATCTCCGCCATTCCGTGGAATATCTGGGGGAAAAGACAGCCTGTTTCCTGCTGCGAAGCCGTCTGGGATGGCTTTCCAAAGGTATCCCTCACAGCAGCAGTTTCCGGGATGCCATCCGGCAGATTTCTTCAGAAGCCGAAGCCCTGGAAAAAATCATGGCCTTCCGGGAGGCTGTACGGGAAAGAGAGGCATCAATGTCATTATCTCTGGAAATATCCGGAGTGCCGCAGTGAAAATCTGGAAGACATGCCGGAATCACAGCGGGAATCCCAATTTTTTCCGCCTGTCAAGGTGATTTCCGAAAAACAGGTTGCCAAAGGAGTGACAGACTGAAAGTCTGGCAGTTTCACAAATTTTCCGTCTGTGAATCCTTCAGATCCGGCAAATCCATATTCGGAAATCACCGAAGTTCATGACAGCAAAGGGAGGCACAGTTGCTCATTGGCACACATATGGCGGCTCCGGTTTTCATGGCCGGAATCCTGAATCTGATCCGGACGGGTATGGGGCGGGAAAGGCTGTTTTCAAACCGGGAAATGATGTATATCGGCCTGTGCGGAGGACTGCCGGACATCCTTTCGCCCCATATCCGGCTGGCAGCGCGCATGTCCAGTCCGACCCATACCCTGTGGTTCCTGCCGGCGGCCTTTGTTTTTTTGGGGATGCTCTGTTTTGTCTTTCCCGCCCGGTTCCGGTTCCGATGTGCACTTCTGTGCGGAATTGCCATTGCCCTGCACCTGCTGGCAGATGCGGTTTCCGGAGGAATTGCTCTTTTTTTCCCTCTTGATACCGTGTGCATCGGTCATTATTATATTCCGCCGGTGATGTGGCTTCCGCTGGATGTGGTTTCCGTCAGTCTTGCTCTGGCAGTGCTGTTTTTTTCATCCCTCAGAGAAAGCCGGATGAACCGGGCGGAATGACAGCAATATTTTGATTTTCAGGGATGAAAATGCTGGGCAGCACAAATCAGTTCATTTTAAATCAGACAGTTGGAGTTGATACAGGAGGAGGTATTTCAATGGTGATGACAAAATTTCTCCAGGAAGCAAAAAAATTTGAGATCCAGGCATACAAAAAACCCCGTGATGTGAAAATTCTGCAGCAGGAAAATATACCGTTCTCGGGTTCGCCTCTCAAGCATCCCTTTGACAAAAACAAGGTCATTCTGGTGGCAGATCCCTACAGCAGCAATACCTTTTATTATGAATTCAATACCTCAGACATCGTATTTGTGGAAGATCTGCCCACGTTGGTCAGTATTGAGGGAGAAACCATCAGCATGGCCCGGATATGGGTAAGAAAAAGATCCATCGGGGTAAGATGCACACCCTTTGTGGTGGATGATATTGCTGTTATTTCAAATGATAAAAAATAAAAGAACAGTTTTTCCGCATCGTTTTTTGAACCGGGAAAAATTTTTTTCTTGACTTTGAACGAAGTTTCGATTATAAGCCGAATGTTCTTTTGCTGATCCCCAGTAGCTCAGTCGGCAGAGCAGGTGGCTGTTAACCACCGTGTCCGTGGTTCGAGTCCGCGCTGGGGAGCCAGAATTCCATCCGCCGGTTTTGGCGGTTTTTGTTTGAGACCCCGTGGGATGTTATCCCCGGGGTCTTGCTGTTTCCAGCATATCTGTCTCCGCAATCTGCTTATGTCATACCGATTCTCCATTGAAACCGTGTTTTTTTTGACCGCAAGGGACACAAAGAGTGCACAGCGGTCACAGGGAACTGACAGAACTTTGCAAAATCCGCGGCGAACCGGTGCTGTCTTCTGCAAAAACTGCTTTCCGCAAAGCATGGTTTCAATGGAGAGTCGGTATCAGTGTATTGGGCAGGATTGGACAAAGGGAAATCTTCCCCGGTATATGTTTTTCAGGGAGAGGGGATCCGCTTTGCTTTTATATAAAAAAACAGCGGGCGTGATGCCCGCTGTTTTGAAAGTGGAACTGTTATAACTGTTTTTTTATCCTGCCTTGATGGCAATCTTGCGCGGTTTGGCCTTTTCCACCTTGGGCAGAGTCAGTCGCAGAACCCCTTTGTCCAGTTTTGCATCAATCCGTTCCTGATCTATGACCTCGGAAAGAGTGAACTGCCGGCAGTATTTGCCCACCGCATATTCTGTGAGCACATTCTGCTCATCTGCTCCCTCAAAGGGATGCACTTCGCCTGCCAGGCTCAGGGTGTTTTCCCGCAGATCAATATCCAGGTCTTCGGGTTTCACACCCGGCATATCAGCCAGCAGCACCAGTTCCTTTTCTGTCTCAAATATATCCGCAGCAGGCGTGAACACCATTCCGGGTCTGGTCTGCTCGGCCGGACCTGTCACCTGCTGTTTTTCCTGTGCCTGAAGTTCCTTCTCGCTCATTTTCCCTTCCCTCCTTTCCCTGTCAGTTCACTTTGATCTGCCGGGGTCTGGCCACTTCCGACTTGGGCACGGTCACTGTCAGAATGCCGTTGCTGAGCGCGGCACTGATTTTGTCCGCATCCACAGCTTCGGGCAGATTGATTACTCTGGAAAACCTTCCGGATTCCCTTTCCTTTCTGTGGTAACGCACGTTCTCCCCTTCCGCGGGAATCTTTCTTTCCCCGGAAATGGAGAGGCTGTTCACCGTGACCTGAATATCCGGATCATCCGTATCCGGTTCTGTCCGAAAATACAGAGGCAGTCCTAAAGATTTTTTGCCGCCCAAAACAATGCCTGAAGGCGGTTCTTCACCTTTATTTTTTTGAACACATTGAAAAGATGTGTTTTGACAGTATGCGTACTGATACACAGCCTGTCCGCAATCTCCTTGTTGCTTTTTTCAGCAAGGATGCACACCAGTATTTCCTTTTCTCTGGCAGTGAGACGGGGACAGTCAACTGTCTTTTCCGAATCCTTTTTTGCTTTATGATTGCTGAGAATATAATCTGAGAAAGCTTCCCCGGAAAAATGCAGTTCATTGCTCATTAATTTGGCAATGCCTTCAATGAATCTGTCCGGTTCCTCATCCTGATGAAACACACCCCGAACCCCCGCTTCCAGCATTTCGCTTTCGATCTGCCTGTCTGCGCAAAAATTGAAAAATGACAAAATGATGTCCGGATTCCTGAGATATTTTCTTATCTCTGTCCGGTGATGCAGTTCCGCAAGGTTCAGTCCGAGACAGTCAATGAGAACAAGGCATCTTTTTCCGTGTTTCAGTTCCATTTCCTGAAAACTGTCTGAAAAAGTGGCACAGGAGCATTTCAGTCCCGCTTTTTTCTCCAGAAAAAATACCAGAACCCGGTTTTGCAGTCTGCCGGGGCCAATGATGTGCACAGATATTTCCTCAGATGGAAACAGTATTTCATTGTTTTTTTTGTCAAAGCGGACAGCCATCCCCTGTTTTTCCGTTCTGATGATTTGTCCTGTCACCTCTATTATCGGGTGTTTTCCCCTGAGTCTTTTGAGTTCATCAAAGGAAAGAAGTATGCGAATTTTCACCCGTGTGCCTGCGGGCAAAGGATGATCCGTGGGGAAAAAAGCCCCGCCCGCGCAGACATTGCGTGTCCTG
>JAWKPW010000037.1:0-51332 GCA_041390465.1 Desulfobacterales bacterium | reverse complement strand
TAACAAAAAAACAGAAGGTGACAAATATTTTCAGTTGGCTATTGAGCATTCTGAAGATAAAGATTCTTCCAGACTGGAAATTGCCAGAAATATTTTTGCCACCAATCCCTACAGTCAGGAAGGCATTGATATACTGAAAGAGATCAACGATTCTTCCCCTCAGTACAAAGATGCCTTTGGCCTTCTCACATTGAATTTATCCCCAAAGGAGTACTGGCAGATGTTCAGTAAACATTCCGAAAGCAGTCTCCGTGACAGTGAAATGCTGAACCGTTCCATTTATCACAAAATAAAGAATGAAATCAGCATACTCAAAGATATTGTCTATGAAATCATCTCAGATTATCCGGATAAAGAGAAAAACATATTCACTCCTTTTATAGAAAATATCAACCATATCATAAAAGGAATTGAAGAACGGCGCGGTAAGGAAAAAGAGCAGATAAAGGAAATTCCAAGAGACAAGTATGAAGAAATTATCCGTATTATTTCGGAAACCGCACATGACATCAGCGATTTCGTCAATAATGAACTGGCTGTTATGGAGGCGGATGTCAGAGAGGTTTTAAGCGAAAATCCCCCTCAAAATCATGCAGAAATCAAAGAACTGTTAAACCAGATAAAAATCACCCAAGGGGCATTGAATGATCTCAAAGCCATTAATGAAGGCATCAAAATCATCCATTCCCGTTTTCAGGTGAAAGAACTGTTTGAAAACTGGGCGAATACCCCAAAACTGCGGAATGCGGAAATTTCCCTGCACATTGAAAACGGAGAATCTGTTTTTAACGGAGATGAGAAAAAAATAAAAAGTTTTCTCAATGAACTGATAGAAAATGCCATGAAGCATAATGAGTACAAAGAGGATTTGAGAATATGTATTTCATCCAAAGATATTATCGATCTCCCTGATATTTTGGGTAACGAAGTTCCGGGAAATCAAAAATACCTGTTTATCACTTGTCAGGACAATGGAAAAGGCATTCCTCCGGACAGAAAATCCACCATATTTTTGCCTTTGGAAACCACTTCCGACACCAGCACCGGTCTGGGGCTTTTCATCATCAAAAGAACCCTTCAGGAAATGAACGGTTATATCCGGGAAACCGGAGAAAACGGTGCAAATTTTGAAATCTATATTCCCTATATTAACGGAGAATCACATTGAAGAATCTGAATATTTCCAATTTTCATCTTCTGGTTGTGGAAGATCATGCCAGATATATGGACAGGCTTTTAAAGCGACTTGACAAATACGGTTATCAGAACATAACGACCGCTTCCAGTGCTTCTGAAGCAAGAGAGATACTGTCCAAATCCCATTTTGATGTGATTATTTCAGACATGAGAATGGAAACCGATGACAGCGGGTTTGAAATCATTGATCTGGTGAAAAATCTGAAACTTTCTTCCATTGTCATTATTCTCACAGCCAATGATACAGTGGCAGACTGCCGCAAGGCTTTGAAAGGAAAGGGCGCATGGGATTATATTTCCAAAAATATGAGCGATACTGATGCAATGGAAGAACTGCATAAATCTGTGCAGAATGCTCTTGATTATTTCAATCAGTGGGGAAATGCACAGGATAAGGCATGGATTGTTGAAAATACAGGTTATCTGCTGGATCATTTCCGGGGGCAGTATGTGGCTGTGCTGAACAATGCGGTTATTGAGTCTGCACCGGACAAAGAGGAACTGGAAAAAAAGATCATTGACAAAAAACTTCCTCTGTTTCTGACCGTAATTCAGAGAATTGATGACAGACTTTTTCAGCAGTTATCGGCCAAATTTATTGTTTTTGTGGAAGGACCTACAGATGTTGCCTATATCAAAACAGCGTTGAAAATTCTGAACAGAAACGATCTGCTGGAAACCATTATGATTGATACCATCGGAAACAAAATCGGAGATCAGGGCGGAGGCAATACCAATCTGAAAAGCGGTTTTGCTTTTCTCAAAGAAAAAAGGCTGATTGAAACCAAAGTGCTTTTTCTCGCGGATCAGGATGTGGGTGACAAAGATATGCCCAATAAAGGGGAAGATTATGAAAACCTTTATGTCAGACGAATCAGAGACTATTCAAGAGAAGAAAAAGGCATTGAATGGCTTTTTCCGGAGAATATCTGGAATGAGGCTATTGCCAAAGGCTTTGCAGAAAAAACAGAAACCATAAAAACAGACAAAGACGGCTCACACCCGCCACGTAAGAGTTATAAAATTTTCGATAAAACCGCTTTCTGCAACCGGATTTGTCAGGAGCGGAAAAACAAAGAATCTGATTTTTCCGGGTTCCGGGAGATTATCAGAATATTGGAAAAAATCATGGAAAAATAAAATGTTAACAGCAGGCTTTTGAAACCTAAGAGAGCAAAAAAGTCATTTGATGACACAGGAAATATATATAATGCGAATTAAGAGTCGGACGGCAATAAGCTCGAAGTCTGATATTATTATAGAAAAAGAATTTACAGAGAATCCTGAAACCCCGGAGGGGTGATACAATAATGTCATCCCTTCGGGATTAATCATCTGAATTTAATATGTTTACTGTAATAATATCATCCCTTCGGGATTAATCATCTGAATTTAATATGTTTACTGTAATAATATCATCCCTTCGGGATTGTTTTAATCATTAATTATCATATATAACAGACACTTGGACACTCTTCCCAAATACCCGTTTCAGAGCGACTGTTATCCGTATGAAATTTTAACAGGACTGGGAGTTGCGCACTTGAATCCTGATGGTTTGTCATGGATGCGGGTACTGCACAGAAATTCATGCAAAATCAAATAGTTGAAAGCCAAATGTCAAACTCCTCCAACACGAAAAGAGCACTATGAAATTCATCGCAGATTTGCACATCCATTCACGCTTTTCACGGGCAACGGCCAAAGATCTGAACCCGGAAAATCTTTATATCAGCGCGCAGGAAAAAGGCATTGACGTAATTGCAACCGGAGATTTCACCCATCCGGGCTGGTTTGCGGAACTGAAGGAAAAACTGGTTCCAGCCGAACCCGGTCTTTTCCGCCTGAAAGAAAATATTGCCTGTGAATGTGATCGCCATATTCCGTCATCCTGCCGGGGGGAAGTGCGCTTTGTGCTGGAAACTGAGATCAGCAATATTTACAAAAAAAACGGCGTGGTGCGCAAAAATCACAATCTGATTTATGTGCCGGATTTTGACACTGCCGCGCGTCTAAACGCGCGACTGGAAACACTTGGCAATATCAAATCTGACGGCAGGCCCATTCTGGGACTGGACGCGCGCAATCTGCTGGAAATCATGCTGGAATGCTCAGATGAGGCCATGCTGATTCCCGCGCATATCTGGACGCCCTGGTTTTCCCTGCTGGGTTCCAAATCCGGATTTGATTCGCTGGCCGAATGCTTTGAAGACCTTTCTGATGAAATCTTTGCCGTGGAAACCGGGCTTTCCTCGGATGCACCCATGAACTGGCGGATTTCCGAACTGGATTCCCGTGTGCTCGTGTCCAATTCCGATGCGCATTCTCCGGCAAATCTGGGCAGAAATGCCAATCTTTTTGATACGGAACGCTCTTTTCCTGCCATTCGCGCCGCACTGAAAGCCAAAGATCCGAAACGCTGTCTGGGCACGCTGGATTTGTATCCGGAAGAAGGCAAATATCATATGGACGGGCATCGCAAGTGCAATCTTTGGCTCCGTCCCTCGGAAAGCATTGAAAAAAAAGGCATCTGCCCGGTCTGCGGCAAAGCCCTCACTCTCGGAGTTCTGCACCGGGTGGAGGCTTTGGCTGACCGTGCGGAAGGTATGAAACCGGAAAATGCACTGCCCTTCCGCTATATCATTCCGCTGCCGGAAATTCTTTCGGAAATTTTCAGTGTGGGAAGCAAAAGCAAAAAAGTGACGGAAGCCTGGCGCATTGTATTGGAAACCGTTGGCCCGGAACTCCAAACCCTTCTCTTTGCCTCTCCGGAAGAGATTGCAAAAGCGGACATTCCCCTTCTGGAGGAAGCCATTCGCCGGATGCGGGCCGGGGAAATTCACATTTCCCCCGGATATGATGGGGAATACGGCAGGATAACCGTATTCACTCCGGAAGAAAAGGAAAAACTTCTGGGACAGTCTGCCCTGTTTTCTCCACCGAAACGCAAAGCAAAGAAAAAAGCTCCCAAATCTGAAAAAAGCAAGAAATCCGATTCGCTGGACACTGTCAGCAATTCTCTGATAAATGACAGCAATTCATTGAACACTGTCACCAATTCCAATTTACTGACAACTGATAACTGTTCACTGACAACTGAACACTGCAATGAAGAGCAGCAGGAAGCTGTGGAACACAGCGGATCTCCCCTGCTGATTATCGCAGGCCCCGGTGCAGGCAAAACCCGGACACTGACACATCGCATTGCATGGCTGATTCAGGCGCGCGGAATTTCCCCGGAAAACATTCTGGCTGTCACTTTCACAAACAAGGCCGCACGGGAAATGAAAGATCGTCTGTCATTTCTTCTCAAAGAAAAATCAGCACTGCCTTTTGTATCCACCTTTCATGCTTTTGCTTACAACCTGCTGCAGCAGGAAGGATGGGCAGGCTTTTCCGTTATTGACGATGAGGAGCGCAAAGCAATGACAGCCGAGGCCATGCGTCTGTGCAGTGCGGACAGACAGAAGCATTCACTGACATTGCAGACTGTTTCTGATTTGATCAGCACAGCCCGGCAGCATATCATGGGGCCGGATGAAGACCTTTCTTTTCTGACGGATAATGAAACACAGGCGTTATTTTCAAAAATCTATAAGAAATATCAGCAGATGCTGGCACAGGAACAGTTGCTGGATTATGATGATCTGATTTTTCATGCTGTCCGGCTGCTGGAGCAGAATCCGGACATACAGAATCGTTATATTGCCAAATATCAGCACATTCTTGTGGATGAATATCAGGACATCAATCAGGGGCAGTACCGGATTATCCGCGCGCTGGCTCCGGAAAACAGCGAACTCTGTGTCATCGGAGATCCGGATCAGGCCATTTACGGATTTCGGGGCGCGGATGTCCGCTATTTTCAGAATTTCACACAGGATTATCCCTCGGCCCGAATCATCCGGCTTACCCGGAATTACCGCTCTGCAGAGAGCATTCTGGAATCCTCGCACCAGGTGATCCGCTGCACAAGGCCGGATGGTCCGCAGCTTCGCATTTATTCCGGAATTCAGGGCGTGAACACCTTGACCATTCTGGAACAGCCAACAGAAAAGGCCGAGGCTGTGGCAGTGGGAAAGCTGATTGAAAAAATGTGCGGGGGAACCGGTTTTCATTCCATTGATTTTGGCAAAACCGGGGAAAGCGGCATGAAAAGCGACCGGGGATTTTCAGATTTTGCCGTGCTGTACCGCACCCATGCACAGGCGGAAATCATTGCAGAAATCTTTGAAAAAGGCGGGATTCCCTTTCAGATTGCCAGCCGGGAGCAGGTCTGGGGGGAAAAAGGAATTGCAGAGATGCTTTCCTTTCTGAAACTGACAGAAAAGCGGGGAACTTTCCATGATCTTGAAAAAATCATCCGCATGGAGCAGACCGGTTCGGGAAAAAAGATCATGGATATTTTCAGCACATGGTTTTATCAGAGCGAAATGACACTGACAACTGCGATGGATCATCTCAAAAATAAGTCCATGCCGGATGCGGATATACAGAAAAAACTGCAGGGGTTTATGAAAAAAATTCAAATCTTTGAGCAGGAATTGCAGGGAAAGTCCATCGCGGAAAAACTTGTGCATCTGCGTGAAAGATGCGGTCTGTCCGCGATTATCGGTGAATCCCGAAAACGGGAAAACGCGTTTGAGCGCGCCATCTCCCTTGCCAAAGTTTTTGGCAATGATATAAAGTCTTTTCTCGAAATCACAGCATTTGAAACTGATCAGGATACCTGCGATTTTCAGGCAGAAAAAGTGAATCTGATGAGTCTGCACGCATCCAAAGGGCTTGAATTTCCGGTTGTATTCCTCTGCGGATGCGAAAACGGTCTCATCCCGTACAAAGGATGGGACAGCAAACCCGTTGATTTGGCTGAGGAAAGACGGCTGCTGTACGTGGGCATGACCCGCGCCAAAGAGGAACTGTTTCTTTCATGGGCAAAAAAACGCACGGTTTACGGAAAAACTCTGGAAAGGGAAATTTCACCTTTGTCCGGGACATTGAAGAGCGTCTCCTTACTCTGGAAAAAAGCAGAGGAAAAGTGCGCAGGGAAAAACCGTCACAAATGGATATGTTTGCCTGAAAACAGGGCAGCAGGGTGAGTCAGGGTTCAGAGGGGTGACTGATAGCAAATCATTTTCAGAAATCAGAATCCTGGATTTCTTAAGCGGAAAAAACACAAGATACAGCAAATTTGCTTTAAACAGGGAAGATTTTATGTTATAAAGATTCCGATCTCAGAATAACGGCGTTTTGGAAAAACAGATACAGGGATACCAGTCTGTGACCAAAATTTTGACCTCTCATTTTTCATATCCCTCCTCTTAACAGAAAGGACCCCCTTCCTATGGCAAATGATAAAAGTATTTTTGTCAACCTCAGTTTTGAAAAAACCCACCTGCCGCCCTTTACCGATGTTCTGATCCTCGGCAAAGACTGCCCGCTGGGAATGAACGGTGTCAGTCAGTGTCTGGATCTTCTGGTTCCTGACGGCTTTGAGCGTTTTGAGGTCGAAGATGAGCATGTTGCCGCTGTCATCATCAACAAAAGCATTCTCAAACGGCTGTCACCCGCAAAAGTGATTGAAATCTTGGGGCGCAGGGTTTTTCCCTATGTGGGAAATGATGAAATCGTCAAGGTGGATATTGTCACACGGATTGTTTATGAACCCTTTCCGTGGAAATCTGAGATGCCTTATGAAAGCAAAACATCTGACACGCCAGTCCTATCAGGTGATTCATCCTCTTCAGGGAACGGCCTCCATCCGGGAGCAACTGCTCCGGCACGCATACCTTGTGGTGATGGACGGCAGTGTGTTTCGGGGGATACTGACCCCGAGGATATTGTGCAGTCTCCCTACAATCTGGTTCTGGACTGCCTTCATGAAAAACCTGCTGTGGATGCCCGGCAGGACATTGATGATGTTCTGGAACTGATGAAACAGCAGCAGAAAACCGTTCTGCCAGTATTTGAGGACGGAAACTTTTCCGGTGTCATCAGACGGGTGGATATTATTGATTATCTGATTGAATATCGCGGGGAACTTGAAACAGCCATTGAGGAACGGACAGGGGAACTGAGAAAGATCAATGCGCTCCTTGTCAGCGAAATTGAAGAGCGCAGAAAGGCCGAGGCAGAGCGGGAAATTCTCCGGGATCAGTTCTATCATGCACAGAGAATTCAGACAATCGGAACGCTGGCAGGAAAGGTGGCGCATGAATTCAACAATTATCTTACCATCATTCTCGGCAATACGGAACTGGCATTGTGCGATCCGGATGTTCCCGGTGACACGGCAGGGCACCTGAACATGGTGCATCAGGCCACTTTGAGGGCCATCTGATGTGGTTCGGCAACTGCTTGCCATCAGCCGGAAAAACGATGAGCAAAGTCCCGTTCCCACCGATATTGCCTCCATTGTGAGGGAATCCCTGAAACTTCTGCAATCCACCGCCCCGCGCAATATTGAAATCCGTCAGAACATCCCGGCCATATGTGAAAAAATATCCATCATTCCCACCCGGATTCACCAGATCATCATCAATCTCTGCACCAATGCCATCCACGCCATGGAAAAATGCGGCGGTGTTCTGGAAGTGTGCCTGAGCAGTACCGTCATTCACGAAACTGCGGCTGTGACCAGTGGAAATCTGGCACCCGGTACCTATGTGGCACTGCGCGTGAAGGACAATGGTCACGGCATTCCATCCGAGTGCATGGATCGGATTTTTGATCCTTTTTTCACCACAAAGGAAGGAGGCAGGGGGAGCGGACTGGGGCTTGCTGTGGTGCAGGGGATTGTGAACAGAGCTGGCGGCACAATCTCTGTGCAGAGCGAAAAGGATTGCGGAACCTGTTTTGATTTGTTCTTTCCGGCCATCAGGGAAAACGGAAGACCGGTATGTGTGCCGCCATATGTGCAGACAGATGTGGAAGATACGGCAGTGCCGGAAAATTTGCGTCAGGCAGTATAAATGGATTGGTGAAGCGCAATCCCGCCACTGCCGGTTGCGATTCACCAATAATTGGAGGGCTGTCTGAACCGTGTTCAAACAGCAGGGGACAGATGCCTCAGCACACATTTGTGAGCATATCTGAATCAAACGCGTAATTTCCTGTGTGAAAGCACTCTGCCAGGGCAGAAATGCATCCCTCACTGTGCATGAGCATATCCATCTGCCGGGTGAAGATGAGCAGTCTGCCGACAGTGTCCAGTTTTTCCGATATTTCTTCGGCACTGTGTTTGGTATAGCGCGCCGTGACCCGATCTCCCACTGTCTCCACCCAGAAACCGCTTTCGGACAGGATTTTTTCAATCAGCCGCGCGCGGCGGTTCCGGCGCACATCATCTGCCGCGCCGCCCTTGAATTCAAAATTGATATAGTTTTTGGTGGGTGTCAGACCGCAGTAGCAGTCCAGAATGCTGTAATGGTATCCCACCCGTGAACTGAAATTCAGATATCTGTCTGAGACAATGGCATAACTTCTGTCACCGAACCGTTCCTCCCCGATATTTGGCGGAGAAAGCATCTGACGGCTCATCACAGAGAAAAATCCCCGCATTTCCAGAGGTCTCGGCTCCCGCAGATGCAAATCCTCGTGAAGCATTCCTGTGAGCAGCGCGCGAAAGGGAACAGATGTCACCTGTTCCGGCCTTACTTTTCTCCGCTTTTCCGCGTCCTCCAGCCCGCCGCCCAAATCAATGATATAGAGATCAATGGGCAGCGGCGCATCCAACTGCACGGATATTTTGCCCCGGTCTGTGACAAAATCTCCCAGTTGGAAAATTTCTTTGTAAGAGGTTTCATGGATCAGGCGCATAATGTCATGCACAGTACGGCAGTTCTGCGCGGAAAACGCGGGGGATTTGGGATTGATCAGATTCAGGGGCAATATCAGATCGGCCCGTTCCCGCAGCACCTGCCAGACCGGGCTGCTTTTCATAAACCCGCCGGCAGAAACGCGGATATTGATAAGTTCCGCAACCTTTCCCAGATAAACCCTGCCATTGTAAGCATCCACCGTGACTTCGGCCTCCTCCGGAATCAGACGGCTGGCACCGGACGCATTCAGAATGGTGGGAACCATGTATTCTCTGGCCAGAGAGGCCATATGACCGGTGACATTCCCGGCATCCGTGACAATCGCGCTGACCTTTGGCATGACCATGACAAACTGGGGGGAGGTATGCGGCGCCACCAGTACGCATCTGTCCGGAACCTCCCGCAGATCCGCATCGGTGCGCACATGGAAAACCCTGCCAAAGCCCACACCCGCGCATCCGCTTTCCCCGCCCTCAACCAGAAGGGGATATTCGGAAATCCTTTCCAAAGGCACAGGCTGATCCGCACCCGGACCTTCCAGACGCAGAGGCCGGGTCTGCAGCACGACCATGCGCCCCTGTCTGTCCAATGCCCATTCCACATCCTGGGGCGTTCCAAAATGGTTTTCCAGTCCCATGCCCCAGACCGCAAGTTCCTGTGCCTGTTCTTCCGTAAGACACGCGGCCTGCCGCTCTTCCGGTTTTACGCGCTCCTCTGTGAGATAGCCTTCCACACCGGCAATGATGCGCGCGGATTTGTCTGAAATCCTTTTCTTCAGCACGGCATGGGGCGCTTTGCGATCCAGAACAAAGGTGTCCGGAGGAATGACACCGTCCACCGCATAGGGACCGAGACCCCAGACCGCTGTGATGAGAATTTTTTCTTCATGGGGACGCACCGGGTTCCGGGTGTACATGACACCGCTTACTTTCGCGTCAACCATTTCCAGGCAGGCAACGCACATGGCGGATTCCTCAAAGGGAATGCCCATATGCAGCCGGTAGGAAAGCGCGCGGGGGGTAAACAGACTCGCGACAACCCGTTTGTATTCCTCAAACACTTTTCCCTCCGGCACATTGAGAACCGTAAGATACTGTCCGGCAAAGGAAAGAAAAGAGTCCTCGCCGATGGCGCTGCTGCGCAAAGCAATCCGCAGTTCCCTTCCTTCGGCTGCACAAACTTTGCGAAGCTCTCCGTATGCCCGCAGAATATCCGCTTTCATGTCTTCGGGAATCTGCGCGTCCGGAAAGAGCTGCTGTATTTTTTCGCTTGCCTCAATGATGGTATCCTGCATCAGGATGTCGGTTTTTGCCTTGAGGTTTCGGATTCTGTCCCCCAAATCATTGTACAAAACAAAATTTTTGAAAGCCGCAGCAGTAATGGCAAATCCTCTGGGTACGGGAAGCCCGACCCGGTTCATCACCTCTCCGAGATTTGCATTTTTCTCTCCCACGGACTCAGCCATGTCCCGGTTTATTTCCGCATAGGGCAGAACATTGGCCCCGGTTCCGGAAAACGGAAGGGCTGCATGCTGCTGTTTTACCTTTGCCTGTATCTGTTCCAGAGTTCTGTAAAGAAGCGGATACTGCCGTCCGGAGAGTTTTTCCAGTGCGCTGATCATCCTGCCCGTGTGAAACAGCGCGCGGGTGGTCTGCGCCTCAATATATGCCTGACCGAAAATGACCTCTCCCCGGAGTTTCTCCTCAATGTCGGAAATGATTTTCAGCAGTTCCGAGTTGGACTGGATCAGATCCCGGAAACTGACATATTTCAGTTGAAAGGCGTTCATCAGTTCCTCCCGTGAGGGAGAAGCCGGTTTTCGGAAAGAGAACCATTTGTGCAAAAACATACGAGTTCCTTTGCTGAAAAGTTCGGCTGTGGGACAACCGGTTGATGAAAACGCTCCCCTGCCCTCTCTCCGGGGGAATTTTCAACAGGTTTGACCCACTGCCAAATGTTCCAAAGAAGTGAAACACTTCAATTGCAAAAAACATGCCTGAGATCAAATCAACTTTGGCACCGGAATTGCATGTAAAACAGTCAGGTTTGAACCGGATGTTCCGTTTCAGCATGAGAAAAAACAAAAACACAGGAGGAACAGATAATGCGGAAAATGATGTGGGTGATATGTGCCATAATGCTGCTTCAGATGACAGCCCCGGCTGTGATATGGGCGGCAGGCGGCGGTGCCACGGAGATTGTGGTGGTGGCGGATACACGGGTGGTGAACAATGCGGCAGAGAGATACTTTGCCGACCTGTACAATACGGATATTACCATGTTTGCAGTATGGTGCACGGTGCTGACGGCTGTTTACGGATGCCTGCTGGGTTTTCTGATGGACTTCCTGATGTCAAAAACCGGTCTGGATCTCAAGAGCCGCAAAATTATCGAACATTAATATTAAAACAAGGAGTATATAATATGGATTGGTTGTATCTGTATATGCCCATTGCGGGCGTGAAAATTTTCTGGCCAGGTCTGGTGCTGATCGGCTTTTCAGTGGGAACCATCGGCGGATTTTTCGGTATGGGCGGTGCCTGGATGGTGACCCCCGGTCTGAATATCCTGGGATTTCCCATGGCCTTTGCCATTGGTACGGATATGGCTCATATTGCAGGAAAATCCATGATTTCCACCATGCGCCATTCCAAATTCGGGAACGTGGATTACAAGCTGGGGCTGATCATGCTGATCGGCACCATGTTCGGGATTGAAGTGGGCGCCCAGCTTATTATGTACTTGGAACGTCTGGGAAATGTGGGCAGCGTTGTCCGCTGGGTCTATGTATTCTTCCTGGCCCTGATTTCCTGGATGGTGTTTTATGATTATTTCAAGGCCACCAGCAAAAAGGCCAAAAGCGAAGGCGGAGCCAAGGGGATTACCTGGTATGAAACCCTGCACAAAATCAAAATCCCGCCCATGGTGCATTTCAAAGCCGCAGGATTCACCTGCTCCATGTGGCTGCCGGTTTTCATCAGCTTTCTGACCGGTATACTGGCCGGATTCCTGGGAATTGGCGGCGGTCTGCTCCGTATGCCTGCTCTGGTATACATGATTGGATGCCCCACCCACATTGCTGTGGGAACCGATTTGTTTGAGGTTATGATTTCCGGCCTTTACGGTGCATTCACCTATGCTGTCAAAGGACGCATCGAGCTTGTGGCCGTGTTTGTCATGCTGACCGGCGCAGCCATCGGTGCCCAGATCGGCACAGTGGCCACCAAATATGCACAGGGATACGGCATCCGTCTGGCTTTCGGTATCGCGGTGGTCTGCTGCATGATTTCCATTATCCTGAAAGAATTCAAATTCAATACGCTGGCTGCGGTGCTGATTCTGGGAACCATCGGCCTGATCTGCCTCTATATCATAAAGATTATGTTTGTGGGGGCTGCCCAGGAACTTCGGGAAAAAGCCAAAAACAGCAATATAGCAAAAAATCCGGTATAGAAGGAGAAAAAAATGAAATATATCAGATTATTCCTGGTATGTCTTGCCGTCTGTCTTCTGAGCGCAAACCTGTATGCGGGAGAAGTCGCGCAGGGCAAATGTGTGGAATACAATGAAACAGCCAGGCAGATCACCATAGAAGAATATGATACCGTGATCTCCAAAGACAATCCTTACGGCAAATCAACAGGAAACATGCTGGTGTTTGACTGCACAACGGCCAAAATCGGCATCAAACCGGCAGCCGGAGATGTGCTGCGGATTGCGTTTGAAAAGCAGGGGGAAACCCGCAAAGCCCTGAAGGTGATGAATGTGTCCAAACAGGATCTGCGCAAGAAGTAAATTTTTTGAACAGTTATCCTGATGCAGGCGCGTTTTCAATCAGCGCTTTGCACAGAGAAAAAACACTGCCCGGATTCTGAGCCGGGCAGTTTCTTTGTCAGGAGGTGCAAAAATGAATCGGAAACAAAAGATTCTTGTGGTTTTTCTGGATATTCTCATTCTTTCGGAACTGACTCTGGCCATGTATCTGAGCGCACAGAATCCGGAAGATTTCACCGGCATGTTTCTCCGCACTTTCATTCCCCTGGCTGCTGCCACCTTTGTCCTGGGAATGATTGGAATCCGCAAATCCCAATGACGCCCGTCTTTTTTCTTATCCTTCCAGTTTGTCAATAAAAAATGCTCACCCAAAAAATCCGGGGGTTTTGGATTCTCCCGGATTTTTTGGGCCGGACATTTTCCGGGCCTCTGTATTCGAAATATCTTTGTCTTCCTGAAAAAAAGAAAAAGAGAAACACTTCGCAGGACAGCAGCCCGGAAAGTCCCTTTGTTTGGCATTCTTGTTCAGCCCGGAAAATTTCAGATCGGAAGAAATGTCAGACAGGCATACTGTGCAACCGTTTTGAGATCAGTTAAATATTTCATTCCTTCCGCTTTGCCTTCAGAAATGAAATCCGTCTGTTTTTATCATTTTCCATGCACTCCGTATGTCAAAAAAATTTACACCTGTCAAATTATCTGACATAAGAAAATTATCCTGTCTCTTTGACAGGATACCTCATAACCTACTTTTTTTCAGAAAATACGGCTGTCAGAGAATTTGTCAGTCCTGTCTGAAACAATGACAGGCAGTTTTGCTTTTTTTCGATCAGACTGCTCTCAGGCTTCCTGCCAGACGCAGAGCCCCACTGCCAATGCTGTTGCAGTATTTGAACTTTACATGCAGACAGAGATGCACTATGATTTTCAGAAAAAATTGCCCCCGGATTGCAGAACCGGTATCTTTCTGTTTTGAAAACGCGGGCAGGAGGCTCTGCAATATCCGCAGGTCAGACAGCAGACCCTTATCTTGTAAATACATCTGATCTCAAATGATTAGAGGAGAAAAAAATGGAAAAGCGCACGCAGGAGTATATCAGAACCGCCATACTGGAAGATCCGTTTGAAGCCCAGATTGTATCCGGAATGCTGCATGAGGAAAATATCCCCCATCTGGTCGTTTCGTATCACGACACAGCCTATGACGGCCTGTTTCAGGCCCAGAAAGGATGGGGGGAAATACGCGCGCCCAGGGATTGCGGAGATCAGATCATTGAAATACTGGAAGATTACCGATCCCAAATCCCGGAAGCATTGCCGGAAGACCGTGACGAATAAATCAAATATAATGAAACTGTCCGGCATCATTGGACAAATTGGAAAAAACACTGACAAAACGGTGAAATGCCATGCTGCACAAACGCTTTGTTCTCAGAGAACTGACCGCATCGCCCCGGCAGTATGCGGTTTTTGTGCTCTGTGTCATGCTTTCCCTTGTCACTCTTACCGCGCTTAACGGATTCAGCCAAAGTATCCGCAAATCTCTGCTGCGGGATGCCAGAACCCTGCAGGGCGCGGATATTATTCTCCGTTCCCATTTTCCCTTTTCCCCGGCTCTGACAGAAAAGGTTTCAGAGCTGGAAAAACAGGGAAAAGTCCGCAGTGCAAGGATATATGAGTTTTATTCGGTCGTGCGCTCTGTGGATGAAAGCCGATCCCTGCTTGCGGATGTGAAAATCGCTGAGCCTGGATATCCTTTTTACGGAAAAGCGGAACTGGCCTCAGGCCGGGAACTGGGCGATGTGCTGCGCGGCGGAAATGCTGTAGCGGAACAGAATCTGCTGGATCGTCTGGGGCTGCGTGTGGGGGATTCCCTGCGTGCGGGCAGTGCGATTCTCACCATTGCGGATGTGATTGTCAAAGAACCGGATCGGCCTGTCAGTTTTCTTTCCTTCGGCCCCAGGCTTCTGGTCGCGGCTGCGGATATTGATGCCCTTGATCTGCTGAAAAAAGGCAGCCGGGTCAGGTATGTCATTCTCCTGAGAATTCCCGAAGGGGAAAATCCGGATGAACTGGCTGCGGATTTGCGCAGATCCGCGCTTGCGGATCAGGAAAGGGTGGAAACCTTCAAAGAATCCGGCTCCCGAATCCGGCGTTTTTTTGACAATTTTTTCTTTTTTCTGGCACTCATTGCCATTTTCACCTTTCTTCTGGCAGGCATCGGCATACGCAGCACGGTGAAAGCCATTTTCCGGGAAAAGGAGAAAAGCATTGCCATTATCCGGGCAATGGGCGGAACCGGCAGATTTGTTCTTGTCAATTACATGGTGCTGATCAGCATACTTGGAATCACGGGAACACTGCTGGGACTGGCAGCGGGATTTGCTTTGCAGCATATGATTCTGCATCTTTTTTCCAATCTTCTGCCCTCAGATATGCACATTGTTTTTTCCTGGCAGACTGCCGGGGAAGGAACTGTTCTGGGCATTCTGGGTGTGGCGGTTTTCGCATTTCTGCCTCTGCACCGGGTCCGGAATATCCGGCCTGCGGCTGTATTCCGTCTGGAAAATCCGGCACGGGAAAAGGGAACCGCTTTTTATCTGTCAATTTTTTTGGGCCTTGCCTTTTTCATTGCACTGGTGATGCGGCAGATTGCGGATTGGAAAACCGGAGCCTATGTGCTTGCAGGGCTGGGTGGTCTGATTGTGTTCACTGCCCTGGCTGTGCGCGTGATTCTGTCCGGCCTGCGGCGCATTCATTTCCGCTCCCTGATGCTGCGCCAGTCTGCAAAAGGTCTGTTCCGTCCCGGAAATGCCACAGCGTCTGTCATTGTCACCCTGAGCGCATCCCTTGCCGTGATTTTCTCCATTTATCTGCTGGAGGAAAATCTGGATGCAGCCTTTGTGCGCTCTTATCCGGCAGATGCGCCCAATCTTTTTTTCATTGACATTCAGCCGGATCAGGCCGAAGCCGTGTCTGAACTGCTGGGGATGAAACCCGTGTTTTATCCGGTCATCCGCGCCCGGCTGCTTTCCGTGAACGGAGAGAAAATTGACAGAAATCAGGAAACAAGACGCAGGGGCGACAATATGACCCGCGCCTTCAATCTTACCTACCGGGATGAGCTTCTGGAAGATGAGATTCTGCTCAGCGGGGAAAGCCTCTTTCAGCAGGACAGTCCGGAACTCCAGGTCTCCGTGCTGGACACGGTCGTGGAAATGAAACCCATGAAGATCGGGGACATTCTGGTTTTCAATATACAGGGGGTTCCGGTGGAAGCCAGAATCTCCAGCATCCGGGGACGAAAAGGGGAATCGGTCAAACCTTTTTTCTATTTTGTCTTTCCGCAGAATTCCCTGCTCAAAGATGCGCCCCAGACCATTTTCACGGCCATCCGTGTCCTGCCTGAGCGGATGGCAGAAACCCAGACCCGTGTGGTTTCCCGTTTTCCCAATGTCAGTGTCATTGATGTCACCCAGACCCTTGCCTCTTTTGCAAACATAGCGCACCGGCTTTCCCTGCTGATCCGTTTTTTCACCTTTTTCAGCATTGCCGCAGGGATTCTCATCATTGTCAGTTCGGTTCTTGCCACCCGTTTTGCCCGGATGCAGGAGGCTGTGTATTACAAAATTCTGGGCGCGGGAAACCGCTTTGTGCTTGGGGTGTTCACAATGGAAAATATTCTGATTGGCGGAATCAGCGCATTTCTGGCTTTGCTGATTTCCCACACCGGCACTTGGATCCTCTGCGGAAAATATTTTGACATAAGCTACCGGCCATATATCGTGCAGAGTCTGCTGATGACAACGGCCACTCTTATGCTGGTGGTGACAGTCGGTTATCTGGCCTCCTTCTCCATTCTGCGGCAGAGACCGGCCGCGTTTCTCAGGGAGCAGACAGGGGAATAACCGCTGTATGGAAAGGTCATTTTCCGGGCTTTCCTGAATGCCCGAAGAAAAATATGCAAAAAAACACTTGACCTGCTGCCCTAAACAGGTATATAAGACAGCCATCTTTTGCGGGCGATTAACTCAGCGGGAGAGTGCTACCTTCACACGGTAGAAGCCACTGGTTCAAATCCAGTATCGCCCACCAGAAAAAAAGCAAAGGGGATCGGCACAGAGTGCTGATCCCCTTTTTTGTTTTGACACCGGGCGGGAAATGCGGAACGGACATTACTGCCTTCCAGTCGGATTGTCAAAAGATTTGGCAAGCCCGGGTTTTCTGTTTATGCCTTCCGTCTCACATTTCCTGCAAAATCTTTTTTACGGTGTTGCCGTCCGCGGTGGCTCCGAAATGCTGCAGGATGTCCCGCATGGACTGCATTTTGTTTTTGTATTTGGAAAAATCCACATTTGCCTGAATCCAGGCCCGGATGTCCTCTTCTGCTGCCATTTTCGGCAGATAGGCTTCGATAATGCGGATAAAGGCTGAATCCTCTTTTACACCGGATTTGTCCAGGGTTTCCCTTTCGGATTTGATGAGTTTTTTCAGCACAGACACCACTTCCGCATCAGAGAGTTCCTTTTTTTCCGATCTTCCGAATTCTCCCATAATGACCCGGACAGTGTTCTTTTTGTCCTCATCTTTCTCCTTCATGGCTGTTTTCAAATCGTTTTTGATCTTTTCCTGCAGTGTTGCCATAGCTGTATCCTTTCCTGTTGTCAACTATTGAGGTTAATTACTTATTTCGCTTATCTCAGCCAAACGCTTCCCTGAAATCAACGGTCAGCCCCGGCACTACTTTCACCTCCGCAGAGGATTGCGCATCATAAAAATCCGGAGCTCCGCATTTCCGGTCCGGTTTCATCACAAACACTGTGGCAATCCGATCTGTGGGATGCACCAGCCAGTATTCTTTCACCCCGTATCTTTCCATACAGTTCCCGTTTCAGTATATGATCTTTGGAAGCCGTGACCGGGGAAATGATCCCAATAATCCAGTCGGGCGCGCGCCGGCAGCCCCGGTCATCAATTTTATCCGGATCACAGATCACGGAAATATCCGGCTGCACAACATTTTCACTTTCCCTGTCTGCCGCACCGGTTCTGCACAGACGCACGTCAGAGGGAGCGGCAAACACCTCACAGTCTTCTCCGGAAAGAAAATGATAAATCAGTGCGGACAAGGTGCATGGAAATCCGCTGATGCTGGGTGGCCGGGGCCGGACACATATTCCACGCCCGTCCCTCAATGATTTCCCATCGTTCATTCTGCGGCCATCGCAGATAATCTGCGTAGGTGTACCGCTGTGTTTCCCTTTTTGCAAGAGAGGATTTCATAAAAAAACTCCTGTACAAAAAACAGCAGAGACTTCCAGTTTGTGCTGTGGCAGCAAACCGGAAGTCTCTGCTGCTTCAGTATCTGTATGTCAGTCCCAGACAGATCTGCCGCAGCGGCTGGGGGTTTCGGGGAACCACCACAGGGGAGCCGTCAAAGGGCACGGCTGCATAATGCTCCGTGTCAAAAAGATTGTCAACTGTGACAGTGACTGACAAATCATCGGTGAATTTGTACACAAGATTCAGGTACGCGATCAGCGCGCCGTCAAAGGAATATGATTCATCCCCTCCGCTTTCCGCATCGCCGTATTTGTAATTTTTGACGGAAGTGTTCACATCCCCGTAATAGCGAAGAGTCAGGCCCGCCATCCATTTTTCCGCTGTCCAGGAGGAATTCAGGGTGACTTTATGCTCGGATATGCCTGCGATGTCATACCCGCTGTCATCGCCGGTCACATAAGAATAGGACAGGCTGTTCTGAAGCCGATCCAGTTTGTGGGTCAGGGTGATTTCCCCGCCTTTGCTGACAATTTCCCCCTGATTGCCGTTGTATTCCACATATCCCGGTTCTGTCCGGTACGGATTGTAATAGGGATACCCTCCGGCCTGCTGCGGAGCCTCGACCGGACGGATGATATTGTCCATTTCATTGTAAAACAGCGCAGTCCGGACAAGAAAATGGGTTCCGAATGCATACGTCATATCCAGAGAATAATTTTTCAGTTCCTCGGGATCCAGATCTTCGTTGGGGATATGCACCATAAAGGGATTGGCAAAATTCTGATACCGGTAGTCATTGGAAGGCTGAATATAGGCAGTTCCGTAAAGCAATTTCACAGTCAGCCGGTCAAAGGGATTGGCGATCAGTCCGATCCGGGGATTGAAGGTCTCTTTGTAAACGTCATTGTAATCCCAGCGGATGCCTGCATCAACCTTGAATCTGTCTGAAAATTTGTATTCAGCCTGCACAAAGGCTCCCATATTGTAAAATTTCCGCTCCCTGAAATACGGCTCTGAAAATCCCAGAATGCCGAAGGTGTAACCGTTTGCATCCGTAAACAGGGTCATGTCCACCGCTGTGTCTCCGTCATCATCAAAGGGTTCACGCAGATTCCGGGTGGTGGGAAAGGATTTGACTTTTTCATAGGACAGTCCCATCACCGCGGAAAATTTTTCTGTGACACTCCAGTCCATCTGCACACTGCCCCGAAGATAGGAGGAACACGCATATTTGTATCCCGGTGCTGCGGAAACCGGATTTCCGTTTTCATCTGTGCCGGTGATGACAAAATAATTGGAGGCATTGTCCACTTCATAATCCCCCATTTCAAAGCTGGTTCTGATATTGATCTGCTCATTTGACCAGGTGTCATGGTCAATGTAAAAATGCCGCATGTCCTGCCCCCATGCGAAATCCTCCACATACGCGTAGCGATCCGGCCGGGACACCGCGGCAGCAGACTCATATTCATGCTGCCAGTCAAAGCCCAGAAGAAATTTTTTGTACCGGAGTTTGAGAAAAAAATTCCAGTTTTCAATGGGATAATCATTGTCATACGTGCCCAGTTCTCCACTGTACCGATCCACTGCCGCATATTCCTCATAGTCCTTGTGGAGTTTCTGATCCTCTCCGTTCACTGTTCTCGCGGATATGACAAAATCCGTATCCGCATTCACTTTTTTCCCAAAACTCAGATCTCCCAGCCACGCTCCCGAGGCAAGCCATCCTGCATTGACCACGGCTCCGTCATAATCTTGTCCGTCTTTGGTAATCAGATTGATGACTCCTGCATAGGCATCCGCTCCGTAAAGGCTGGATGCCGGGCCGTAAATGATCTCAATGCGTTTGTATATGTTCAGCGGCATATTGTTTCCATAGAGAAAGGACCCCCCGGTGGCCGGACTGTATTTATGTCCATCCTGGAGAATAAGGATTTTCTGGTTTCCGGTAACACCTCTCATAATCACATACGACTTCACCTCTCCCTGCACATTGTATGACACATCCACACCCGGTATGGCCCGAAACACATCTTTGAGATCCCGCCATCCGAAAGCCTGAATCTGCTCACGGGTGATGGAGATGATGCTGGCCGGAGCCTCGGAGATTTTCTGGGACTTTCTGGAAGCTGTCACGACTTTCATATCATAGCCCTCCTCCCGCAGCCATTCCATCTCTCCGGCAATTTTTTCTTCCAGCTCATCCGGAATCTTTTGGGAAAAAGCCGGAAATGCCGTAAGCAGAACCAGTATGAAAAGAATTTCTGAAACAAATGTTGATTTCATTTCTCATTTCCTTTATTATTTGCACATTGATTATGGAAGACCGTCAGTTTTGGAGCATCATCTTTGCCTGTCTGTGCTGCTGAATTATGATTGTCTGTATTTCAACCGAAACAGCATGGACCGGGGAATGCAGGCAATCACATATGGTATTTATCATAAGCCTGTCCGGTTTCAAAGAGGATTTTTGACAAAGCCCAGGATTTTGCTTTGCACAGAAAAACAGTCAGTCTGACAAAGCTGTCCCCGGCTGACTTTCAGAGAAACAGCAGACAGGGGCAATTTTCAGGGGATCATGAAAGCAGGGTTTAAGATCATTTAAGGTGATTTCCGGAAAAAAACATACCTCAGATTTGACAGCTTTCCATAAAGTTGTCAAATTTTTCAGGTGACGGAACAGGAACATTCATTTTCAGAAATCACCCAGGGGTTTTCAAAGAAATAACCTGTACAATTTTTCTGTCCGGAAACCCTGAGGATTTTTGACAGGTTATTTTGATACAGACCCCAAGATCATTTAAGGGGATTTCCAAAAAAGAATATCCCCCAAGCAGTACAGACTTTCGGCCTGTGCTGCTTTGAAAGAGAACCGGATCCGGGGGATGTTCTTTTCCGGAAATCGCCTAAGATTGCGCATTCAACATTTACATTTACAGGGAGGGCTGAAACAGATGAGAAAACCTATCCTCATCCCGATGATTATGCTCATGACATTTGTGCTGTGCGGATGCCTGAGCCGAATGCCGTTTATGCAAAAAACAGAAAAAGAAAAAGCCGCAGTGTCCGGTATTTCTGCATTTCCGGCGACTGTGGGAGACTACCGGGAGCCGCTTGCAGGACCGGTCAGTCCGGAAGAAGCCATGACCAGAGCCCTTCTTTACACATACAGCCGCAGACTTGCACAGATGCAGACCGCCCTGTCTGAAACACCCTGGAGCACCTCGGATGCTGAAGCTTTGGATCGTCTTGCAATTTCTGCAGGTTACGGTCAGGACACCCGTGCCGGGGCCATGTTCTCGGATCCGAAATTCCGTGCACTTGTCTATCCCGGAGGAGACCGGACAGACAGTCTTGCCTCTGTATGGAATATTCTGGATTTTGGTCTGAGTTTTGCCGGGGATCGCCAGGGGGGAACCGATCCCCTGTCCCTGTCTGAATCCACACGCCAGAAAGTCATCCGAAATATTGTCGCGGAAGTCCGCCAGGTCTATTTTCAGACAGTCATTGCGGAAACTTTGCGCGGGGAAACCGAAACCCTGCTGGAAAAAGCAAGGGATTTTCTCCGGCATTACCGGGAAAAATCAGCCCAGTCCCAAACTTCGAGAGAAGAGCTGGAAAAGCAGAGACAGTTGGTGGAAACCGTGCGTTTTGTGGATTTGTCACAGAAAATGGCAGAATGCAGAGCAGAACTCGCAGCTTTGATGGGCATGAATCCGGGAACGCCCTTTCAGATTATGGGATGTGACTGGAAAACCCGGATCTTCTGCCTTCTGAAAAATCCATGACAGATGTGGAACTTCTTGCCCTGTTTCACCGGCCTGAACTGCAGCGTTCCGGAGACAGGGCAGGAACCGGTGTGTATGAAACCCGGAAGGCGATTCAGGGCCTGCGGCCGGAAATCAGTTTTGATGCCGGATATGACAGGGAAAATCCTTTTCAGCAGGCCGGAGTCTGGCAGGACGCTGGATTGCAGGTCGCGCGCCAGCTTTTTGACCCTCCGGGCATGGGACAGACAGCACAGAATGCGACTTATGTCCGGCGCATGAATCTGAGCATGGCGGTTGTGTCCCAGTTGCATCTTTCCCGGCACCGGTATCTGCTGGCAGTGGAGGAATACCGGATCGCCCGCGATTTGGCAGAGGTGAACCGGAAACTGAATCTGTCTGAGGCAGATGCGGCCTCCCTGCCCACTGATCGGACTGACGAATTTGCACAGATTCGGGAGAAAACAGACAGTCTGATGGCCCGGATGCGCTATTATCTGGCTTTTGCGGAAGTGGAGAATGCGGCCGGCCGATTCTGTGATTCCCTGGGGATTGGCCAGTTTCCCGCAAACATGGTCAGCATGGATGCAAGGTCTCTGACTGCTGCCATACAGCAGTCCCTGAGACAGCAGCGGGAAATTTTGCGTCAGTCTCATGCATCGTTGGCTGCGGCTCCTGCCAATGCCTATTTTCCGCAGGATTCCCCTGTCACGGATGCAGACGCTGCGGAACCGGGTCCGAAACTTGCCCCAGAACCGGAAAGCCCGAAACCGCCTGTTCCGGATCAGAACAAATCAGCCACGGTTGTGAATGCCTCGGAGGTGGAATCTGCGGAAAGACAGCCGGTGCGGGAAATTTCGGTGTTCCGGGATGTGGTGACCATCCATTCCTCTCCCGGATATGATGCGCCCGTAAAAGGACAGGGACTGATCGGAGAAAAATACCGGCTTCTGGGATGGGCTCCCAACGGATGGCTGAAAATTGAAATGGGGGATGGCACTCCCGGATGGATTCCCACAAAATATGTCAGACCGGTGGAAACTGCTTCTGCTTTGCCTGCGGATACTGTCCCGCAGAAATCCGAAAAGAAAAGCGCAGCATCCCCGGGTCAAAGCAAAACTCCGACAGCAGGAGGGGGACAGAAAGTCATAGAAAGCAAAGCTCCTCCCAAAGCCCCGTCTGCGCTGCGCCCCGCAGCACAGAGACAGAAAATGCTGGAAACCACTGCACGGGCCAATGTCCGAACCGCACCGAGCCTGCAATCCCCTGTTCTGTATATTGAGGAAAAAGGCAGAACCCTTCCCATTGTCAGCAGCGCGGGGGAATGGTTCAAGGTAAAGACCGGAAAAGGGGATGGCTGGCTGCACCGGAGCGTAATAAAACTTTTTTCCGAGTAACATCATGCCGGATGTTCTGCTGATTCAGCCGCCAATCCGGGATTTTTACCTCACGGCCAAGCGCACCGTTCCTTACGGGCTGGCCTGCCTTGCCGCGTCCCTGATTCAGGCGGGTTTTTCCGCGGAAATTCTGGATGCCCTTGCCACATCCAAATTCCGGGATCTGGATCTGCCGGAGGAAATGGATTATCTCCATACCTATTACGGAAAAGCGGATATCTCCCCCTTTGCCCTGTTTCACCGGTTCCGGCATTTCGGATACAGTTTTGAGCATATTGGAAATCAGGCACGAAAATCCTGTGCCTTCCTCGCGGGCATTTCTTCCCTGTTTACGAGCTACAGCAATGAAGCGCTGGAAACAGCCCGCACCGTGAAAAAATTCCTGCCATCCTGCCGCATTGTCATGGGCGGACATCATCCCACCCATCTTCCGGAAAAAGTCATGGAATGCAAAGATGTGGATTTTGTCATCCGTGGCGAGGGAGAGGCTGCGCTTCCCATGCTGGCCGCGTGTCTGAAAAAAGGGGAGTCTCCGGACAGGGTTCCGGGAATTGTGTTCCGCAGATCAGACGGCAGTCTGCATATCAGCCCCCCGGCCATGATGGAAGATCCGAATGGCTGGCCTCTCGCTGCCATGCATCTGGTCAGACAGCAGTTTTACCGAAGAAAAGGGAGAGGAAGCACGGTCATCGTATCCAGCCGGGGCTGTCCCATGAAATGCTCCTACTGTGCTGTGGGTGCATCTTCCCTGAAATACCGGCGCAGGAATGTGGAATCGGTTCTTCGGGAAATGGAAACAGCGGTGAATGAACAGGATGCCGGATTTGTTGATTTTGAGGATGAAAACCTGAGTCTGGACAGGCAGTGGTTTCTCCGGCTGCTGCACGGCATCATGGAAAAATTCGGATCATCAAATCTGGAACTTCGGGCCATGAACGGCCTGTTTCCGCCTTCTTTGGATGAAGAACTCATCTGCACCATGAAAAAAGCCGGATTTCAGACCCTGAACCTTTCCCTGGGATCGGCCTCTGCGGAGCAGCTCAGACGCTTTCACCGTCCCGATGTCAGGGAATCCGCGGAAAAGGCCATCGGGCTTGCCGGAAAATACGGCATGGAAGCCGTCTGTTACATGATTGCGGCCGCGCCCGGACAGAATCCTGAAGATTCTGTAGCGGATTTGCTGTGGATATTCTCCTGCAATGCGCTGGCCGGGGTGTCTGTATATTATCCGGCTCCGGGAAGCGGAGATTATGAAAAATGCGCACAGGCCGGGCTGCTTCCCTCCTGTTTTTCCCTTATGCGATCCAGCGCGCTGCCCATTTCCCATACCACAGCAAGAACCGATGCTGCCACGCTTCTCCGGCTGGGCAGAATCGTCAATTTCATAAAATTCCTGCAAGACAGGCGGGAAAATCTTCCTGCTCCGCTGCCCTTTGCCGGTGAAGAAAACATTCTTCCGCAGACATCGCGTGAAGAGATCGGCACACGGCTGCTGGCAGCTTTTTTTCATGACGGAAAAATCAGGGGCGTCACTCCGGACGGAGAGGTGTATGAACATGCGGTTTCCCTGCATCTGACACGGCTCTTTCTTTCCGCCTTCCGGAAGCAGCAGAAGGTGAAGGCAGCGGGGCAAATCCGCTGATCTGTGCGCTGATTCCGGACAGGAATAATAGCGATTTTCCTTTGAAACCATGCTTTTTTAACCGCAAAGGACACGAAGAGGGCACAAAGGACACAAAAAACGGACAGCACTGTGCAGAATCTGCGGAGAACCGGCTTTGCCTTCCGCAACGTATGGTTTCAGCAGAGAATTCGTATCATGCCAGTTCGCCATTGAAACCATGCCTGTCTGATTCCGGAGTGCTGAAATGAAGTGAGACCGATTCCCCGTTGAAAAGATACTGATACGCAGGCAAAAAGAAGTTTTCATGTTTCCAAAAAACCGGATTTTTCCGAAAAATCCGGTTTTTCTGAAAAACTTTATGCCTGAACAGCTTATGTTTCAGATCAATGGAGAATTGGTATAAATCCGAACGGATTGACATTGGTACAGAGAAATTGCAAAGAAAACTGACCCGAATCCCGGAAGGGAGGACATTGTCAGGCAATTTGCCCCGGTGTCAATTTTTTCTTTGCTGTCAGAAAAGCAGACTGCTTTCCCGGCACTGCGCGCAGAGTCTGTCCAGATTGCCATGATAGACCAAAGGCAGGCCGCTCACAGCCTGACAAATATCCTGCTGGACAGTCTGATGCATGGCAGTTGCTGGTTTGATGTCCTGCGCAAACGAGAGCAGCAGCTCCTGCCATAGCCGTTTTGGATCCTTTTTTACCCTTACAAGCTGAAAATCCTCTCCCACTTTTGCCAGTTGTGCGAGTTTGGCAAGCGCGTCACCGCGATCCAGCGTGCCGTCAATCAGGCCATACGCGCGTGCGCTTTCATTGTCAAAAATCTGCGCGCCCATTTTTTCAATGATGGTTTTTTCATCCATTTTCCGGTTTGCGGCCACATGACGGACAAAATTCTGATATTCCCTGTCAATGTTCTCCTGCAGGGTTTGGAGTTCCTCAGGTGTGGCCCGGCGGAAGGGATTGCCCAGATCCTTGCTTCGGCCCGCGGAAATCACGGTCTGCTCAATGCCGTTCTGCGTCACAATGCCGCTGTTCAGCAGACCGCCGTCAATGGCTGTGGGTTTGTTGAAATAGGTCAGCATTCCGCCAATGACACCGATGCTGCCAATCATGCTGCCGTAATCCGCATAAATCGCGTCCGCACCGACCATGGACATGACGCCGCCGGACGCGGACAGACCTTCAATATACGCCAGAACCGGTTTTCCGGTTGCTGCCTGAAAAGTCTTTATTCCCTCGGAAATGGCCATGGAACCGAATATTGTGCCTCCGGGTGTCTGCATGTGAAGGAAAATTCCCTTGATTTTGTCATTCTTTGCCGCATCTTTCAGGGCTTCCTGCAGTTCATATCCATAGGTTACGCCCAACCAGTTCATGGCAGTGCCCATGTCATAAGAGGGACTGCCGAGAATGATGCCTTCCACCGATATGGAAAGCAGATAATTCTGGCTGCCTTTTTTTCCGGAAATATAGCTGTAATCCGATTCTTCTGCTGCAGTGCTGAATTTTTTGATGTCCCCGCCTTTCATGGACATGCCCACGCCCACACCCGCGCCGATGAAAAAAAGACTGAAAAGAAACAGCAGGGTGACAAAACTGACCAACGCAAAAAAGGTCATACCGAATATTTTCAGCGGCATTTTCCACCAATCACTCATCATGCTTTTTTCACGGGGAGTTTTGGGCACCAGCTTCAGCACTTTCTGATGCCGGGGCGTTTCAGGCGGTTTCGGAATGTCAAAGGGTTTTTCCTCTGTTTTTGTTTCCCTGTCCGAAATCTCAGGGGGCTGTGTTTGCGCTTTTGTTTCCGTATCAGGAGTGTCAGAAGATTCGCTCCCTATTTCACTGTGCTGTATGTCAGACATGCCAGTTCCTTTCCCAGTCTCTGCACTTCTTTCAGTTCCAGTTCCATAGCGATTTCCTGCGTGAAAAGGGAGAGACCGTATCCAAAGATTTTGGGTGAGATGGTGACAATGATTTCATCAATGAGTTTTTCCTCGGCAAACAGGGAATTGACCAGTGCGCCCCCGGCCAGAATCACTTGTGAAAATCCCTCTTTTTCCAGATTCTCCAGAATCACGCGGGGCGGATCACTGGTGAAAACCAGATTTTCCCGGTCAGATTTCCGGTTTCTGTCCCGTGTCAGAATGATGTTTTTCCGGTTCGGCAGGGGCATGCCAATGGTGTCATAAGTTTTGGAACCCATGATGACTGCGCCTGCTTTCAGGGAAAGCTCTTTGAAGAGTTTCTTGTCTTCCTTTCCTGTCCAGTCCGGAAAATGATCCGGGCTTCTGCCGATCTTTCCGTCCAGGGTAATTGCCATTAATACGGTTACTTTCATCCGTTGTCCTTTTTGGTTCAGAATAAAATTTTACGGAAATGGCGGGGATCGGAATCCGTCCGCCAATCCTGATTTACTCGATTATTTTGTATTTTTTTCTTGCCTGTTCTTTGTGCATACCGTCAAAATGCCACCATTCATGGCGCAAGGGAATAAAACCGGCCTGTTTCATGGTATCTGTGAGCAACTGTCTGTTTTTTGACTGCTCCTTTGTCAGTTTGAAACCAAGTTTCATCTTTGCATATTGCCAGTATATTTCTGCTGTGCTTTTTCTGAATGGTGACAAACCCATGTCAATCTCATTGCCTGTCTGATCTGTAATCGTTATGTCCACAGCAACCCCATAATTATGCATAGAACCTTTTTCAGGGTTTGCCACAAATTTTTCAAATTTTGTGCCTTTCATTTTGTCATACATCAGTTTTGAAACGCTTCGCGGCCGGGCTGCATCCAGAATCTGAAGCGAAAACCCCGGTTTTTTCGATCTCAGTATTTTCTGTGCTTTTGAAAGTTTCACAGCCACTTCTTTTTGCAGATAGGCCCTGTTCAGTCCTGTGTAAAAATCTTTCCGAAAGAAGTTCTTTTTCGGGTTTGAATTTACAAGATCAACAAGAATTGTTTTATCAACAGCATGTACGTCAGCAAGCCCTGCTTCGATAAATTTTTTTTCAAGATCATTTGCATGGGCCGGGATATGGAAACATGAAAAGAACAGTGCGGTTTGAATTAAATATATATAACAGACTGATTTCATTTTTATCTATAAGTATTGAAATGATAAAATCCTTTTTTGCACCGGAACCGTTTTTTGTCCCAGGCGTTATGCAGTTGGATCATAACCCCTGAGGGTTTTGAACCTCCTCAGGGGTTCACAAATCACTCTTTCATCACCAGTCCGTAGCGGCGTTCACTGGTGGATATTTTTTGCAGAGCCTCTGCCAGCATTTTCTTCATCTCTTTTCTGGCCCTGTCTGCCGCAGCATCATCACTGCTGCGGAGTGCGGAGAAAAAAGCTGTGCAGATTCTGCGGCTGCTGTCATCCCACTGGCTGATAATGCCTGCTTTTCCGCTTTCATTCTTTGATACAGGCGCGGGCAGATAATCCCGTCTGCCATGCGCCCAGTTGATGATATGGGAATAGAAAATCAGGGCGCGATCCAGCAGGATATAGAGAAACTGGATATTATCCAGCGGCCCCACACGGATTTGCTGACCGCCGAGATGTATGCCTTTGACTTTGGCCTTTGCCAGATTTTTTCCGCCTCCGAATGCGGCCCATCCTGCTCCGGCCAGTCCGCCAATGGCAGTGAAAACACCGAATGTCAGCCCGTGCGCTGCAACATCCAGCGCAGCACCCAGGGCTCCTCCGGTCAGTCCCGCTGCAGTAATCAACTGTCCGCGTGTCAGTCCCAGAAACTGCCAGGTTTTTTCATTGAACAGATCCTCGTGCAGGATGGAATGCGCGGGCAGTTCACAGTTGAAGATATTGTGCCGAAACAGTTTTCTGATGCGCTGATGTGCCTGTTTCTCCATCTTTCCGACAGCCTGACTGTATTCTTCCCGCAGATTTTTTCTCAGCACATCCTCCCCGGTTTTTTCCGTGAAATTTCTGGAAACCGAATAGGTGAGACAATCCGCCAGCATGGTGCAGATGATGTCAACGGTCTGCATGTTGCGGTTTTCCCAGTCTTTCTTGAAGGCGGAAATCACCTGCACCAAAGCAGGATGCCAGTCCTGATCAATGCTTTTGAGGGTTTCCAGCAGTTCAATGCGTTCCGCATAGGTGGCCCGGTGTGCATTGAACATGCGCACCGAATTGAAATGCTTTCGAAATTCGCCTTTCCACTGCTCTATGTATTCGGTTTCATCCTCCTTGCAGTTGATGACGGCCATGCGCGGCCTGCCCGTAAGGCGCAGCACTTCCATTTCCGCCTTGTCTGTCTTTCGCAGAGGCCGGGAACCGTCCACCACATAGATAATGCCCGCGCCTTTTGCAATGGGGCTGAACAGTTCCACATCATCCCGAAATTCCGGATCATCCGCATGCGTCTCCCGGAAAACATGCACAATGAGTTCATCCGATCCCTTATAAGCGTGCATCCATTCCAGTGTCCGGATGGGATTCTGAAATCCCGGCGTGTCTGTGAAACGGATGATCTCCTGTCCGTCAATAATCACGGGAAAAGTCTGGCACACAATGGTTTCTCCGGGTGTGGGACTGACCCGGACGCTGTCATCCTCGGCCAGAGTGGAAACCACCGAGGACTTGCCTTCATTGGGATGTCCCACGATTGCAAATTCAGGCACATTACGTTTCATGAGATACCAGCCTTTCGGGATGCAACCGGGGATCGCCCAGAGTGCGGAGTTTCTGCTGCCATATGTTCCAGTCTTCCTCCTTTGCCGGTGTGAAAACCGTATCCGGCCGGGGTTTGCCAATCAGCCCCACCCGGATACGGGAAAGATCGCCAAGATTCTGCCGCAGATGAACAATAAACACAAGAAATTCCCTGATGGGCGGCTGCCAGGCTTCCTGCAGAATGAGCACATCCGCACGCACATCAGGGGATTGCATCTGCCTGATTTTCCGTATGGCTTCCCGGTCTTTTTCCCTGCTTTCCCCGATGCGGATTTTTTCCTGAAAATCGGTTCCGGTCAATGCCCTGATCCGTTCACGGAGTTCCTCTTCTTTGCAGTCATCAAAAATGTCATCCGGAATCAGAACGGTCAGAATGTTTTCCTCCTGCACCTCCTTTGGAGGGATATCCGCACGCGGGGAAATTTCCGGTTCCTGTTCTGTTTCCGTTTTTATTTCAGACGGCACAGGTCTGCCTTCGGTTTGCAGCAGAGGTGTTTTCATTCTCCGCATCAGGCTGTCACATTCACTGAAGGCAAAATCCAGGCGGGACAGAGCCCTCTGACGAGCAGCAATGCCCGCGATCAGAAGAAGCAGTCTGGGCAAAAGGCCGTAAAACAGCACGGCAAAGCAGAGAAAAGGCCACCAGGAAACCAGATCCGGGGTTGCCAGATGCCAGATGCCCTCTTTGAGGATCATATGACTGCCCTCTATCTGGGACAGGGAAGGATGGGCAATCTCCGGAGGAACAAACCAGGTCCAGGGAAGCGCCAGTGTCTTCACGATATGGTAAACCCCGGCAGCACTGAACTGCACGGTGGACTGCCAGCCAAAGGCAATGTCGGTTCCCAGCACTTTCAGCAGCGTGGATCCAAGAACCCCGATATTGAACCCTGTGCCAAAGACCTGCATCAGAATGAAGATCGGCCAGTAAAACAGGGATCCGTAAATCTTTTTTCTGCCCCGCATCAGTCCTGCTGCGGCTTCCATGCTCTGGCGCTGGTGACCGGAAAGTTTGCGCATGGCCCGGTTTCCCAGTTTTTTCATCATGCGGACAAACATCCGGCTCAGCAGAGAAAACAGCAGGGATTTCTCCCCCAGAGAACGCGTAAGGGCCCGGATGGACAGAAACAGGAGCAGAAAAACAATCAGAAATATCTGAAAAAAAACCAGCCAGCCCAGAAACACAGAAATATTCAGGGGCGCCTGCCCTGTATATCTGAGAAGGGAAAAGGCCGCCCCCCCTCCGCAGATCAGACCGGTCATGAAAAACAGCCAGATGAGAAAACGGCAGATTTCTGAAAAAATATCTCCCGGAAGCACGGCTTCCGGCCCATGTTGCGCTTTTTCCAGATGTCTGCGCTGTTCCAGCCAGGAGCGGATCATCATGGGGCGCATGTGTTTTTCCTCCCTGTTTTCCGAAACCTGCTCCGGAAACAGGGGGCGGATCTGCCGGAGAAAAATATCCCGATCCCGCTGCGTCAGTCTGTCTTCCGCGTGCTCTTCTCCGCCGGTCTCATCGGCATGGAAAAAATACTCCAGATCAACAATGTCTTTTATCTGCCATTTTTTGTTCATGATAACCGTTCAGCAACAGAGCAGAACAGGCTTCCGGGCCGTCCATAAGCAGGTGTAAGGCAAAAAAACCGGAAGCCTGACTGCGCTGCCTGCAGCAAAATTTGATTTGTCAAATTACCTTAGCGGTGTTAAATTGTAAACAAAAAAAGAAGCACCATGAAAAGGTGCGGATAAAAAAACAAAGAACCGTATGATTGCCTGAACTGCGTTATTGTGAGATGGAAAGGAATATGGACGGACAGAATCCGACTTTGCCAGAGGCACTTCATTTTCTCAAAGACATTTATCAAAATCATATGCCTTTTGACAAACTTCTGGGAATAAAGATAGAAACTCTTGGCGAAAATGATGTCTGTGTCAGGATTGACATGAGAGAGGAACTCATCGGAAACTTTGTCAAAGGCATACTTCACGGCGGCGTGATTTCTTCCGTGCTGGATTTGACAGGCGGACTGATTGCCTCGGTTGCGGTTTTGCAGCGGATGAAGGGCGCATCCGCGGAGGAAATGGGGAAGCGTCTGGCCAGCATTGGCACCATTGATCTGCGTGTGGATTATCTGAGAGCAGGTCAGGGGAAATTCTTCAGAGCCACCGGAAATATTCTGCGTGCGGGAAAAAGGGTGGCAGTCATCCGCACGGAACTGCACAATGATCAGAATCTGCTGATTGCCGCAGGCACAGGAACCTATCTGACAGGATAAGACATGACCATTCCTGATGATGAAAAAATTCCCAAACCCCGCAGCGGATTGCACCGCATAGGGAACGCGTTTTTCTATTCCGCAGACGGGCTGCGGCACGCATTTGTCCAAGAGGCCGCCTTCCGTCAGGAAATTCTTCTTTCCTGCCTTCTGCTTCCTGCCGCGCTGTTCCTTCCGCTTTCACCTGTGCTGAAACTTGTGCTGATTGCGGATAATTTTCTTGTCCTGATAACGGAACTGCTCAATTCCGCTGTTGAATCCCTGACAGACAAAATCTGCTCCGGGTTTGATCCTTTTGCCAAACAGGCCAAAGATATGGGAAGCGCGGCAGTGCTGCTGAGTCTGATCAACCTGGGGTTGGGATGGGGATTTGCCCTGTATTCCCTTTGGGCCGGTTCATGAAAAAAAATCTGCGACATCAGCCTCAAATCCGGGCAGAATGTCCGGCGCGCTGATCTTTTCCGTGCAGCGTATGGCTTTCAGGGGAGAGGTGTAGACAAAAACCTGTCTGCGTCGCGGATCCGCAATCCAGACCTGATTTACACCGATGGAGAAATACTCTTCCAGTTTGTCTCCCACCTCTGTCCACAGATCTCCGGGAGACAGAATTTCCACAATCAGTTCCGGAGCCACATCCAGCCAGGAGCGGGATTGGGACTGCGTCAGGCGTTCCTTTGAAATAAAGATCACATCCGCACCCCGCACGGTGTCCGGATTTCGACGGGTGTAAATGCCCACTTCTCCGCCCAGAACGTATCCCAACTGGTGTTTTTCCACAAACAGGCTGAGAATCTTTGCGATTCTCACCTCAACAATTCCATGCACATATCCGGTTGGTGACATAGAAATCAGATTCCCTTCTATCAGTTCACAGCATCCGGTATTGCCCAGCGCATACAGTTCCTCGCCCGTCAGAATACCGCTGCTCTCACCTGCATCTGCTTTTAAAAGTGCGCTTTGCATTTCCGTACTCCATTTTGTTCCCTGTTCTGATATGCACTTTCAGGAGAGTGCAGAGGGAAATCTTCTGAAATCAACCTTCAAAAATCTCCCTTTTGTTCTCCCGGTGATCCACTGCGTACAGCATCTTTGCCCTGTCTTTGAGTTGCGTTTTAAGCTGATCCAGAGCCTCCCGGTTGATGCTGTACAGCCGGATATAGACTTTCCGAAATCCTTCCGGAACATTGTCATAGGAAGTCAGAATGCTGACAATGCGCGCGCCGAAAGCACGAATGACATCCGTAATCTCTTTGATGGAACCGGGCTGATCCGCAATCTGAAAGGCAAACTGAATACCCTTATGCCCAAAACCGCTTAAGGATATGAATGCCCGGAAGATGTCGGACTGCGTGATCGTACCGACAACCGTGCCTTCAGGGCTTAGAACCGGAATCCCGGATATTTTTCTGTTCAGCAGAAGTTCTGCGGTTTCTTCCAGCGTAAAATCCGGCGGCACCGTGACAGGATTTTTTGTCATGATCTTCCGGATTTTGAGTTTGGCAAGCAGATACATGAGTTCATGGATTTCCAGTGTGGTGGCATCGGATGCCGAGGCCTTTTTCAAATCCCTGTCCGTGATGATTCCCACCAGCTTTCCTTTTTCCAGCACCGGCAGCATCCGGATTTGATGCTCTTTTATCAGCGAAATTGCATTCTGCATGGAATCATTCACATCCACTGTCACCACATTTTTGTTCATCCAGTTTTTCACCAGCATGATTTTCTTCTCCTCTCTTTTTTAAATTCCCAGATATGCGGCTTTGACATGCTCGTTGGCCATGAGTTCTCTGCCGGTTCCCTCAAGTGCAATTCTGCCGTTTTCCAGCACGTATGCCCGGTCGCACATGGCAAGGGTCTGGGTGACATTCTGCTCCACCAGCAGGATGGTGACACCCTGTTCATGAATCTCCCGGATAAGTGCGAACACTTCCTGCACCAGCAGCGGGGACAGACCAAGTGAAGGTTCGTCAAACATCATCAGTTTTGGCAGAGACATCAGCCCCCTGCCTATGGCCACCATCTGCTGCTCTCCGCCGGAAAGTGTGCCTGTCAACTGTTTTCTGCGCTCTTTCAGCCGGGGAAACAGCCCGTACACATATTCCAGGGTCTGATTCCGCTTCTGTTTTGCCTCGGGCCGGAGGGAACCCATAATCAGGTTTTCCTCCACACTCATGGTGGGAAACAGCCTTCTGCCCTCGGGCACATGGACAATGCCCCGATCAATGATTTTGTGCGGCGGTATTGTGTCAATCCGCTCTCCGCTGAATTCAACAGAGCCGCTTTGGGGCTTGAGCAGCGCGGAAACTGTTTTGATCGTGGTGGACTTGCCTGCTCCGTTTGCGCCGATGAGCACAACGATTTCCTTTTCTCTCACTGCAAGGGAGACATCCCAGAGAACCTGGAGATCGCCGTAAAAAATATTGACACTGTTTATTTTAAGCATGATCCTGTTCTCCCAGATAGGCTTCAATCACAGTGGGATTGTTCGCGACATCCTTTGGCAGCCCCTCGGCAATGGTCTGTCCGAAATTGATCGCGTGAATCCGATCCGAGATGCTCATGATGACTTTCATGATATGCTCGATGATCAGAATGCTCACCCCGCTGTCCCGGATGGCTTTGATCAGCGCAATGGCCTCGTCTGCTTCCGAAGGTGTCAGGCCCGCGCAGGTTTCATCCAGCAGCATAAGCTCCGGTTTGGTTGCCAGGGCTCTGGCAATCTCCAGCCGTTTCCTTCCGCCAATGGGAAGGCTTTTTGCCAGTTTGTCTCTGTCTTTGTAAAGCCCGCAGAATTCCAGCACCCGGCTGGCTTCCTTCTGCGCCTCCTTAATGGTGTTCATGCGGCAGAACGCGGCCGCTGTCACATTGTCCAGCACCGACAGTCTGGCCAGAGGTTTGACCACCTGAAAGGTTCTGCCGATTCCCAACTGGCAGATTTTATGGGTCTTCATCCCGTCAATCCTCCGGCCTTTGAAACTGATTCCGCCGGAAGTGATTGGAAAAACACTCATAATGCAGTTGAAAACTGTGGTCTTTCCTGAACCGTTGGGGCCGATCAGTCCCAGAATTTCCCCCTGTTCAATATGAAAGGAAATATTGTTGACCGCGATCAGTCCGCCGAAGGCTTTGATCAGTTTTTTGACTTCAAGAATTGGCATGGGTTTTCCTCTTTGGCGTTGCGATCCGTTTAATCTTTGCCCAGTCTCCCACAATCCCATTGGCCAGGAACATAATGACAAAGATCACAAGCAGTCCGAAGACCAGCGCATGCCCCTGACTGATCCATTTCGGCGCAAGCCCGAAAAACGCGCTTCGGAACATTTCCTGAATCCCGACCATGATAAAGGCGCCGACCGCAGGGCCCCAGATGGTTGCCACGCCCCCGACAATCGCGACCAGAATTGTCATGATGGAGATGTAATGCAGGGAAAACACGACATGGGGATCAATAAAGGCCATGTAGTTCATGTAAAACGCGCCTGCGGTTCCGGTAAAGAATGCGCTGACCAGCAGGGAGATGTTTTTGTACAGGGCAGTATTGATGCCAAGCGTTTCCGCAGCATCCTGATCTTCGCGGATGGAAACAAAATAATAGCCCCATTTGGATTTCATAATCAGATGAATGCACCAGATGCACAGCCCGGCCAGTGCCAGCACAATGTAATAATATGGAAGCTTGCTTTTAAAGGACTGGATAATCAGAATTCCCACCATGCCGCCGGTAAAACTTTCCCAGTTGGTGGCAATCAGGCGGATGATTTCCCCTCCGGCCAGAGTTGCCAGCGCAAAATAGGGACCCCGCAGACGGAAGCAGACCCATCCCACAAACAGGGCAACCAGCATGGCAGCCGGGCCTCCCAGAAGCATTCCCCACCAGGCCGAGATATTCAGATGCATGACCATGATCCCGGAAGTGTATGCACCCACCCCAAAGAAGATGGCATGTCCGAAGGAAACCTGTCCGGTATAGCCTGCAAGCAGATTCCATGAGGAACCGATAATGACCCACATCAGTGTGATAATGAGCAGATGCTGGTAATAACTTGACGGAACTGCAAGGGGGAACAGCAGAAAAAAGATTCCGCAAACAAGAACTGCAACAGATTTTTTCATGGCCGCCTCTCTAAATTTTGGTCAGGCGTTTCAGACCGCCCGGCAAAAATATCAGCACCAGCACAAAGATCACAAATCCCACCATTTCCTTGTATCCCATGCCGATATAGGTGGCCCCGAGGGATTCCGCAATGCCCAGCACCAGTCCGCCCATAATCGCCCCGACTGTGCTGCCCAGCCCTCCGAGAATGGTAATGACAAAGGCTTTGAGGGTAAAGTGACCGCCGATGTCAGGATACAGATAAAAGATGGGAATCAGCAGCGTGCCTGCGGATGCCACCAGCGCGGAACCGATGCCAAAGGTGATGACCGTAATCCGGCTGCTGTTGATGCCCATCAGCGTGGCTGCGTCTTTGTCCTGTGCAGTTGCCCGGATTGCGCGTCCCAGATCGGTTTTCAGCAGAAACCAGAACAGAATTCCTGTAAACACCAGTGCAATGCCAAAAGCCACGCACATGGGAAAGTTAAAGGATATGTCTCCGATAAACAAAGCTTTGCTGCTGTAAGGGGTCTGAACGGTTTTGTAATCTGATGAAAAGACAAACCGGGCAATTTCTGTCATGACCATGCCAATGCCCACAGTCATCAGCACCTGATTTTCCGGAAGAACAGACTCAACTTTGATTAAAGGGTTAAGCAGAAACTGCTGAATCAGCATTCCCAGCACAAACAGGGCAGGCATTGCCACAAGCAGGGAAAAATAGGGATCAATGTGGAGATAATGGGACAGAACAAAGGTGATGTACATGGCCACCATCATCAACTGCCCGTGCGCCAGATTGATGATGCCCATCACTCCCATAATCAGGGTCATGCCGATTCCGATGAGGCTGTAAATCCCGCCCATCAGGATTCCGGCAACCAGTGTCTGGAAAAAAACATTCATACGGATTTTCCTTTCCGTGAACAGTTGTCAGTTGTCAGTTATCAGTTATCAGCAGAAATTGATTCCTCATGTTACAAACCATCGTCATGCCGGCGAAAGCCGGTATCCAGAACTGTTTGAAATTACTATATTGATACTTGCACCGGAATGACGGTGAAACAGGATAAATTCCTGATCAAAAAAACGGATAAGATGCGTTGATAACTGTCCGCTGACAACTGAATACTGAGAACAGTTGTCAGTGAACGGCAGCACTTGATAACTGTTCACTGATAACTGTTCACTGACAACTGAATCCTGATTAATATCCCCAGGTTTTGAGCCAGTCCACCGGATAGACAAAGGGTTTGGTCCCGATATCGGCAGGCCATACCAGTTCCAGTTTTCCGTCAATCCACTGAACCACGTAGGTGGGGAGTTTGTTCTGGTTTTTCTTCTTGTCGTAGGAGACAAACTTCACAGGGCCGAAGGCAGTCATCAGATCGGTCTGGGAAAGTGCTTCTTTGACATCCGCGCTGGACAGGGATTTGGCTCTTTTCAGGGCATCGGCAATGACATAGGCTGAGGCATAGGCCTCCGCACCATGATATTCCGTATCTTTCTTGAATCTTTCCTGAAATTTGTTGAAATAGTCCATTGCGCCCGGATAGGGCAGAACCTGGTGCCAGAGAGTGGCAGAAATCAGCTTTTCAGAAGCAGGGCCTGCATTCTGCTGGAATTCCGGCAGTGTGAAGCCCGCACCTGCGCCGATGAACATTTTGGGCGTGAGTTTCAGCTCTTTGGACTGCTTCATCAGCAGCGCGGCATCCATGACATAGGAAATCATGTAGACAATATCCGGATTCTTTTGTTTCACCTGAACCAGAACCGGTTTGAAGTCAATGCCGCCATGCTCATACCCCTCTTTGAGCAAAACCTCGTAATTGTATTTTTTGCAGGTTTCCTCAAAGGATTTTGCCCCATCGGTTCCGAATTTGGAATTTTCATACAGAATCGCCACTGTCTTCGGCTTTACGACTTCGGCAAGCAGGTTTTCAATCGCGCCCGCATATTCGCTGACCGGCGGATTGATGCGGAAAATATAATCCCAGTTGGATTCGGTGATGTTGTCGGCTGAACCGGTGCAGACCAGAAAGGGAATCTGGTTCTGCTGACACACGCCCGCAACCGCATAGGTTACGGAACTGCTGTATCCTCCGGTGATCATGACCACTTTGTCTTTGGTGATGAGTTTTTCCACAACCGAGCGCCCGACATCAGGTCTGCCGGTGTCGTCTTCCATGACCAGTTCCATTTTTTTCCCGTTGATGCCGCCTGCCGCATTGATTTCCTCCACAGCGAGATCAAAGGACATTTTCTCGATCTCCCCGAATTTTGCCTGATCTCCTGTGAGCGGAAGCACCACGCCGATTTTGACAGTCTCTTCGGCAAAAGAGGAGCCTCCCCATGCACCCACCAGACAGATCATGAGAGACAGCAGCAGAATTCCCCATTTTCCTGTTTCTTTTTTCATTCCTCTTCTCCTTTCACGTTGATTGTTATGCAGAATCGTAAAATCGGCAGAACGCAGGGTCTGACAGTCTGTATCTGAAATGCCGTGAGCAGTTCTTTCCAAAAGACAGGAAATCCCATTTGGGAAAAAAAGCCGCCCTTGGCCCTGTCCCGGAAAACGATGACCGGTTCCTGCATACAGAATTCACCCCGACAGTCTGCTGATTTTGCCATTAAACCGCGTTTCCATCGTTTTTTCTGGCATTTTCGCCAGAAATGAAAAACCGTTCTCTCTGCTGCGGCACTTTTTTTCTCATATGCCGTGCAGGAAGAGCCATCTGAAACAATCAAAGAACATACTTCATTTCATGAGGAAAGTAAATTAAAAGAATTCCGATTTTTGGGAGGATATATGTGATTAAATTTTAATAGTCTGATTTTTTTTACAGATAATTATTTTGATGAAATTTGTTGCAGTGGCGGGTACTGACATTTTTTGCAGGGAATACATGCCGCGGAGCCGGACTTCTGCATCGTCTGAGAATGCGAATGAAAAGTCAGCTTCGGATAAGATTTGACAACTTTCGAAAAGTTGTCAAATCTCCTCTTTTTTTATAACATACTGTTTTAAATAAGTCTGACAGTTTTGACTCTTCATTCGCATTGAGAATCCCCTCATCATAAAATCTTACCAAGCCCGGGTGCGCGGCATCCAGGCAAAAAAATCCCCTCCCCGGATGTAAACCGGGAAAGGGGAAAAAGATTCGATGAAAGGCGAAGACAGATGTCTCTGCCTTCCGATATTTTCTGCAACCTGTCAGGCAGTCTGAACTCTTGCGGATACCGCAGGATCCAATCCTGCTGCCTCGCGTCTGTTTTTGGCCCTCTGCATCATCCAGACCACTGCCACCAGCACAAGTCCCAGGCAGTCTGTGGGAATGGTGGGCCAGTACAGGCAGACCGTTGCCACGGCAAAGATCAGCCATTCCACCAGCGTGGTTTTCCGGATCATATACCCCATTGTCAGGGAGGAAAAGGCCAGTGTGCCCAGCGTGGCAGATACAAAGGAGAAAACGATTTCTGTCGCGGTTCCCTCAAACAGAATGGCCGGGGTAAAGGCAAAGAGCATAGGCATCACATACAGGAGTTTGGCAAATTTGAAGGATGTCCACCCGGTTTTCCAGGGATCAGCCCCGGCAATGGCCGCACCCGCGTAAGCTGCCACGCATACAGGCGGTGTGATGTTGCTGTCCTGACTGAACCAGTAAACAATCATGTGCGCGGCAATGGCAGATACGCCCAGTTCGCCCAGAGGCGGAACCGCAAGCACGGCTGTAATCAGATACGCGGCTGTCACCGGAACGCCCATGCCCAGAACCAGAGAGGCAAGCGCGATCAGCAGAACCGCAAGGAAAAGATTGCCTCCGGCCAGGGAGATGATAATGTCGGAAAATTTCAGTCCCACACCGGACAGGGAGATGATGCCCACAATAATGCCGATGACGCCCAGAGTTGCGCCGATAATCAGGGTGTTTCTGGCGCCGTCCTGAATGGCCTCCCAGATTTCTTTGATTCCCATGCGGGTTTCCTTGCGGAACCAACTGATGACAATGCAGGAAACAGTGGCCCAGAAGGCTGCGTATCCAGGAGAATAGCCGATCACCATCAGAATGGTGATGATGACAAGGGGAAGGGAAAAATACCAGTCATTTTTCAAAACCGTTTTCCAGTGGGGGAATTCATCAGAGGAAATGCCTTCAATTTTCTGTTTTTTTGCCTCAAAATGAATCATGCAGAATACGGAAAAGAAATACAGCAGAGCCGGGCCTACGGATATCAGCATGATATAGGAATAGGGCTTGCCGGTAAGTTCTGCCATGAGAAAACCGCCTGCACCCATGATCGGAGGCAGAAACATGCCGCCGATGGATGCAGAAGGCTCAATGGCTCCGGCCACATGGGGCCGGAATCCCGCGCGTTTCATCAGGGGAATGGTGAACGCGCCTGTGGAAACCGTATTCGCGATGGCACTGCCGGAAACCGATCCGAACAGAGCCGAGGCAATGACCGCCACCTTTGCCGGGCCTCCGGTGCTGCGTCCGGCCAGAGCCAGGGGAAGATCTATGAAAAAGCGTCCCGCGCCGGATTTGTGCAAAAACGCACCGAAAAAGATGAAAAGAATCACATAGGTGGCCAGAACACTGGCCATGACCCCGAAAACCCCGTTGGTGGTGATAAACAGCGCATTGCAGATTCTCTCAATGCCAAATCCGCGATGGGCCAGAATTTCCGGCAGATGGGGGCCGAAATAGGCAAATGCCAGCATTGCCACCCCAATCAGGGTCATGGACCAGCCCAGAACCCGGCGGCAGACCTCCAGGGAAATCAGAACACCCAAAATGCTGATAAAGGAATCCAGTTCGGTTTCCGCACCCGCTCGGTAATTCAGGGCTTCAAACTGACTGATCCAGTAGATGACGGTTCCGGCTGCGGCAAGGGCAAAAAGAATGTCGGAAAGAAGGGGGATGTTTTTCCATTTTTTTATCATAGCGCGGTCTGCAAAGAAAATCAGGACCGCGAACAAAAAGGTGCCGATGGCAATGGGCCACAGATCCAGTGCAAGGGCCAAACCTTTGGCAGCACCATCATATGACCAGGTTTCGCCCACAGCAATGAATTTTTCATGCAGAACTGCCGGGCTTTTATAGAAAAATGCCGCGGCTGTGCAGGCAAGGACTGCGCCCATCAGAATATCCAGCCCCCACTGCATTTTGCTGCTGCCCGCAGGATAAAGCAGAAAAACAAGAATATAGGTGATGAAAACATAGATTCCCAGATGATACTGAATGCCGACCGGCGCAATGCCTGCGGCATAAAAATAAAACAGCACCATGAAAGCTCCCAGGGCAGACACAAGCACTTTCCAGAATCCGCTCACGCTGCGCATGCTTTTTGCATCTTTTTCCATGAGTTCTTTCAGTTTCTTTTTGTCACCGGGATCGATTCCAGCAATTTCATTCAATTCTTCCGACATAATTTTGCCTCCCCTGAAAAAGGATGATGATTTTTTTGACTTTGAGCAGTTTCCCTGAAACAGGCAGGTGTTTCAGAATTTGTATTGTTATATGTTTTTTTCCAAAAAGATTCCCTGGCTGACCCCCTGAGAATTGCCAAAATTCTCAGGGGGTTTTGGACAGGCATCCGCCAATTCTGTCAGGAAAACTATTCGCCCTTCTGTTCGGGTGTGAGGCTCAGTCCGGCCTCTGTCCAGAACTGGATTGCACCTTTGTGAACCGGGGTTACAATACCGAGCAGACCGTCTTTTGCGTTCATGGCACTGGCCGCAGTGGTGACACTGACCATGTAAGCCAGTCCCTCCGGCGAGTAAACATCTTTCAGCACGCTGTGAACGATCTCCGGTTTTACATGTCTGCCGGACACCCATACTGTGGCATCCTGGAAAACCTGCACATCATAATCCACACCTGCATAGGTTCCTTTGGGAATCACCACTTCAGTGTAAAAGGGAAATTCTTTGAAAAATCCGGCTTCCTTTCCTTCTTCCACCAGATTCAGCATGGCAATTTTGTTGCTGGCAGCAGCCTGAATGACAGAGGAGTTGGGAAAACCGGCCAGAACCCACATGGCATCAATGAGTTTGTCACCGATGGCGGCTGCGGCCTGGCTGTAACCGATATATTCCACCTTGACCTGATCCCAGATGCCCAGAGAGGTCAGATAGCGCTGTGCCGAAGCAGCGGCTCCGGAGCCTGCCGGACCTACGGCTATGCGTTTTCCCACCAGATCTTTGGCTTTCTGTATCCCGCTTCCCTCCAGCACCACCAGATGGGCAGGCGCACCGTAGAGATAGGCCATGGAATAGATTTTGTCATATTTTCTGCTGTCATTGGTCAGTTTGCCGTTGAGTCCCAGATACAAATCAGCGGAATACACAATGCCGAAATCCGCATCACCGGAGTTGACCCGGCGCAGATTTTCCACAGAACCCGCAGAAGCCATGTTGGAAACTTCCAGCTCCGCAATGTTTTTGGAAATCCTGGTGGAAATGGCATTGGAAAAATACTGAAAGGTTCCGCCGTCCGGGCCTCCGGAAAAAGCCAGCCGGGTTTTTGCCTCACCGGTTCCGGCAACTGCCAGACAAAGCGCTGCGATAAGTGCGAAACAAAAAGTGAAGGTGGTGAAACGTGACATTGTGCTCATTTTTTTCTCCTTTTGGGTGTGAATGGGATGTGAACGGTAAAATGAAAAACAAATCTTTTGGGAAAATATGGCCTGGCTGTAACGCTTTTTTCCCACCTCCTTCCTTTCTGATCAAAGTCTGTTTTATGGAAATCAACAGCTTTTTCCTGTCAAATCTTTCAGACAGGAATGCGGGAGGCGGCAAAAACTCTTTTCTGAAACAGAAAGGCTTAACCTGTGCTTAAAAAAAGATCCGATTTTCATTGAGGGGAATATAGTTCATCCAATGAAGTTCGTAAATTAGAAGAATTCTGATTTTTGCGTAAGAATTTTTCTTACATTTCCCGTTCTCATAAAAGACAAATCAAAGGCGGGCGGAATCATACCGATTCTCCATTGAAAACATGCTTTCCGGCCAGTCTGTTTTAACCGCAAAGGACACAGAGAGGGCACAAAGGTCACAAAAAACTGACAGGATTTTATAAAATCAACAGCGAATCCGTATCATACTGATTCTCCATTGAAAACATGCTTTCCGGCCAGTCTGTTTTAACCGCAAAGGACACAGAGAGGGCACAAAGGTCACAAAAAAACTGACAGGATTTTATAAAATCAACGGCAAATCCGTATCATACTGATTCTCCATTGAAAATATGCTTATCAGTCAATCCCGTTCCCGCACAGAGCGCCAATGCTTGTCATTTCGGGAATTGCCGGAGTGCTGAAATGAAGTGAAACGGAATTTTGGCACTCCGGAATCAGACGAGCATGGTTTCAAGGTGAACTGGCATGATACCAGTTCTCTGCTGAAACCATACGTTGCGGAAGGCAAAGCCGGTTCTCCGCCGATTTTGTGCGGTTCTGTCTGTTTTTTGTATCCTTTGTGCCTTCCCTGTGTCCTTTGCGGTTAAAATTTCAAAGGAGAATCGGTATGACACAATCGGCAGATCGGTCTGTTCCAAACAGAACAGCAAACCAAAGCAGACAGGAATATCTGCTTTGCCGGCTGTCATTATCCCGCAGTCATTTTTATAAACTTCCTGGGCTGTCAAATAAATTTTTTCACATTTTCAAAAGTCCGGACTGAGGAGTCCAAACTGAAAGTTTGGCACTCCTTCGCCAGTTTTTCTGAATGAAAAAGAATTTTTTTGACAATCCACTTATGCGGTATGGCAAGTATAAGTGGAAACAGACACGAATTGTCTGTTCTGCATCAGCAGGGACACAAATTCTGCTTCCCCAGTTTTCTTCACTGTCATTGCGGTATTTCCGGAATGCAGGTGCGGAAATACTGCACTCCGGAAAAGTCTGCTGCTCTGCCGCCCAATGCCAGTGATGGCTGACAGGGGGATTGCCTTTATTTGGTGAACAGTCTGGCCTTGTCCTTGTTGTGGCATTCCGCGCACATGACAGGGCCTTCCTTGGCCTGCTCATGGCATCCCTTGCAGTTTAAGTGATAGATGCGGGCAAGGGAAGTGGTTCCGCCATCCATATGGCATTCAGAACATTCCTTGTCCTCAGAGCTTTCACCTTCGATCTTCTGTCCGTTGTCATACACATGATGACAGTAATGGCAGTCATTGATCTCAGCCTTTTCATTGTGTTCATCATGGGGAAAATATACCGGCGGACGCATTTTTTCCGTAAATGCACTGTCCTGCACGAACATTACATCTTCCTGGGAATAGGCCGAGAGAACAGCAACCGCAAGTGCGAAACCCAGCACCATGATGGGTATCAGATATTTTTTGCTCATATTCCTTTCCTTATGGCTGAAGTTTTGGGGAACAGAAAAACTATTCCGGTTTTTCAATGATTTCATAGAGAATGTCACCAAAGAACTTGATATCCATCTCAAGCCCGTAGGCATGGACAATGTCCTCCAGACCGCCGTGGCAGTTGTGGCAGGGAGCGATAATGGTTTTGGCTCCGCGGGATTTGGCCGCAAACAACTGTTCTGCCTTGATGCGGTTGCCTTCCACACGGGTATTGCGGTAGGGGGGGCCGCAGTTGATCACGCCGCCGCCTGCGCAGCAGCAGTAATTGCGCTCCCGGTTGGGATGCATTTCAATGAATTCCTCGCAGCTTTGGTTTACAATATAGCGGGCCATTTCATGAAGTCCCCTTCCCCGGACCACATTGCAGGGATCGTGCAGCGTTACGGGAGACTCAAACTTCTTTTTCAGCTTCAGTTTTCCCTCTTTCAGCAGATCATGAAAAAATTCAATGGAATGAACCATTGGAATGGGCGGCATTTTCCAGCCCAGCCAGCGGTTGCCCATATCATAGACGGAACGGAAGGCATGACCGCATTCCCCCATGACGATGCGCTTCACCTTCAGTTGCATGGCTTTTTCAAAATGGGCTTTCTTCACACGTCCCATGATCTCATGGTCACCTGTGTACATGGCCATGTCGCTGTTGTCCCATCCCGGAGTCGCAGGCATGGTCCAGTTCAGTCCCGCGGATTCGAAGATTACGGCAGCCTGATAAATAAGCTGTGCCCGGAATTTGGGTTCCGGTCCGATGACCGAATACATGAAATCCGCGCCCTCTTTCTCAAGAGGAATCCGAAGATTGGGAATTTCAGCGGCTGCTTCCTCCTCCTGCCACTGCAGTGTGTCCACCCATTCATCCTCCTTGACCCACATCTGGTTCATGGTGACCGAATGGCTGTGAGACGTGTCTTCAATATAGGTGGGTGTCACGCCCAGTTTGTTGCAGATGCGGCGTACCACCAGCATGATATAGGCGATGTCAATGCCAAAGGGGCAGAACATGGCGCAGCGCCGGCAGAGATTGCATTCGGTGGATGCGATTTCCGACATGCGCTGAATGGCATCTGTACCCACATCCCCTTTCTTTTTCAGCATTTCCCACATGGTCTGCTTGACCTTTCCGGCAGGGGAATAGGCCGGATCTTTGTCGTGGGAAAGATAATAATGGCAGCCCTCGGAACACAGACCGCAGTGAACACAGGTATCCACATAAGTCTTGAGACGAGCGCCGGTTTCGTTTTGGATAACCTCGTTGATGACCTTCTTCACCTTTTCATCGGTAAGAAACGAGGCACTTTTGATGATTCCCGCATCCTTGATTTTGACAGTATTCGTCTCTTTTGCTGTATTGCTCATTTCTATTGTTTCTCCTTGATTTTACCAGTCCTGGACATGTCTGACCGCGCCGAATTCCGATCCGATGTATCCCCTGGTAAACGGGAAAAAGATCATATGGCTCAGCCGGGTAAAGGGAATGGCCACCAGCATGATTTCTCCGGACAGGATGTGCAGAATGCCGGAAAGCTGGTAACCGGGCCACTGATGATAGGTCCAGAAGCCTGTGACAAAGGGAGCTGCCACAATCGCAAGAATGACATAATCGGAAGTGCTGGTGAGAAATTTCACTTCCGGATTTTTCATGCGCCGAATCATAAAAAAGACACAGGCACCGACGACGAGAATACTCATGAAATCAACAGCTCCGTCCGGCAGATGCCACCAGCTCAGATTCCAGGATTCACTGACCAGAGCAATATGTCCGTAAACAAATATGGGCGCGGCCAGCAGACAGATATGAAAAACAAAGGTGACAACCGTCATTCCGGGATGATTGCGCATATTGGTTGTGGCAAAGGGTGTGAGCCACCGCAGAATGGAGCGCATCGCGTAATAGGGACTGGCATAAACAAAAACCACATTGTCCCTTTTTGCGGCCAGCAGCCCCATGCTCACGAGCCGGTAAATGCAGCCGCCGATGAAGATGATAAACGCAGCCCACACCAGGGGGCCGCTGACAAAATTATAAAGGGTATTCATGGATATTGACCTCCTTTTTCTGAAAGTCCGCTATATCTGGTTTACAGGAACAACTTCCCGGAAATACAACTGCTTGTTCCCACTGTCATTGACAATTCCCCGTATCAGAATATGCTTTCCGTCCGGGCTGAAAATGGGATCCCACAGCGCATCATAACTTGTTTTCAGCAGTTTTCCGTTCACGATCAGGGTGAATCTTTTGTTTCTTTCCACCTTTGCCGCAAGGTTTTCCCCATCCGGACTGAAAACCGGAACCCAGGCCATGTCAAAGTCTTCCTGCCAGATATTGTCATCTGCCAGAACATAATATTTTCCCCTGTTCTTTCCCACGCAGGCCAAACGGTTCTGCCGGGGGCTGAAGACCATATCCGTGATATATTCGTCCACCGTGTTTTTCCAGGGAATGCCGTTGACAGCCACGGTCCAGATTCCGAATTTCGGAGACACAATGGCAGCAATTTTCTGCATATCCGGACTGTAGGCATGATGCCAAAGCTGCACAAATTTCCGATTCCAGATGATTTCCCCGTCCTTTGCCAGATGCCAGGCTCCTGCCACCCGCACCGGTGCTGTCACAGAATCTCCTTTGGGATGAAATACGGGTTTCCAGACACATCCGAAGTTTCTGCTCCAAGGCATACCGTCGGTGGCAATGGTGTATTCATAATTGCTGATCCGCACCTGGGCGGCAACACGTTTTCCGCTGGGGCTGAAAACCGGCTCCCAGACATTCATGAATTTGCTGTCCCAGGCTTTGCCGTCCACTGCTGCGGTATAGCATCCCTGGCGGAAGGTGTGAATGTCACCTTCGGAAAAGGGCACCACCTGCACAACTCCGGCACTGTGAAGTCCGTCATCGCTGGATGCCAGATCCGTCATGAACATAAAATCGTGTTTCCAGGGTTCATCATTGTTGACTGCCAGATATTTTCCGTCATTCTGCGCGGCGGCAATAATCCGGGAACCATCCTCGGTGAAACGGAGATTCCACACATAGGCAAAGCGGTTCTCCCAGGTTTCCCCGTCAATGGCCACCGTCCATTCTCCTGTGTCTGAGACAATGCAGACCAGACGGCCATCCGGGGCAAATCGCAGGAACCATATCTTTTCAAATGCACTTTCCCATTGTTCACCGTTTACGCATACACTGCGCTCCTCATCCGGTGTTTTGACAACGGCCGCCACCTTTTCTCCGTTCGGAGAAGCCATCGGTTCCTCGATGAATTCAAACTCCTCCTTCCATTTGCCCAGATCGGCGACGACCTTTCGACCCGGGGTCCAATCCCATTGTTCTTTACCTTTCATAATTTCTCCTCAGGTTTCCTCTTTTTCTCCAAGAGTAAGGATTCGGCGGCACGGCGCAGTTCACAGGCCTCAGGGGGTTTTTCCATACAGGCGTCCGGTTCCGGAACAGCACCGCGCAGCCGAGCGTTTAACATTTTTAAATAATGACAAAATATTTTGTCTGCAATGGCAGAGAGCATCATCACCGGAATCTTCCTGCGCTGCTCCTCGGTTCTGAGCTGCTGATACATGAACCCCCCCCTCGCCGGGTCTCATGATATGCAGTGTGACAGGATCCGGACAGTGCACTCTGGCCTTTTCAATGCCCTGGCTGCCGTTTTCGGCAGTAATTTGCTCTGTAACCGCCGAGTTCAAACTGTGTGGAAAGAAAAATCCGCATCTCCCTCTCATCATCCACGATCAGCACAAATTCCTGTTCCATAGATCTGATCCCATTTGTATCAGGATTTGACAAACTTTGTCTACAGTTTTTAAAAAAATATCTGTCTGAAAAAAACCGGGGACATTCAAAATCCCCAAAGTTTCCGAATGAACGTTTTTTCTCTCAGAATTTGCGCGGCCACTGCCATGCATCCCATTTTCAAGAAATTATCAGAAAAATCAGAAAATTGTTTTATTCCGCAGTATTCTGTGGAAAATTTAAATTCAATAATTTCAATAAATTGACAATAAAAATTTTTTCACCGTGAAATCGGCAGATTATGCAACATGTTTCTTAAAAATATCCCATTTCCTTTTCCCTGTCCTGACCGCCAATCTCTGAAGAAGAAAGTTTCCGAATACTGTCAGATCAAAACAGCCTCTCTGACACCGGCTGCGGTTAGGCAACCTCCTGCTGCATACCGGTTTTCCTCTCCCGGAATTCTGGCAGCATGTTCTTTCTGTGCCGAAGGCACTGCAGCGTTTCGGAAAATCGGAAAATGAGGATCGGCAGAAAAAAGTTTGTGTTGAATCCTGCGCTGTATTTTTGTAAAAGAGGTATCCTCAACTGTTTTGCGGATGTTTCACTGTCTGGCAGATCTTGTTGATATTCTTTTTATTACAAACAGATTGCATTCATTCAGGGAGGACAGATATGCCAAGAACCAGATACCATGTGACGCCGGAGTCCGGCAGAATGACGATTACCTTGAACAAAAGGCAGTTGAAAGAGTTCAAGAAAATGTCCATTGAGTTTGAAATGTCAGCCGAAGACATCCTGCAGATCGCTGTGGATTCCTTTATAGAAAGATATCAGAAAATCTCTGCCGAGGAAATGGACAGGAAAGGGATTGGAGCCCTGCTGAAATAAAAGGGAATCTGCTCCGCCCCGGCTGACATGGCAGACGCCCTGTTTCTGAAAAAGGATGATATTCAAAGAAAGAATGCGTTTTTCAAAGATTCTGCATATCCGGATTCAGGGGATTCCGATGGATATGCCTAAAATACTTATACAAAGAACCGGTTTGAAAAATTGCTGTATTTCGGGGCAGTTGTTTATGCTGTTATGATTTTTTTTCATATAAACCGGAAGGATATGCAGGCAAAACCGGATTTGGCAAATATATGTCCACTTCCATATATCCGATTTGACGCAGGACAGCAGATGGTATATGAACGTGTGCATCATGATTTGCGAAAATCGCTGATAATCCCTGCAGATCGGCCATATCAGATTTCATAATCCATTTCCGCTGACAAACGATTCGGAGATAAATGCAGATATTTATTGTCCGTTTTTTCGGAGATGCTCCTCCGGGGTGGGATTCTGTTTTTCCATATCCGGAAAAAGCGGGAAAATGATATTTCCAAAGGCCGGATCCGAAAAAGCGGATGTCTGTCAGACGGGACAGAAACTGTTGATTTGCCAACCTTCACAATTCAGAGAATATTGTCAACATGAACCAGGAAAATGCTCATATCACCGATATCTGGACAACTGTGAAAACAGCCATGAAAACACGCATTCCGGAGCATACCTGCCGGATGTGGATTGAGCCGATTGAGTGTCTGAATCAGGAAGGAAGCGCGTTTGTCATTGCCTGTCCCAACCATTTTTTCAGGAAACGGATTCTGGAGAATTATGCCTCTCTTATTGAATCCGAACTCAGAAATGCCACAGGAAAAACCTGGACTCTGGCAGTCCGGATCAGGGAGAAAAACGGGGCAGTCAAAAAAAGAAAACCCCGGGCAGAAAAATCTGCCCCATGTCCGCAGATGGCTTTGCCGCAGATGAATGCTTACCAGTCCAGCGGCCACCTTTTGCGCAAGGAGTTCACCTTTGATCAGTTTGTGGTGGGGAAAAACAATGATTTTGCCTATTCGGCTGCCCTGTCTCTGGCTTCCCGGAAAGACAGGACACAGAATCCCCTTTTTCTGCTCTCCCAGGCCGGCATGGGGAAAAGCCATCTGTCCCAGGCCATCGGTCATCACATTATTCACCATTTTCCCAGAGAAACCGTGTTTTATGTGACGGCAGAGGATTTCACCAACGAAATGGTTCACGCGTTCCGGAACAACACCATTGAGCAGTTCAAGGAAAAATACAGACGGTACTGTGATGTGCTTCTTCTGGAGGATGTCCATTTTCTCACAGGAAAGGAACGGACCCAGACCGAGCTGGCCCTGGCTCTGGATTATCTTCTGAACGCGCAGAAAAAAATTATTTTCACGAGCTGCTATCTGCCCGCAGACATACCAAAACTCAATGATCAGCTCCGCTCCCGGCTTTCCGGCGGCATTATTTCCGGCATTGAGGCTCCGGATTACCGTACCCGCGTTAAAATACTGGAAAAAAAAATGGCCGGAACCGCCTGCCATATTCCGCAGGCTGTTGCAGAATACCTGGCCGGAGAGCTGTCGGAAAATGTCAGGCAGTTGGAAAGCGGGCTGATCTGTCTCACAGCCAAAGCCTCTCTCACGGGCGTGCCTGTGGATATCCGGCTGGCTGAGAGTGTTGTCAGAAATATGGTGAGTCAGAGCAAAGCCATAACCATAGATCTGATCAAGAACCTTGTCAGCGAGCATTACAATATTCCGGTGACAGAACTGGTTTCCAAATCCCGGAAAAAGACTGTGGTGCTGCCCCGTCAGATGGCCATTTATCTGGCCCGGAAATATACGGATCAGCCCCTGCAGAGCATTGGCAGAAGCTTCAACCGTTATCACGGAACCATCATCCATTCCATTGCGGTAATGGAAAATGCGATGAAAACAGACCGTACGCTCAAAAGTCAGGTGGATTATTTCTGTGAGAAAATAGAGGTGAATGAAAAAGGGTGGACAGGGGAAAAAGCGGCAAGAATCACTGGACTGTCATAAACATGTTTTCTGAAACAGGAAAATCTTCCATCATCTCCATCAGATCAATCTGATCGCGTTCAATGATGCAGCGAATGCTCAAAGCGCAGAATTTTCTGCATATCACATCTTCCGGGCTGTAATCGCCGAAACATCCTGCATAATCCTCAAAACCGACAATTTCTTCTGTGTCCTGCATCTCTTACTCCTTGTATTCCAGAAGGGTGAGCATTTCTTCATGAATCCGGCCATTGCTTGCCAGAATCTCTTTCCTGTCAATGTCAAAGGGCTGTGAGGCAAAATCCGTCACTTCCGCTCCCGCCTCTTTTGCAATCAGCATACCTGCGGCAGTGTCCCAGGGCTTGAGGTTCTGCTCCCAGAATCCGTCAAAACGGCCGCA
>JAWKPW010000036.1:0-51617 GCA_041390465.1 Desulfobacterales bacterium | reverse complement strand
GGGGATATGAGCACAGGAGCGTGAATCATGGGAACAGTGAGTATGCAAGAGATGAAGACGGTGACGGATTCCGTGAGGTCCATGTGAATACGATGGAAGGTTTCTGGTCACTTTTACGGACCTGGCTTCGACCACATCGGGGTATCTCACAGGACAAACTCCCTCTGCATCTTGGTTTCTTTGAATTTATTCATAATACCAGGAAACGTGGAAATGCCTTGCTTCATTCACTAATCAGTTTGCTCGTTGGATAAGTCCCCGGAATCCAACTTGAGCCTTTATCACTGAGAAACGAAAAGGCAAGGGATTTTTCAGGGAAGTGTCCGGTGTCCGGTTTCAGCATTTGTTTATCTGAAACCGGACACCTATCAGGGCAGGCAGGGCTCCGCTTTTCGTCATCCTGCAAAGCGGATACCTGACCCACTGACTTATTTCTGCGCTGCTTTTATGCCTTCCTCAATTGCGGCCATGTTCAGAGCCTCAAAATTCTTCTTGGCTGCAAATTCCTCGCGGACGCAGCGTTTCATCACTTCCATGTCCACAATTTTGCTTCGTGCCACAAATGCGGACAGGGCAACAATATTTGCGGCTTTGACACTGCCGAGGTTTTTGGCCAGATCCGTGGCCGGAACAGCAATTTCATCCACATCACTCCGGCCTGATGTGACCGGAATCAGGGAACTGTTGACCACCACAACCCCTTTGGGTTTGACCAGGGGCGCGAATTTTTCCAAAGAAGGAAGGTTCATTGCCACCAGGTGCATGGGATTTTTGATGACAGGCGATCCGATGGGACGGTCGCTGATGACCACCAGACAGTAGGCGGTTCCCCCGCGCATTTCCGGGCCGTAGGACGGAATCCATACCACCTCATACCCCTCCTCCAAAGCCGCATGCGCAAGAATCTTGCCGCTCATGAGAATTCCCTGTCCGCCGAAACCGGCAAACATCACTTCACTTTGCATTCTTTTCTCCTGTATTGCCGTACCGTTTTCAGGCTTTGTCCGGCGCATGTCCTTCCGGGGTTTTGAAATCGCCCAGTCTGTAATAGGGCAGCATGGTCTCCTCGGCCCATTTCACGGCATCAACCGGTGTCATGCCCCAGTTGGTGGGACAGGTGCTGACCACTTCCACCAGACTGAAGCAGCGTCCCTCCATCTGATAGGTGAAGGCCTGTCTGATGGCTTTTCTGGCTTTTGTGATGTACTTGGGTTTGATTACGGACTGCCGGGTGATGTAACCGGTTGTCACCAGTGAGGAAAGCAGTTCTGCCATGCGCACGGGCATACCGGTATCGTCGGTATTTCTTCCCAAAGGGGACGTGGTGGTGCGCTGTCCCGGCATGGTCGTGGGAGCCATCTGACCTCCGGTCATGCCGTAAACCGCATTGTTGACGAAAATGGTGGTGAATTTCTCACCCCGGTTGGCTGCATGAATGATTTCGCTCATGCCGATGCTGGCCAGATCCCCGTCCCCCTGATAGGTGAACACAATCAGATCAGGCCGGACGCGTTTGATGCCGGTGGCCATGGCCGGTGCACGGCCATGCGCGGCTTCCTGAAAATCGCAGGAAAAATAATTGTAGGCCAGCACCGCGCAGCCCACAGGCGCAATGCCCACTGTGCGTCCCCGTATGCCCAGTTCGTCAATGACCTCGGCTATCAGGCGGTGAATCACGCCGTGGGTGCAGCCCGGACAGTAATGGGTGTGATTGGCTGTGAGTGCCTCAGGTCTCTGAAAAGTTTTTCCCTTTGCCATTTATATATACTCCTTCACCAGATCCATGATTTCCTCGGGCGTGGGAACCTCACCGCCGCATTTTCCGTACCAGTGCACAGGACGCTGCCCTTTTACGCAGCGTTCCACATCCTCAACCATCTGCCCCATGCTCATTTCAATGCTCAGCACATTTTTGCAGCCTTCCCTGACTGCGGCATCAAATATGGCCTTTTCCGGAAAAGGAAACAGGGTCTGGGGCCGGATCATGGCCACCTCAATTCCCTCTTCTTTCAGATTGTCTATGGCTGTGCGGCAGACCCGGCTCATGGTTCCGAAACTGACTATCAGGACTTTGTAATCGCCTGCGGCATTGTATGCCTCATAGCGGATTTCCTCTTTTTTCATCCTGTCATACTTGGATTTGAGCAGCAGGTTGTGATCATTGAGTATTTTCGGATCCAGATACAGGGATTTGACCAGATTCTGCTTTGCGCTTTTGCGCGTGTCCATGCCGTTGGTGGCCCAGGCATCTTTGTTCGTGGGTTCGGTTTTCAGATGATCCGGAAATTCCACAGGCTCCATCATCTGACCGATAAGACCGTCTCCGAGAATCATGACCGGATTGCGGTATTTTTCCGCCAAAGGAAAAGCCATCATCATCATTTCCACAGCCTCCTGCACACTGGCCGGAGCCATGACCAGAAGCCGGTAATCCCCATGTCCGCCGCCCTTGACAGCCTGAAAATAATCCCCCTGGGACGGGAGAATGCCGCCCAGTCCGGGGCCGCCCCGGATGATATTGACAAAAACCACAGGACACTGTGCGCCCGCGATATAACTGATGGCCTCGCTCATCAGACTGATGCCCGGACTGGAAGATGTGGTGAACACCCGTTCCCCGCAGGCCGAAGCACCGAAAAGCATATATCCCACAGCCACTTCACTTTCTCCCTGCAGAAACATGCCGCCTGCTTCGGGCATACGTTTGGAAAGATATTCAGCCACTTCCGACTGGGGGGTGATCGGATAGGCAAAATAATTCAGACATCCTGCGCGAATGGCCGCCTCTCCGATGGCTTCGTTTCCTTTCATCAGTATCTTACCCATTCATTTCCTCCCTTTGCTTCTAAGCTGCGGCTTTTTCCGCTGTTTCGCTGATGGTGATGGCAACATCCGGGCACATGGTGCAGCAGATGGCGCAGAATATGCAGTCATCGGGCCGGGCCTGGTACGCGGGGAAATATCCCTTTGCATTGACTTTTTCAGATATTTCCAGCACATTTTTTGGACATACGGCCACACACAGGCCGCATCCCTTGCAGCGATCCGCATCAATACGGTGCTGATAACTCATAGGGTTGAACTCCTCTCTTTTTTATTTACTGATCCCGGACAGCCTTTTTGAAACAGTTTTCCGCTGTGACTCCGGATCGGAGATGAAATATAAGACCTTTTCAGCGCTTTTCAAACATCTTCCCACCGGAATTCATTTGTATGACAGTTCCGGATACCGGTGTTTCACAGACATGAGAGTGCTGTGCCGGATCAGTTGTTCACAATGTTGTCCGCCCGCTTCCAGGGGGGAACCAGTTGCCTGTGTATGGGCAGAACCGGGCAGTTTATTTTGGTGAAATCCATTTGGGACAGCAGAGGCGCCGGAACCGTGACACCTTCGAGGGCAAGCCCGGTTTCTGCTGAGAGTTTCCGGACAAAGGCATATCCTTCGTATATATCTTCGGGCCGGGTTTCCTCAATCAGATTGGCATTTCCCACCAGACCGTTTACCGCCAGTTTTGCCGCTTCCTCAATTTCCCCGCGGATGCGGATGCAGCCTTCCACTGTGTCTGTAAACGGCCGGAAGGGATTGACCACCTGCAGCATGCGGACTTGTCTGTCTTTGAGCACATGGGCCAATGCTGCCAGCACGGTTGCACCCGCGTCATCTCCGCCCGCGTCCAGAAGGGTCAGTTCTGCGGGCTGGCGGATCATGCCGGCAATGACCGGACTCAGGATGGGCAGATCTGCATGCATATACTCTTCCGGCGGCAGCACCAGATCAATGCCTGCCCGTCGAAGCACAGCTCTGGCTTCCCGGGTCCGAAAATAGGGATTGACCAGATCCAGATCCGCAATCCGCACATCCGTTCCCTGTTTTTTGTGGTGCAGGGCCAGATTTACGGCAACCTCGGTCTTGCCGCTGCCGTAATTGCCCACAATGATCACAATACCTTTGAGACTGATTTGCAATGACACTTCCCCCAAAAATACAACTCCCGGTTTTGCGGCATGACAGTTGCGTTCTTTCTCAGATTTCCTTTTTTTAAAGACAGGACGGTCAGATTCTCAAAAATCCCCTCGCGAGAGCAGAAAAGGGAGCCGGAATTTTGCCCATTGCCCGCCTTTTTTGGAGGGTCTCTTCTTATAATGCGAATGAAGAGTCAGCTTCGGACAGGATTTGACAACTTTCGAAAAATTGTCAGATTTCCTCCTGTTTTATAACATGCTGTTTTAATTAAGTCTGACATTTTTGAGTCTTCATTCGCATTTATAAATTTTAAAGAACCTGACAGTCCGGCCTCTCAGACGGGGAATGAGAGCCTGCTGTCCGTGCACTGCTGCGGGATGTCAGATTTTTGTTTGATTTTTGATTTGAATTCATAAAATAAATATCAGACAGAAAAATGCAAAAAGACAGCCCATTTTTCCCATTTTCCTCTCTTTGCGTGAATCAGGGAAGATGTTTCTGTCTTATCATGCTTTTTACGGACTTGTATTTGCAATTTTCGTATGTGTCAAGAGATTTTCCTGACCCAAATGCGTTTCTCTGTCAGAAAATGGCTTTTCTGTCTTTGTATTCTTGACAAAATCCAAATATCCAAGTAGTCAGAGAGAAAAAAAAGGTTTCGGGGAATCCTCCCCATGCCGAACAAGGGAAAAACACATCAGGGACGGATATTGAAAAACATGGAATCCTATTTGTCACTCAAAGGGCATTTTCTTATTGCCATGCCCGGATTGGAAGACCCGAATTTTTCCAATACAGTGGTCTGTGTGTGTGAACATACGCTCCAGGGCAGTATCGGGGTGGTCATCAACCGCATATACCCTTCTGTTCAGATAACAGACATTTTTCATGAACTGAAAATGGACTATGTTCCGGAAGCCGCCTCCATTCCCGTACATTATGGGGGCCCTGTGCATATGAATGAAATTTTCATTCTCCACGGCCCCCCCTTTGACTGGGGAGCCTGTCTGTCGGTTATGCCGGGTCTTGGCATCAGCAACACAAGGGATATTCTGGAGGCCATCGCGCAGGGGAGAGGGCCGGAGTCCTGTCTGATTGCCCTGGGATGTTCCGGCTGGGGGCCGAATCAGATGGAAACCGAGCTCCTGCAGAATGTCTGGCTTTCCTCACCGGCTTCCCGGGATGTGATTTTTGACACCGCTCCGGATGATCGCTGGGCAGAGGCTGTGAAAAAAATGGGAATCAATCCGCTTCTTCTGACAGATGCCGCAGGTCATGCATAATTCTTTGTGACAGGCAGCCAAATGTCACAGGACTTCAGTTTTTCACGGTAAGAACACAGCGGGATGTGCGTCCGTCATTTTTCACTGTGAAGGGGTTTTCTGTGCGCACATGCCGAAGAAAACGGGTTTCCTGCACACAGGGCAGAGCCTGAATCCGCTCCCAATCCAGTCTGTCCGAAGTCCCCCGGTTCACAGTGATGTAATGAATCCCCCGTGCAGTGATTTTCTGGAAGAAATGGGTTCCGCAAGAAGGTTCCGCGTTGATTTTTCCATCGCGGAGTTCAATGATGGCTCCTGCTCCGGAAATATGTTTCCACTGCACCGGAATGCCCAGCCAGGGATCCGAAGAACCCCACCGGCCCGGGCCGATCAGCAGATACGGGCGCTGATCTTTCAGCAGTTCTGCATTGAACTGTCCGATTTCCCCGGCAGTCTCCCTTGTCATGGCAGGATCAAAATCTTCGGGTTTCACATACACAATGTCCTGCATCCGGCTGTCCGTGCCATGCCCCAGGGCATGGGCGGAAAAACAGAAGGCATTTGCAAGGTCACTTTGGCTGATCCGAATATTTTCCTCATCCCGTGACATGGGACGCAGTTGAAGGAAATAAAAAGTGCTCCTGTGTTTCCTGTCTTCGCTGAAATCCACGGAAAATTCAATTTCCGCGGGGCCGCCAATGCCTCTGCGCCCTGTTTCCAGCAGATCCGTGAGAATATCAGCCAAGGGAAAGGTTCTGTGCCTGAGAACCGGCGCAAAGGTCAGTATCCTGGAACCGGGTCCCCATCCCGTGTCCCTGATCCGGTGTTCTTCCGGGATATAGGTGCTGCACAGACTTTTTACGGGAAACTCTTCCTGGGCATCCGCAATTTCCCGTTTTTCCAGACTGCTGTCTGGTTTCAGGGAGAAGAGCGGATCCGGTTTCATTTTCAGCGCATAAAAAAAACGCTGGGCATTGGCCAAAATGTCCTCCACTGTGGAAAACTGGGGCAGAAGAGCCGGATGCCGGGGAGAAAAACGCAGCACAGATTCACTGTCTTCCAGAATTTTTCCCAGCCCCAGCCCGATATGGGCAATGCCGTCTTCCGGCCGCATGGCGCCCAGAGGATAAAAATTCTGGGATCGGGCCAGCCCGGAAATGGCAGGATAAAAATAATCCCCGTACTGTTTTCCCGTTATCTGCTGAATCATCACAGCCATCCGATCTTCCTGAAACTGATGCGAGATTTTCCGGGCAAAGGCCAGGGGTTTTTCATAAAAAGTGGATGCGTACACCAGCTTCACGGCTGTCAGCAGTTCTTCCAGACGCACGGAAAAATCCGGGTGGGAATTGGGAATCATGCAGGTTCGGTACAGACCCGAGAACGGGCGCACATGCGCATCTTCCAGCAGACTGGAGGATCGCACGGACAAAGGAAGGGAAACCTTTTTCAGAAAGGCTTCCAAATATTCCCGCACCCACAGGGGCAGATCCGCTTTGAGAAAACTTTCCTGTATTTGTGCATCACTGCAATTGCAGAAACGGGAAGATGTGAGCCGGTTTTCTGCCAGAAAAGATTCAAATGCATCCGTGGCAATCACCAGGGTCAGGGGAACCTCAATGCGGATTCCCGGATATTTGTTCCGTATCTCCGGATGATGATGCAGCATATGGGAAATAAAAGCCAGTCCCCTTGCCTTGCCTCCCAGGGAACCTTTGCCGATGCGCAGAAATTCCTGCACATCCGGATCAAATTCATCCGGATGAAACTGAACAATCACTCCCTTTTGACGGGATTTGCGCAGCGCATGAATGCTGGAGACAATGTAACTGCGCACATCCGCGACCGAGGCAAAATCCGAAACTTCCACCTGTGCAAAACGCAGGGCAAGGGCAATCTCGGAGCGCGCCATGAGCCAGTTGGAAAAATGATGACGTCTGCCGTGATATTCCACAGGTTCATCCGGAATCCGGGGAAGCAGTTTTTCCAGTTCCCGGAGATTGCCGGCCCTGCCAATTTCCGTTTTATCTCCCCTGCGAAAAATAAAATCTCCAAAACCCAGATAATCCAGAAAAAACTGCTCGATTTCCGCATACAGCCGGGGCGAGTTCTTGTCAATGAACACAGCCTGAATCTGCTCCGCGCGTTCCCGGTTTTTGGATTCGGAACTGAGCAGGAGCAGGGGGAGATGGGGAATTTGGGCTTTGATGGCAGACAAAAGAAGAAAACCCGCATCTTCTGTCATTACGCAGTCTTTGGGAAAGCGGGTGTCGGAAATCACGCCGAAAACATAGGGACGGAACTGCTGAAACAAATTCATTGCGCATTCATAGTCTTCCGCAACCAGAATCTTGGGACGGCCCCGCATTTTCAAAACCCGGTGCTCCTCATTGACTGTATCCTCCAGAAGCATAAGGGTCTGGTTGACCACCACTTTGTAAATCAGGGGAAGAAAAACCGAGCGGAACAGGGGAGAATCTTCCACCAGCAGCAGGACGCGCACCATGGCATTTGCCGTATCTGCGGGAGCATTCAGTCGATCTTCCGCGCTTTTGATCAAAGCCAGCAGAATCTCCGCATTGCCGGTCCAGATGAATTCATTGTCTATGATGGGGCAGGCATTGGTTTCCTCCCGGATGTCACTTTCACGATGGGCCAGGAGGATGACAGGGAGTTCAGGCCGTGCTGCTTTGATTTTCAGCACCAGTTCCGGAGTTTCCATGTCTTCCATATCCGGCATGGTGATGACCAGATCAAAATTTCTGTGCTCCAGAAGTTTCAGAGCATCCGTGCCTGAGGAGGCTTTTGTCAGACGGGGCGGGCTGCTCAGATTCAGTCCCCGGTACTCATGGATGATTTTGGATGTGAGACTGCCGTCCTCCTCCATGATGAAGGCATCATAGGGAGTGGAAATCAGAAGGATTTCCCTGATTTTCTGCGACATCAGCTCATGGAAGATTTTGATGTGCGCATCAAAATCATAACGGCTGAAGTCCTCGGCAGGTTTTCCGGGCTTCATAGTATCTGTCCCTCTTGCACAGGGTGGGTGCAGCGAAAGCGCAACTCACCATTTTTACTGTATGAACTGGAATCTTCAGGATTTTCGGATTGCCCCGGATTTCTGCACCATACATAATTCCGGTTAATCCCAATATTGTCTGAACCCGGATTTTCAGGATTTCAGGATTGACCAAGATTTCTGCGTCATGTCAAATCCCGGTTAATCCTTTCATCCAGTGAATCCCGGTTCAGATAAATTTCTGTCCGAACTCTGGATTTTGGGATTGGCATGATTCTTCATTTATTCTCTTTATCTGTTTTGCCAGTTTTTTGTCGAATTTTGCAATTTCAGTTTTCTGTGCGTAACAGTATCCGCACAGCAGCGTATCCACAAAATCCAGACCTGATTGTGAAAACAGATGCAGAGCATATCTCATAACCTCTCTGTCAACTGTTTCAATATTCGGATAAGCGATAATGTCAATCATGGTTCCGCTTACATCCTTTCTGCCGATATTATACACCTTTTCAAGAACATAAACAACTTCGGCAATCACCTCAAAAGGGAGGAATATTGTGCTGTTTTCAATCAGTCCGACAGATTTTTCAAAAAGTTCCGGAATATCCTGAAGAACATAACGTAAAACAGCATTTGCATCGCGGATCATTTGTATTTTTCCTTCAGGACTGTCAGCCATGCTGATTTTTCAGAATCAGATCCGGATTGGCATACTTTTTTAATCTGGCCCTGTGCTGTTCTTATCGGAGCAGAGGTAAGGATGATTGGTTGCTCTCAACCGGCCTGATGACGATTTCCACTTTGTTCCTGAAAACCGCTCAAGGTTGTCAATCATCAAGTCGATGTTATTTTTCGGATATGTCTTATCGCTTCCATAAAAGTCCCCTTTCTCTGCCTGTCTGTTGGTTATCCGAACCATTATAAATGAATTGCCAATCATCATCCGTGCCTCTGCAATATTTCTCCCTGTCCTTTCCAGGGTCTGTTCCTGACTGAATTTAGGGAATATGCTTGAGGGAATTTTTTCGCTTGTCCGCATATCATCCTTCATCCATCCGGTATTCAAGGGTGAGTCTGCGTTTCATCTTTCATTCCCATTGTATGGTCTGCGCAATCACAGCGGTCAGATCCGCCATTTCCATTTTCAGTTCACTGCTCCAGAAAGGATCTTCCATTGCACAGCGCAGATGAATCTGGCATTTGGGGCAGTGGTGATCATCAGACTGCTGCTCAAACATGGGCCTGACGGATGCGCCGCACCTGCAGGGATTTGGTATATGCGTCACAGCCTGTCCACGCGCAGTTGCCGCAGCAGATGGCAGAATTTCCGCTGTCCTTCATTTCTGCCAACTGCCCTTTTGCCACCCGGTTCAGCAGTTTTCTGGGCAGATCCTTTAGTTCCGGCATACGGTTGAGGCGGCAGGAATCCTGATACGTGATGTTCCGTTCTGCATCTTTGAAAGTGACAGCAGCCTTGTCAATTTCCTGTTCCAGAAATTCATAGATATGCCTTACCCGGAAACCCGGTTTCACGCCCTGTTTTTCATAATCCACAGCCAGCGTTCTGTAACATTCGGGACACGCGGTGATGACTTCCGCAATGCCCAGGTCCTGCATCATTTCCGTATTCAGTTTTGCCAGCCGCAGAAAATTTCCCCGATCTCCTGACCAGAGCAGATCATGACCGCAGCACCGTTCCTGTGGCAGTACACGGGGAAAAACATCAAAAAAATTGAGCAGCCGCAGGGAATCCGCAATAATGCCGGAGGTGTTCACGCCTGTGTGATGTTTGAAAAACACATCAAAATAGGGCGCGCAGCCCCCGAAAAAGAGAATTTTGCTTTCCGGATCGGTTTTCACATTTTCCGGCAGGATATTGGCGCGCTGGGGCTTAAGTTCCCGCGAGGTCATGGCACGCATCAGGGACTGGAAAAATCCGCCGTGGGCCTGATGCTCGTCCCTTTTTTCCTGTGATATGCCGCAGCGGATGTCCCGGATGAATTCCGGGAAATTCACATCAGAGGGACATCTTTCATAACAGAGTCCGCAGGTCAGGCAGGCCCATATGTCACTGATTACCTGCTCGTCTTTGAGATTTCCGGCTGCAATGGCACTTACCAGCGTACGCGGTGAGTAAGATTTGCCGCTCAGCGCCAAAGGACAGGAGGAGGTGCATTTGCCGCAGTCCTGACACGCATATGCGTCATATTTTTTGAGAATATCTGCCGGGAAATCCGGGACTGTTTCTCCGGATTCCGCAGATGGTACGGATCTGGCAGGGATGACCGGACTTTTGCCCATTTTTTTCGCATCTTCACAGAAATCTGTCAGAAACTGGCGCAGTTCTTCGGATTCATCCGGCAGAAAGGTGGCAAAACGCATCCGCTCCTTTCCCAGTCCCAGCAGATCCAGAATATTCCGGGTGTCCTCGGTATTGTTGACAGCGTTCACGGTTCCGGTTCCGTAGCGGCAGGCTCCGGGACTGCATCCCACCAGGGCCACGCCGTCCGCGCCCATTTCAAATGCCTTGAAAAGAAGGGCTTTGCTGATTCTTCCCGCGCAGGATACCCGTACCATTTTGATTTCAGGCGGAATTTGGTATCCGTTGTCCTGAAGGCTCTGGGTAGGTTGTGGGGCGCCCAGTTGCATAAAAACAGTATGATTTTGAAGTCGTTCATGAAAATATCGTCTGACAGTTAAGGGTTACAGATTTTTATGCTGACAAACTTTCAGTTAAGAAAGGAAAGATATTTCAATTTGTTCATTACACCAATTACCGTTGACAGGCAACAGGAAAAAGGCAGACTGTCTGCATATCTCTTCCAAGAAATTTTGATTTGCTACAGATTCAGAAAATTTTCGGTTCTTATACCGATGCTTCGGCAAATCAATGGCGATTCGGTATTATACCGATGCCGAAACACTCCCCGACCTGAATCCGATCTAGAATGGCTTTGGAAAGACACAAAAAGGGGAAACAGTGAAATTCCGTGGTCTTCTGACGATGCCATACCGAAAATTCCTGATATTGCTCCTTAGAATTGTAAAAGAACGTAAAATGTCCTATTCAGAAAATGGAGAACCACTTTATTAAGGACAAAAGTTAGGGAAATGACTATAAATGATATTAGCCATTATAACCTGCCGCTCCAGTGGATTTAGAAAACCCGCTATCGCTCCGACCCCGCAAACCGCTGAGCTTGTTGTTAGAATTTGAGAAAAAGGAGGTAAAAAATGGTTGATCTTGAAAAAATCTACGACCGCTGGCTCCGCCGGGTTGGCAACGGCACATCTGCTGCAGAAATTGCAGCGCTGGTGAGTCTTGCCGATCCGACTGGACTTTCTGCTGCCGGTGTTGCTCTGGGACTTACGTCTCTGCTGGTTGTTGTTGCCGTTCGTTGCCGCCGGTGTGGCGGCCGCAGTGGGTGCTGGTCGCAGGAATCAGCAAATTCTGCTCATGGATTAAGAGTTGATGAAAAGGAGGTATTATGGAAAATATTATCAATTATTTCAGTCTGTTTGATTCAGAAGCCTATTTACAGGCACTCATAATTATCGCAAAGGCCGACGGAATTGACCAGAGAAAGTGGATTTCATCGTTTGCGGTCAAATCTTCTGGGCATAGATCTTCCCCTGAATATTGGAAAGAAGATACAGATTTCTCAATATTTGATGATACCAATATTTCCTGAATGACAAAATGGTTGTTATCACTTCGATGTTCCAAGTTTTTTATCATTGACAGGATAATCAGTTTTGAAAAAACAGGAAATCTGTTATTATATCCGCTTTCCGGAAACAACTCCGAAGGTGAATATGTTGATACCCAAATCCCTTGCCGTTTATAACGGAATTTATTGAGGGATTAATGAAACAATCGGGATATGCAGACCCGATGCAGCCTCTCATTAATCCGAAGATCCCGGATTTCTTTCTGTATTATGGTTGTGTTTATAACCAATTCTGTATGGTGGACAAAATTTGAACGTGCCGAGTCGGGCAGCACAAGTGTTGCGGCCTTATCGGGCGGATGTTCCGCAATTCAAAGATTCCGTGAGTTTTGCCCTGCTGCCGAGGTCAGGATTTATCCGAACCGGTTCGGAATCACAGAAGGGAAGTCCCGGCATGATGATACCGGCAGAAAACGTTCAAAAAAGACAAAAAAAAATTTCCCGTGTTCATAAACTGAAAGACAGGGTCAGCGGAGGGTTTGTTTATGGGGCAGTGCATTGTATTTCTATCCTCGCGATTCGAAAATTGCGATTCCCGTGGGATTTTCATTTTATATGCCCGATCCGGAGCTGACAGAATGGAATAAACGGAAAAAAGAACTGAAAAAGACGGTGTTCCCCAAAAACAGCATCCCCCGGAAGCCTCCGAAAAACGGAAACTCGTCCGACAAAAGCAGGAAATATCTTTGAAAATTTGAAGCAGTTCAGATAAGGATTTCCCGGATAAGTCCGAATCCGGTGTATCCCGGCCGATGCTCTGCACCGCACCGGGAAATTTATGGATACGGCTCTTTCTTACTTCGGAGGTGCTCAGGTTGTCAGTCAGTTAAAACGGATCAGAATGCCGTGTTCAGAAATAAAAAAATATCTGTTCCTGAATATTTCACAAAACATCCTGTAGGCAAATCAGAAAACAGGAATCCGCGGCGGTGATGAAATCAGTGCTGTCAGCGGCAGTGCCCGTCTCCGTGTTCGCTCACACGGGAAAAAACGGTTTGTCATTGCTCTGAAATGTGATGGTGAGGGATGACTGCCGTTATATTGCCGCTTCGGATATGTCATGGCGGACACAGGATATTTGCGGAGGCATATACACTCAGGCGGTTTGCAGAGGTTTTCATTCAGGATTGGAAATCGCATGAAGGATGGGGAAACTGACCGGACAGACAGGTGAGGAAGGTTCGGAAAAAAGCCCATCCTGAGCCTCCAGCAGCGGATCTCCGCCTTTTTTTTCACCCCGGACAACTGACCCGGTCTGAAAACAAACTTCGTATCTGCCGGGAGTCTGACGGAGAGTATCAAAACTGAGAGTATAATGAATCTTTGTCAAAGAACTTCTTATTCAGACAACCCTCATAATAAAATCAATATCCCGAGTGATGATCCGAAAAGCTGTTTGTCCCACCCCTTCCAAAGAAACATTTAATTGATAAGGTCTCAAGATTGGAACCGTCACCGTCTTTAAAATATAAAAATGCAGCATGAAAGCTGTTCATGCACATATTATGAGAAATACTTCTGTCAGGTTAATAAAACTTGAACATCGAGTATTACAGATTCTTCCCGGCAACAGACCTTCCTGCGATTCTGCCGGTCAGGATGTAAATCTGCTCAGAAAGGCTCCAGAGATCCCTTGTCGTGAATGCCGCCGCCGCCGAATCCTGCGCTCTTCCCACTGCATACAGTCCCGGAACCGGTTGTTGATTCACATCCAGAACCCGGCTTTGCAAATCGGTCTGAATGCCGCCCAGACTTCTTGCGGCTGAGGATTAATTCCCCGATGGCAATGAGGCCGGGCTTGGGATCATCAATCTTCTGAAAACAGCAGGTGCGGAGCCGGATCTCCCGGTAATTGCGGAAATTGGGCAATCCGCCGCAACTGCTCGTCGTTGTAATATCTGCAACCCTGTTCAATCTGTGCATCATAGGCGCGGATCGGCCTGCATTCCCTCTTTGTCAATGCGGAAAACCAGTCCAGACTGAGGTTGTCCATTTTTTCCGCAAGTTCGGGTACCGAATCTGCCGTGACCATGTCTTTGGATTCTTTCAGGAGACGCCGCACCAGTTCCCTGTCCCCGAAAAGCACATTTTTGAGCAGTTGAAATTTCTTTTATAGCGGAAGGCCGTCATATAGTCGCACCCGGAAACCGCGAGTTCCCTTGATGGCAATTCTCTCCAGTTCAGCACCTGCCAGGAATACTGGGCCGGGAGTGTGGTGATTTTTTCCACATTATAGCGGGTATCGGTATATCTATGAGCGGCATAGGCGCAAAAACCGCCTGCCGCAGGCATCCATCCAGGGCAGAGCGGGGCGGAACCAGACTCAGACCCCATTTGGGCATCTGCGCATGATGGGGACCCCTGCCGGATAATGCCACTGCTTATCCAGATGCGTCAGTGTACCGCCCTGTTTTTCCACAGCATCGTGCAGGAAGTCCGTCCGCAAATTCAGGGAACTGTTGAGCAGTTTTTTTGGGGATTTCCCAGTCTTTAAAATTAGTTGGCCCGGATTTTGCTCAAATCCCCAGCCGCAAATCCCGCCGCGGATGCAACATTTCCGCCATCGGCCAGGTCTTCAATCTGGCCCCGTTTTTTTCATGAATGCCCGCGCACTCCGCATGGAGCTGTTGGTGCGGATGATTCAGACCACCCGAGGACTGCAAACAGACGTGCGCGATTTTCCGCCAGATGCTTTCCAGATGATGCAGCAGGGCTTCGGTAATGGCATATCCCGTGCCCCAGGCAATATGCCAGCGGGGAACCGAATTGCCGGGGCGGAAAAGTCCCCTTTCCGGCCAGTTGACCAGGGGGAGAAAGCGAATCGAGCGCCGGGTAAGCCAGTCATAAATGAGGTCGCGGGAGCGTTCCACATAGGTTTTGGCCCATTGTTTGGGCAGGATGTCTTTTTCCCCAAAATCCGCGTACTGATGCCAGTCTGACAAAGCCAGTTCCGGATTGTCCCGGATGCCCAGTTTTCTTTGCAGGGGTGTGTCCACGAACATGATGCCGCCAAAGGATTTTTTGGCCAGCCCCCCGAAATTCTCCTGCGTATCCCGTTCCAGCACAAGGACTTTGCAGTTGTGATCCAGCAGTTCAATGGCTGCGGCAATACCGGCCAGCCCTCCGCCTGCGATAATCACATCGCTTTCATATTTCTGTGTTGCCATGATGTTTGTCCTTATTCAAATCCCAAATCTCTCCGTATTCCCTCTGCCACCCGGTCCGCCAAAGCCATGATGGTCAGGTAGGGGTTGACTTCCGCAGAATCCGGAAACAGGCTTGCATCAGCCACATAAAGATGATCAAAGCCATGCACTTTTCCCCATGAATTGCACACAGAAGTTTTCGGGTCGGTTCCCATGCGGCATCCGCCCATCATGTGCGCTGCAGACAGGGAAATCTGCCCGGATTTGAAATGGCGGGATGAAATGACTTCCTCCAGACGGTCAGCCTGGTCCGCGTATGTGAAAAAATTCTCTGACGCGGGAATATGCGCGCGGTACGCGCCGGATGCGAAAAATATCTCTGCTCCTGCCTGCATGGCTCGAACAAAGGCATGGCGGATATCCGAATCAATGCGGTAATAAACTTTGGGATTTCCTTTGCGGTCAATGGTGATCCGGTTTTCATGCCGGGCTTTGTCCAGCACCAGAATCAGAATCATCTGCAGGTGGGAAAAGCGGGAAAGAAGCGCGTCAGGTTCTTCCCCGAAACCGCAGAGATTTTTGGCTGCGGTAAAGGGAAAATACATGCAGGTTTCCAGAAGAAACCTTTCCTTTTTCACAAACTCATCACAGTAATAACTTTTGGGATGCCCGATGCCTGCGTTGACCGGGCTTCGGTGTTCGGCCATCAGGGTCAAAGCCGGATGGCAGGTGAAGAGTATCGTCCGATGGCATCTGCAGAAATTTCTTGCAAGAGAAACATGCATAGGAGCGAGGAGGCTGTTCATGGTTCCGCCGCCAGCACGATTTTTCTGCCCAGGGTTCGGTAGCGGCCCGGGGGCCAGATGGGGAAGGGGCAAGTCCGTGTTCGGGGCATGACCTCTGCAATCACATCGTGTCCTTCAACGCGTTCAACCCTGCGAAAGGAATGACCTCCACACCGTTTTCTTCTGCCCGGGGAATCTGAACTACTGCTGTTCCTGTTTGGCCTGATGGAGACAACCCATATTGCAGGTGTTCAGGCCCCTGCGATCCCGGATATTCGGGGGCTGCCCGTGAGACCAACCAAGTTTCTCACAGGCTTCCGCAAAAAGCACCCGGTTGTTCGGTTGATTTTTTCCAAAGGCAGATAGGAAACATTGTTTTCCCGCATATATTTTTCCATGCGGGGGAGCCATATCTCTGCTTTCAATGCCCAGGACATTCCATTTTTTTCCAGCACCGAATCCAGGACCAGGGAAGGTGACGCTGTATAGACATTGGTGGAACCGCCCACCCTTGGCAAATGCCAGCGTCATATCCTGAGAGGCTGTCTGAAATCCGCCGCTGTCAACATAGTATTTCCGGACCATCTCCATTTCCTGCCGGGTATTGTCAGCAGGATGGAAGCGCCCGCCCCATTCCCAGAAGGACAATCTTTGCCTTTCCGGCACAGGGGCGACAGTTCTTTCATACGGTTCCGCCACCCGCGCCAGGGACTCGATGATCCCCTAATGTCATAGTTCAGAATCTTCTCATCCATTTTCAGCCTCTTTCACATAGTAGCGGATACGGGGATAAACAGAGTTCTGTCCATATGCGCCCAGTTTTGCCAGGGTATTGAGTCCCCAGAATCCCTTGCGCAGCAGAGAGGCGGACAGTTGAAAAAAAGTTCAGCACCTTTTTCTGTTCAAAGGCGAGACAAAAAACGGAAAAGCCGCAGTCCCTGCAACAGCAAGCACGGTGTCAATAGGTGAGAACAAAGCAAGCCGGATGCGGTTTTCCGGGGCTGAGTTTCCAGCAAGTTTCATTGATCAGTCGGCGGGATTCTTCCTTCTGTGCAATGGAAAATCCCCGGCTCATGGGAACCAGACAATGCTGAAGGGCTTCAAAGCGCAGGATTCTTTTTCCGTGCAGGAAAGGCTGTTTTTTCATAGTTCCTCTTCTTTCAGGGTTTCAGTCGGTTCAATCAAAGGGGCGGATAGGGACGAATCCATTCACTTGCTTGCTGGTGCCAGTAATATTCCGGATCAGACTGGGCAGGGACTGTATCAGCATGCCCCGCATATCATTGATGCTCAAGACATAAGGGGTTTCAATCCGGAAATCCACCGTTCCGTGTCGTGAAATACATTTTCCAGGCACAGGTCATGGAGAATTTATTGAGAGTGTTCCAGCACCGGGGTCAGGCGTTCCCTGGTTCTTTGTCCGTGCAGCAGGCCACGTTGGGTCAACCCTTTATCCCGATGTCTGCCCGTATAAAGGAAACAGTTCAGATGAAATCAAAAAGATTTTCCAGACTCAGGTTTTCCCGTCCGCCTCTGTTGCCATCTGCCGGGTCAGACGGATGGCCTGCTCCAGTATATTCCTGTACATCCGCGACCAGTTCCATTTTGTTTTCAAAATGGTGGCGCGGAACCCACTCAGGGAAACCCCTTTTTCAGAATGCGGGAAAGGGAAATTGCCGTGATAGCGAAGCCTGCTGCAGGACTGATCCGGGGGTGAAACGTCAGACACATTCCTGCGTATGTGCACTCCGTTCCTTCTGGGTTCTCCGGGAGGTTTCTTTTCTTTTTTTCGTCTGATGTTCCATGATGATGTGCATTTTCCCCTCCCCATGTAGGATGGGAATTGGGTTCTGTTGACATTTCAGATTCAGGCGGGTGTTCAGATCGGCAATCTGAACCGACAATACTGCCGTAATGTATGCTGCCGTTTCGGACAAAGCCGGTGAAACTCGACCTGTCCGGCTCAGAATTCCATATAAATAAAAACAGCATGTTAAGAAATGTCAACAGAACCTAACAATCTGTAATGAAAATTTTTCACCCTCCCCTGCCCTCCCTCCAAGGGAGGGAGTCTTATCTGTTATCCTTTCACCATTTCCAGACCTGTCAAAATGCCTTCAGGATTTGATTTCCGTTTTTTGAGGTTCATGGTTTCGAAAGCACAACCTCAAAATTCTGACGGTCAAAGGCAAACCTGGGTGAACCCCGCAAGCGCCGCCAAATCATCATGATATTTCCCAAAGAAATCGGGTTGCCCAGTTTCATGGCCTCATCATGGCGTGGAAAGAGCAGGCCGGGCCGGGAAGTTTCCCGGATATGCTTTGCCCAACTCTTTGAGGTCAGGATAGTTCTGCTGTCCTGTGATGACGCCCGCGGAATGGATGGGCCGCATATTGCACAGCACCCGGACATCCCGGTTTCCGTAATCCATCAGCACACGAAGGGCTTCGGTGGGTTCCAGGGCTAATCATGTGGGCTTTCCTTTACAGGAATCTGCAGGGAGACCAGCCCCCTCGGTGGAAATCCTGCAGGTGACTCATGACCGAACCGCCCCGCTGGGAAGCGCCAGAAGGTTTCACCGATGGTGACATCAAAGCCGCTGCGGGAAAACATGTTGCCACAAGGCGAGAGGCCATCCACATTTCCTGACCGCCGCCGGTGATAATCAGGTTATACGAGGATCCTCAAGGCAATGTCCGATTCATCATGCCACCTCCTTTTCTCAATCGCACCCACCGGGCGATGGACGCACCAGAACCCGCAATGCGAGCAGATCACCGTATCTATGCGCGCCTTTTTCTTTTCCCTGTCCCAGATCATTCCCCGGACAACCGAAAATGCGGGTGCACAGGCAGTTGCATCACCAGTTTTCGCTTGGGCATTTTTCTTCGTTTACGGACATATCAAAAAGTTTCCGATTTCCCTTCTTTTTCCGGGCTCCAGCGCACTAGATCTGCCCGTAAGATGATTACACGGACATTTCCTGGCTTTTCTGCACGGTATCAACAGGATTTTCCTGGGTGTTTTTTCCGCATCAAAGGGATCGCGAATTTTTCTATCCGCTCCCATAGCCCTGCAGGACCTCGGCAATGTCCACACCGGGCATCCGAGCCAAAACTTTATCTGCAAAGTCGGGATGGGGCTGAAATCCGGTCATGCCGGTTCCGCTGTTGTCCAGAATCAGCAGGATGATATTGGAACGGTGATGCACCGTTGACCAGAGCGGGCATGGCTGCATGAAAAAAAAGGTGGAATCTCCGCACACGGCCAGCACGGGCTGATCCATGCCGAACTGCCCGGGTTGCCGAAAGCGAAGGCCACACCGCTTCCCGATCCACATGGAATGCACGGTTTTCAGCACGCTGTAGCCGGATGGGCTTATGCCCAGTGTGTATGTGAAAATATCTCCGCATACGAAACGCTTCCCGGTTGTCGGTTGCAACTTTTTTTCCGGTGAATGGACCGGTAAGACCCGGTGGGACAGCCCGCATAAAAATGTCAGTCTCTGACCAGCGCGTTAGAAAAAACCGACAGTTTTGCCTGTTTTTCATAGTCCGCATCCATGCCGGTGTAAGGAATTTCCAGAATTTTGGACAGAATAGCGGTCACCAGATCCGGATTCAGTTCCCCCACCAAAGGCAGGCTGCTGTCCTTGCTGCCGAAAAAGGTTTTGACGGCCGATGCGGGAGCCGGTTCACAACAAGTTTTGACATTTTCCTCCAGAGGGAATGACCTCTTCGACGATCAACACTTTTTTCGCTGTTTTGCAGATGCGTTCCAGCAGACTGGAGGAAGGGGCCAGGTGCATCCCAGTTTGAGAATGCCCACCCGATCCTCGGCATTCAGGAGCCGGACAGCTTCCCGTGCGTAAAGAGAACAGGCCGAGGCTGTGACAATCAGCAGATCCGGTTTTTCCGGGCCGGTATAGGTGTTAAAGGGAGCGGATTCAAAGCGTTCTGCGGCTTTCTTCAGTTTTTCCTGCTGCTGCCCGTGCTTGTAGGGAACCGGCGCGCTCATGACCACGCCTTCCATCGGGTCCAGGATGAAACCGCTGTGCCGGAATTCTGCCCGTTTCTCAGGCTTGGGGATCGGCCCCACAGTGACATTTCCGCTGGCATGGGAAAGCCGGGTCACACTCCGCACCATGACCAGACTCCGCAGTTCTTCAGACAGATCAAAAGCCCATTTCATCATGTCTTTGGCTTCCTGAAAATCCCCGGGTTCCAGCAGGGGGATTTCCAGCAGCCGGGCAAAATGACGGGATTCGCCTTCATTGACACTGGACAGCGCGCCCGGATCATCGCAGGGAACCAGCACCATCCCGCCCCGGATACCCGATCCTGCCAAGTGCAGCAGAAAATCCGATGCCACGTTCACACCGTTCTGCTTCATCACGCACAGGGAACGCAGACCCGCAAAAGACGCGGCAGCAGCGACTTCCGCAGCCACTTTTTCATTCACCGACCATTCCACATAAATCCCGGCTTTGTCGGCCACTTTTGCCAGATTTTCAATAATCTCCGAAGAGGGTGTTCCCGGATACCCGGCAGCCACCCGGACTCCGGCTTCCAGCGCGCCCCGTGCAATTGCCTCGTTTCCCATGAACAGATGGCGGGTTCCTTCCTGTGCGTCGATTAATGCAGATTCTGGGATTGCTGACATGCGGTCTCCTTTTCCATCATCTTCTGAAAAACCGCTTCCGGCATCCGGATGGCGGCCCGTTTTCCTTCTTCCCCGGTATTGACCAGCCCTTTTTCCGCAGCAAGGCGGATTGCTCTGCGTTTTTTATTGGCCGCAGCCCTGCGCAGATTTTCCAGATGTTCTTCCGGCATGGCCTCTGTGATCAGCCAGCCTTCCCGGCAGGCTTTTTCCACAATTTCTTTTCCCCTTTCCGTGCGGATGATAAGCGTATTCCATCCGGGCCTGCCTTCCACTGCCCCAACGGAAAGATCAGCCCATTCCGCAGTCATATCCGGGCAGATGCCGCAGGTTTGGGGAATCATGGGACGGATTTCCGACAGAGGGATTTCCAACCTCTTGGTTTCACTCTCAATGATCATGATTTCAGCGGGCGGCGGGGGAACATCCATTGTCCGGATTTTTTCCTTTTCCACGCGTCCGGAAAGGAAGGCAGCAAACCGGCGGGTATCCAAAGCCCATGTGCAGAACAGACCCACAGCCACTCCCACCGGATCAGCAAAATCCGGCATCTCAAGAGGATTGGTGCGGATCTGGGCCAGCGCCGTCATCTGGCAGGGCGTTCCCACCACACCCATGCGCCGGAATCCTTCTTTCACACCCCGGTTGAACGCGGACAGGGTGGGCGCAGCCATATATTTGGAACCAGCGCACCGGATAACTTCTCCGGCATCTGTCACCAGCCGCGGTGCCGGAATGCCGTTTTCCTGATCCGTCAGTACAGCCGCATCAATAATGCCATTTTCCAAAGCAAATGCCATCAGCGCGGAAACCGTGCCGCCTCCCTGAAAAACACCTGCCGACACTTTCTTTCCGGCTTTGGATGAAAGAATTTCCGAATAATTCCCTAGAGCTTCCCCTGTGCAGTTTTTCTGATGGAAACGCACAGAAAGCGCATCCAGATCCACCTCGGTTTTCGGACAATAGGCAAAACAGCGTCCTTCCTTCCGGTCACAGGGAAAGATACGCGCTGTTTTGCCGAAATAATTTTGAAAATAGGGGCACAGCTCCGTACAGGCTCCGCACCCGATGCAGATATCCTTTTGTATGACATCCTCAAAAAGTTCGTTGGAACCAAACAGTTTCATGCTGTTCCTTTCCCCAGATTCAGAGTGAATATTCCCTTTTTGCAGTCAGGGATTCAGGATGCAACAGATTGAAAAAAATCCCAAACCCTTTTTCAAAAAGGGAAACGGATTAAAAAAACCGACCGTTTGGTATGTTTTTTTATCTGAGGGAAAATTTTTTGTCAACAGAAATTTGGGCAGAGGGTCAAATCCCCTAATTTGAATAGCGAATATTGCGGGAAATGGAAGCCGCATAAGGATTTTACCGGATCGCAGGTTTACTTTATCCTGTGAAAGCGAAAAGCTGCTTAAGCCAGCCACAGCATGGGATGTCTGTATGATTAAAACGATGAAGGATAGTCATTTCGTCTGTTTTGTTCATTCGTTGCAATCTTTATTTTTTTGTTTGACATATTTCACCCAATGTGAGAAAAACTGGAATAATATACCACATAGGAGTTACGCAGTTGGATTTCAACATTTTGAATTTATTATGTGTTCAAAAAAATTATAACCAATAAAAACAGTATGTTATATTTCAACTGCGTAACTCCTGCCACATCCAGATTTTTTTCCGAAAAACGGAACATGCTCTTAACTGAACTTGCCACCTGCTGAAAACTTTAATAATATCATCCCGTGTTTTTCATATGAAAAACTGTCAATATCTTATAGGTGTTTGTTTTTAAAATATGTTAATCAAAATTCAGTCTTTGATGAGGTCACAAAGGTTATAGCGATCATCGCCGAGGCCATCATATTTTCTGGATTCTGCATCCATGCAGCGATAATTGCATCATGTTGAGTTCAGATGGAATGCAGAACCAATCGCTGAACCGGATTTTCAAAATGTTCCGTTTCACTCCGCATTTTGAGACCCGGTTAGCTAACTCGTTAGGTAAAAATATCATGGATAAATATAAGAAAAATATTATCATTGGAATCGCAGGCAATTATTTAATCATGACTGTTGCATGTATTATTTTCAGCAAACCAGGGACATCAATTATTGCCAGCAGATTTGATGCCTTTCTGCTATGCACATTCGCAGGATTTTTTTCCGTAATTATAAATTTAATTTTTCCAGTATTTTTCATAATTTCTGTTTTGGCGATAGTCCGTTTGAAAAATTTCAAATTATCTCCATTTTTTATATCATCTTCTTTAATTTTGTATCCCATATTTATGATTATATTCCGATCTATGTTTGGATTTTTCGAAAAATCTGGTGAATTATGGCAACCGGTACTTATCGGCGCAGTCAGTTGTTTATTTGGCTTTTTTCTTGATAGAAAAATTATGGTAAGTGAAAGAAAATAATGCAGTCGATTAATTTGCATTTTTCAATAGATACCTAACAAATCACTGCACTGGATTTTTAGTCCGTTGCGCTCCGTAAAAACCAGTGAGTTCAATCATAAGCGGTGTAATATCATGAAATCCCCAAATATATCACAGGAGAAAGCTGTCCCGCACAAAACAATGAGAATTTTGCCACATGACAGGAGAAAGGACGAAGATGAAACCTGATAAGACGGATGACATCTTTAATCTGACGGAAGATGACATGAAAATAATGGATACAGTGGTCAGACCTCAAAAAATGTCTGTGCGCGATGCTCTGCGCACCACCGAGCCCTTATACCATATCAGCAATAACATCAGTATGGAGACAAAAGAACAGCAATTGTTTCATCGTCTGTATGCCGCCATCCTGGAAGTCAATTCTGCCGGCACCCCTGTCATCTTTGACCGGTATGACCAATCCGAGACAGAATTCATGTATCAGGCATATAAAACACTTGGAGCGGAAAAATTTTGTTTTCAGATAGAAACAATGCGGGCTTTTATACATGAAAATCTCGGCGACAGCTATTCAGAAGATGACATGTTTGCACTCTGCGATACAGATGAATATAACAAAATTGATCGCCAACTCACCTTGCAATATGAAGAGGTACGAGACGAAATGGAAGATAAGCTGTTAGAATTTGTGAAACACAATATCGAGCGATTGGAAAACCGTTAATATATTTATATAATCCAAGGATTGGGTCATATGGAGTGCTGATCCCGAAAAGATCGAACGCGAGACGCTCTGACAATGTGCAGGAACGGCAATCATGAATCCCCGAACATTCGGGTGCATATCCAAAAATGGTGCCGCGTTTTCGGAAAAACCGGATTTTTCGGAAAAACCCGGTTTTTTTGAATATCCGAAAATTTTCGGCTGTGCAGAAAGCACGGCATCAAATCAATGGAGAATCGTTATCAGACGAGGGTTTGGTTCCAGATTTTCATGGCATCAGCCGATGCTTGAGATACGTGTATCTCTTTGCCGTCCCTGTCATTTTTCTGGCTATATTGTAACTTTTTCTGGTTCCTACCAGCGCACCCACCAGTTCCCGGCCTCTGGTTATGCCGGTGTAAATCAGATTTCTTTGCAAAAGCATATAATGCTGAATGACCACTAGAGGCATGACCACTGCGGGATATTCCGATCCCTGCGCCTTGTGAACAGAAACATGGCAAGGGACGAAGCTTCATCCAAATCCGCATATTCATATTTGATCTCTCTGCGGTCAAAGCTTTGATGAACACTTCCTGATCATCGGGCACAATGCGCACAATTCTGCCAATATCGCCCGTTAAAAATCTCTTTGTCATAATTGTTTTTGATCTGCATGACCTTGTCATTTTTCTTTGTAAGTGCGCTGGCCCCGGACAATGCCGCCTTCGCCCGGATTCAAAGCCTTCTGCAATTCGATGTTGAGATTTCCCGCTCCCACAATGCCCCGGTGCATGGGGGTCAGCACCTGAATGTCATTGACCGGATCAAAACCGAATCTGCGGGGAATCCGTTCTTTGACCAGCCGGAGAACAATATCCAGCACCGCCTCCGGATCTTCTTTCTGAATGAAATAAAAATCATTTTTCGGGGAATCATTTTTCAAAAAAAGGCATATGTCCCTGATTGATCCGGTGTGCATTGACAATGATCCGGCTTTCCCTGGCCTGACGGAAGATTTCATTGAGCGCGACCACAGGCACGGCTCTGGAGGAGATAATGTCATTGAGAACATTGCCCGCGCCGACAGAGGGAAGCTGGTTCACATCTCCCACCAGAATCAGGGCGGCTCCGTTTGGCACAGCCTTGAGCAGATGATGCATCAGCACGGTGTCAATCATGGAGGATTCATCCAGAATCAGCATGTCGCAGTCCAGAGGATGTTCATAATTCATTTCAAATTCGGCTTTGGACGGACTGAATTTAAGGCCGGTGAATGGTTTGGCCGGATGTCCGGTGGCCTCACTCATGCGCTTGGCCGCACGGCCGGTGGAAGCGGCGCTTTCTGGCTGCGGGCTGCATCCGGAATTTTCAGAATCGCGTTGATGATGGTGGTTTTGCCGGTTCCAGGACCGCCGGTGATGACCATAATTTTGCTGGTCAGCGCAGTTTGCACAGCTTTGATTTGGCGTTCTGCCAGCCGGATGGAAAGCCGATCCTGCACCCATTGCAATGCCTTGTCCGGATCATGCGCTGCCGTAGGCGCTGTTCATCAAGATTTTCAGGCGATTGGCAATCGGTTTCGCACACATAAACTGGGTGAGATACACCGCCTTGTTGTTGATGCAGGGTCCTCCAAATCCTCATTTCAAATCCTCAATGCGGATTTTCTTCTCTTTTACAATTTCGCTAAAAGGCATCTGTTATCACATCCCGCACAACAGACAAAAATTTCCATGCTTTTTTCAATCAGAGGCTCATAGGGATAATACACATGGCCCTCATCTGCGAGCTGGTTGAGTACATAAAGAATGCCTGCCTGCGCCCGCAATAAGGGGGTAACGGCTCAAAATCCCAGTTTTTCCGCAATCTTGTCTGCTGTGACAAAATCAATGCCGAAAATGTCCATTGCCAATCGGTAGGGATTTTCTTTGACAACTGCAATGGATTTTCACCGTGATAGCGAAAATCTTGGTATCGCAGAGACTGACTCCATGCGTCTGGAGAAAAAGCATGACCTCACGGATTTCCTTCTGCTCATCCAGGCTTTTCGGATCATTCAATGCGCTTTTTGCCAATACCTTCCACCTGAACAAGATTTTCAATGTTCTCCTCAATCACATCCAGCGTATCTTTGCCAAACTGTTTGACAATGCGATCCGCAATCACGGGCCCCACCGCCTTTGATCAGACCGGGAACCAGATATTTTTTGATGCCATAGACTGTAGCGGAACAACCCGTGTCATAATACACAACCCTGGAGCAGGTCTCCGTATTTGGGATGGCTGCTCCATTCCCCTTTCATTTTCAGGATTTCACCGGGCATGGGCGCCATGAGATTGCCCACCACAGTCACCAGATCCCGGTGCCCCTGCACCTTGACGCGCGCCACCGTATAGCCGTTTTCCTCATTGGCATAGGTAATCCGCTCAATCTGTCCCTGCAAATCGCTTAACATAATTTTGAATGCTTAATGGTTAATGATGAATTGTAAACTGCTCAATAAACTAGGCTCCACTGTCATTTCGGAGAAAAGCTGCTGTCCGGTGTACGCCCGGAGATAAATCTCAGACAGTTTTCAATCCTGTAAATCCGTTAATCCTGTGAATCCGGGTTCAGACAATCCCCGGCCCGCTGTCTGAACCCGGATTTTCATGATTATTCAATCCTGTTCATCCTGAAATCCTGAAAATCATGGTTCAGACAATTTTCAATCCTGCAAATCCGTTAATCCTGTGAATCCCGGTTCAGACAATTGCTGCCGCATCACCGGTTTTTTCAGAAAGGATTTTCAGTGCTTTGAGTATATTGTCAACAAGTTCCATATCATTGTCCTGTAATCTGCGGATCAGTCGTTCGGGTAAATGGTACGAATGGAAGTTAAGAAATACCCAACCAAAAGTTTTCCGGTATAAAAAACCGGATTTTTCCGGAAAAATGCGGTTTTTCTGAAAACTGCATACCCGAAAATTTATGGTGACTTACTTAACCTGTCTGCCATTCCTGCGTAACATTCATCCGGGCCTGCAAGAATTGCGGCAGAACGATTTTAATCAATAAAATTCTCCAATACAAGAATTTTTTATATTTTTCAGATTCCTGTCATTTGTCAGAAATATGCCCGCACCGAGATATGCCTGTGGCAATCTGCAGGGCATCCGGTGATTGGATTGAATATTTTGCTCTGCGTTTTGCTGCGGTTTCATACAGTTGATCCGTAACAGCCATTGTGGCAGCCCATTCAGAACACAGGAATATCTCACGGTATTTTCCTGCCGGCAGCTCATTGTTCATACGGAAGGGAGAAACCAGAACCTCCGGCAATACCAAATCGCCATTGGATTTATGCAATATTTACCCTCAGATCAGGGGCGAAGGAGTCCTGAACTGAAAGTCAGGGACACTGAAATGATCCGGAAATCCGGCCGGAATTCCGTTTCACTTCATTTCGGCACTCCGGAAATTCCCTGACATGACAGCATTGGCGCTCTGCGCGGGAACGGGATTAACTGATAAGCATATTTTCACTGGAGAATTGGTATGAATCATGGCCTCACGGTTCTTTGTGACAGTCTCATAATTTTTCGAATTCCGGAGAAACTTGAATAGACCGCATGCAAAACTGGGGTTGACACACCAACCCCGCCTGGGATAAAAAAATTTTTAAAAATATTCCGACTCATTCAGTGAGGGGGGCATAAATCACCGTCTTCCCGGTCTGGAAGATCATCTCATGGCATAATACAACATATTATCTCAAAATGGTATTTTTAAAACAGCTTCTAAGTTAAGCCACAGTTCTTCGCAAGTGAAATGATACTGAAATTTTTATTCAAGCATTTGATATACAAAAATAATTATGATAATGTCAGTATCAATCCGTGTGCTGGGGACTATAAGTTCTGACCCACCAAACAAAGAAAGGAATTGTCATGGCCTTGTCGGTTGTGGATTTGTACCGGGATATACTGCCCAAAACCAATTGCAGAGACTGCGGTTTTTCCACCTGTCTGGCTTTTGCCAGCATGGTGGTGTCGGAAAAACATCCGCTGGAAAACTGCCCCCATCTTTCCGCAGAAGTGGTGGAAAGATGCAGGAAGGAACTCGAAGCACAGTACGCTGCCGGGAAATGGACCAAAAGGGATATGTCCGCAGATGCGCTTTTATGGGCCAAAAGCCGGGCAGCGTCCATGAAAATTGAAGATCTGCCGGAGCGCATCGGCGGGACTTTGATCAAAGAAGGAGAGGGGCATGCGCTGCGGCTTCCCTATTTTACGGGCGCAGTGCTGATTCGTGCGGAAAGCATTGTCAAAGAAGATGGAGAAGAACTCAGCCGCTGGGAACAGGTCTTCCTTCTCAATCACATGGCCCAGGGCGGCAGAGCCCTGCCTTCGGGAAAATGGAAAACCCTGCAGGAAATTCCCAATACAGTTTCCAAAATCAAATCCATGCGTTCCCATGTGGAGGAACCTCTGGTAAAACGCTTTGGAGGGAAAAAAGAGGAACTGATCGCAGCAGCCCTTGCCCTTGGGGGGAAAGACATACATGCAGAGCATCCTTCCGCGGATGCGGCCTTTGTTTTCACGCCGCTGCCCAGAGTGCCGGTCATTCTGCTGTTCTGGGATGGAGAAGGGGAGGAATTTGAGGCCAAAGTCAGTCTGCTGTTTGATGAAACCGTCACCGAACATCTGGATATTGAATCCATCCTGTTTCTCAGTGAACGGCTGCGGCAACTGCTCTGCGGAGAGGAAAAATAAGCAGGTTCAGAAAAACCGGATTTTTTGGAAAAATCCGGTTTTTTTGAATTATTGTCTTATCCCTTCCCATCCGGAATCTGAAAAAAACGGGGCATGGATCAAATCTGTTTTTGCTTTGACTTTCCTTTGGATTTCCGCAATAATCTGCAAGCAACCCAAACAATGCAGGCTGCCATCAGGAACATACGGTTCTGCGAATGTTTTTCTGTTTCAATCTGCCGCGGCTGCAGAGAAAGATCAGGTAAAATTTTCTGACAGCCATTCAAAAGGAGAGAAATGACATATATTGCACAAAGACTGCTTCTGCCGGAATCTGTCCGCGCGATTCTGTGGGATATGGACGGGGTGCTGCTGGATTCACTGGGACTGGATCAGCAAATCTGTGATGAAATCCTGCATCCGTATTTCGGAACGCACATCAGGCTGGGAAAAGCCTTTATCCGCTCCCTGTTTGCCTATCATCCCGAAGACTTCTGGCGGCTCATTCTGGATCATGTGAAAAAGGAATACGGCATTGCCGAAACCGAAAAATATTTTGATGAAATCCTGAGGAAATACTGCGAAATCCGAAACAATTCGGTTTTTGAGACCAATCCGGGCATAAGGGAAATTCTCACAGATGCACGGAAAAAAGGGCTGAAACTGGCTGTGGTTTCCAACAATCCCACAGCAGATGTGAAACAGGTTCTTGATCTGTCCGGTATTCTGGCATATTTTGATCTGGTTGTCGGAAATGACGTGCATGACAATCTGAAAAAAAAACCTGCGCCTGACACCTATCTTTTTGCTGCGGAAAGCCTGCATGTCCGGCCGGAACACTGTGCAGTGATTGAAGATTCTGTCATAGGCGCACAGGCAGGCCGGGCTTCCGGAGCCTTTGTCATTGGTGTGGCAACCGGCGGCGCGGATTTTGCAGATTTGGAGAATTCCGGTTTTGCGGATCGGGTGTATGCGGCTTTTGCTCCCAATTCCCTTGATTTGAAATTCGGAAAAGTGACAAACAAGAAAATTGTCACGCCCAATGAATTTGCCAGTCATATGGCTGAGCATATCGCGTGGCGCATGGGAACGGAAATTGATCTGCACTGGAACAGCAATGATTTCTCTCAGTTGGGAAAATTCATGGGGGAAAGGATACGCTCTTTTCCTGCCGGAAAAAAAATCGGTACTGCTTTGGGCATGATTGATGACGGCAGCACGGAAATTGTCATTGCCCTGTCTGAAAACAGCCATTCTGTTTTGCAGATGGAAGCCGTGCCAAACCTTGATCTGCAATGGTTTCTCAATTGCCGCTGTGAGCAGATGGCCTCCGGCAAACCGCTGCTGGGAATACTGGAAGGATTGGCAGAGGGACTCCTGGCGCGAATTCATGTCCGTGTGTGCAGTGCCGAAGATCCCCATCATACCTGGGAAGGCATTTTCAGAGGCATTGGGATTGCCCTGTTTCAGATCTTTGCTCCGGAAATACCGGAAAATGACTATGCGGACTGCGCCGCAGAAGAAAAGGTGTCTGAAGGAGAAATCAGTGTGCTGTCCCGCTCCTGCAATTTTGCGCAAGTATCGAGAGGAACTGCGGAAAGTTTTGTGAAAGTGAAGGTGGATTTTTCCGCCCAGATGGCAAATGAGTTTCGTTTTGCCGTATCCCCATCCATAAATGTGGCCGGACTTCCGGAACTTTTCTCTCTGCTTGCGCAGCAGGCCGGATTTTCCCTGCAAATTGATTATAACGCAACTGTTCTCAGTTCCAGCCACGTGGTGCTGGAGGATACCGGTTTGGTATTGGGCCGGGCATTGAAAGAAATTTTGATCCTGCGGATGGAAAAATACGGAATCAGCGGCTGCGGCTCCAGCATTGCAGAACCCGAAGATTTTGAGACACAGAACATCCGGGTCGGACTCAGCGCAGAAGGCCGGAAATTTTGGAAATTTGTTCCTTTCCGCAATTCTTTGGACGAGATCAGAAGATCATTTATCATTGGACAAACTGTCTGTGACGGGGTATATTCTGAAGATTTGGATGATTTTCTTGACGGACTGGCCGGCGGACTGGGATGCAGTATTCTCATCCATATGAAACAACTGCCTGATCCGGAGGCAGGATGGAAGGAACTCTTTGCCCATCTGGGAAAAGCACTCAGAGAAGTTTACGCTGCCAATCCCTTCCGCAAAGGGGTTCCGCCCGGAGTCAAAGCTACGCTGGTGTAGAAAGAGGCTGGGTATGCTGAATTTGACAACTTTTTACAAGTTGTCAAATCTTATCTATTGGAGTTCAGGGTGGAGTTCAGGGAATAGGGGTTAGGGATTGGGGAATCAGCGTTCAGAAAGATAAATCAGATGCTCTGCTCCCCAGCCCCTATCCTCTGATCTCCACTCCCCTGCCCCTGCAGACATTACCATTTTTTTTAAGGTTAACGGTATTATAATGATCAGAGTAAAACCCTATATTGAATCCATGTCCCCGTATTCACCCCCTTGGTCGAATATGGACAGATCCGGCTTTCTGCGCATGGATCTGAACGAAAACACTTTGGATCCTCCGGAGCATGTCATCCGTGCGCTCAAAGACTGGCTGGATCAGAAGCGGATTCAGCTTTATCCGGAATACAGCCGCTTCATGCCCAAACTGGCGCGTTATGCCGGAGTGGAGCAGAATCAGTTGATGCTGAGCAATGGATCGGATCAGGCCATTGAAGTGATTCTCAGGGCATTTCTGGAACCCGGTGATGAAATGCTCATTGCCCAGCCCGGATTTCCCATTTTTGAGCAGGTCACGCGGGCCATCGGAGCCATTGTGCGCGGAGTTCCCTATACCAAAGATCTGCACTTCCCCTGGGATGACTTTATGCAGTCTTTGACGCCGGACATTTCCCTGGTGGTGCTTATCAATCCGGACAATCCAACCGGCAGTTCCATTTCCCTTTCCAAAATTCGGGAAGTGCTGGAAACTGCTTCAGACATTCCGGTAATCGTGGATGAGGCCTATTTTGAATACACCGGTGTCACCGCACTGGAATTTTTGAAAGATTATCCCAATCTGATTGTCACCCGGACCTTTTCCAAAGCCTTTGCCATGGCCGGGCTGCGTCTGGGGTATCTGATTGCACATCCGGATATGGTCGCGGAGTTTCACAAAATCCGGGGACCGTTTGACATCAATTCCTGCGCTATCGCCGCGGCAGAGGCGCAGTTGGACAATCCCGCGCAGTGGCAGGCATATATCCATGAAATCATGAAGGTGTCAAAACCCTGGCTGGAAAATTTCTTTGCGGAAAACCGGGTGCATTATTATCCCGGAGCCGCTCATTTTATGATCGTGGAGCCAAAAGACAGGGACGGCGCAGTGCGCCATCTCAAAGAAAACGGCATTCTGGTCAGGCCAATGGTTGCGCCCCTGATTCGGCACACCTTCCGCATGAATCTGGGAACATTGGACCAGACAAAACGCTTTGCCGAGGTCTATGAGAGATACAGAGGATAGAAGGATATTTGAATGAGCGAATACCTCGATCAAATCAGCAGAAAGCGGAAATGGGCGCATCAGAAACTCACAGATCGGAAATCAAAGGTATATGAAGCCTTTCTCCAGATGGAGAAAGCCGCTTTTTCTGACGGTGCGTTGAAGAAAAAGGAAAAAGAACTTATTGCGGTCGGGATTTCTGTTCACATTGACTGCGAATCCTGTATGCAGTGGCATATTGAACAGGCCGCGAAGGCAGGCGCATCCTGTGATGAAATCCTTGAGGCCGTGGAGGTCGGCATTGAAATGGGAGGCGGGCCCGCGACCGTTTCCGCAAGATTTGCCCTGGAAGTGATGGATTCCGTTTTTTCTGAAAAAGGGGACATCTGAGCAGTAAATCAGCCGGAAAAGTTGCTGCACCGCTTATTTTCTTTACAAGAGGAAAAGATATGGAGTGCCAAACAGTTTGGCACTCCGGCTGCATTATTTTCGAATTAACTCAATGGCATTGACGGATCACCGTGGAATGGAAAACATTTTCAATGTTCATGATCCGGGAAACAGAGATAATTCTGAATGCACAGAACTTTGTTTCTGAACATTTGTTTTCATAAAAGGAAAGAAGTATACTATGCTTACGCTGCAAATCAGTCCCAAAGATGTTTATATTTTTTAATTTAATTGGATTTATTTAAAAATATAGGAGAAAATTATGCAAACCGGTCATTTTGCATCCATTGAAATTCCCAAATTTTTGCTGACATTTTATCAGGACGCGGCAATCTCGCCCGCTGATTTGTTAAAAAACTATGCACTGAATCACATCCTGAGCAAAATTCACAAATACGAAGCTGAAAACAATTTTTTTATAAAAAAATATTCCTGCAGCTTCAAAGAATTTAAGGACAGAATTGAACATATGGAAAATGAGGAAAATTTTGAATGGGAAGATGACCTTATGGATTGGGAATTTGCTGCTGAAAATTTGGCAGAATGGAAGAGAAAAAGGCAGTTATTCGTATAAATGAATCATATAATTGAACAATATTCGCAGATTGTTTCAGATTATGAAATCCTTGACTGGGAGAGCGAACCGACAGCTTATCGTTTCAAAGCACGAATACTGTTCACAGACGGTTCGTTTCTTGCGATAAAGGATTATCTTATATCTGAAAGCCGGAAATACGCTTATCATTGGCAGAATAAGGAAGGAAATCGGATTATCAGATGGGATAATGCACCTCATTGGAAAAATATTGACACTTATCCCCATCACAGACACGAAAATTCTGATGTTTTTTCTTCAACAGAGGTAAGGCTTGAAGATGTTTTGAATAAGATAAATCATATCATACAGTCTGAAAATGGCAAAACAGATGAAATGCAAATCTGAATCCGAAAATCACAGCAAAATATAAAAACAGTAAAAACATCTGCATTCACTGTTGACAAAACAAAACTTGCTTCTATGCAGTTTACTGAAAAAGGAAAAGGAAAATACATGAAGATCAATGTGTATGAACTGGCAAACCTGTCCGCGGAGGAAACTGCCCGGATTTTCCGGCGCTCTGAGATTGATATTGAAAATTTTCAGGATGTTGTGCGTCCTGTCATCAAAGATGTGCAGGAAAAGGGGGATCAGGCCCTTGTGGAATACTGCCGGAAATTTGACAAAGTGGAACTGTCAGCCGCAAATCTGAAAGTAACAGAGGAGGAATTCCGGAAAGCAGAGGAAAATCTTGATCCGGCCATCAGGGAAGTGATTGCGGTGTCTGCCAAAAATATCCGCAAATTCCATGAGGCCCAGATGCCCGAAGAAATGTGGTTCACCCAGATTGGCAAGGGAATTATGGCAGGAGAAAAAATCACACCCATCACCTCAGTGGGCATTTATGTTCCGCGGGGCAAAGGCTCCTTTCCCTCGGTCATGCTCATGCTCTGCATTCCCGCCGTGATTGCACAGGTTCCCCAGGTGATTGTCTGCACACCGCCCACAGCGGACGGCGGAGTGGATGATGCCTCCCTGTTCACCGCGCAACTGTGCGGAGTGAAAGAGGTTTACAAGGTCGGCGGATCACAGGCCATTGCGGCAATGGCATTTGGAACCCAAACCATTCCCAAAGTGAACAAGGTCATCGGCCCCGGAAATGCCTATGTTTCCGCAGCCAAACGCCTGCTTTACGGCAAAATTGACGTGGGAACTCCGGCAGGCCCAAGTGAGTCCATTATTCTGTGTGATGAAAACGCAGATCCGAAGATTGCCGCCATTGATCTGCTCATTGAAGCGGAACACGGGCCGGATTCCACTGCGCTGCTGGTCACACATTCCAAAGAACTGGCCGGAAAAGTGGAAAAACTTCTGCCGAATCTGGTGGACAGTCTGCCGGAAGAGCGGAAAAAATTCTGCAGCACCGTGTTTTCAAATTTCGGTGGCATTGTGCTGACACCGAATCTGGATGCCTCTTTGCAGTTTGTCAATGATTTTGCACCCGAACATCTGGAAGTTCTGGTGGATGAACCCATGGGGGTTATGCCGGAAATCAAAAACGCGGGGGAAATTCTCCTTGGCCCGTATACGCCCATTACCACAGGAAATTTTTCGCTTGGTGTGAATGCCATTCTGCCCACAGGCGGATTTGCCCGAACCTTTTCCTGCGTGACGGTCTTTGATTTTCTCAAGCGATCCTCCATCGGATACATGACAAAGGAAGGATACGACAGCATAAAGGACACAGCCCGGAAATTTGCCGAATACGAGGGCTTCCCCGCACACGCCAATGCCATAAAACTGCGGCAGTTTTAGGGGATTTCCACAAAAAATATACCTCAGATGCAGGGGCAAATGATCATTCGCCCCTGCATTGTCAAATCTTTCAGGTGCGAGAACCGGTATATTCATTTTCATAAATCGACTTAAATCAATGACATTGGTCCTGCAAACTGCGGAAAAACCCTGCCTGTTTCGGACAGAAAGGGAACCGGAAGGGCAAAACAGCACGGGGCGGATTCCCCCTATCTGCCCCTGCAAATCTGACAATGCTTGATCATGCGCAGAGAATTTATCACAATTTTAAAACTGTTTCTGCTGATATTTGTTCTGTTCAGTCTGCTTTCCCATCATCCCGCAGATTTGGAAAATCTTGCCTGGACGGACGCGAAAGTTCACAATCTTTTCGGTGTGCTGGGAGCCTGCTTTTCCGGCGCAGTGACTGCCCTGTTCGGACTTGGGTCTTTCTGGCTGCCCATGATGATGATTCTGGCAAATTTTCAGATCACACGGAATTATCCCCGTCAGGAGATCATTCATTCCGCACTGGGCGGTCTGATGCTGATGACAGCCTCCGGGAGTTTTCTGGCACTGTGGGGAGATTCCTGTGAACTGTTCGGAAGCCGCTTTTCTTCCGGCGGCATGATTGGGATTTTTCTCAATTCCCTGATTGTGGGCGGATTCAGCCGAATCGGCGGAACCATTCTGCTGAGTCTTTTTCTTCTGATTGCGTTTTCCGTGACCACCGGTATCTCTCTGCATGTTTTTGGCAGGCGGATTCGGCAGGCATCCCTCGCGGGCGCCAGCCGCACAAAGGAAGCACTGGAAATGTGGCGGGTGCAGGGGCATCCGGTTCCCCGGCTGCCATTTCTGTCAGAACAGCCGGTGAAAAAACTGATCCCGCCTCTGCCAAAAGGGAAAAAAAATCTTCCTCCGCCTGTGTCTGAGAAAATATCGGAACCTGAAAAAACTGTGCAAATTCAGTATACTGTCAAAACAGCAGAACCGGCGGATGCGCCTCATCACCCTGATAATGCGGATGCAGCAGGCTTTGATGATACGGCAAATGAATCTGCCAATCATCTGCCTGATGATGTTGCAGATTCTGCCCCAACGCATTCTGCGGACAATCGCCCTGCAACTGCGCAGGAACCTTTGGGAGATTCTCCGATCATTGTTCCTCCGGTGATCCGGAAATCCCCAAAGGAGAGAAAAATCTTTCCCGCTCTGTTTGCCCCGGATCGCAAAGGTTTTCAACTGCCGCCCATTGGTTTTCTCACGGATCCCGCCAACAGTGTTTCTTTGACCGATATGAACCATCTGAACCGTCAGGCCCGGATGCTGCAGGCCAAGCTGGATGATTTCGGGGTCAGGGGGGAAGTGGTAAAAGTCATTCCCGGCCCGGTCATCACCACCTTTGAATATCGGCCTGCATCCGGTGTGAAAATCAACAGAATTCTCAATCTCACTGATGATTTGGCCTTGGCCCTGCGCGCCATGAGCATCCGGATTGTGGCCCCGATTCCGGGGCGTTCGGTCATTGGCATTGAAGTGCCCAATGCACAGCGGGAAATTGTGCGTCTCAAGGAGGTGATCAATTCTCCGGAATTCAAAAAATCCGGTTCAAGACTGACCCTGTGTCTGGGAAAGGATATTGTGGGAAATCCGGTGGTTGCCCAACTGGATCAGATGCCCCATCTGCTCATTGCAGGCGCAACCGGAACCGGCAAAAGTGTGGGACTCAATTCCATGATTTGCAGCCTGCTCTACAAAGCCTCTCCGGATGAGGTCAAAATGGTGCTCATTGACCCGAAACGCATTGAACTTTCCCTGTATGAGGGCATTCCCCATCTGATTACGCCGGTTGTGACGGATGTGCGAATGGCAACCAATGCCCTGTTCTGGGCTGTGAGTGAAATGGAGCGGCGCTATCAGCTTCTCTCTGATAAAAAAGCGCGCAACATCACCCAGTACAACCGCAAGGTGGAAAAGGAGAACAGGGAAAAAAGCGAAGAAGAGAACAAAGAGGGGATACTTCCCTATATTGTTGTGATTATTGATGAACTCTCTGATCTGATGATGGTGGCCTCCAAAGATGTGGAATTTTCCCTGCTGCGTCTCGCGCAGATGGCACGGGCTTCCGGCATTCATCTGATTCTGGCAACCCAGCGGCCTTCGGTGGATGTGCTGACCGGTGTGATCAAGGCCAATTTCCCCACACGGCTGACCTACCGGGTTTCCTCCAAGACCGATTCCCGCACCATTATTGACGCGAACGGAGCGCAGAGCCTGCTGGGAAACGGGGATCTGCTTTTTCTTCCGCCCGGAACTGCGACCCTGCAGCGCATTCACGGAGCCTATATTTCAGAAGATGAGGTCACACGGATTACGGATTTTCTCAAGGATCAGCAGGAGCCGGAATACAATGAAAGCATTCTGGAGGGAATTCCGGGAAAAGATGCAGACAGGGAAGAGGAAAGAGAAGGAGAGGATGAGCAGATTCAGATATTTGATGAGCGCTATGATGACGCGGTGGCTTTGGTGACACAGGCAAAACAGGTTTCCGTCACCCTGGTGCAGCGCCATCTGCGCATTGGTTACAAACGTGCGGCAAAGCTGATTGAAATCATGGAAAAAGAAGGTGTTATCAGTCCTCCGGGCAGAGGCAAAAGCAGAGAAGTGCTGGTGCGGGGGTATGAGGATCTGCCCTGAGTCTGGAACTGGGGAACCGGGACATGGGATTGATACCTGAATATCTGACATCTGAACCTTTGTTCACTGCCAACTGATAACTGAACCCTGACATCTGACCATGCACATTATTGAAACCATTATCCCCATATTTTTGATTATCTTCCTGGGATGCGCAGCCCGGCACAGAGGCATGATTACGCCTGCGTTTCTCGGCCCTGCCAACCGGCTCACCTATTATCTTGCCATTCCGGCCATGATTTTCCGCTCCATTTCGCAGGGTTCGCTGAAAAAGGATTTTCACCCGGATGTGCTGGCTGTGACGCTGGGAACCCTGCTGCTTTTTTTCATTCTTTCCTGGGCGATATGTCTGGCGGTGCGCATCCGTCCCCGGCAGTTCGGAACCTTCCTGCAAAGCTGTTTTCACGGCAATCTCGGTTACATCGGCTTGGCTGTGGCCTATTATTTTCTGGGAGATCAGGGACTTGTCAGAGCCAGCATTCTGGCCGGGTTTGTGATGATTCTCCAGAATTTTCTGGCTGTGCTGGCATTGCAGTACTGGTCGGACGGGATTCCCTCAAAAAGCAGAATCCGCAGCATGATCGTCAAAATTCTTGGAAACCCGGTCATCCTGTCCGCTATGGGCGGCATTCTCTTTTCCCTTTCCGGCCTTCCCATTCCCCCTGTGCTGGGCCGCAGTCTGGATATTCTCAAAGGGCTTGCCCTGCCTCTCTCCCTGCTGCTTATCGGGGCTTCTCTTTCCTTTGAACTCATGCGCTCCCGCATGTTTTCCCTGCTGACCTCCGGCATCATGAAACTCGTATTGCTGCCGGGGCTGGGTTTCGGACTGTATCATCTGATGGGCATCAGCCCCGGAGATTTTGTTCCGGGACTGATTCTGCTGGCCTCGCCCACTGCCACCATTACCTATGTCATGGCAAAGGAGATGAACGGGGATGCGGAGTTTGCGGTTGCGGCCATTTCCCTCAGCACCCTGTTTTCCGCAGTCAGCTTTGCACTGTGGCTGCATCTGGCTTTGTAGCAATGCCTGGCAGTCTTTTCAAAGGCTGCGGACCGAATCTGCTGAAAAAATCACAGAGAGGTGCAACCTGTCCTCTGTCTTTTCCAAGAGAGATTCCCTGAATCCGTGTACTTTTTATACCAATTCGCCATTGAAACAATGCTTTCCCCTGCCCTTTGACCGCGAAGGACACAGAGAGGGCACAAAGGTCACAGAAAACTGACAGGACTTTGCAAAATCGATGGAGAATTGGTATTATATGTGAGGGACTCTACAGTTTGGGGCAGTCCTGATATGGCACCGGACTGTTTTTGTGCATATTTTTATAAGCGGCATCAAGAGGATAATTCTCTTTGTCTCATATCTGCGGCTCATCCCGTGTCCCGAATCCTCTGGGATGCAAAAAAATTATTTGACAAATCCCGGTGCATGACAAAATATTTCTTTGAAAAAAAACGACAGACATTCTTAGCAATCAGGGGCTCATAAGGATTCCCGTTTATTCGTTTTTTCAAAATCAGACGAACTTCGTCATCAAGAATTGCATTTTGGGAGGAATTTTGTTTTATGGAAGCCAGAAAAGAAACCCATCCGTTCAAAACAGAAGTGCAGCAGGTTTTAAATCTGATTATCAATTCCCTTTATTCCAACAAAGATATCTTTCTGCGGGAACTGATTTCCAATGCGTCCGATGCCATTGACAAACTGCGTTTCAAATCCCAGACAGAAGCGGAACTGCTTGGAGAGGATACTGAATTCCGGATCAGAATCACCGCAGATCCGGAAAAGAAAACTCTGGAAATCTCTGACAACGGCATTGGCATGAGTTATGAAGAGGTGACAGAGAATATCGGAACCATTGCCAAAAGCGGAACAGCCGCGTTTCTCAGGGCACTGGAGCAGGCCAAGACTCAGGATATGATTACACCGGAACTCATTGGTCAGTTCGGAGTGGGATTCTACAGTGCGTTCATGGTCGCGGAAAAAATCACCCTGATCACCCGTGCCGCAGGTTCAGACAAAGGCGTGAAATGGGAATCCGCGGGGGACGGTTCCTATACCATTGAGGAATGCGAAAAAAAATCAAGGGGAACCGATATTCTCCTGCATCTGAAAAAGCCCGAAGAGGGGGAAAAGGATTATACACAGGAATGGACCATCCGGGGCATTATCAAGCAGCATTCGGATTTTGTTGCCTATCCCATTCTTATGGAAGTGGAGCGGGAGGAACCGATTCCCGAAGCCGAGCAGCTCAAAGACAAAGATGGCAAGCCCATGGGCGAAACCACCCGCAAGGTGCGCAAAGAGGAAACCCTCAACTCCATGAAGGCCATCTGGACCCGGAACAAAAATGATGTGTCGGAAGAGGAATACAAAGAGTTTTACAAACACATCAGCCATGACTGGAATGATCCCTTAACCCAGATTCACATGAAGCTGGAAGGTGTGACCGAATATGATGCGCTGCTCTATATTCCCGCGCAGGCTCCCTTTGATCTGTTTTTTCCGGAGCGCAGGCACGGCATTCATCTGTACTGCAAACGGGTTTTCATCATGGATGACTGCAGGGAGCTGCTGCCGGAATACCTGCGGTTTGTCAAAGGCGTGGTGGATGCACCGGATCTCAATCTCAACGTAAGCCGGGAGATTCTGCAGCAGGATCGGCTGGTTCGCAATATCCGCAAGAATCTGGTGAAAAAACTCCTGGATTTGTTCAAGGGCATGGATGCGGAACAGTACGGGAAATTTTACAAAGAATTCGGCCCGGTGCTGAAAGAGGGCATTCATACGGACTGGGAAAACAAGGACAAAATTGCGGATCTGATCCAGTACAAAACCACCAAATCCGGGGACAATTATGTGCGCCTGAAAGACTATGTCAGCGCCATGAAGCCGGATCAGAAAGAGATTTACTATATCACAGGCGACAATCTGTCCCTGCTCATCAACAGTCCCCATCTGGAGGCATTGAAGGAGAAAGACTATGAAGTGCTGCTGATGACAGACCCTGTGGATGAATGGGTGGTGCAGACCCTGAATGAATATGAGGGCAAAAAGCTGAAAAGTGCGGAAAAAGGGGATCTGGAACTGGATAAGGAAAAAGAGAAAAAAGAGGATGAGAAATTCAAGGCTCTCTTTGCCCATATCAAATCCGCGCTGGATAGCCGTGTCAAGGAAGTGAAAGCCTCATCCCATCTCAAAGATTCCCTTGCGTGCCTGTCCGGAGATGATTATGGGATGAGTGCATATATGGAAAAACTGCTTAAAGCCTCCGGCGGCAGTGTTCCGGAAGTCAAACGGGTGCTGGAACTCAATACAGGCCATCCGGTCATGGAAAAAATCAATGCCCTGTATGAAAAAGACAGAAACGATCCGGCCCTTAAGGACTACAGCCAGTTGCTGCTGGATATGGCTGTTGTCAGTGAAGGGGGAAAGATTGACAATCCATCCCGCTTCAGCAAAATGGTCGGGGAATTGATGAACCGGGCAATTGCGGGATAATGCCGATCTAAGATTTCTGAAAATGAATGCACCTGTTCCGTCACCTGAAAGATTTGACAACTTTTGAAAAGTTGTCAAATCTGAGGGATGTTCTTTTGCGGAAATTGACTGAGAAGCTGTTTCATACCAATTCGCCATTGAAAACATGCCTGTCTGATTCCGGAGTGCCGGAATGAAGTGAGACGGAAGTCCGGGACTTCTTTTCCCTTAACTTAAAGGCAGGCATTGCATAAATTCAATGGCGATTTGGTATTAAAAATATCCGGGGGCAGAAAATTTCGGGATTCTGCCAAATGCCAAAACCTGATTTCGCCGTATTCAAATGAACAATGTCTCTTTTGATGCAGGAATTTCCTGCCGGGAAAATCTCAGGGAGGTATATTTTTTAAACAGTTTCTGAAAGTCTGGCACCGGGCATATGCCAAACTTTCAGTTTGGCACTCCGGGTTTATGGAATGTCAGCAGAACCCGGTCAAATCAGGATCGGGTCAGTTGCCGGTACTTGATTCTTTTGGGAATATCTGCATCCGCACCCAGACGTTTGCGGCGGTCAGCTTCATAATCGGAATAATTGCCCTCAAACCAGATCACGTTGCTGTCCCCCTCAAAAGCCAGAATATGGGTGGCAATGCGATCCAGAAACCAGCGATCATGGCTGATGACCACAGCGCAGCCGCCAAAGTTTTCCAGGGCCTCCTCCAGCGCGCGCATGGTGTTCACGTCCAGATCATTGGTGGGTTCGTCCAGCAGCAGCACATTGGCTCCCTCTTTGAGCATCCGTGCCAGATGCACCCGGTTGCGCTCTCCGCCGGAAAGAATGCCCACTTTTTTCTGCTGATCCGTGCCGGAAAAATTGAAGCGTGCCACATAGGCTCTGGAATTGACTTCCCGATCTCCCAGACGGATGCTGTCCTGCCCATCGGAAATGCACTGCCAGATGTTTTTTTCCGGATCCAGATTCCTGCTCTGATCCACATAGGCCAGTTGCACGGTTTCGCCGATGTTGATTTTTCCCGTATCCGGCTTTTCCTGCCCTGTGATCATTTTGAACAAAGTGGTCTTGCCCGCGCCGTTGGGGCCAATCACACCCACAATGCCGCCCGGAGGCAGGGTAAAGGTCATGTTTTCCACCAGAAGCCGGTCTCCGTATGACTTGGAGATATTTTCACACCGGATGACCTCAGCCCCCAGCCTGGGCCCCGGGGGAATATAGATTTCCAAATCTTTGATCGCCTTGTCGGTTTCCTGTTTCAGCAGATTTTCATACGCGCTGATGCGGGATTTGGCTTTCACCCGGCGGCCTTTGGGAGACATGCGAATCCATTCCAGTTCCCTTTGCAGGGTTTTCTGCCGCTGGCTTTCCTGTTTTTCCTCATTCTGCAGCCGGTTCTGCTTCTGCTCCAGCCAGGAGGAATAATTGCCTTTCCAGGGAATGCCGTGTCCCCGATCCAGTTCCAGTATCCATCCGGCCACATTGTCGAGAAAATAACGGTCATGGGTCACAGCAATGACGGTTCCCGCATAATTGTGAAGATGATGCTCCAGCCATGCAACCGATTCCGCATCCAGATGGTTGGTGGGTTCATCCAGCAGCAGAATATCCGGATTCTGCAAAAGCAGACGGCAGAGCGCGACCCGGCGGCGTTCTCCTCCGGACAGCACATTGACCGGTGTGTCCGCAGGCGGACATCTCAGGGCATCCATAGCCATTTCCAGCCGGGAATCCAAATCCCACGCGTTGAGCGCATCCAGTTTTTCCTGCACCTTTCCCTGACGTTCAATGAGTTTGTCCATTTCCTCATCAGACATGGGTTCTGCGAATTTTTCGTTGATCTGATTGAATTCATTCATCAGATCAACAGTTTCCTGCACACCTTCCTCCACCACGGCGCGCACGGTTTTGTTCACATCAACCAAGGGTTCCTGCTCCAGCCAGCCCACCGTGTAACCGGGAGAAAAAACCAGTTCTCCGTTGAATTCCTTTTCCACTCCGGCCATAATCCGCAGCAACGTGCTTTTTCCGGAACCGTTAAGACCCAATACGCCGATTTTGGCCCCGTAAAAATAGGAAAGGGAAATATCCTTGATGATGGGACGTTTGTCATGAAACTTGCTGACCTTCATCATGGAAAAAATGATCTTGTTCACTTCATTGCTCATGTTTTCTGTCCTTTTATGTTTTTTATGAAAGGGTTCAGGGGCCAGGGTACGGTTATGCGGTCTCTGTTTTCGCGTGACACCGCGTGACACATCTGATGACACCCGTAACATCACAAAAGACAGCCTTTTGAAACCTGAATGATACCTGACACCGAACACCTGAATCCTGACATCCGCAGTTATTTTTCCGAGAACTCCAGAAACAGTTCTCCTTTCCAGCCTTCTGTTTCCGGCACATTGTCCTTCCATTCCATAATTGTGCAGTGATCGCTTTCCTCGGTGGGAACCGTGCAGTCAATAAAGGGCATGAAAGGCTCGCCTGCCTGTGATGTGAAATGGAAAAGCAAAGCCTCACCTTCCGGAATCCGGTCAAATTCCAGCAGTTTTGTCAGATAAATCCGGCAGTGCCCCTCAAAAAGGCTTCCGTTTTTTCTGAAACGCTCGATCCGTTTTCTGAACAGAGCCAGCGCAGCCTGCTGATTCGCGGCTCCGGCAAGCATATGAAATTCTCCGTGGCGCCGGTCTTCCCCTGCTTTCTCCTGCCAGGTGGTCAGATGAAAGAAATGTCCGATAAAAATCATGATGAATTTTCTCCTGCACAGATATGTTTTCCGCAAAACAAGATGTTTTGAAAATCTGTTTCGCATTATAGCAGATATTCAGACAGAGAGTCAAAATATTCTCAACGGCTTTTTTTCCCGATGCCCTGATTTCTGAAAAAAGGCAATTACACTGTCTGTTTTGATTTTGTGATGCATATGAAGACTGTCAGGGCAACTGATGGCGTATCTTGAAGAAATAAGGAAAGGGACTGAAAATTTCTGCGAAGGGAAAAATCTGCTGATCAGAAAGGCTGCCGGTCAGCACATATTTCTGACCGGCAGCCCTGTTTTTATGCAGGATTTGACAACTTTTCAAAAGTTGTCAAATCCTGACGGAATCTGATTTGAAAGGGAGATGCCTATTTCCTGGCTTTTGCCAGACCCACTTTGGTCAGAGCCTCTTCCATCTCACCCAGAATCGCGGGATCATCAATGGTGGCAGGCACTTTGAATTCCTTGTTGTCCGCAATCTTCTGAATGGTTCCTCTCAAAATCTTGCCGGAACGGGTCTTGGGCAGACGTTTGACCACTGTGGCTGTCTTGAAAGCCGCAACCGCGCCGATGCTTTCGCGCACCATCTGCACAACTTCCTTGACAATCTGATCATGGGGTTTGGTCACACCGGCTTTGAGGACCATGAAACCGACCGGAACCTGGCCTTTGAGCTGATCCTCCACACCGAGAACTGCGCATTCAGCCACATCCGGATGATTGGAAAGCACTTCCTCCATTGCACCGGTGGACAGACGGTGACCGGCCACGTTGATGATGTCGTCTGTACGGGACATGACGTAAATATAGCCGTCCTCATCAATGAAGCCCGCGTCCGCAGTCTTGTAATATCCCGGAAATTCATCCAGATAGGATTCCTTGTACCGGGCATCATTCTGATACAGAGTGGGCAGGGTTCCCGGAGGCAGAGGCAGTTTGACCACCAGAGCACCTGTGGTGCCCGGAGCCACTTTTTTGCAGCCTTCATCCACCACCTGCACATCCCATCCGGGCACAGCTTTGGTTGGTGAACCGTATTTTACCGGGAAATGCTGAATGCCCATGCAGTTGGCTGCGATGGCCCACCCGGTTTCGGTCTGCCACCAGTGATCAATGACCGGCACATGCAGATTGTTTTCCGACCACTGAATGGTGTCCGGATCAGAGCGTTCCCCGGCCAGGAAAAGAATCTTGAAGCAGGAGATGTCATATTTTTTGATGAATTCGCCTTTGGGATCCTCCCGTTTGATGGCACGGTAGGCCGTAGGCGCTGTGAACATGCACTTGACCTTGTGCTGGGAAATGACTCTCCAGAAAACACCGGCATCAGGGGTTCCCACAGGTTTTCCCTCAAAGAAGACTGAGGTGCAGCCTTTGAAGAGCGGCGCGTAGACAATATAGGAATGTCCCACAACCCAGCCCACGTCAGACGCAGCCCACCACACATCATCCTCATCAATGTCATAGATGTTCTTCATGGTCCATTTCAGAGAAACCACATGACCGCCGTTGTCCCGGACAACGCCCTTGGGCTGGCCCGTTGTGCCGGATGTGTAGAGAATATAAAGGGGATCCGTGGCCGCGACCGGAACACAGTCTGCGGGTTTGGCTTTTGCCATGACATCATTCCAGTCCAGATCCCGACCCGGAATCATGGAGGCTGTTTCCATGGGACGCTGGAAGATGATGCATTTTTCCGGTTTTGAGGTCGAAAGTTTGATGGCCTCATCCAGCAGAGGTTTGTATTTGATGACTCTCTGCACTTCAATGCCGCAGGACGCGGAGACCATGATTTTGGGCTTTGCGTCATTGATGCGGGTGGCAAGCTCCTTTGCGGCAAAACCGCCGAACACCACGGAATGGACTGCACCGATGCGTGCACAGGCCAGCATGGCAACAGCCGCTTCCGGAATCATGGGCATGTAAATAATGACGCGGTCGCCTTTCACAACGCCCTGATCTTTCAGAGCGCCCGCGAATTTTGCCACTTCATCGCGAAGCTGTGCATAGGTGTATTTTTTGATGGTGTTGGTGACCGGGCTGTCGTAAATCAGCGCAATTTTGTCGCCTCTGCCCCGTTCAATGTGCAAATCCAGAGCATTGTAGCAGGTGTTGATCTCACCGCCCGTAAACCAGCGGTAGAAGGGTTTGTTGGAATCATCCAGAACCTTGTCCCATTTTTTGTACCAGTGAACATCCTCGGCAGCCTTGCCCCAGAAGGTGTTCGGATCTTTGATGGACTGCTGATAAACTTCATCGTATTTTCCCATTTTTTTCTCCCTTTTGCGGTTTTTCCGTTTATGAAAAAAATGCTCTGTGAACCTCAACATTTTATAAGCATGCAAAATCTGCTGCATGAAACAAAGCTTGCTTGCAAACATTCCTGTTTGTGAACTGCATTCAGAAAAATGATGGTGTTCTGTTTACTGGAAAATGTCAGTTGTGTAAATCGGCAGGAAACCTATTTTTCTGTAGGGAAAAAAATGGATGCAATGTAGGTTTGTTTCCTACAAAAGACAGGGAAGGGGGATAAGAGTTGAAGGACTCAGGGGTTGAGAGGTTCGGGGCGGGGGATTAGGGCCGCGGTTCAGGTTTCGATGTTCAGATGGCAAAGAGTTCGGGGCGCTGTATTAGTGCATGACCAACTTAGTTTTTATAGGATCAAACAGTGATTAACAATCTGAATTTTCTGAAAAAATTCAGTTTTTGATCCTATAAAATTCAACGTGGTCATGCATTAGGTATGAAAAAATTATTTCTTGCATTTTTTCCATGCATACATCATAAAAAAAGACACAGCAGATTGAGGGATATTTTGCCGAAAACCGTAAGAGCCAACTTCGGTATCTGTTTCCAAACTTTGTGACAGGGCTGCAATATGCCCACTGAAAAAATCTGTTGCATATGGTATAAAAAACATCCGTAATCAGGTACAGGAAAAAAACAATGACTGATGACTATGACAGTCCCTGGAAGGAAATTCTGGAGCAGTATTTTGAGGAATTCATGGCCTTTTTCTTTCCCGCAGCACATGCGGGCATTGACTGGAGCCGGGGGTATGAATTTCTGGATAAGGAATTTCAGCAGATTACAAAGGATGCGGACAGTGTCAGGCGTTATGTTGACAAGCTGGCACGGGTATGGATGCAAGACGGTTCCGAGGCATGGGGACTGATCCACACGGACATTCAGAATCTGCCGGAAAAGGGTTTTCCCGAAAGGATGTACATTTACAATTACCGGATTTTTGACAGATACCGGCGTCCGGCTGTGAGTTTTGCCGTTCTTGGCAGCGCACCGAAGAATCCGAAGAAAAGGGCAGTTGATCTGTATGAGCGGAATCTGTGGGGATGCGAACTGCGGTTCCGCTTTCCGGTGGTGAATCTGTCTGATTATGCCGGCCGGACAGAGGAACTGAAACAGAGCCAAAATCCCTTTGCCGTGGTGGTTCTGACCCATCTGCTGACCCGGCAGACGGCTCCGAAGGGAAAGCGGCACAGCCGCAGACGTGAGAAACTGGAAATTGTAAGACATCTTTATCAAAAAGGCTTTTCCCGGCAGGATGTCATCAGTCTGTTCCGTTTCATTGACTGGGTCATGGCTCTGCCGGAAAAAGATGAGAATCTGTTCTGGGAGGATTTATCCACCCTGGAAAAGGAGGAAAAAATGCCGTATGTGACAAGTGTGGAAAGGATTGGTTTCAAAAGAGGATTTCTGGAAGGAACAAAACAGGGTGAAAAACAGGGTGAAAAACGGGGTGAAAAACGGGGTGAAAAGACCGGACAGGTGAATCTGCTGGCCAGACTGATAGCCAGGAAATTCCGATCCACGGTGTCAAAGGAATCCCCGAAGCTGAAAAAACTGGATGCAAAGGATCTGGTGCGGCTGGGGGAGAAACTCTTTGTTTTTGAAACCCTTGAGGAGGTTCATGCGTGGATTGACAAATGCACGGGGAAGAAAAACGGGGCATAATCCGCTCTTTCCCTGCCTGTCTGAACTGTGATTTGCATGATTTCTGTGATTGCCATAAGTCCGCTCATGTCAGGCATTTCCCCCTCGTTCCTGCGCTTCACGCGGGAATGCAGACCGGACGCTTTGCGTTCCGTTACAAGTGTAATCTGTCTGAACCGGGATTCTCAGAATTTGGGGATTGACCGGGAATCAGCATGGTTCATGCCACTGTCATTGATGTAAAGGCGGAGTGCCAAATTTGCAGTTTGACATTCCCCCGGAAATTTGCCAAACTGCAAATTCGGCACTCCGGATGAGCCCTTTTTGCTTTATGTCAGGAGAAAATCTGTTACAAATGTCAATTATGAGTTGAATTCCTGGTCAGACTTGACCATTTTTTTAAATTTGTCAAATCTTGCAAATCCTGTATGAACATATAACAGTCTGTTTTTATGCATTCAGAAATTTCTGACACTTAATTCGCATATATAGTTTATAAGTACAATCTTTTAGTTAAGGATAATTTTGCCATGAAAAAAGAACTGATTGAGCTGCTCTGCCAAAAATCCTTTCAGTACAGCGAAGAACCAATTTTCAAACTGGTGTCGGGACGGATGAGCAGTTTTTATGTCAACTGCAAACCGGTCACCCTGAGCCCCCGCGGCATGTTTCTGATCGGCCATCTGGTTTTTGAGGCGATTCAGGATGCCGGTGTCAGTGCTGTGGGCGGACTGACATTCGGTGCAGATCCCATAGCGGTTGCCACAGCCTTTGCCTCAGAATTCAAAGGACAGCCCATCAAGGCATTTTCCATACGCAAGACACAGAAGGATCACGGCATTGTGAGATGGATTGAGGGCGATATGACCCCCGGTGAACGGGTTGCCATTATTGATGATGTGGCCACCACCGGAGGCTCCACCATCAAGGCCATCGAACGGGCGCGTTCCGAGGGGCTGGAGGTGGTCCGGGCTGTGATTCTGGTTGACAGACAGGAAGGGGGGCTGGAAAACATCCGCGCACAGGTTCCGGATGTATCTGTCATTGTCACAAGAGAGGAACTGATGCAGCAGTGGAAGAGGAACAGGTAAGACCGTCTCATTTTGACGCATCGGATTACCATGTTCTGAACGTCTCCCCTCCGGCAGGGAATGGGATTTCAGACCAGCGAATTTGATCTGCCAAGTTTGATTTTGCGATTTCAACTGTGCAGAGAAACCGGATTTTTTGTAAAAATCCGGTTTTTTCCGCGCACAGGTTCAGGGCGGGCAGAGTGCTGATTGCTTTGTCAAAAAGTTTTTTCACATTTACCGCAAAGAGCGCAGAGTTCACGCAGAGAACGCAATGATCTGTTTTCTCTTCGTCCTCTGCGTTTAAAAAAGTGAAGAAATCTATGGCGGCAGGTCAAACCGGCTATTCTTCAGATTTCATACCTGAATTTCGCACAGAAAAAACTCTGTGTGACTCTGCGGTTAAAAACAGGGTGTCAACTGCTTTGCTCCACTCCCAAATTTATTTTTTACACTCCGTTAATGCGCCTCTGCCCAGTTCTGTCCCGAATCCATATTCACTTTCAGGGGAACCCGGAGCCGGGGCCAGATGTTTTCCATAATATCTTTCACCAAATCCTTTACGATTTCCATTTCTTCCCGCGGCGCTTCAAACACCAGTTCATCATGCACGGTCAGGAGCATGGCAGATTGCAGTTTCCGCTGTTTCAACTCAGCATGGACACGAATCATCGCGAGTTTGATCAGATCAGCCGCTGTTCCCTGAATGGGCGTATTCACTGCGGTGCGCTCGGCAAAGGATCTCAGATTCTGATTGGAACTGGATATTTCCGGTATCAGGCGGATGCGCCCCAGCAAAGTTGAGGTTTTTCCGCTTTTCCGGGCTTCCTCAATGGTGGTGTCAATATAATTTTTCACGCCTTTGTAACGGGAAAAATAATGATCAATATAGGTCTGCGCCATTGTGCGGCTGATGCCCAGTTCTTTGGACAGACTGAAGGCTCCCATGCCGTAAATGATGCCGAAATTGATGGTTTTTGCCTGTCTTCTGAGTTCCGGAGTAATCATTTCCGGAGGAACCTGAAAAACCTCTGCCGCAGTGCGGGTATGAATATCCTCTTCTTCTGCAAAGGCTTTGATGAAAATTTCATCACCTGAATAATGCGCGAGAAGCCGGAGTTCAATCTGGGAATAATCCGCACCCAGCAGAATCCAGCCTTTTTGGGGAACAAAGGCCCGGCGGATTTCCATGCCCTCTTCTGTGCGGATGGGAATGTTCTGCAGATTGGGATCTGAACTGCTCAGGCGTCCTGTGGCTGTGACAGTCTGATTGTAAGAGGTATGAATTCGGCCTGTTTCCGGATGAATCAGTTCCAGCAGCGCGTCCGCATACGTGGATTTGAGTTTTGCCAGACTTCGGTGACGGAGAATCAGAGCAGGCAGTTCATGGTTTTGTGCCAGTGCAGTCAGAACTTCCGCATCTGTGGAATAGCCGGTTTTCTTTTTGGTCTTTTTCTGCACCGGCAGTTGCAGTTTTTCAAACAGAATTTCTCCCAACTGCTGCGGGGAATGAATATTGAACTGCTCTCCGGCCAGCGTGTAAATCTGTGTTTCCAGCAGCCCAAGCTGATGATCAAAAGACTTTGAGAGATTCCGGAGCCGTTCTTTGTCCACACAGATGCCCCGCATTTCCATATCTTTCAGCACAGGAATCAGGGGCATTTCCACGTTTTCCATCAGATCGGTGAGACCGGTTTCCGCAAGCATGGGGCCCAGCACCTGCCATGCCATAAGGGTAATATCCGCATCCTCACACGCATAAGGCACGGCATTTTCCACCATCACCTGATTGAATCCCACCATATTTTTGCCTTTGCCTGCCACATCTGCAAACGTGATGTTTTTATGCCCCAGAAAGTCCAGTGCAATGCGATCCAGATTATGACCCCGTTTGGAAGGATCCAGCAGATAAGAGGCAATCATGGTATCCGCGACCACGCCCTGCAAATCCATGCCGTGCCGGTTCAGCACAATCCAGTCATATTTGATGTTCTGCCCAATTTTTTTGAATTGCGGATTTTCCAGCACCGGACGCAGCGCATTGAAAATATCTGCAAGCGGAATCTGTTTCGGCGCGCCGATATAATCATGGCCGCAGGGAATGTAAAACGCCTCGTTTTCTTTCAGGGAAAAGGAAAGCCCCACCAGTTTTGCTTTCATGGGGTCAATGGAAGTGGTTTCTGTGTCCAAAGCAAAAAGATTTGATTTTTCCAATTTTGTCACAAGTTCTGACAGAGCGGATGTTTCCAGTATCGCAATATAATTTTTTTTCTGCTCCCGTATTTCGCTTTTTTCTGTGAAAATATCCTGAAATTCCCGAAATTCCAGTTCCCTGAACAGGCTGGAGAGAATCTGGGCATCCGGTTCCTGCGCTCTGAAGATTTCCGGATCAAAGGAAACGGGCGCATCTGTCCGAATCGTCACCAGTTTTTGGCTCAGCAAAGCCTGATCTTTGTACTGAATCAGATTTTCTTTCTGCTTTTTCTTTGTGATGTTCTCAATCTGTGAATACAAATTTTCCACACTGCCGTACTTCTGTATCAGGGAAAGCGCGGTTTTTTCTCCAATGCCCGGCACACCCGGCACATTGTCGGATGTATCCCCCCACAGAGCCATGACATCAGTCATCTGCGCGGGTGCAATGCCCATGTCTTTTTGCATGGTTTCCAAATCAGTTGATTTGTCCTTCATGGGATCCCAGAGGGTAATTTTTTCTGTCAGCAGTTGCAGAAAATCCTTGTCCCCTGTCACCATGACAACAGAAAATCCGGCTGCCTCTGCCTGACGCGCAAGAGTGCCAATCAAATCATCAGCCTCAAATCCGTCTGCTTCGAGCATGGGAATGCGGTATCCTTCCACAATCTGTTTGATGTAAGGAAGCTGCATGACCAGATCATCCGGCATGGGCGGCCGGTTTGCCTTGTATGCCGGATACATTTCATGCCGGAAGGTCGGGCCTTTCTTGTC
>JAWKPW010000035.1:0-52105 GCA_041390465.1 Desulfobacterales bacterium | reverse complement strand
AAACCGGATTTTTTGGAAAAATCCGGTTTTTGATTCTGTAAAATTCAACGTGTTTATGCACTGGCAGACATAAATTTTCAGGTATAATACCAATTCCCCATTGAAAAGATACTTGCAAGCAGGAAAAAAGAGGTTTCCGTATGTTCAAAAAACCGGATTTTTTGGAAAAATCCGGTTTTTCTGAAAAACTTATGTTTCAGATCAATGGCGAATTGGTATAAAAAGCAGCATAAGCTTGCGGCCTGTGCCCTGCGTCTGCTGCATCATGCCAATTCTCCGTTGAAACCATGCCTGTCCGATTCCGGAGTGCCGAAATGAAGTGAAACGGAATTTTGGCCGTATTTACTAATCATTTCAGTGTCCCTGACTTTCAGTCCGGGACTCCTCCGCCCCTGACGCAAAAGCAGAAATTGCACAAATCCAATGGCGATTTGGTATCATACCGATTCTCCTTTGAAATTTTAACCGCAAAGGACACAAAGAGGACACAAAGGTCACATAAAACTGACAGGACTTTGCAAAATCGCCGGAGAATTGGCATTGCATTCCCCAAAAACTGCTTTCCATAAAGTATATTTTCAATGGAGAATCGGTATAACACAGTCTCCTGAAACTTTATGTGACTTATTGTCTGTAATACAGAAGGCTCCCGCCTTTGCGCACGGAACGGAATTTGTCTGTCAGACCGTAGATGTTTTCCGTGGAGCCGAGAATCAGGCAGCCCCTGTCAGAAAGGATCTGATGAAACTGATCAAAAATGCGGGTTTTGGTTTCCTCATGGAAATAAATGAGCACATTGCGGCAGAAAATCACATCAAATCCGCCAACCGTGACAAAGGGTCTGGCAAGGTTCACCTGCCGGAACACCACCATATTCCGGATGGTCTCATCAACAATCCGGAATCTGCCATCCGCATGGAAGTATTTTTTCAGGCGTTCCTCTGAAAGTCCCCGCAGGACTTCGGCTTCCGTGTATTTCCCGGCAATGGCCCTGGAAAGGGCCACTGTGGAAATATCTGAGGCCATGATGTCAAAATCTTCCCGGCAAATGCCCCCACCGGGGTTTGCATTTATATATTCATCAACTGCAATGGCAATACTGTAGGGTTCCTGACCCGTGGACGCACCTGCTGACCAGATGCGCACTTTTGGTCCCTTTCTGATTTGCGGCCGGTTTTTCCGTGTCCGTGCTGTTTTCGCCAACTCTGGAAGAATATGGCGGGAAAAGGCTTCAAAAGGATGACCGTCGCGGAAAAATGCAGTTTCATTGGTGGTGATTGCGCTGATAATCATCTCTTTTTCCAACGCGGACGGATCGCGCAGGAGTTTGTGGTAATATTCCCTGAAACTGGAGCATTCCGCAGCCCGCACCAAAGGTTCCAGCCGCTGGCGGATCAGATATTCCTTTTCATCCCGGATGGCCAGTCCGCATATCTCATAGATATAACTGCGCATCAGATTGAACTCTTCCGCAGACAGATTCATGAATTCCCATTTCCTGATTTGAAAACAAGATCTGCAATAACGCCCGGAATATTCTGCAAAGGAAGCACATGATCCACACAGCCTGCTGCAACCGCGCTCCCCGGCATTCCCCATACCACACTGGTGTTTTCATCCTGTGCAATGATGACTGCACCGGCCCGTTTGAGTGCGGCAACACCTTTGCTGCCGTCTGATCCCATGCCGGTCATAATCACGGCAATCACATTGCTGCCGTACACCGGCACTGCGGAGCGGAACAGCACATTGACCGAGGGACGGCATCCGTTTTCCGGAGGCTGTTCATTGATAACGGTTATCACATCCTTTCCCTGTTTGCGAATAAGCATATGCTTTCCCCCGGGTGCAATATATGCGCAGCGCGGAGAAACAACCCCGTTGTGCTGTGCCTCGACAATGGTATAGGCGCATTTGCTGTTAAGACTTCCGGCCAGAGAGGCTGTGAAGGTGGGCGGCATGTGCTGAACAATGAAAACCGGAATGTCAATCCGTTCGCAAATGTCCGGAAGAATGGTCATCAAGGCCTTTGGGCCTCCGGTGGACACGCCGATCAGAACAGCGCGGATATGGGTCGCTCGCATCTGCCCGGTCTTTTTTTCGATTCTGTCCGGAATTTCAGGAGAAGCAGAGGCTGAGGCCATGATTTCAGGAACCGGACGGATCCGGGAGGCAATGCGCCGGGAGATGAAAAAACGGATCCTGGCTGTAAGCTGACGGCGCAGGGATTCAATATTTTCCCCGGGATTTTTTCCTTCCGGTTTGGCAATAAAGTCAAACGCGCCCTCCTCCAATGCCCGGATGGTGATATCCGCTCCCCTGCGCGTGAAAATGCTGAGCATGATAACGCCAATGGACGGCAAATCCGGAGTGGAGGCATTGAATTCCCGGATGGCACGGAGCGTTTCCAGTCCGTCCAGATCCGGCATTTCCATATCCAGGGTCACAATGTCCGGACGGCATGAACGGATGAACTCCATTGCCTTGATTCCGTTGCGCACAGAGCCGATGATTTTTATGTCATCCTCATTTTTCAGGCATTCCTCCACAATGCTGCGGAAGATGCGGGAATCATCCACAATGAGGACAGATGCGATATGATCCATAAAACCAATTCATTGCAGGCTGGGCATGTCAGTGCCTGCCATTTCATTTTGAGTCACGGCATGGGCGATGCCCCGGTTATTGAGCCTGCCGAAATACGCTCAGGTGCAAGGGGGAAAACATGCCATTCCACTTGCCTGCTGTTTTTGATCACAGAAGCCAGATGCTTTCCAATCCGGAAGTGTTCCACATGCCAGTCCCGATCTCTGTAACGCAGAATCAGGTGATCCGCGTCCGGAACCTGTGCAATTCTGCATTGCGAGAGTTCTGTCAGTCCTGTGCCTGCGGCCTTGAGTACAGCCTCTTTGGCTGTCCAGTAACGGAAAAAGGAATCCGGCTGCCGGGAATCAATCAGGGCTTTTTCTGTGCTGTCAGCAATTTTTTCCCACAGGCGCTCCGAGCGAAGGGAAATTTTTTCAATATCCATGCCAACGGGCTGAGAGGAAAGCACAGCCCCAACATACTCCGGTTTATGGGTCACAGACCACCAGCGCCCCTTCACCGGCATGGGCGCACCTTTTTCATCTTTCGGCAGATCATTGTTTTCCCTGAGACAATTTCTGATATGCAGCGGATGTCCATCCTCCTGATTTTCTGATAACGGATAACGGATAACTGTCAATTGCTCGCTGATTGTCAGCGCGTGTCTTGCATAACGGCTGAGAAATTTCACTCTTTCCCGCAGGGCCAGTTTTCTGTATTCCTCACACGGAACAGGCAGAATAACCGGAAAGAGTTTTTCAACGGTCGCACTCCCTTCAATTTCAATTCCCGGAGCCGGAGAAGTGCCAAAGGGAAAGTTTGGCAAAACACGCTTTTCTGAATTTTCCGTTCGGGAATTCGGCTCAGTCATTTTTCCCCTTCACTTCCAATGCCAGAGCATAGATTTCTTTCCGGGAAATGCCAAAGGTTTGGGCAAGGGATTTGGACAGATCAGAAATGCTGAGACCTGCCTCCAGTCCTTTTTCAATCTCTTGTGCAAGATTTTCCGGACAAAGGGATTCATGTTCTTCCGCGCCGCTGACCAGCAGGGTGCACTCGCCTTTCACCGCAGCCCGGTTTTCCAGATTTTGGAGAATCTCTGACAGGTTTCCCCGTATGAATTCCTCATGCAGTTTCGTCAGTTCCCGGCCCAGCACCGCATAACGCTCTCCCAGAATTTCTTTGAGTTCTGAAAGAAAAGCGCTTATCCGCAGGGGAGATTCATAAAAGATCAGGGTTCGGGGCTCTTTTTTCAGGTTTTCCAGCAGTTCCCTGCGCTTTCCCTTTTTTTTCGGGGGAAATCCGACAAAGGTGAAGGAATCCGTGGGCAGTCCGGCAGCGCAGAGCGCGGTAATCGCGGCAGAAGCTCCGGGAATGGGAACCACCTGAATCTCTTTTTCCACAGCCGCACGCACCAGACGAAAACCCGGATCCGAAACAGAGGGTGTGCCTGCATCGGAAACCAGAGCCAAAGATTCTCCGGCCTCCATGCGCGCAGTCAGCAGCGCAATCCGCCGGCTTTCATTGTGTTCATGAAAGGAAATCAGGGGCGTGTCAATCTGATGATGGGACAGGAGACGGGCCGTGAGACGGGTATCCTCTGCGGCTACGGTATCCACTTCCCGGAGTGTGCGGATGGCACGGATGGTAATGTCATCCATGTTGCCGATGGGTGTTGCCACAATATAGAGTTTGCCTTTTTGCTTCATCTGCTGATAGTGGGTCAAATCTGTTGTTCAAAGCCTGACACCGGGGCTGAAAAAATCCGAACGGATTGACATTATTATAGAAAAATTCCAAATGGGGTCAAATCTGTTGTTCAGAGCCTGACACCGGGGCTGAAAAAATCCGAACGGATTGACATTATTATAGAAAAAATTCCAAAAAACAAACCGGAATCCCGGAAGGGATGATATTATCAACCGGTTTGATCCGCTGTCAATCCGTTTTCAGGAGCAGTCCTTTTGGGGAAGACTTTGGGATTTGCGGATCACATTGCCTTCAAGTGTGAGTTCCAGCCTGTGCATTCGGGGATCATTGGTGTAAAAAGAAACGGTTCTTCTGATATTCGTACCGCCGTATCCCCTGGTTTCAATCCATACAGTGATTTTTCCTTCACCCCCGGAAGGAATCTGTCCCGGAAAAGAGACACGGGGGGCAGCTCAGCCTGCACTGATTTTGCTCAGGATCAGGACAGTATCACCAATATTTTTTATGACAAAATCATGACGGACAATGGTTCCGTCCGGTACCGGTCTGAATTCATGAACCCTTTCCGCGAGCCAGAGACTGGGAACCCGCACTTTCCTCTGCGGGAAATTCCTGATTCCTGCCTGAGCAGAAGGAGCGGATATTTTTTTGTGCGGAGAAATCCTTTTCTGCTCCGACAGTTGGGGAGCCTGTGCACAGCCCGCAAACACAGCCAGGGCGAATGCAACACAGTATATTTTCATGTTTTTTCCTTTTATTTTATGGCGTTCTGCAGGTCATCCCATTGTTTTTTCTCAGAGATTCGCTTTTCTCTTTTTTTCCGGAGCCATTCTTCCGGCCCCGTATGCAGGCAGCTTCGGTATTCCTTCCGATCAAAAAATTCCGGTTTGCCGCGGGTGGCTCCATGATAATTGTATCTGAAGCAGTTTTCATGCCGATCTTCAATCTGCCGCCGTTTCACATAATCGTTTGCGAATTCCTGCAATGCTGCCCGCTTTTCTCTGCCGGATATTCTTTTTTCATGGATCACTCTGCTGATTGTCAGAACACACATTCCCGCAGCTATTATCAAAATAAACCAGAAACTGAACCGGGAATATCTTTCCTCATCCCGCCAATTCCTGAATCTGGGTCTGAATCCGAACATATTCTTTCCTGTCTGTTGTAAGCAGGCTGGGCAAAAGCGGAGGATTGCCCACCATTGGCTGCGGGCACGAAAAACCGTGCCCACCCTGTTGGTTTGTCAAAATAAAACTGACAGATAAAGTTTTTTGACACGGGGTCAAATCCGCTGATCAGGGCTGACACCGGCGCGGAAAAAATCCGCATGGATTGATATTATTAGAAAAAAACTCAAAAAAACAAATCAGAATCCCCAAAGGGGTGAGATTGTCAGCCGGTTTGATCCACTGTCAGTTTTTTTGCGACCTTTGTGCCGTCTTTGTGTCCTTTGCGGTTAAAATCCGTCAGAACAAACTTGGCAAAGCACTGCTGACTGACAGCATAAAATTCCGCTGCTGAGATTCACTTGTCCGGTGCATAGAGGAACAGCACATTGGACTCCAGACCCGCAATGCCCTTTTCCGCATCATCCAGACGCAGGATTTTGAATTCGGGCGAAATGCAGTCTCCAAACCGATCACAGGAAAGCAGTGCGGTGACACCCGGAAAGTCTCTGGTTCCATACAGTTCATCCCGCAGAGCCTGCCGGCCGATGTGCAGGCTTCCGTCATCGTCCCGGAAAGCAGTTTTTTCTATGGCCGCAAACAGCAGATTTGCCGCGTCATAGGCATTGAGATAATAGGTGTTGTATGGTGATTCCCCGTATTTTTTCCCGTATGCTGCTTCCAGAGCGAGCACTTCCGGACTTTTCGGAGGAGAAGCGGGGCCGACAAAATATATTCCCTCAGCCTCTTTTCCCATGTCCTCTATAAAGGTTTTTTCAATCAGGGCTCCGTCGCTCATCAGTGCAATCTTCCGGGATTCTGCATCTTCGTGTTTTCTGAATTCCCTGACAACCAGGTTGCCTTCAGGCTGAAACAGGGGAAAGAACAGGATTTCCGCTTCGGAATTTTTTATCGCAGTGACAAGGGGTTCCATATTGCTGTCCCCTTTGCTGACACTTGAGGCAAATACAATTTTTCCTCCCATTTCCTCAAATTTCTGCCGGAATCCCTCTGTAAGTCCGGTGGTATAGATGTCGCCGTCATTCACGATGGCAGCCTTTCGCAGCCCCAGTTTTTCAAAGGCAAAGAAAGCCGCTGCCTTTCCGGAATGCTCCTCATTCTGCGCGGTGCGAAAATATCCGGGCTGCCAGCGCGGGGCATATTCCCCGTTGAGGGAGGTCAGAAAGGGAGCGCTGTTGTTTCCCGAAATCATCACCAGCCCGGCCTCGGACATCACTTTTGCGGCTGTGGCCGCAGCCGAGGAGCAGGTTGTGCCGAAGATGGCAATATATTTGGGATCAGACACGATTTTCATAGCGGCCACAGTTCCGCCCTCTCCGGTGCAGTCGGTATCTTCGGTGCGCAGTTCCACCGGATGCCCCAGAATCTGATGATTCCGGGCATCCAGGGCCAGTTCCATTCCTCTGACCTGCCCGATTCCCAGAGGAGCCACTTTGCCGCTGAGAGCCTGCAGCATACCCAGACGGACAGGCTCTCCGGGGGCAATGGTGACACAGCCGATGGGATCTTTGCACACAAATGTTTTCAGTCTGACATATCCGTATCTGTACAGGATGAAAAACAGAATCAAAAAACAGATTCCCGACAGCCAGTACTGTATTTGTTTTTTGCGCATGGCAGCCACCTCCTGATTATGACAAATTTTTTGCAGAGAATAAGATTATGCCGCATTTGAATGGAAAAAGCAAAAGAAAACAGAGCGCGGATCAGCAGGAAATGAATAAAAATACACTGTTGCCTGAAATACATTGAAAAAATCGGATGGGAGGGCATTGTGTCCGCCCAATGAGGAATAAGCGGATCACTTTCTCCGTTCTTATTTGCGGATATCCTGCGCAACCCGTCCGTCCTGAATATGAATCAGACGCCGCGCACAGGCCATCACCCGTTCATCATGGGTGGAGAAAATGAATGTCACCTTCCGCTTTTCATTCATTTCCCGCATGATTTCCAGCAGTCCCATGCCGGTTTTGGAGTCAAGGTTGGCTGTGGGTTCGTCTGCCAGCACAATGGAGGGGTTTGACACAATGGCTCTGGCCACGGCCACGCGCTGCTGCTGTCCGCCGGAAAGCTCGGCGGGACGGCGGTCATACATGCCTGCCAGTCCGACTTCATCCAGCACAGCTTTGGAGCGTTCCCTTCTTTCTTTCAGGGGAATGCCCTGCAGCAGCATGACATATTCCACATTTTCCATCGCGGAGAGAACCGGAATCAGATTGTAGGCCTGAAAAACAAAGCCGATTTTGTGCAGACGAAGCTGGGCAAGCTGGGACTGATTCATCTGCCTGAAATCATTGCCATCCACCACAACAGTGCCCGAATCCGGCTGATCAAGTCCGCCGATCAGGTTGAGAATCGTGGTTTTTCCGGAACCTGAAGGCCCGGCCAGGGCAGCAAAACCGCCTTTTTCAATGCAAAGACTCACCCCGCGCAGTGCCTGCACTTCCACCTTTCCCTGCCGGTAGGTTTTCACCACTTCCGTACAACTTACCATTGCTTCCATAACATCCTCAATGCCGGGACATGGCCTCGGCAGGTGTGAACCGGGCCGCCTTCAGCGCGGGGTAAAGACTGACCCCAAGTCCCAGAATCAGAACCACCAGATTGGCCATGATCAGGTTTTCCGTTCTGATCATGGGATAAATCACGCGGGGCATCCCCGCATATGCCATTCCTGCCGCAAATGCGGAAAGATCAATGCCGCTTTCCGCCAGCCACCATATCAGAGCAAGAGAAATCAGATTTCCCGCGATTATGCCCATCATCAGCAGCACAAAGGATTCCGTGAGCACAGACACCGCAATCCACCGGGGTTTCATGCCCAGCGCCTTGAGAAGTCCGAATTCCCGCATCCGTTCAAACACAGCCATCAGCAGGGTGTTGACAATGCCGAAGCCCATGGCAATGAACACCACCAGATACCAAATTATCATAAAACTTTGGTTCATTTCCACACTGGCTGTAACCAAAGGCAGAATTTCCCGCCAGGTGCGGATTTCACAGGATTCAGGCAGATGCGGCCGGATTTGTCCGGCCGCTGCATAAGGATCGCTTTTGTCCGGCAGAAGCAGGGAAATTTCGGAAAGTCCCTGTATTTTCAGCATGTCACGGGCAGCAGGGAGCGTGACAAAAACAAACTGCTTTTCCGTGGCTTCCAGTTCTGCCTGAAAGATTCCCGCAATCCGGAACGAGCGGGATGCCATTTCCCTGTCTGCGGCCTGAGACATAAGCAGCAGTTTCCTATCCAGCCCGGTTTCAAATTTGTCCGCGAGCGCCTTTCCCATCAGAATGCCGTATGGCTCATCCGGTTCCAGATACCGCCCCTCTTTCACAGCCTGCCCGATAAAAGACACATGCTTTTCTTTGGACGGATCAATGCCCACAAGGGTGACACCGGAAGAATGCCGGGCATTGGCTGCAACCGCATTCACGCGGATTCGCGGCGACCAGTGCGCATTTGCCGGAAGATGTTTTTGGACAGTTTCAATCACGGCTTGGGGATCGTTCATGCTGTTTTCAATCACCGGATCATCGCGGTATTCTTTGAGGTGAATCTGCAGACTGCCGGTCAGGGTGGCAATGCTGTTGCGCACCATCTGATCGCCAATGCCGTCACTCAGGGCGCCCAGAAACACCATGCCCCAGACACCGATAATCACGGCTGTCAGGATAACCCCTGTGCGCCGGGGATTTCGCCAGATATTTCTCCATGCCAGTTGCAGGTGCATTGTGTTCTCTTTCCAAATTCAGGGATTGAAATCCGTGCTGCTCCTGTTTTTCACTGCGTTTCCCGCACATACCATTCATAGGTTTTCCGAATTCCCTTTTCCAGATCCGTCTGGGGGTGCCAGCCGGTTTCTCTGATCCGGGAAACATCCAGCAGTTTTCGGGGCGTTCCGTCAGGTTTGGACGCATCCCAGATGATTTCTCCGGTATATCCCACCGCACGGGCAGTAATCTCAGCCAAATTCCGAATTGTCAGATCCGTACCGGTTCCGATGTTCAGAAGAAAAGAGGAATACGGCATATCATGCGGCACAAGCTCCTGATTCATCAGACGGACACAGGCATCGGCCAGATCATCTGCATACAGAAATTCCCGCATGGGCGAGCCGGTTCCCCACAGAATCACTTTGGGAGAATCAGCAGAATTTCCCGCGGCCTCCGGAAATCCGATTGCCCTGCGTATATCCTGGGGACTAAGTCCGAAACGCCTTTCATCCCGGTTCACGGCTTCCCAGTGTTTTGCCTGCGCCAGTTTTGCCAGATGGAATTTGCGGATCAGCGCGGGCAGCACATGGGAATTGTTCAGATCAAAATTGTCATGGATACCGTAAAGATTGGTGGGCATAACCGGCAGGAACTGCGTACCATGCTGACGGTTGAAAGCCCGGCACATTTCAATGCCTGCAATTTTGGCAGTGGCATAGGGGGAATTGGTGGATTCCAGAGGCCCGGTCATGAGATATTCCTCTTTCATGGGCTGGGGGCAGTCACGGGGATAAATGCAGGAACTCCCCAGAAACAAAAGCCTTTTTACGCTGTGCTGATATGCGGCATGAAGCACATGGGTCTGAATCGCGAGATTGGTATAGATGAAATCTGCCGGATACATGCTGTTGCCCAGAATTCCCCCGACTTTGGCTGCGGCAAGAAAAACATATTCCGGCTTTTCTGTTTCAAAAAATGCTTTCACGGATCTTTGATCCGTCAAGTCCAGTTCTCTGTGCGTCCTGCAGAGAATACAGGCATATCCGAGCTGCTCCAGTTTTCTGAAAATGGCCGATCCCACCAGCCCCCGATGACCGGCCACATAGATTTTTGCGTATTTTTCCATCTGCTTTCCCTTTTATCAGAGTGTCAGGTGTCAGAAAAACAGATACCCAACACATGACACCTTTTACCGAACACCGAACACTTGACACCTCACACCTTTATTCAAAATGCTGAAACGTCCGAAATCCCTCTTTTTCACACAGATGATCCCGCTGTGCTTCCCGAATATCTTCCCTGACCATTTTTTTCACCAGATCATCAAAGGAAACCTTTGTTTCCCAGCCCAGTTTGGTCTTTGCCTTGGCCGGATCACCCAGCAGGAAATCCACTTCTGTGGGCCGGAAATAGCGCGGATCAATGCGCACCAGAACTTTTCCGCTGGCCGCATCCTTGCCAACTTCATCCACACCTGAACCTTCCCATGCAATGGAAATGCCGATTTCCTGAAACGTCTTTTCCACAAACTCCCGCACCGAATGCGCCTCACCGCTGGCAATGACAAAATCATCCGGCTGATCATGCTGCAGAATCATCCACATGGCACGCACATAATCTTTGGCATAGCCCCAGTCCCGCTTCGCGTCCAGATTTCCCAGCCACAGCCCTTCCTGCATTCCCAGACTGATCCGTGCCACTGCACGGGTGATTTTCCGGGTCACAAAGGTTTCACCCCGGATCGGGGATTCATGATTGAACAGAATCCCGTTGCTGGCGAACATGCCGTAGGCTTCCCGGTAATTGACCGTAATCCAATAGCCATAAACCTTTGCCGCGCCGTAAGGGCTGCGGGGATAAAAGGGCGTAGTTTCCTTCTGGGGAATTTCCTGCACTTTGCCGTACATTTCACTGGTGGAGGCCTGATAGAATCTGCTTTTGTTCTCCAATTTCAGAATGCGGATGGCCTCCAGCAGGCGCAGGGTTCCCAGCGCATCAGAATTGGCTGTGTATTCCGGTGTTTCAAAGGAAACCTTCACATGGCTCTGCGCCGCGAGATTGTAAATCTCATCCGGCTGCACTTCCTGAATGATGCGGATCAGATTGGTCGCGTCCGTAAGATCTCCGTAGTGCATGAAAAATCCCACACTCTCCTCATGCGGATCCCGGTACAGATGATCCACACGGCCTGTATTGAAAGAAGAGGATCTGCGTTTGATGCCATGAACCTCATAGTCTTTTCGCAAAAGAAAATCAGCCAGATATGCACCATCCTGGCCGGTAATGCCGGTAATCAATGCGCGTTTTTTCATAACTCCTCTCAGAAACAAATAAAATAACGGGAAAAATCAATTTTCTGAAAATGTCAAAGATTAAAAAGGGTTGCCTGTTCATCCCGGACAAGATCATATATCCTTGCAAGAAAATCCCTTACCTCTTCGATTTTCGGTTCAACCGCATCTTTGTCAAAAACAGCAAAATCCATATAATCCCCCTCCTGCCTGCTTTCAAACAAAAAATTATATAATCTTCCGTCATCTTTTGAAATTTTTCCAATTTTGACAAAATGCTTATTGAAGAGTGATTTGACTCCGGTATGTTTTCCGGAACTCATGCCATGCTTGGACAGAAGTGCTGATACAGCATAAAATGCAGCATAATACAGACGGTTCATACATGCGTTCCAGTGTTCTTCACGCTGCATGATCAACGCTTCTTCAAACGTCTCCTTTGATCTGGAAATTCTGTATGCAGACAAATCACCATAAAAATCTTTTTTCAAATCCTCATTCCTTCTTTATCCACCCGGATTTTAAGGGGGATATTTTTATAACGATTTGAATTCCATTCCTCTTTTGAGCGGATGATGCTGCTGATTACCGTATCTGTATCCAGTTCAATATCATAGAGAATATTTCTGCAAATTTCCTCCAGTTCCGGAGTTCTGGGACCATCAGTCAGAATCATAAAATCCCAGTCTGAATCGGCTCTGGCATCCCCTCTGGCACGGGAACCGTAAAGAATAACACTTGCACCGGGTACGGAGGAATGAATCGCAGATTTCACTCTCTGCATCAGGGCAGTGTTTTTTTCTGAAAATTTTCCCCTGGGGGGCACGGATTTTCTGAAATGTATCCTCATGGCCTCCTCCTTTTGCTTACAGGGAAATATAACCCGGATTCATCCGGATGACAAGAAAAAGAACAGGTCAAAATTTTTTTCCGGATCATCTGCGGGAATTTTTTTATTCTTTATCCGGAAACAATGTGATGCATACAGGCAGCATCTTGGGAGTCTGCTTTCTTCAAACCATGTTTTCTTGAAATATCAGGGAATTGCTGACATCACGCTTGCATTTGTGCATCTTTGCTGTCAATAAAAAAAACGCAGAAGGAAAAAAACATGAGGAAAATGTTTGTGTTTTCTTTGTTTCTCAGAATCCGGTATCCAAGTTATGCACAAAAAATGCGAATGAAGAGTCAGCTTCAGACAAGATTTGACAACTTGCAAAAAGTCAAATCTGCACCGGTTTTATAACAGACTGTTTTTGTTCAGTCTGACATTTTTGACTCTTAATTGGCATAATAAAGATGACTGGCTGATATCGCATCAGAATTATGGAAACTGAGATGGCCGCTTCTGAAAAAACCTTCGAATCAGAGCAAAGAGAAGACAGGCAGAATTGGAGACATGAAGAAAAAAGAACTGGGATTGTCAAGAAATTCCGGTCTGCAATCAGGCAGATTGTGAATATATTCGACTTTTCAAATACAGAAAAACAGGCGCAAACAAAATCAGAATACCTGAAAGTGCAGACAGAAAATGCTGAAAACAGTCATCTGAAAAAAATCTGCCAGGCCATGCAGTTTTAAGGAAGAGAGGTCAGGCAAAATACAGACAGTCATCCAACTTGGAACCTGGCATGAGAATTCTCAGGTGTATGGAAAAAAATCATGATGGCATCAGATCAGAAGTTATACCGATTCTCCATTGAAACCATGTCTTTTTAACCACAAAGGACACAAAGAGTGCACAACGGTCACAAAGAACTGACAGAACTTTGCAAAATCGGCGGAGAACCAGTATTGTCTTCCGCAAAAACTGCTTTCCATAAAGTATGTTTTCAATGGAGAGTCGGTATTACCCGGGAAAATTATGTGAAAATTTACCAGATGTAAATCCTGTGAATCCCGGTTCAAACAAAAAAACCCGGAAAGGAATCTCCTTTCCGGGTGTTATGCTTTATTCTGCCTTACAGTTTCATTTGAAAACTATTTTCTGAATTTTTTCCGGGAGCGTACACCAACTCCCAGCAGTCCGGAGCCGAGCAGAAGGATGGTGGCAGGCTCTGGAACAGGTTCCGTCCCGGGAGGATCAACAAGAACTTCGGCAGCTCCGAATGTCAGATCGTCAATTTCAAATCCCGCGGGTTCATCGCCTGTGATATAAAAAGACAGACCTTTAATTACATTTTCACCACTGTCGTCAGCCAAACCGTAAAATTCAAACCCGGTAACGGTATTCGTAATACTCCCCAGCACAGTTCCATCTTCTGCGTAAGCCTCAATAGAGGTTCCTCCTGTTGCATTAAAATAACCGCCCTTCAATCCAACAGCCGCAACAGGCTGACTGAAAAGTATTGAAATTGGGCCGTTAAATCTAGGAGATCCGCTCAGAATCGGCGATGTCGCCCCCGTAGCACCATCATCAGTTACAAAGGTTTCCGGAGCATTTGGGTCCAGTGCCAGTGCCCCGTCTGGAGTGCCGGTCAGAGTGACAGGATATGAACCAACCGCCTGCTGCCCTATAAAATGTCCCCCGAAACTTACCGTTATATCCCCCAGTCCTTCAAGATCATAAAAATCTATTGAAGGATTCACTGTTCCATCAGCAAATTCATCAAAAGTGATGACACTCGCCAGCGGATTGAAAGATGAAGGGCCAAGATCAATTAATGTGGCAGAACTGTTGGAAGTTCCAAATGCGAACACTGCAATAACCAAAGTTAACACTGCATAAAATTTTTTCATAATTTAATCTCCTTTTTCTGCTGATTTAAATTAAATAAGGTTTCTATACTGAACTTTTAACTATGCAACTATAATGCCAGAGCCTCTTTTTAAGTTTTAATATGTTGTTTTAATTTATTTTTTTATTTTTTTATAAATTTCAATCTTCAGAATATATTCGGAGCAAATATTTCCCATAAAGAAGTGTCGGAAAAAACGACACTATTTTAAACAGGATTTTCAGGAAAGTGAGAATCTTCAGAAACAAAAAAATGCAGGGAGGTTTGTATAAGCTGATATTTCAGATTGTTCTCAGGGCACAATCCTTTCGTTTCTGCACAGGAGTCACAGTTTTCAGGCATGGAATGGTGTCGGAAAAAACGACATGTTTTTGGACCTGGATTTTGGGATTATCAGGAGATTTCCGAAATATACACTGAAATCATTATGAATTATTTCCTCTGCAGTTTCTGTATTCAGAATATTTTTCCAAACCGGGTGTCGGAAAAAACGACAGTTTTTTCTGTTCGAACCGGCTCTGCCTTCTTTTTCCCGGCAGATTCTGCTTTTTTTCTGTATTCAGACAAGACATTTTTCAGATGTTTCCATATATTTTTCACCATATGAAAATGATCCGCCTGAAATTTTGCTTCAGGATATCTTTGATCGCCGATGTGAAATTTCCGGAACAGTCTGAAAATGCAAAAACCCGTTTTTTTCTCTTCAATGCATGATTTGACAAAAGTAACTTTGCCTGCTTCAGCAACGGCAGATTCAAAACAGCTTGAATTGATAACAGACATAACCTTTTTCCCCTCAGCATGGTCGAGATTCATCCAATGCTGCCAGAATTGCAACTGTGTCTTGTTATGCCAATATCTTTTTTGTGCAGAAACCGGGATACACCCAAATCTGGGTAATGCCAAACAGATGATGCTGATATGATATTCATACTTTACATACAGATATATCTGTATTATTATTTCCGGAAAATTAAAAAAATCACAATGTTCAGCGAAAGGATTTTGTTATGAACTGCCCATCCTGCAATTCCGGAAACATCAAAAAAACAGTCATATCGGTGGTCTGTCAAAAAAATTCTTTCACATTCACGATTTGACAACTTTCCAAAAGTTGTCAAATCTGTCCTGTTCTGAGTAAAGAAACTTGTTTGACAGTCCACGAAGAGTCAGATTCATACAGCAGTCCGCTTTTGTCTGTTCTGAAATTTTTAGCGCTTAATGCAGATAATAACTGTCATAAGGAAGACAAATGAAAATCTATTTTGCCGGTTCCATCCGGGGAGGCCGGGATGATGTGGAAATATACCGGAAACTGATTGCCTTTCTCAAGTCTTTCGGACAGGTTCTCACAGAACATGTTGGGGATACCGGGCTTACAGAAAGGCGATGACGGCCCGGATGACCGTTATATTCACGACCGACATGCAGTGGCTGACGGCCTGCGACCTTGTGGTGGCCGAGGTTTCGGTTCCCCTCTTGGGCGTGGGGTATGAACTGGGGCGGGGCTGTTGCACTGAACAAACCGGTTTTATGTCTGTATCATGTCCCGGTTCCGACCGTCCTCTGTCGGCCATGATCTCCGGATCGGATAAAATTGAAACACGTGCCTGGTCTTCCTTGCTGAAGAAGCCAAAAATTTGATAAGGGCTTTTATACAAAAATGACCATCCCCCTGGAACTGCTTGCCCCGGCCAAAAATGCTGAGATCGGGATAGAGGCCATCGATCACGGCGCGGATGCCGTGTATATCGGCGCACCGAAATTCAGCGCAAGAGCCGAAGCCGGAAATGAACTGGAAGACATCGCCCGGCTGATTCGGCATGCGCATTTTTATTATGCCAAAGTCTATGTGGCCCTCAATACCATTTTGACAAATGCGGAAATTCCCCAAGCTTTTGATATTGTCAACACAGTTTCTGACATGGGCGCGGACGGCCTGATCATTCAGGATATGGGGCTTCTGGAACTGGATCTGCCTCCCATTCCGCTGATTGCCAGCACCCAGATGCACAATGACACACCTGAAAAAGTGAAATTCCTGGAAGATGTCGGGTTTCAGCGGGTCATTCTGGCAAGGGAACTCTCGTGTGAGGAAATCAGGGAAATTCGCAGGGAAACGAAAATTGAACTGGAATCCTTTGTCCACGGGGCATTGTGCGTATCTTACAGCGGTCAGTGCTATATGAGTCAGGCTGTGGCGCAAAGAAGCGGCAACCGGGGCGTGTGCGCGCAGCCATGCCGCAGCCGCTATACCCTGAGGGACGGTGACGGCAATACAGTGGCTGATAAAAAATTTCTGCTCTCCCTGAAGGATTTGAACCTTTCCCGGCAGATTCCGGATTTGGTGGAAGCCGGTGTCACCTCCTTCAAAATCGAAGGCCGACTGAAAGAAATGGATTATGTGAAAAATGCGGTTGCCGCGTACCGGATTGCCATTGATGATTTTATAAAGGAACATCCGGAATACAGACGCGCGAGTTCCGGGACTTCAGCATTCACCTTTGCCCCGGATTTGAAAAAAACCTTCAATCGGGGGTACACCACATATTTCATTCACGGAAGAAAAGAAAAAATCGCATCCTTTGACACCCAGAAATCCATTGGGCAGGCTGTGGGAAACGTTGCATCCATTGGCCGGGATTATTTTACTGTCAGCGACAGCAATCTCGAAAACGGGGATGGCCTGTGTTTTTTTAATCGGGAGAACAGCCTTGCGGGATTACGCGTAAATCAGGTGAAAGATGGCAGAATTTATCCCAATTCCATGAAAGAACTCAGGATTGGAACACAATTGTTCCGCAATCACGATCATGCCTTTTCCCGCATTCTGAAAAAAAAATCAGCCGAGCGGCAGATCGCTCTGGAAATCAGCTTCTGTCAGGATTCCAACGGAATCTGTATCGAAATAACAGACGAAGACGGCAGGCAAAGCCGCTGTGATATGTCAATGGCATTTGAACCCGCGAAAAATCCGGATCGGATGAAAGAACAGATTTCCACAAACCTCTCCCGCACCGGAGATACGCCTTTCACGGTCACGCAGGTGAACATCGAACCTGAAACACCGGGTTTTATCCCCCTGAGCATGTTAAATGAAATCCGCAGAAAAGCCCTTGCACATCACACGCAGCTCCGGCTTGCGACCTGTCCTGCGAAACGGGTTCAGTTTGTTCCCAATTCTGCGCCGTATCCAAAAACGGAACTGGACTTTACAGCCAACATTCTCAATGACCATGCCGGAAAATTTTATCAGCGTCATGGCGTTCATCACTTTGAACCCGCGTTTGAAACCTTTGCGGATCCGATCGGCAAAGTTGTAATGAAAACCCGTTACTGCCTCCGGCATCAACTGGACGCGTGCCTGAAAGAACCCGGAAACCGGAAGCGTCTTCCGGAACCCCTGATGATTGATGACGGTCGTCACCGTTACCGTCTGGAATTTGACTGCAAACAATGCCGGATGCACGTCATCCTGGAAAACCGCAGCAGGAAAATATGAACAGCTTGAAATTGTTATATAAAAAACAAATCAGAATCCCGGCGGGATCAAAGTGAAGAAAAATCCTCCCTGAAAAGCAGTCTGTTCCCACCCTGTGAATACCATTGTCTCCCCATTGCTGAGTCATTTCTGATGCAGTAGAGTTAAACAAACCACTGGCAGTGAATCTGCTTTGATTTGCCGTATCGAATCATCTGTTTGATTTTAATTAAAAAATCTGCATTCTCTCCGAAGATTCCGCATCCTCTGCGGAATCTTCGGGAGAATATCTCCTGCCAAATAATGCAGATCTGCCGGTTAGGGTCACTGACAACACTGTTTTACAGGAGGGTGAAGATGGATAATTCTCAGGTATGCCGGGAATGGAATCATGAAGCAAAACTGTTGTGCAAACCGCCCATGATGGCAAGGTTTTTCAATGCGCTCCGGTACCGCTTCACGCCGTTTGCCTCCACATTCAATTTTTACATTGTTCTGTCTGCGGATATTGTGCTCTTCGCTCTCGCGCATTTTCTGTCCTACTGCATCCGTTTTGAGTTTCAGTTCAGCGCAAACACATGGCAGCAGATGATTTCTGTCCTAATCTGGCTGATTCCGCTGAAGGCATTTGTCTTCTGGGCTTTTGGACTTTATCTGGGCATGTGGCGCTATGCCGGAATTTCCGATCTGCTGCGCCTGTTCAAAGCCACGCTGTTTTCCACCTTTGCAATGATTTCCGCGATGGTGTTCATTCAGCGTTTTGCCGGATATTCCAGGGCGGTTTTTCTTCTGGATGGCTGTCTTACCCTTCTTTTCGCGGGGGGGCTGCGTTTTGGCATACGTGTTTTTTTCCGCAGAAGAAACAAAATGAGCGGAGATTCTGCCGCTGTCAGGAATCAGCGTCCGGTTTTTGTCATCGGCGCGGGCAGCACCGGTGAAATGACCATAAGGGAAATCCTGGGCAATCCCGGCAGTCCGTATCAGGTATTGGGCTTTATTGATGATGATCCCAAAAAAAAGGGGCGGTTCATACATGATATCCCTGTTCTGGGCGATCTGAACACTCTTTCCCGCCATGCTGATTTTTACGGTGTGAAAGAAGTTCTCATTGCAACCCCTTCGGCCAGCGGGCCGGAACTGCGCCGAATCATTGACGCGTGCAGAGCATGTTCCCTGAAATACCAGACCCTGCCGGGATGGAGTGAGATTATCAACGGAAAGGTCAGCATAAAAGCCCTGCGGGATGTGGATTACAAAGATCTTCTCCGCCGTCCCCCGGTGGAACTGCACACCGAGCGGATTGCCCGGTACCTGCAGGGAAAATGCGTATTGATCAGCGGAGCAGGAGGTTCCATTGGATCGGAACTCTGCCGTCAGATATTGCGTTTTGCTCCGGATCGTCTGATCCTGCTCGATAACTGTGAAAACAATCTTTACAATATTCAGATGGAACTGAACCATCGGCTGGGTTTTTCAAACTGCATTCCGGTGCTCGCGGATGTGCAGAACCGCTGTCTCATGGATAAAATTTTTTCCCGTTATCAGCCCCATGCAGTTTTCCACGCGGCAGCCTACAAGCATGTTCCCATGATGGAAAACAATCCCTGGCAGGCAGTGCTGAACAATATCCGGGGAACATTCACCATCATGGAACAGAGTGTGCGGCACCAAACCGGATATTTTCTTCTCATTTCCACGGACAAGGCTGTGCGTCCCACCAATGTCATGGGCGCGAGCAAACGGATCTGCGAACTGATACTGCAATCCTTTATTGGCCGGGGAACCCGGATGATGGCCGTGCGTTTCGGCAATGTGCTGGCCTCTTCCGGTTCCGTGATTCCGCTTTTCCGCAGCCAGATTGCGGCAGGCGGCCCGGTTACCGTCACGCATCCGGATGTCACCCGGTATTTCATGACCATTCCCGAGGCCGTGCAGCTTGTGCTGCAGGCAGGTTCACAGGGAGAAGGCGGGGAAATATTCATTCTGGATATGGGCACTCCGGTAAAAATTGCAGATATGGCCCGCGATCTGATCCGCTTTTCCGGCAAAAAGCCGGATCAGGATATTCAGATTGTCTATACCGGTCTGCGTCCCGGTGAAAAACTCTATGAGGAACTGATTACATCCGGGGAAGGGATTGTCTCCACAAAACATGAAAAGATTATGGTTCTCAAATCCGGCGGATTTTACAAATCCTGCGGCAGTCATGAGAATTACCGTGCCTGGCTGTGCAAAAAACTGGAAGAGCTCTATGCGCTGGCAGAAAAACAGGACAGGTGCGGCATCAAGGAGAAAATGAAGGAACTTGTGCCGGAATATGCTGTGCAGGACGCAGACTGTGTGCTGTAATTTCAGGCGATTTCCGGAAAAAAACTTCCCTCAGATTTGACAGGTTTTGAAAAGTTGTCAAATCGTTCAGGTGACGGAACAGGCACATTCATTTTCAGAATTCACCTTAACGCACATTGAACACTTCCCTTATATCGGCTTTTGTCGGTATGACGACAGGTGTGATACCGATTCTCCATTGAAATCATGCTTGCCCAATTCCAGAGTGCCAAAATGAAGTGAAACGGAATTTTGGCACGATTTCCGAATCATTTCAGTTTCTCTGACTTTCAAGTTCGGGACTCCTCCGCCTTTGACTTAAAGGCAGGCACTGCATAATCAATGACGATTTGGTATGATATCGGTTAGGTGATTTCCAGAAAAAATATCCAGCCAAAGCAGCACAGACTTCCGGCCTGCGCTGCTTTGAAAAAATTCCGGATCAGCGGGATGTTCTTTTCCGGAAATTGCCTCAGTTTTCCATCCGGATTTTTACCGTCAGTGCGTGCTCAGCGCCGGAAAAAAGGACTGCCGTGACATTTCCCCGGCAGCCAGCCCTGACGGTTTCACCGCTTTCATAATCTGTGCCGATTTCCGTATCCGGGCTGACATCATCGTCAGCCTTCACAAAACACCGGGAAGCATCAATTTTGAACATCCTGAACTGCGGAAATGACGAAGGATTCTGATTTTTCATATTCCTGACTCCTCTTTGCATACAGTATACCGCCGACAATCGCGGTAAAGGGCGCAACTGTCACCAGCCCGAAGCTGCCGACAACGGTTTTCAGAACCTCTGCGGCAATAAAATTCAGGTTCAGTATTTGAACAGGCGGGATTTCCTTTGACAGCAAAACCATCAGCAAAGCCATGTATCCGGAAAGATAGGCCATCAGCAGTGTTGTGACCATGGTGCTGACCATTGCTCTGCCAACGGCAAATCCGGATTTTGTCAGTTCTTTTACGGAAAGATCCGGTCGTTTGTGTGCTACTTCATACATAGCCGCCGCAACATCTATGGCCACATCAATCACCGCACCGGACGCTCCCAGAAATACAGCCGCAACAAAGAGTTTTTCCAGATTCAGGCTGTCAAATCCGGAATACAGCAGGGTTTCTGAAAATGGCAGAACTGCACCGTGGAGCCGGAAATGCTCAAACAGAAGCATGGAAATGCCGGTTGTCAGCAGAATGCCCAGCAGGGAACCAATCCATGCCACCATCGCTGTTTTGATGTTTCCTGCAACCAGAAAAAGCGTGACTGCGGAAATGGCTGTCACTACAGCAAAGGCAATCCAGACCGGATCATATCCTGTCAGAATGCCCGGCAGCATGATCTTCCAGATGATGAGAACCGCAAAGAAAAAGGAAAGCAGCGCTTTGAGACCGCTGATTCCCGCAAACTGACAAGCACAACGGCAAACAGAAAAAGCAGCATCAGTTCAACGGGAATACGGTAATGATCATAGGCAGTTGCAGAAACAATTTCCCCATTGTCAAGCGAGAGGATCAGCAGAACTTTGTCTCCGGGTTTGAACATTTTGTCACTTTCCATTTTCCCCAGCAGATCATTGTTTGCTCCCACTTCCCTGCCTGCATGGGGACCTTTGGACACACGGACTTTGAGATGCTGACTTCCCGCCCTGACAATGCCGTACTGCTGCATCAGGCTGTTGTCTGCTTCCATCACTTCCCCCATACAGCGTTCTTCCACTCTGGCATAGGGGCTTGTGTACAAATCCGGCAGCAGCAGCAGAATTGCAATCATGCTGCTGACAAGCAGAACAAACACCCAGTGAGGATTCAGCAGGTTTCTGATGGCAAAAAATTTGTGCATCTTGTTCTCTCTCTGATAAATGTGAAAACAGCAGGGAAGGAAGATGTTCAGGTTTCAGATGTCCGGGAAATGACACCCGAAAACCTGAACACTTTCCCACGGAAAACAGACAGAACTCAGCCAGACAGTCCGGAGATTTTCATCATTTTGCTGTAAATGTCTGTCTGGTCATAATATCCGTTGAAAGTTTCCGATCCGACACCAATGGCCGATGTCTGCACCGGAACCCCGGTATGGGAATAGGATGTCCAGGCAATGCCGGATTTGTTGTTGAGAATGGTGGTCAGCTTGACAGACAGGGGATCATAACCGCCGTACAGCAGATAAGTCTGATCGTCCGTTGTCCTTTCCTTCTCGCCGATCATGCTCTGCTGAAACGCATCTCTGAGAACCTGCACTTCCATATCTGTCAGCGCCATGCTGTATTTCAGTATTTTTTCGGCATTGTTGGCAGCCTTTTTTGCCTCGTCCGAAGCACCTTCGGCCTTTCCCTCTGCCAAAGTTTTTTCCAGTCCCGCTTTTTCCTCTGCACTCAGCACATACAGACCGAAAGCGTCTTTGATAAGCGGCAGGACATCCTCAAATCTGGCATCCGAAGCATGGGCTTTTTTGTACTCTTCCAGCCGGTTTCCGAATTCAATATAGCTCATTTTCTGATATTTGATTTTATCCACAAACGCGGAATACTGGGTACCGGCAAATCCGATGGTCATTCCGCCGGTTTCATGATCTCCGGTGACAACAATCAGGGTTTCCTGCGGATGTTTTTCATAGAATTTGAAAGCTTCCGCTACAGCCGCATCAAAAGCCAGCGTATCATGAATGGAGGCTGCCGCATCATTGGCATGACAGGCCCAGTCAATCTTTCCGCCTTCCACCATCATGAAAAAACCGTTTGGATTTTCCAAAAGATCAATGCCTTTTGCAACAAATTCTGACAGGGAGATATGCTCTCTGCTGTCTGCCTGATCCATTGCATAATACATGGCTTTGTCCTGATCCACCAAGGGGTTCATGGCAATGACTTTGCCGCTTTCCTTTTTCAGCGAATCAAATCCGGCACGATCTGTTGTCACCGTATAACCCTTGGTTTTTGCGGTTTCTATGGCATCAGGTTTGCTGTCATCCTTTTTGTCTTTGGGCGACAGCAGTTGACCGCCCGCAAAATAGTCAAATCCGGAATTTGCCAGTTGCATACAGATGTCATACATCTGCTTTCGGCTTGGCACATGCGCGTAAAAGGCCGCAGGCGTGGCATGATCCAGAGAAACACTGGAAACAATGCCCACTTTCCATCCTTTTTTTTTGGCTTTCTCGGCAATGGTTTCATAACTGATTTTTGTGTCTGCATCCATGCCAATCACGCCGGATTTGGTTTTGCTGCCGGTGGCGATTGCCGTGGCAGTGGACGCGGAATCCGGAATGATACTGCTCAGATCATAGGTGGTATTCATTCCCTGTGCGGGAAAGGTGTTCATCAGCAGTTTTGCCTCTTCGGGTCTGCTTACGCCTTTCTGATCGGCCAGATACAGCTCAGCCGCATTCCTCTGGGCAACACCCATGCCGTCACCGATAAACACAAAAACATATTTTGCGCCTGTCTGAACCGGAGACAGGGTGGCAAAAACACTTCCCGCGCACATGACCAGTGACAGTGCCAGTACCAAAATACACAGTTTCTTTTTCATTGACGAATCTTCTCCTTTTCATCTGTTCCATTGTTTTTTTATGTATCTGCCGGATTTATCTGTCATACATGACAGCATGCCTCCTGTATCCCATCTCTGTTAGTCCTGTATTACAATTTGGTTAATTTTTTGTTAGCAGCAGAGCGGGCAAAATTGCTTTCGGAGAGAGCCGGACACTCTTGGACGGAAAGCGATTTTGCCCACTTTATCTGCTGTGACAGTTGTAATATGCAACACTGGCTCCATAGCGGAGACTTCCTGTGTCTGTGCCGATTTCCCGGCAGGATTCCACTTCGGCAAGAGATACGGTTCGCACGCCCACCTGTGCTTTTCTGTCAAGAAACCATTTCAGAACATCCTCAATTTTGTAATAGATCATCGTTCCTTTTTCCATAAACTCACCGGATTCGCAGTACATGCCTTTTGTGCTGTAACGTTTGATTTTGGCGGAAAAGGTGTTTTTTCCTGTCAGACGGCTGCACAGGATGTCAACATCACATTCACTGTGTTCGTCTTTTTCCTCTTTGCACAGATGATTTTGACAAAGCATATTTCCCTCCTCTTCTTTGGCTGGGGTGAAAAATTACTGAGCCTGTATAGAATATCTTTGTCAGATTTCCGTGAGAATTCTGTTAAATTTATGCAAATTCTTTCTCCTCGTTGCCAGATTTCCCGATTTAACAGAAAACTAATGTTTTTCTCATCCTGTCTGAATATTTGTGTCATAGGTTCTGCCTCAAAAAGGCAATGGCGTTTCTGAATCTTCAATATTAAGGAATACAGACAATAAAGGAATACAGCATGGCAAATGTCGATCTTCACGTCCATTCCCGATTTTCCAAAAGACCGTCCCAGTGGATTTTGCAGAAAATCGGATGTCCGGAAAGTTTTACCGATCCGCTTCAGATTTACCGGATTGCCAAAAAACAGGGAATGGATCTGATTACCGTTACAGATCACAATACCATCAGCGGCGCGCTGGAAATCGCGCATCTGCCGGACACTTTTGTCAGTGAGGAAATCACTTCCTATTTTCCCGAAGACCGGTGCAAAATTCATGTGCTGGCATGGAACATAACAGAAAAACACCATGAGGAAATCAGCAGAATCCGCCAGAATGTTTTTGATCTGGCCGCATGGCTGCATCAGGAAAAAATTGTCCATGCCATTGCCCATCCTTTGTATGCTGTCAATGATCGCCTGACGGTGCAGCATTTTGAGCAGATCCTGCTGCTGTTTCAGAATTTTGAAATCAACGGATCAAGAAGTGCTGTTCAGAACCAGTGTCTTGCGCAGATTCTTTCCGGACTGACCCAGGCAGATACGGATCGCCTTGCGGACAAATATGCTTACACCCCGCTGTTCTCATCCCCCTGGAAAAAAAATCTGGTCGGAGGTTCGGATGATCACAGCGGACTGAACATCGCCCGAACCTATACGCGCATATCCAATGCAGAGGGTGTTGCTGAGGCTCTGGCCTGCATTGAGGCAGGCCGCACCGAAGTCGCGGGCCAGCCTTCCACGCCCCGGACTATGGCCCATAATCTTTATGCCATTGCCTGGCAGTTTTACCGGGAGAGATTTCAACTGGAGCGGCACTGCGGAAAGGACAGACTGCTGCGTTTTCTGGATCGGTCTCTCAGACCGGACAGGGAAGAGGAAGACGGATTGGTTTCCAAAATATACTGTTTTTTTACGGAAAGGGCGCGTCGCCGCAGGGAGCATTCCGACCCGGACACCCTGATGGGACTTGTCCGCAGAGAAACCGGGGTTCTGCTGGATGAGATTCCGGATTTGTCAGACAGTTGCAATGGAAAAGAAAAGGGGGAGCCGCGTGAAGACAGATGGTTTTCCTTTGTCAAACAGGTGTCTGACAAGGTGATTTCCCATTCTGCCAATCATCTGCTCAGTCATCTTTCCGGCGCGAATGTGTTCCATATTTTTCACACCATTGGCTCCGCAGGCGGCATTTACATGCTGCTGGCTCCGTATTTTGTGGCTTTCTCGCATTTTACCAAAGACCGGGATTTTACCGAGGCACTGGTGCGGGAATTTGCAGACAAAAGCACTGGTTGTGCGCATGAAAAAAGCAGATGCGTGAATGTGGCGCATTTCACAGACACTTTTTACGAGGTGAACGGCGTTGCCAGAACCCTGCAGCAGCAGGTGGGATTTGCTTTGAAAAACGGCAAAAAAATGACCATTGTCACCTGTGATCCGGAAAAACCGGCATATGCCTCCGGTGTCCGGAATTTCCGGCCTGTGGGGGTTTATGAGCTTCCGGAATACAGGCAGCAGAAACTCTTTTATCCCCCGTTTCCGAATATGCTCAATTACTGTTATGAAAAGGGATTCACCCATATTCATTCTGCCACGCCCGGGCCTGTGGGACTGGCTGCGCTTGCCATTGCACGGATTCTGAAACTGCCTTTCAGCGGAACGTATCATACAGCTTTTCCCCAGTATGCACGGTATCTTACGGGCGATGCCATGATTGAGGAACTGACATGGAAATTTACGCTCTGGTATTATGATCAGATGGATGTGATTTATGTGTCCTCACAAAGTTCAGCCGATGAACTCAGGGAAAAGGGCATCCGTCCGGAAAAAATCCGGCTGATTCCCCGCGGGATTGACACAGAATTCTTTCATCCGGGAAAACGCAACGGGTATCTGAAAAAGCATTACGGCATACAGGAAAAGACACGGCTGCTCTATGTGGGGCGTGTTTCCAAAGAAAAAAATCTGCCCCTGCTCACACAGGCTTTCACAGAACTTGCGCAGAGCATGCCTGATGTTCATCTGATTGTTGTGGGCGATGGCCCCTGGCTGCCTGAAATGCAGAGAATGCTCAATGACACGCCCTGCACTTTTACCGGTTATCTGGAAGGGGAGGCTTTGTCTGCTGTGTATGCGTCTGCGGATCTCTTTGTTTTTCCCAGCACAACCGACACCTTCGGCAATGTGGTCCTGGAAGCGCAGGCATCCGGACTGCCTGTGATTGTGACAGATCAGGGCGGCCCCTGTGAAAACATGCTTGCGGACAAAACCGGGCTGGTGGTCAGGGGAAATGATGCCCAAAGTCTGCGCCATGCCATGCAGGTTCTGGCCTCAGATCCGCTGAAGAGGGAAAACATGGGGAAAAATGCCCGGCACTATATGGAAGACCGTTCTTTTGAAAACGCGTTTATCCAATCCTGGCGTTTTTATGAGGAAATGCCCCATCCGGAAATGCTTTATGCAAAAAGTGCCTGAACTGAAAGCGGAATTTCAAATGATAATTTCTTCAATTGTCAGAAATATTGTGATGGAAAAAAGACTGCCGGGGCAGTTGGTGGTTCAGATTACAGACAAGTGCAATGCCCGCTGTCCCCAGTGCGGCATGCGGGTGACAGAGAAATTTCCCCGTTCTGTTTTATCTGGCGATGAAATCAGGAAAATCATTGACAGTGCGGCACAAAAGGGTTTTCAGGCCATTTCCTTTACCGGCGGGGAACCCATGCTTATGGCAGAGGAACTGGCAGGACTGATCCGTCATGCGGGACAGGCCGGTATTCCTTACATCCGCACCGGAACCAACGGTTTTTTCCTTTCCGGCAGTCACAAAGAAGGATTTGAAAAAAAGATCGGTCAAATTGCGGAAAATCTGGCCGGAACGCGGCTGAGGAACTTCTGGATCAGCTTGGATTCCTCTCTTCCCGAAGTGCATGAACAGATGCGGGGATTTCCGGGGCTGGTTTCGGGTATGGAAAAAGCTCTGCCGATCTTTCACGATCACGGCATCTGGCCATCGGTGAATCTGGGCATCAATCGGAATCTCACGGAAAAAACCATGAAAATTCTGCCTTCGGACGATATGGCATACGATCATTATCTGAGGAAGTTTTATGAGAATTTCCGGGAAGCCTTCCGCTCCTTTTACCGTTTTGCCATTGACCTGGGTTTTACCATTGTCAACAGTTGCTATCCCATGAGCTTTTCCGGTTCAGACTCGGACAGTCTGCAGGCCGTGTATGCGGCCGGTTCCGATGACAGGGTGGTAAATTTTCTGGCTGCGGAAAAAATCCTGCTGTTTCAGGCTTTGTCAGACACAATACCTGAATTCCGCTCCCAAATCCGCATCTTTTCCCCCCGGACATCTCTGTATGCCCTGATTCGGCAATACAGAAATGTCTCTGTGAAAAATTCTGACACCTTTTCCCCTTATCCCTGCCGGGGCGGTATGGATTTTTTTTATATCAGTGCAAAAGACGGCAATGTCTATCCCTGCGGGTACCGGGGAGATGAAAATCTGGGGAAATTTCCGGAGATGAAAAATCAAAGAAATCAGCCCGGATGTCTGCGCTGTGACTGGGAATGTTTTCGCGATCCCTCAGAACTGGCAGGCCCTGTTTTGCAGGCACTTTCCGATCCTCTCGGACTGATTCGGAAAATCAGAAATGATCCGCAATATCTGCGTCTGTGGATGGGAGATATGGTCTATTACAAAGCCTGTGATTTTTTTGACGGGCGCAGGCCCCCGGATTTCACGCGTCTGGCAAAATTCAAAAATCCGTGAATTGCAAAAAAAACCGGATTTTTCCAAAAAATCCGGTTTTTCCGGACACCTGCCGAACATTGTGTTTGGCGCTCCCTGTGTTTGGAAAATGGACAGCAACCCCTGCAGAACCGCGTTGAAAGGACAAAGGAATGGAAAATCAGAAACAGTACGTGATTGACACCAATGTGCTTCTGGAAGATCCCGGTGCGCTGTTCAAGCTGCGCAACGGCAATGAAAACCGCATTTACATTCCCTATCATGTGCTTCTGGAACTGGGCAAATTGAAAAAAAATCCAAAGCTGGGGCCTGCAGTCTCACAGGTTATTGAAAATCTTTCGGATCATCCGGATCAGTTCCGGATTCTGGAACCCGCAGGCATTGCCGAACCCTTTGCGCAGGTGGTGGATCATTTCATTCTGGATGAAATCCGCAAAAGCGGGCTGGAAAAACCCATTCTGGTCACCAATGACCGGTTTTTCCGTCTGCAGGCCAATTTGCAGGGAATCAAAAGCGAAATCTACAAAGAATCCCTTCCTTTCAAGTCTGACGCGGAATATTACACCGGATTTGTCGCGGATCGCGATGGGCTCATTCCCAACTGTTTTCTGTGGGGAGATCAGGGAAAACCTGTGTTTTTCGGAAAAAACGGTGAAAAAACCATTGATTACCAGCATAAAATGTGGAGTGTCACGCCCCGGAATGTGTATCAGAATCTGGCCATGGAACTCATGGCAAATCCGGACATTCCCATTGTTTCTCTGCAGAGCGAAGCCGGATACGGCAAAAGTTTCCTTGCCCTGGCTGCTGCCCTGTATCTGACCCTTGAATGCAAATCCCATGAAAAAATTTATGTGGTCAAACCCATGATTGAAATCGGCCAGAAACTGGGTTATCTGCCGGGCAAAGTGTCGGAAAAAATGGAACCCTATACCCGTTATGTTTCGGATTTGGTGCTGAAACTGCACAGACTCCGTCCGGCCAACAAAATCTTTGCGGAAAAGGATGATCAGACACCCCGGTTTGATCCCAGACGCTTTGAACTCCTGCCCCTGACCTATGTGCGGGGCATGAACATTGAAAATGCGGTGGTCATCATTGATGAAATGCAGAACATGTCCCGTGCTGAATGCCGTGCGGTTCTGTCCCGCATGGGAGAAGGTGTGAAGTGCATCTGTCTGGGTGATGTGCATCAGGTGGACAACCCGTATCTGAACACGGAAAACAACGGACTCAACTGGATTGTCAACAAGTTCAAAGGAAACAGCATATACGCGCATCTGGTGCTCAAAGGGGACAAATCCAGAGGGCCGATTACGGATCTGGTGATCAAATCGGGCTTGTAAAGTAAGAATTCCTCTCTTGACGGTAGTGCTGCATAAGTAATGGTGTGCTGAATTACATTCACCATTACTTGTAAGGCACTGCCCAATTTTAAAAAAATTGAATGCATATCAGTCTGTTTGCAGAAAGATGACAATATGAAAAATTTTCTTCTTATCAACATTCCCCTGTTTCTTGCCGCAGCGCTGATTTACTTCCGATGCCGATCTGCCAAAATTCCGCGCAATGCAGAAATTCTGACGGATCTTTTTCAAATGCTGGAGAAGAAAAGCGGAAAAGAACCCGATTCAGCAGATCAAAAACTCCCTCCACCCTGATGGAAGATTGTCTGGGTTATATCATAAAAAATCAAATTGTTATTTGCATTGCCACGGATCTCTTTCACCGGGGGAGAGGGAGAATCAGGGAAGTTTTTGATCTGCTGAAATTCTTAACTCACCTTGCGCAATCCTTTCAACTGCCTGTATTCAATATATATTTAAAAAAATTGTGTTAAACACTTGTCATATCCCAAAATGGAACAGACAGGATTTCGGATAACTGTTTTGCCTGTTTCCGGATTGTCTTTTCACGGTTGTGACAGACAATGTTCAGACGGTTCTGATTTTTCAGAACAAGATTCAGTTCATAATATGTTTCATCCTGATAACCATCATCTTTAATCATCTGTATGGCATGAATGTCATCCATTGATATTATTTCATATCCATGAGAGGTATATTTTATAAACTGTCTTTTATCCAAATCAAAATATACCGGTCTTACCCCCCATAATAAATATGGAATTCCTATTAATAAGAATAAAGACATAAACGGAATTAAGGGCCATTTATCATTAAAGGCAAAATTGCCCGGAACAAATACTTTCAGCAGTATCAGACAGGGAACTCCAATAAATAATAAATTAAAGAACAAAAATTGTACTGATGGCCTGAAACTTACTTTATTGTTTCCGGATTTCACTAATCTCTTTGTACAGAATGAGGAACGGACTCTGGACGTTACAACAGGTGTCCAGGAAACTGATTTGGCAAAATCGTCATTGAACCGGTTAAGGTCTTTTAACTTTTCATGGTATTGTCTCCTTTCCCGAACAGCATCTCCAAAAGATTCTGATAAGTAATTCAATATTTTTTTTATCATAATAATGCTATCCTCTGTCATATTTTTACTCTCTTCCCTGTAAGGGAAGAGAGTTTTTTTATTATTAATCCGCCCCGATAACAACCTCCAGATCATCCGGTTCCAAATCCGTCCACAGGGCAGACAAAGTCTGTCCCAGATACAAAGTGGTGGGATCGCTGCTGCCCATAAATGCAGTGATTGTCGCGAATGTTTCCGCGGAAGGGTTCTCATTTCCCATGTAATGTGCCTTGAAGGCCGCTGTAATCAGGGGTGCGCCCATTTGCGCCTGCTGTGCGGAAACGCCGTATCCGCCCTGTTCTGCCGGAAGGGTCAGACTGTACCAAGCCAGATCATACAGCCCGCTTTCCAGATAATCTTCGGCATATTCCGGAAAAGTCAGCGGAGCGGTATCATAAGAGATTTCCGTTATGTTTTCACTTTCAATCCGGTATTCATCATTCAGATAGCGGGTGACTTTGCGGAAAGGACTGGGATATGTCACCAGAGAACCAGTTTCCACATCCGTGAGTGTATAACTCTTGCCGTCCGATTCCCATGTTTTGGAGGTGATATCCTGGGCATGGAAATGACCGGTAAAGACAAGGGAAAGACCGGCTTTTGCCAGAGTTTCGGAAACAGTTCCCCAGTTTTCAATCACATATTCACTTCCGGGATTGGCTTGGGACTGGCCCGTGAAATGCTCCAGAAGTCCGTGATGCATCATGGCCATAACTTTTTTACCCTGAATTTGGGCTTTCTCTAAATTTGTGATGATCCAGTTCAGGGTAGATTCGGAAAAACGTCCGGAGATTATTGATGTGCCTGCATTCAGATTTTCGCTGTAACGACAGGAATCCAAAGCAAAAAGCCAGAGACCGGGAGAGGGTTCCGCGATATAACTGAGAGAATCCGTATCCTGATACAGGGCTTCGTTATAACCGAAATCCCCGTAAATCTGTGCAAAAGTTTCCGGACTCACAGAATCAGTGGGCACGGCTTCTGTTTCCGTATAGGCATAAGCGTGGGGATTGTTCACATCATGGTTGCCGGGAATCACATAGACTTTCAACCCCTGTTTCTCCAGTTCCCTGATTTTTTCGGCGAATTCCTGATGGCTGGACAGTTCCCCGTCTTTGGTCAGATCTCCGGGAATCAGAACAAAATCCAGAGAGTTGTCGGCAGTGATGGCCGTCAGAACCGCATCCAGAATGGCCGGGCCTTCCCGGAGCATTTTTCTGTCCTGGGCCAGGTAGGCTTCAAATGCCGCGCCCGAAGTCCCCAAAGCCGTATCATAATAGTGGGGATCGGAAAAAACGGCAAAACTCAGATTTTGCAGGGCAGGTTCCCAGATGACGCCGGTTTCTTCGGACTGATGCAGGGTTCCGAGCATTTCGGCATATTCCATGAACACCTCGGCATCCCCGAATCCGGTGTCATAACGGTATCCGGCTGCCTGTGCGAGAACAGTGTATCCGTCTCCGCCGCCTGCCAGATATGCGTTGGTGGCAATCAGATAGATTCTGTCATCGTCTAAGGCTTCCCATTCGCCGGACGCATTCCGGATTTCCGCATCCGTGACCTGTCCGTCAATAACCGTGTAACGTGCGCCCCCCACATAGGGAAAAGCGCCGCTGCCGCGGGTTACACCGTTTTGGAGTGCGGCTTTGATCTCCGCTCCGCTCAGTTCCAGAATATACAGGGTATTGCCGAAAGGCAGGAGTTCATAGCATTTGCCGACCGTCAAATCACCTTGGACAATGTCAATGCGCACACCGCCTGCATTCTGTAAACTCATCTGCACATTCAGACCGGTGGATTTGGCTTTCCAGAGCATTCCCTCTGCCACAAGGGGAGCGACAAGGGAACCGTTGGACAGTTCCGCACCTGATGTATGGGTTCCGGGTACGCGAATATGCAGCAGATCTTCTGCCACCTGTGCAACAAATTCCTGATTCATCGCTTTGATTCCGGAGGTGTAAGGCAGCAGAAGGGCAGAAATGTCCGCATCTTCGGAAAGGACTTCAATGGCAGGATGATCTGCAATAAAAGCAAGGAGTTCATTTTTCACTTCCGCACTTACATCCGCTTTATTGCCGTTTGCATCCCTCTGCTGAAAATTGTCTCCTGCCAGCAGAACGGCATTTCCCCTGCAAAAACGGATATGGCCATTATCATCAAAGCGCAGATCCAGAAGGCCTGCGGCTTTGGCCCATTCCCATGACTGCACAATGCAGACATCCTGACCGGATTTTTTGTAAACTCTGGTGGGATACAGGCCAGCGGGACTCAATCCCAGATCCTGAACATTTCCCAGCAGTGTATGGGAATGACCGCCGACAATCACGTCAATCCCTTCCACTGCTTCGGCCAGTGCAATATCCTCTTCATACCCCATATGACTGAGAACAATAATTTTATTGATCCCCTGACTTTCCAGTTCCTCCACTTTCTGCCGGGCGGTACTGATTTCATCCAGGAAAGTGATATTGCTTCCCGGACTGGAAATCACCGCTGTTTCCGGGGTGATCAGGCCGATGATGCCCACCTTTGTGCCGCTGATTTTCTTTATGATATAAGGGGGAATCTTTCCGGCAAGAAAAGGTTCATTGGAAACATCCATATTGGCTGCAATGATAGGGAATTGAGCCATGTCAATAAAATCCGAAAGCAGTTCCGGGCCTTTGTCAAATTCATGGTTGCCCGTCACCATGGCATCAAACCCAATGGCATTGAGCAGGGCAAAGTCGGCCTCCCCTTCATATTTGGTAAAATACAAAGTCCCCTGCACAGCGTCACCCGCGTGGAGCACCAGTGTATTGAGATTTTCACTCCGCACGGCTTTGACTTTTTTGCGGACAGCCGGCATATCCTCCCCAGATCCAGCCAGGTGGTTGTACCGTTCAGATTCAAACTGGCTATGTTTGTCCAGATGGGAATGGGTGTCATTGACATGCACCAGGGTCAGGGGGAAGGTGTTCACACTTTCCACTTCATACACGGCGGTATTGCCGCTGACTTCATTGGCGGCAATCAGCAGGGCCTTGCCGGCATGGGGAAGAATGGTCGTCGGAACAAAGACCAGACCTTCTGGGTCCCAGGTCCCGGCCTTTATGGATTCGGCTTCCTTTGTAAAATCCCTGTCCAGAATATAGTCTGTAAAAACCGGTTTTTCCGTCTGGTAATATCATAGACCATGATGCTCAATGTCCTAGACTGATGAAGGCATAGGTGCGGGTTCCCACCTGACCGATGGCAATGCCTTCGGGTTCGGGGCCTTGTTGTCGCCAGGTTGTCAAATTCATTGCTGTCGTTTCCTGCGTTGAAATAATCCGATACCGCTGTGCGGTAATCTGTCTGGGCTCCTCACCGCTGTCAAAAACCGCTTCCAGACCGGTATCCGTCACTTCATATGGTAAAGGAACGTGCGCCGAAGGCATACAGGGCATCAAAATCACTATCCCCGTCTGTATCCCCCAGTGTATTGGTGATACCCATCCGTCCAAAATTTTCAGGAGTCTGCAGTTCCGCCTGCATTCGAAATGCGGTCAGGATCCAGTGTCACATCAGCCACCGCAGTTTCCTCACTGAATCCTCATAATCCCGGTTGTCCCCCATTTGCGGAGACAAGCCATGTGACGCCGTCTGTTTCATACATCATATTGGCATCCGGCTGATACATGCCGTACACCGGCCAGTTGCGGATACTGATCCCGGCCGTCTGTCACCGCATCCAGTCCTTTGCCCTCGCAGCTGTGATTTTGAATCCCAATGGAAAATATCGGTGATTTCCGCATTAAAATATCCCAGAACCGCAATGGCATTGTTTTCCTGCAATGCAATCCACGCACGGGAAGAATCTTTGGAAACCGCTATGTATTCCGGTTCCATATCCTGAGCGATTGTGCATTAGCTGAAAATCCGCACAATTTGCGGCTTTCAGTTCATCTTGCCCGGTCACGAATGCCGTAAATCCCACGGTGACAGAAGTGGCATTTCATACCTTTGCGGTCAGATCCGCAATGGTGACGGAATCCCGGATCAGTGCTGTAGTCATCAGAGGGTTCCCCCTCATTGGCCGTCAGCACCTTTTTCCCGTCCGGTGTGAATGTAATCATATCCGGCAGAGCCCCGGCAGCCACTTCATTGAGATAGTTTCGTCTGTATCGAAAAATACAATCTTTCCGGAAGCTGCTGTCTGTCTTCATTTTCCACGCTCGCGCCACAATCCTGCGAAACAGCCACACTGTTCACCCTGCCGTCAGTAGGGAGTGACGGAAATCTGTCTGATCCGGGCTTGCTTCCGGAAAGCAGAGTGCCGGATTCCGCGGACTGAAGGATGTCAACGGTTTTGTCCGCACCGTTGACAACAAATATCCGGCCGGTTGCCGGATCGAAAGCCGCAATCTCTGCCGCACCCTCATCAAAAATACCGGTGCGGTATGTCCCGGCATTGCGCAGCGTAATGCTGTCCCCGGTATCAGCAGTCTTATTAAAAAGGGTTGTGACCGCATAAACCTGATCCATTGTTAATGTGCATGGTTCCGTTCCGGTGCAGGCTCCTTCCCATCCGGCAAAAACCGAACCTGTATCCGGTGCGGTTAGTTGCGACATCCGCATTTTTGACAAACTCAGCCGAACAGTCCCCTTTGCAGTCAATTCCGGACGGGGAACTGCTGATTTTGCCTGTTCCATTCCTCCCACATTTACCCGCAGGGAAAATACTGTACTGTTGTTGTCACAGGAAACAAACATCAGTATGACCGCCAGCCACACCATCCACAGACTTTTCATTCTTTGCATACAGTTCCTCCTTTTTTGCAAACATTGCCATTGTCCTGAAACACACATTGTAAAACAGTTCTCTCGGTCTGTTCATAAACCATATCAGTCCTGTCATTTCTGAATAAAAAAGGAGTATTTTCATACTCCCTCGTGAGGAAGGAACGAATAACACAGACGACTGATTCAGCCCGTACATTTTCTATCGGAAGAATGTTGTGCTGTGATTAAAATCCGGTTAATATTTGATTAAAATGCATGATGATTCCACCATGCAGCCAGAAAGCGGATTTTAATGTAAAACGAATAAGGTTTCAATACAATTCTAAACCGGTGCATGGTACAGGAAACAGTCAATGTCAAATTTAAAAATGGAGAAAACACAAATGCGGTTTTATCTGTATAACGGTACCAGTCTGAATATACGTTTTATGCTCATGGGAGTTGCGGTATTGGGCATGGTTATTTTTCTCTATGCGGCATCTGATTCCGGATTTCGAAAAATCACACAATACAGCAGGGGAATCCGCACCCTCAACAGCATGAACCACAGTCTCACAGAAGCCATCATTGGAGAAAAGATTTTCCTGCGGGACAGGGAAAAGGCTTCTTTGGAAAGATCGCTGAGGTCTGTCCATGAATCTGCCGGTCATGTGCAGGAACTGGGAACATATTCTTTTTTTGATCGTCAGCGGATGGGGAAACTCGCCCATCTGCTTGCCAGTTATCAGGACTCACTTCTCAGGCTGGCCGGGGCGGTAATGGGTGCAAGGGAAAAAGAAGAGGGAATCAGGGGAGCACTTGGAAATCTCACAGAGCAGAGCAGCCGGATCATTGATATGGTCAACCGCCATGAACTCAGATGTCAGTTGGAAAATCTCGATGCCAATATTCATCTGCTGCATCTTCGGAATGTGGCCAGAGATACAGTGATTGCCGGAAATCAGTTTTTTTCCCTTTTGCAGGAACAGATTCTGAACAGGGGGGATGCTGTGTCTTTTCAGAAAGAGAAGGACAGTGTTCTGAAAGAATTCAGGAAGCAGGTGCGTCAGTCTTCCATCATCCGGGATTATATTGAATTTGCAACAGATGAGGACGCCTATTTTTCCTATATCCGCATGATTGAAGCAGCATATCTGCATTTCATAAAAACGTCCGGGGAAATTCCTGTGCTGTGGGAAAGCGGAAACAGATTTCAGCAGGAACTGGATGCCATACGCAGCGAACTTGAGGAAAACAGAAATCTTCTGATGAAAAACGCAGAAAGGCAGATTGCCATTCTGATCCGTCACACCATCGGCAAAAACACTCTTTCCTTTGCTGTCATATCCGCAGTGCTGGTTTTTGGCATGATTTATATGGGACGCAGGGTGGTGCAGCCCATCACACGGATTATCGTGCCCCTGCAGGCCGGAGCGCAGGATGTGGCATTTGCATCGGATCATATGAATCTTGCAAGCCAGTCTCTGGCAGAGGCTTCATCCCGGCAGGCCGCATCTTTGCAGGAAACAGCATCATCCATTGAAATGATGTCCGCCATGACCGGAAAGAATGCGGAAAATGCCCGGCAGAGCAAGGAACTGATGACAGAATCCGGGGAAATGCTGAAACAGACCGCTGCGGCCATGTCAGAACTTGCGAATTCTGTGACAGCCATCAGCAGCATGGGAACTGAAACGAAAAAAATTGTCAAAACCATAGATGATATTGCATTCCAGACCAGTCTGCTGGCTCTGAATGCAGCAGTGGAGGCGGCACGCGCGGGAAATGCCGGAGCCGGTTTTGCCGTGGTGGCAAACGAAGTGCGCAGTCTGGCCGGACGTGCCTCATCGGCTGCAAAGCACACTGCCGAAATGCTCGGAAATATGGGCAGCAAAATTGAAACTGTATCCGGAACTTTGGAAAAAACCGATACAGCCTTCGGACAGATGAGTCAGCGCATTCATCAGGCAGATCAGTTGATTCGAAGCATCAGCGAAGCCTCACAGATGCAGGCCAATGGAATTGAACAGATCAATGCGGCTGTCACAGAACTTGAGGAAGTGTCGCTTGATTATTCTGCCAGTTCACAGGAAGCCGCAGGCATAGCCCAGCATATGAATGCACAGGCCGTGCAGATGAGAAATGCGGTAACTCAACTGACTGCTGTCATCGGCGGCGCAAGGAACGGCATTGAAGCACAATCCAAAGCGATCAGGCATCCTGATAAAAAATCTGCGGATTCCGGTTTTGCCGTTTCATCCGCCAGCTTACCCCATAACGGAGATTTTTTTCAGGCAAACGAAAAAACAGCATGTATTATCCGAAAAGACAGAGAAAACAACGATGGAACCGATGGCTGTCAGAATAACGAACCGGATGAACTGCGGATAATCCATGATATTGTGTTCAGGAAAAAAAGCAGGGAAGATCAATCTGATCTGTCTGGAATCCGGCAGGTGGCAGCGTTTTCCGGAGGACTGCCAAACTGAAAGTTTAACACTTCGGATGGGTTTATATCATAACAAACAGGAGGGAGAATTTTATGATGTGGAAAAAAATGGTGTCAGGAGCAGTCTGTATGTTTTTTCTGCTGAGCGGGGGACTGGTGTCAACGCTTCAGGCTGAACAGGGCGGCATGCCCAAAGAAATCCATGTGGGATTTGTTCCCAGCATGGGAGAAGGGGATGTGGAAATCTATCAGTCCCTTACAGAGCATCTGGGAAAAGAGATGGGCATTGCGGTAAAATCCTACACAGCCAAAGACTACGCTGGCATTATTCAGGCATTGGCCTACGGACAGATTGAATTTGCCCGGCTGGGTCCCAAAAGCTATGTGGAGGCAAAAGAGAAATCTGACATTGAGGTTCTGGCTCTGGAACTGGGCAAAGAGGGGGAACCCGGATACAACGGCATCATCATTGTCAAAAAAGGAAGCGGGATTGAGACTTTTGAACAGACCAAAGGACTGCGTTTTCTGTTCACGGAACCGGATTCCACTTCCGGTTATCTGGTTCCCAGTGTGATGTTTGCCCGTGATCTCAAAATCAATCCCAAAACCCATTTTTCCTCTGTGGGATTTTCCGGTTCTCACGGTGATTCCATTCTGGCGGTAAAAAACGGCAAAGCCGATGTCGCGGCTGTGGCAAACAAACTGCTGGATCGCATGGTGGAAAAAGGGGAAGTGAAGCATGAGGATTTTGCGGTTCTGAAAAAATCAGAACTGATTCCCGGCCCCTGTTTCTGTGCCCTGCGAAACCAGCCGCAGGATTTGAAACTGGCATTTCAGAATGCCCTGATTTCTTTCAATTCCCATAAGGAGGATTTGGAAAAACTCCAGTGCGGCGGATATCAGAAAACCGATGACAAAACCTATGACATTATCCGGGAACTGGAAGAGATGAAAAAGAAACTGTCCGCAAAATGAAAAGGTTTTTCATTTTTTTGAAGATTTGCAAACCGGATTTCCCGCAGAGGACAAAGAGATTGCAAAGAAAGGACTTTTAGGGCTGCTGTGACACGCATATATACTGATGCCTGTATTCCCCTGTACGGAAGAGACAGGGAAACATGGGCAGATTTTGGGCTTCCGAGAATTCTGGATGCGCTGAACATCAGTCCGGATGCCCCGCGGAAAGTTCTGGCGGAATCCCTGCCTTTTTCCCTCAATGACACCACAGCAGGAGCGGAAAACGAACTGCAGACGCTGGTTGCAGGTTCTGCGGAAACTGTGGATTTTCCCCTGTATATCCGGGATTCCAATTATTATCAGAATCTGCTGAAACGGGCATCAGTGGGGGAAAACAGCCGGAGACCGCTGCTGGATTTGCGGGATTTTCTTTACAGCAGTGCGGAGCAGATCTGGGAAAACAGTTGGGTGCGCTTTCCCGAATCCAGGCTCAGTGCCTATGCCCGCAAGGTTATGGAGCAGGATTTGCGGGCTGACAAAAGCAAAACGGACAGTCCGGGCAGAAGTGACAGGGAAAAATATTTTTTCACGTCCTATGGCAGAAAACATATCCGCATTCCCGTAAGTTATCTGCTCAAACTTGCCCTTGCGGATCTGATTCAGCCGGATTCCGGCATTCATCCGGCACTGCGCGCTGTGGGAGAAAAACTGACCGGACATTTTCTCAATGACAATACCTCTCCGGAAACTTTTTCCTTCTGTCCGGTTTCCCTGACCCGAAAAAACGGCATGGGAAAAGCAATTGCACGGGAGACCCTGAAACGCTGTCTCCTGACCCAGCTTCTGGCCATGTATGCCAACCGGAAATTCGGGCTGACCGAAACCGGGCAGAAAGTGCTTATCTGTTTTTCGCCCCATACCCCTGTGCGCCAGAAAAAACTCAGCACCCTGATTTCCGATTCCTTTTACCGGGAACTGTTCATGAGTCCCTGTCTGAGCGGATGGGACAGGGGCGAGGACAAACACCGCTATATGCACCTCTGCCATCAGGTGCTGTCCCGGAGCCAGTTGCATTCTGTAAGCAAGCTCAGGGAGGCCGGTATCATCAGCCGGAATCTGGTGGTGCTGCCCTCTTTGTCCAATGTGAGTCTGGCCAACAACGGAACCCATATCAGTCTGGGCAGCCGCAGACTGACACAGGTGCTTGGGAATGCAGATTCCGGTTTTGATGCCACCGATGAAAAATACATGGGCGATCTGCTCATCAAAATTATGGAGCATTTTCTGCCGCTTTTTGTCGGAACCTTCAGTGCCGATCCCTTTCGGTTGGATTTTTCGGATTTATCCGAAAAGGTTTTCAGTTTTCAGTTCTGTGATGAACTGGATTTGCCATTATCTGGTGCGATGATCTGGCGCAGATGGAAGAAAAGGCAGATCTGAAAATCTTCGGTCAGCCGGTCACTCCTTTCGGTCCACCTTGGCTGGATAAATGGTTTGCACGGATTTTCTGCCTCAGAGGCGATTTTGTGCATGATTTCCGGCTCATTGACTATTTTGTCTCCCTGATGAGCACGGAACGGAGCGCGGCTTTGGACGGACGCATGGGAAATGACCGGGCATTGAAAAAGGATCTCGCTGATTTCGGTCTGTTTGATCCGGCCATGCCCATGTATCTGCTGTACCGGATGCGCGCCTTTTCCCAAATGGGATTTTCCGGATTTGAGGGCCGGTATTACAGTCTGTTTGAAAATCTCACACAGGATATGGGACATGCAGCCTCTCTGCAGAATCTGCTCACAGCACTGGCATATCAGTATATTCTCAGCGGACAAATCACGCATGAGCAGATTCCGGACACGCCCCATACGGAAAGCGAGCGCCGTCAGATTTTTTTCGGCGCGGCCATTGGCATTCCCACTTTTTTTGTGCAGAAAGACACGCGCAATCTGTTTCTGCGGCGCATTCTTGCCAAAACGCAGAAAACACGCCTCAGCCGCCGCTACAAAGGCTATGTCCGGGTTTACAATGCCGAATACCGCAAGGCACTGATACGCATTATCCGGGAAGATGCGGCGGATCTGATTGCCATGATGGGAATGGAAGAAACACTGAAAGATTTGCATCTGCGCGTGACAGATTTTCAGGAATGTTCCGCATCCGCGTCCCTGACAAAACGCATTCTGAAATATGCGGGCACAAAGGATCCCATGAACCTGCCTGCGGAAGAATTCAACCGGGCAGCAGAAGGTTTTTACCGCACAGAACTGCGGGAAAGTCATATCCGGGAGGCGCTGGAAGTTCTGACACGGGATTTCCGTATGCTGGACGGATATGCTGCTCTGCGCCGGGATGTTTACAAAGAGGTGATTCACAGCACAGTGGAAAATCAGAGTGCTTCGGATTTTCTTGAAAAGGTGCAAAAAGAAATTCTCAGTGAGAATATCTCTTCAGAAAATTTGGAAAAATTTATCTGTCTGATTCTGCTGACCGTGTATGCGGATATAAAAAAAGAGGAGGAAAGACAATGAATATCGCGCATCAGTACATTGAACGCAACAGCGCGTGTGTGAAAAATGAAACACTTTTTGCAGACAGACTGATCAATGCAATCTGGTCAGACAAAAGGGAAAATTCCTCCTTGCTGTTCAAAATGCTCAGTTCCGCCACCATGTCGGATCTGCTGGCTTTTTTCACCTATGATCTTCCTTTGGGTGCAAAAATATCCGGAATGCCGCGTTTTGCCAAAAACATGGGAATTGATCTGTCAGAATGCGTGAATGCGCCCCAAACCCCGCGTGAACTTTTTGAACGCAAAATCCGCTACTGGCAAACCCGGCCCATGCCTGCTGATCCGGGCTGCATTGTATCCCCTGCGGATGCCCGTATGCTGCCCGGATCCTTTGCCCGGAGTTCCCGCATTTTTCTGAAGGAAAAGTTTTTTGACTATGCAGAACTGCTGGGAGAGGACAAAACACAGTGGCAGAGGGAATTTCACGAAGGGGATTACGCTGTCTTCCGTCTCACACCGGACAAATACCATTACAATCATGTGCCGGTATCAGGAAAAGTTGTGGATTTTTATGAAATTCAGGGAAATTATTCTCCCTGCAATCCCGGTGCGGCGATGACTGTCTGCACGCCCCATTCCAAAAACAAAAGAGCCTTGAGTCACAATCATTGACACAGACGCGGACAGTGCCACAGAACCCGGAATCCACGCGGGGCTGGTTGCCATGATTGAAATCGCAGCGTTGATGATAGGGGACATTGTGCAGTGTTACAGTGAAAGGGAATATGATTCTCCCCGGCCTGCGGGCAAAGGCATGTTTGTGAAAAAGGGACAGCCCAAAAGCCTTTACCGTCCCGGCAGTTCCACGGATGTGCTGATTTTCCAGAAAAATCGGGTGGCATTTTCCCCTGATATTGTCCGCAACAGTTTCCGCACTGATGCGCAGACCCGGTTTTCAGAGGGATTTGGACGTTCTCTTGTGGAAACAGAAGTGGCACTGCGTTCGGAAATTGGCAGAATTCAGTGAACAGTTACCAGTTACCAGTTATCAGTTACCAGTTACCAAAAAACAGATAATGAAAACAGAAATATGAACACTATGCACTGAAAATTGAAATACGGATAACTGAATACCGGCATCATCTGCATTAAGAAGATTATGGAGTGCCAAACTGAAAGTTTGGCAAAAACTGCTGTTCCCAAACTTTCAGATTCGAACAACGCATGAACAGATTCCATCTTAACCCAATGAGATTGAACTGAACACTGACAACTGTTCACTGACAACTGTTCACTGACAACTGGCAACTGAAAACTGAAAAAAGGAGATTTGCTTATGGAAACAGAACTGTTTACAGCAGGACTGACACTGATGTTTGCACTGGTATTCAATTGGGGATTCAGAACGCTTCCGGGCGAAAAATGGCAGATCCTTGCATCCCTGCCAAAGCACAGGGATGAAAAAGGACAGTGGCAGGGGGAAAATCTGACATGGTACGGTATGTTCAATGCACATGCCTACACTTTTGCGGTAATGACATACATGGTTCTTCTCGGCTCCCTGAACACGCCGCTTTCCCTGATTCTTCTGTCTGTCTGCGGACTTCTGGCCATCTGCATTCCGGCATCAAAAATCATTGCCCGGATGGTTGAAAAAAAGAAATACACCTTTACCGTTGGCGGCGCATCCTTTGCAGGCATTCTTGCCGCGCCGCTCGTGGTCTGGGCTGTCAATGCGTTTGCGGCAGATCAGAATTTCCATATGCAGACTGTTTCTTTTCTGGCTGCTCTTTGCATTTCCTATGCGTTCGGAGAAGGCATCGGCAGACTGGCCTGCATCAGTTTCGGATGCTGTTACGGCAAAAAACTGTCCGAATGCCATCCCGCATTGCAGAAGATTTTTGGCAGGTGCTGCTTTGTTTTCACAGGTTCCACAAAGAAAATTGCCTATGCTTCGGCTATGGAAGGGGAAAAAGTGGTGCCTGTGCAGGCTGTCACCGCTGTTTTGTATACCCTGTCCGGCATCGCGGGTGTGTATCTGTTTCTCAAAGGTTTTCACACAGCGGCCTTTCTGCAGGCTTTGCTGATTACTCAGATTTGGCGGTGCATTTCTGAATTCTTCCGGGCAGATTACCGGGGAGAAGGCAGAATATCGGCCTATCAGATCATGGGAATCCTGTCTGCTGCTTACGGAATTCTTTTATGCCTGTTCTCTGTAGATTTGCAATTTCAGCACGCAGATGTGCTGCACGGGCTGGCATATCTGTGGGACCCGGGCATGATTCTTTTTCTCCAGGCTTTGTGGAGCGGCGTGTTTCTCTGCACCGGCAGAAGCAAAGTCACAGGCTCAGTGCTTTCTTTCCATGTGGTGCGGAGCAATGTCTGATTTCTGAAATCAGACATTGCATTTTCATGTTCTGCAAGACCTGAAAAATATGCAAATGGATTTTGGAAAATGACAGCAGGCAGAATGACTTGAATTCGATAAGTTTTTTCATATTGTTAACCCAAGCTGCCCGCTCCTGTTCCGTTCTGTGCTTCCCCTGCTCTCCCTCTGCGGCTCAGCCTGATATTATATTCAGTCATAACATAATGTTTATATAGCATATCCTCTGTCAGTTCCCTCAGACAGGGCTGTCGGCAGAGATCAGATATGCGGAACTGAAAACCTCCAAGCACTTCCGAACGGATGAGACCATCCGCACTGATTTTGATTTTTGCGCATCTTCCCTTTTTGCCCATTCGGTAAAACACGGTTTCGAGACCTCCGGGTCAGAATTTCAGCAAACCACCAGTACATCTGAAGACAGTATTTTTGTCCATGATGATTCGATTGCAATGTATCCTCTGAAAAAATCAGACAAAAGATGGTATCCTCATAAGTGTTTTCAATTGGTTGGGAGTTGCGCAGTTGGTTTTTCAGGTATCTGATTTTTAAAGAACCGGTTTTGTGCGGCGCAACATTCGCTTCCATAAAAATCAAAAGGTTAAAATTCAACCGCGCAGCGCCTGTTATTTTTTGTACCCGAAAATTTATGGAACATTGCTTAAAAAACAGGAATCAGAAGTTACGCTGTTGAACTGTGATCAGTTTCCTGATATATTGCAGGTCAGATTGGCATAAGCCTGATCTGAGAACTGTATGCTCTGAACATACCTGCAATCTTGGCTGAAATGAAGCACTGTGCTGAAAATAAACAGGCAGACACACGAAAATTTCCGTGCGTCAAAAAACAGATTTCCCGGACAGTGCGGAACCTGCTTCCGGACTGCGGACAAAGCTGTGCACAGGCCGGAAATTTATGCTGCTTATACTGTTTTCATTTTTCACATCCGTCAGACAGGACAGCGCCTCCGGAGACATTATGAAACTGCCGCAGACCCTCAACAACCTTCCCATCCGTTACAAACTGCTTTTCAGCTACACCCTTGCCTTTCTGCTGACCATAACGGCTGTGACCGCAGTCATCTACATTGCTGTCAGAAAGAACATTGAGGAAAACATTGAAAGTGAGCTGAAAAACTCCACGGCCGCGATTTTGAACATGGTCAGAACCTCGGCAGCGGTTTCCCTCAAGAACTATCTGCGCGCGGTATCGGAAAAGAACCGGGATATTGCAGAATTTTTTTATCTGCAGTACAAAGGGGGAAAACTTTCGGAAGAGGAAGCCCGGATTCGGGCAGCGCAGGTGCTTCTCAACCAGCAGATCGGAAAATCCGGATACATCTACTGCATTGACAGCACCAGCATTCTCCGGGTGCATCCCAAACATGCACTGGTGGGTGCGGATATTTCCGAATACGGTTTTGCCAGAGAGCAGCGGATGCGCAAAAACGGCTATCTGGAATATGAATGGAAAAATCCGGGTGAAGCATATGAACGGCCCAAAGCCCTGTACATGACCTGGTTTGAACCCTGGGACTGGATCATTTCTGTCACTGCATACCGGGAGGAATTCAGTGAACTCGTCAAGGTGGATGATTTCCGGGAAAGTGTCCTCTCCCTTCAGTTTGGGAAAACCGGTTATTCCTATGTCATGGATCTCAAAGGAAATCTGATCATTCACCCCAAGCTGGAGGGGGAAAATGTCATGGGAGAGAAAGATGCGGGAAACCGTTTTTTTGTTCAGGAAATTGTGAGGCAGAAAAACGGAAAGATTTTTTATTTCTGGAAAAATCCGGAAGAAGTTTATCCCCGCGAAAAACTGGTGATCTTCAACCATATTCCGGAATTTGACTGGATTGTGGCCTCCTCAAGCTATCTGGATGAACTCTACAGCCCGCTGCGCATGATCCGGAACACGATTTTTATCACCCTGATGATTTCCCTTCTGCTGCTCTTTTTCATCTCCCTGCACATCAGCGAATCCATCACAGAACCGCTGCGGGAGCTGATGAAGCGCTTTTCCTCTGTGCCTGCCGGTGATTTCACGGTGCGGATTGCGCCCCGATCCCGCGATGAGGCCGGGCAGCTTGCCGGGTATTTCAACGCATTTATGGATCGTCTGGAAACCTACAGCAGCAATCTGCGCGCGGAAATCAGTGAGCGCAGGCAGGCTGAACTTGCCCTGCGCCTGTCTGAGGAAATGTTTTCCAAAGCCTTCAGTCTCAGTCCCAACGGGCTTGCCATCATTTCATGGGCGGATCGCCGCGTGATCAATGTCAATGCCAGTTTTCTCAAAGCTGTGGGCGCATCTGAAACCGATCTGAGGGAAAAAGGTTTTTCAGAAATTACATTTCTCCAGCATCCGGAAGAGCAGGATGCCATGTTTGCCAGTCTGGAGAAAAACGGAAAACTCCGCAATTATGAAACCGGATTTGTCACCAAAAAAGGGGAAAAACGTCTGGCCCTGATTTCAGCGGATTTCATTGAACTGTGGAATGAGCGCTGCATTCTGGCCACGCTGGAGGATATTACGGAAATCCGGCGTCTGGAGGAAAGAATTCTGGACATCGGAGAAAAGGAGCGGCAGAAGATTGGGCAGGATCTCCATGATGATCTCTGTCCCCATCTCATCGGCATTGAGGTGCTGACCAAAGTATTGCAGCAGAAACTCGAACGCGCCTCCTGTGAGGAGGCCGCAGCCGCAGCCGGCATCCGCAATCTGATCAAAGATGCGATCCGCAAAACCAGAGCAATGGCCAGAGGGCTTTGTCCGGTTCATCTGGTGGAACACGGATTTGAATCCTCTTTGGAGGAGCTGGCAAAAAATACCCAGTATGTGTTTGGCATTCTCTGCGAATTCCGCTATAACCGGCCTGTGGTGTTCCGCAGAAGCACAGATGCCATCCATCTGTTTTATATCACCCAGGAAGCAGTTTACAATGCCATCAAGCATGGCAGGGCTTCGCGCATTTCCATTGATCTGGAAGTGGCAGAGGAATCCGTGTCTCTGAAAATCATTGATGACGGCACAGGCATATCAGATGTGAACGCAAGCCGGGGAATGGGACTGCGCATCATGAATTTCCGAGCCAAGAAAATCGGAGCCTCCTTTGACATCCAGACCAACAGCAGAGGCGGAAGCACAGTAAGCATTTCCTTCAAAACCGCTCCGGCAAATCATCAGGTGCACGGGGAGATATATGTATGACAGAAAGCAGTTCAGATCGGTGCAAAACACGGATTATGATCGTCGAGGATCATCCCATTTTCCGTCTGGGGATGAAGGAACTCATCAACCAGGAGGAGGATCTGTGCATATGCGGCGAGGCTGATGATATTACCGCAGGATGGAACAAAATCCGGGAACTGAAGCCGGACATGGTGATTGTTGACATTTCCCTGAAAGGCAGAAACGGCATTGAACTCATCAGAGACATCAGCCGGGATTACAAATCCATGCCGGTGCTGGTGCTTTCCATGCACGATGAATCCCTGTATGCGGAACGGGCCTTTCATGCAGGCGCAAAGGGATACATCATGAAACAGTCCGCGTCTGAATCCATTGTCAAGGCCATCCGCTGCGTTCTGTCCGGAAAAACATATGCCAGCGAAAAGTTCATGGAAAGCCTTCTGAGCAAATTCACGCAGGGACAGCCGGAGGGGGACGGTTCCCCTGTGGATATTCTGACCAACCGGGAAATGGAGGTGCTGCAACTCATGGGCGAAGGCTGTACCACCAAAGAGGTGGCAGAAAAACTGAGTCTGAGTGTGAAAACCATCAGCACCTACCGGGAGCGGATCAAGGAAAAACTGAATCTGAAAAATGCAGCAGAACTGATGCGTTATGCGGTTTCCTGGGTAAGAAAGGGGCAGGAGTGATTTTTGGATGACAGCATATGAAAACCGGAGACAGAGATGGGGCTGTTCATAAAAAGTTCACGATCAAAAGGGAGATTTGGAATGGATGCGGATTTTGAAGCCAAGATGCGGCTGCTGGAGGCAAAATCAGAAGAGCAGGAGTATGAAAAACTCAAGCAGAAGGTGGAAAAACTGTCTCTGGTCTGCGAGGCTCTCTGGTTTTTCATCCGAAAGCAGCATCCGGAATTTACGGAAGACATGCTGATCAAACGCGTTGAGGAACTGAAAGTGACAGATGAAAAAACCGAGACATGCCCCCAATGCGGCCGCATCATGAACAAAAATCAGAACCGCTGTCTTTACTGCGGAACCGAGGGTAAGGTGAACAGTTTTTTTGATACCCTGTAATACCAATTCTCCATTGAAATCATATTCTGCGGAAGGCAGTGCCGATTCGCCGCCGATTTTATGCAGTGATATAAATTTGCTGTGACCTTTGTGCCCTCTTCGTGTTCTTTGCGGTCAAAAAAAGCATGGTTTCAATGGAGAATCGGTATAATACCAAATTGCCATTGAATTTATGCAATTCCCTGCCCTCAGATCAGGTGCGAAGGAGTCCCGAACTGAAAGTCAGGGAGACTGAAATGATGCGGAAGTCCTGCCAAAATTCTGTTTCACCTCATTCCGGCACTCCGGAATCAGACAGGCATGGTTTCAATGGCGAATTGGTATAAGTCAGATCTCACAGAAAATCTGAAAAAATTTCAGCATTGCAGCCTGATGCAGGGGCGGGTTTGAAATCTGCTCAATTGCCGCATCTTAAACACACGGAAAAAAATCCGTCTGTATGGTGAAGATGGGGAAACGTGCGGAGAAACCCTTCCGGAGTGAAAAGGGAGCGGGCTTTTTCCGGCAGCCCGGGCAGATTTTTTTCAATGCGGAATTGTGCCTGTTTTTTCAGAAATGCGTATGCCACTTCTTCATTTTCCTCCGGCTCTGCAGTGCATACGGCATACACAAGCAGACCATCGGGTTTTACCAGCCCGGCCAGATGATCCAGAAAACGGATTTGCCGTTTTTTGTACCGTGCCAGATCTTTTTCTGACACTGCCCATTTGGTATCCGGATTGCGGCGGATGACCCCCAGTCCGGAACAGGGCGCATCCAGAAGCACCCGGTCAAACATTCCGAATTTTTCCGGCTCCGGCTTTGTGTTCAGATCATATTCGCAGGCTGTGACAATGGATATGCCCAGCCGCTCCGTTTCGCTTTTCAGTCGATCCAGTTTTTCCCTGCTGCTGTCCATTGCAAGAATGCTTCCCTGATTTTCCATCCTCTGTGCAATATGCCCGGTTTTTCCGCCCAGCCCCGCGCACGCGTCCAGAATACGCTCACCGGGCTGGGGATTGAGCATACAGGTGACCAGTTGAGCGGCTTCATCCTGCACCTGAAAACATCCCTGCTGAAAGGCTTTGATCTCCGGCACAGACGGCATCTGCCCGGACAGGAGAATGCCTTCTTCGGTGTAAACAGCAGATTGAACCTGTTCCACTTCAGATTCAAGCAAATCCATGAGGTTTTCACGCGTGATTTTCAGGGTATTGGTGCGGATGGTCAGAGGCGCGGGCGTATTGAGTGCATGGCAGATGCGCTGAGTTTCCTCATATCCGAATCTTCTGATCCACCGCTGTGCCAGCCAGCGCGGAAAGGACTGGCCTATGCTCAGAGCGGAAACCGGTTCTTTTTCCTGATCCGGAAAGGCAATGTTTTCCTGATTTCTGGCAACATTGCGCAGCAGTCCGTTGACAAATCCGCTGACATAGGAATCCGCGCCGCTTTCCTTTGCCAGATTCACGGAAGTGTTCACAGCCGCGGATGCCGGGACTTTGTCCATGTGCAGCATCTGAAAAAGTCCCATGCGCAGGATGTTCAGAATGTCAGGCCGGATTCTGTCCATGCCGCTTTTGGAAAAACGGGCAATGACATAATCCAGACGCTCCCTCCATCGCAGCACACCATAGACCAGTGCGTAAATGAAGGAACGGTCTCTTTTGTCAAAAGGCTGGTCAGCAAAAACCTGATCCAGCACACTGTCAAGGGTTTTGCGCTCCTGCTCCACTGTATGCAGAATGGCAAGGGCAGTCTTGCGGGGAAGGTCGGTCATAATGTTCTTCCGGTTGATGGTTCATGTGCGTTTGCTTACTTGGGGATTTGGAAATTTCTGCCAATTTTCGCATTTTAAAAATTTGGCAGCGCGTTGTCAAAGCAAAAATGGGGGAATACAGCTTTTTTTTGTGAGCTTTGTGCTGTCTTTGGGGGATTTTTGAAAATGAACAGGTTCGAATTTTTTTCGACTGTGTGTCAAATGAACAGCGGGTCAAATCCGTTGATTTTTGATTCATAATCTGATACAGTTCTCTTTATGAAACAATATGCAGGCACTGCGGAAGCGATGATCCCGCAAAAAACGGTCACAGCGAAAACGGCGGACAGCGCTGTCGCTGCAACAACCGCAGAAAAAGCTTTCAGACTGAATATTGTCATAATGCCCGGCAGCCGGGAGTGAGGGATCAGACTGAAACGCAGACTTTGAGCAGCGGCGGGGCCGGAGACATCGGCAGAAATCCTGAACTATCAAGAAAATGCGGCAAGATTTCTGAATTTTAAAAAAACTCCTGCCGGGACCGCAAATCCGCATTTTGCAGAGTCTGTGAACCGTTCCTTTCTGTCCGGTCCGGGAAGCGGAAATCAGGACGGATGCGGAGTCCGATGAATTTCGGAGTCATGCCGGGAACAGAGGATTAGAGAACTGCGGAATCATGCCCGCATATGGCACAGCGGCGGACGGACGGGCTGTTCCCGGTCAATGAACAGACTGTCTGTTTTCCAACAAGAATTATTACTGATGACCGGGGGAGCCTGTGGCGGACTCACTCCTTCCGGGAAACATGCCGCTGGAAAGTCGAGCATGGAAAACGAAAAAGAAAAAAACCTGAATTTCAGGACACATGTCCCGGGAGACGGAACCGCAAGGCAGTCTGTTTTTCAAAGAACGGAACTGTGCATGGAAATGCTGGCGGAATGCATATCAGGCGATATTGCTTTCAGACGGGCTGCTGTTCCGATCAACGGATTTGACCCTCTATCTCCGAATCTCCGCCTTTTCCGGCAGAGTTTTCACCTCAAACACCCGGAACCCCTGATTCCCGAAACAGTAAATCACATGCAGGGAAACACGGGCTTCCGGGTATTCGGTTTTCAGACCTTCCGCATATCCGGAAATCTGTTCCGTGTCCTCTTCCCGCAACTGAAAATCCTCAATCCCTGTCCTCAGTTTCCGGAATTCGGCATTGGAAAAATATTTGAATTCGATGACCATCCGGACACCGGCAAATTTTTCATGGAATTTGCCCACAAACTCCAGATCGGTTTTTCCTTTGGGATAGGAGCGTTCCACGTTCCAGGTGAACCAGCGGGAAAGAAAGCGGCTGCACAGTTCAAAGAAGGTGGTGCGGTAAAAATTCTCATTCACCTGCTGAAACACGGCCTCCGGCAGTTGGGAAACATACAATTCCCAGTAATCCGCAAACAACTGATGCAGATTCGGACTGTTCACAAATCCCTGCATCATGTCCGCATATTTGGTGGACACGTCAATCCGGTGGATTTCATTGAAGTATTCGGTGAAAATCTGCCGCATGTTCAGGTTGGGAATTTTCAGATAAAAATCATCCTGCCGGGTCAGCATTCCCAGGTAAAAGAAGGAGACCGGGAAATAGCTTTTCTCAAAAAACTGCCCCATATCGAATTTGGTCACCAGATACATGTCATCATACCGTATGGTATTGTGCAGGGTAAGGCGGTTGACAAGTTCCTCGGTATATGCCGGATCAGAACCCGTGAGTCTGCGCACCCAGGAAATGTCGGTTCTGAGATTCAGATCGATCAGGTGTTTCGGGATTGCTTTGATTTCAATAAAATGTGACAGAAAAAACATCAGTATGGTTGAATTGTAAACAGCCTCCCCTCCGGGATTGACAAAATGATAACCGTTGTAATAAGTACGGATCAGTTCCCCGACTTCCTTCCGCGAACCGGGATCAATTTCACAGTCTTTATAGATTTCATCCAGCAGAGTATCAGCTTCCGACTGTGTGAAACCCAGCATATTCTCAAACTCAGGCCGTAAAGTGATAAAATCTGCAACGTTGAACCCGGAGGCCAGGTCATCCATGGTAACAGGCAGTACGCCCGTAATATACACACCGGCAATTGAACCGGTTTTCCTCCCTTCTTTCAGTGTCTTGAAAAAAGTTTTCAGAAAACTGTCATCCCGCGTCAGTTCCCGGTACAGATGATCTTTATGGGAAACAATCAACTGATTGGCAAAATTGTCGTATTCGTCAATGATGACATACACACGGGGCAGGTCAGAATTCAAAATCAGATCAAGGACAGCCGCAAGATTGTTGGCAGCAGGAATCTGTCGGGAAATAACTTCGTTATCCTTAAACCATTCTGCGTAACGGTGGATAATACTTTGCAGGCGGGAATTGCAGATAAAATTGAAACTTCTTTCAATATCCGCAATGTCACCCGAAGGATCAACAACAGAGAAATCC
>JAWKPW010000034.1:0-52917 GCA_041390465.1 Desulfobacterales bacterium | reverse complement strand
AGGGTTCACAGGAAAGACTCCCTAAAATCGCCTCAGACAACTGTGTAATCAAAATAAAGCCCCTGATTTCTCGGATTAACAAAGCCTGCGGCGGTGAGGTGTATTTCTTGGAGGTAAAAAAACCGGTGCGGGGTGTGGCAATTCTGCATTTCAGGAAAAATCAGAAGGCAGTCTCATTCCGTTTCACTCCATTTCGGCACTCCGGATTGGATCAGGGGCGAAGGAGTCCCGAACTGAAAGTTTGGGAAACTGAAATGACTGGGAAATCCTGCCAAAATTCCGTTTCACTCCGTTTCGGCACTCCGGAAATTTTTTAACATAATGGCATCGGATGCGGAAAAAGCAATGATGGGGTGGGAAAGGAATCTGGTGCTGAAAGCGGTATGATTCCATCCAAGACTTGGGGGTTTCTCAGGGATGCGGATCAAATCTTTTGAACAACCCCGCGAGATGAAATGTTTAAAAAACTGCCTGAAAAACCCTCAGAGATTTAAAAACCCTGAGGGTTTGCAAGAGGTTATGCAGATTATTTTGATTCAGGCACTTACTGCCGCATGATGGATTCACCAGCCACGCCTTCGTCAAGGATGATGATTTCCACTCTGCGGTTCTGCTGACGGCCTGCTTCCGAGGAATTGCTGGCAATCGGATAGTTTTCCCCATAGCCTTTGATCATGATGCGGTGACTGTCTGTGCCTCTGGAAAGCAGAGCCATGCGCACTGACTCAGCCCGCTGCCGGGAAAGGTTCATATTGTAGGCATCATTGCCCACACTGTCCGTATGGCCTTCGATGACGATATTCCGTTCCGGATTCTGCTGCAGAAATTCGGCCAGTTTGTCAACTGTGCGCATTGCGCCGGGCATGAGATCGGATTTTGCTGTGGCAAAAAGCACATCTCCGAGGGTCAGCACCAGTCCCCGTTCTGTTTTTTTTGCCTGCAGTTCCGCAATCTGTTTTTCCAGATTCTCCGCTTTCTGCCGGGCCAGTTCAGCCTCTATGGCTTTGGCTTCGGCATCTTTTTTGGCAGAATCAGCTTCTTCCTTCATTTTCATGGCCTTTGCCTGAGCCTCTTCAGCCTCTTTTCTGGCCTGTTCGATCTCCCGGGCTTTTTCTTCCAAGGCTTTCTGTTTCAGTTCTGCCTCTCTTCTGGCCCTTTCAATTTCCTGCTGACGGGTATCAAGCAGAACCTTCTGTTTTTCCTCTTCCAGTTCTGCCCGTTTTTTGTCAGCCATTTCCTTCTCCGCCACTGTAATGGCATATTCCACTCTTTTTTCCGCCAGATGCGCCAGATGGGTCATTTCCTCCCTGTCTTCAGCCCGCTCGGCTTTTCTCAGGGCATTTTCCGCTTCGTGCATGGCCACAGGCGCATTTTCCAGCACGCCGGGCATGACTTTGGCCCGTTCAAACGCGGCCCGTGCACTTTGCATTGCAGGATTGGGAGCAGATGCGCATCCCCACACAAAAACCGCTGCCATTGCAGCAAGAGACAGATATTTCAAAAAGCTTTTCATCATTTTGCTCCTCATCATTTTTCCTTATGGTTTCACCTTCTGCACCCGATCAATCTCGTTGCGCAGCATATCCACATTTTTCTGTTCCTTCAGGGCATCCTGCTTGGCTTTTTCAGCCCGGGCATTGCCATCAGCCAGTCTGGCATGTTCCATAGAAATTTCCGCTTTGCGCCCGGCCAGATCAGATTCCTCTTTTTTCAGAGCCTCTTTGGCTTCCTGCAGTTTTTCCTCTGCCAGCCGAAGTTCCAGAGGGGCATACTCCTCTGCCCCGTTCTGCTTTGCCTGGCTGATCATCAGTTCCGCATTGGAAATCTGCGTAACAACAGTATCCCGGCTGTATTTCTGGGATGCACATCCCGCAATCAGCAGCACACTGAAGAAAAAAAACAGACAGCGCCGCATACATTCAACCTCCCTGTGTTGATTCCATAAAGTTGCCATTTTTGACTTCCTCCTTTGTTTTGCACACAATTATTGTAATCCCAAATGCGTTGCGGAAACAAATTGCAGAATTCTTCCGCAAACAAATCGGGACAGCAATAAACACTGTCGGAAAACTGCAAATGCGAATGAAGAGTCAGGTTCAGACAGGATTTGACAACTTTCAGAAAGTTGTCAAATCCGCACCGTTTTTATGACAGACTGTTTTTGTTCAGTCTGACATTTTTGACTCTTAATTGGCATTGCAATTCTCTGCTTACCATTTTCCGGAAGATCCGGCTGCATTCCTGCGGCAGTAAAAACAGATGTTTCCTGTTCCAAATGAAGCACCTGACAGGAAACAACTGCTGCTGCCGCCGTCATCTTCTGTTTCATCCGATGTTTCACTGCCCAGTGTCTGGGTATCCTCAAAACTTGCATAATCCATAATGATGTCGCTCGCGCCATTCCATTCCGTAAGGGTCAGTGTGATATAGTACAGTCCGTAAGGCGGCGGATCATAGGAGACGGATGCATCAATATCCTCCAAAGAATCCCCGGAATCAAGGGTTCCAAGATTGCAAACTGCCAGTATGTGACCGTTCATGGTGCCGCCGGAATATGGCACAGCACTTGCCCACAGTTTGAGCTTCAGGGTTCCGGAATCATAATCTGAATCTTCATTGACAACCTCTTCCACCCACAGGGTGACGGTTCCATCGCTGATACTGTAGGCTGCACCGCTTCCCATGTAAACATCGGTGCCCAGTGCGTCAAGACAGAACAGGCATTGAAAAAGCAAAAACAGCACAGCAGTTTTTTTCATAAATTTCCCCTTTTGATCAAAGTTGGCGTTCGAAAAGGATTTTTCACACCGGATTTCAACACGGCCATCTGACGTGTGAAAATATATTTTTACTTCGGTTTTTACAAAAATATTCAGGCCCCTGCTTTCTGCCGGAACCCCTCCAGATACGCCTGCCATTCCATGGGAAGAAGCTGTTTTTTGTTGTTGTTGCATTCCTTGCAGCAGGGAACCGCATTGCCTTTTGTGCTTTTCCCCCCGCGGGAAATGGGAACAATATGATCCATTGTGAGTTCCGCAGCACGGGTTTTCCTTCCGCAGTAATGACAAATTCCTTTGGAGCATTGGCGTTTCCACCACTGACTGGCCCTCAGTTCCCTGGCTTTGTGCCGTTCCTTCCGGATATCCTCCTCCTCCGGATAAAAACCATAGTCCATGACCGTCATTCCCTTTTGCAGCCTGTGCACTGGTTCGGGCAGTCCAGGCCCAGGGAGCCCACCCATTTTTCAATTTCGGCAATCAGCAGTTTGTAATACATTTCAGATCCGCCCAGTCCTCTTCTTCCGAAAAACCAGTTGATCTCCAGAAAAAGAGGTTCCGGATTTTCGGCCGCTGTGGAAAACAGAAAATCAAAACCGGCCAGATTGATGCCGGTAATATTGCAGAATGCCTGCAAAGCTTTCACGGCCTGCTGCTGCAGTTCCGGATCCGAATCTTTGTCAACATATCCCCCTTTGCGGATATTCGTACAGAAAATATCTGAATTCTGCTGGACGCGCCAGTAGGAAATCATCTCCGTTCCGATGACTGCAACCCGGAGAGAACGGTTTCCGCAGGGAATATACTGCTGGATCAGAAAACCTTTCTGTCCGGTCCGCTCAAAGTCCGAGGCCATCCGGAGCACATTTCTCTGCTCGGAAGTGGAGCGGATCAGAAAGACATTGTCCCCTTCCCCGCCCCAGTTGAATTTGAAAACAAAGGGAAATCCGACACCGGGTTTGCAGATGAACTTGCCGTAATGCTGAAAATATTCATCCACACTTTCATAAATTTCTGTCTGCGGATGGGAAACTTTTTTTTCCCGGAACAGCCGGATCTGTCCGATTTTGTTTGGATAGCGGAATCTTGCAGCATAATTGGGAAACACATGGCAGCAGTTTTCGCTTGCCATGCGGTACAGACTGGCTTTGCACCCCTGAGACAGTACCACTGCATGGGCTGACGTTATGGCAGCCAGATCATCGGCATCCGGTTCACGGCCCGCGCAGAGGATATTCCTGTGACCCGCAAAACAGGGATGGAAAGACAGAATCATTCAGTATCCGAACTTTCTGAGCGATTTGGTATCCCGGCTCCAGTTTTTCTCCACCCGGACAAAGAGTTTCAGGAAAACCTGCACCCCCAGCATCCGCTCAATGTCTTTTCGTGCAGCTTCACCAATCTGCCGGAGTTTCTGCCCCTGTTTTCCAATGATGATTCCCTTTTGGGAATCCTTTTCCACATGAATGGTGGCATGAATCGTGACCAGTTTCTCTGTTTCGGAAAAGGATTCCACAGTCACGGCAGTGGAATAGGGAATCTCCTGACCGGTGAGCCGGAAGACCTTTTCCCGCACCATTTCACCGACAATGAATCGCTCCGGCATGTCCGTGATGGCATCTTCGGGAAAAAGGGGCGGCCCTTCAGGCAGAACCTTTTCCATTTCATCCAGCAGCACATCCACCATATCACCGCTGATGGCCGAGATCGGAATCACGGCACGGAAGGGATAGGCTGCACTCCAGCGTTCCATGACCGGCAGGATCGTGTTCTTCTTTACCAGATCCGTCTTGTTGAGCACCAGAATCACGGGACGGGTCTGTTTTTGCAGCTTTTCCACAATGATTTTTTCCGCATCAGGGTCAGGCCGGGTCAGATCGGTGATAAAAACAATCAAATCCGCCTCTGACATGGAGGACAAAGCTGTATCCACCATCCGGACATTGAGTTCGCTTTTTGCCCTGTGAACACCGGGGGTGTCAAGAAAAATCAGTTGGGATTTGGGCCGGTGCAGAATTCCCAGAATCCGGTTCCGGGTGGTCTGTGCCTTTTCAGATGTGATGGAGATTTTTTCTCCCAGCATCCGGTTCAGGAGGGTGGATTTTCCCACATTGGGAGCGCCGCCCAGCATCACAAATCCGGATCGGAATCCCGCGTATTTTTCAGAAAGATTTGTCATTTTCACCGATTACCTTTTCTATGGCGTTCCACACATCCTCTGTTCCCTGCCGGGATTTGGCGGAAAAAAGTATGAAATCCGAAGCAGGCAGGGAAAGGGTTTTTGCAATCATGGCACGCTGCTGATTCTGCCTGTTTTTGGAAAATTTGTCCGCTTTGGTGACAACCGGTATGGCATGGATATGATACTGCCGCAGCCAGGCCATAAAATCCGTTTCATACTGTCCCGGTGTCCGCCGGATGTCCATCAGCAGGGCAACCGCGCGCAGATTTTCTCTTTTGGAAAGATAGGTTTCAATCATCGGCCCCCAGTCTTTCTTCACAGACATGGACACTTTTGCATACCCGTAACCCGGCAGATCCACAAAAGAAATCTGATCATTTATCAGAAAAAAATTCACCAGTTGCGTTTTTCCTGGCGTGGAACTGGTCTTGACCAGACTTTTCCGGTTGACCAGCGTATTGATCAGAGAGGATTTCCCCACATTGGAGCGGCCTGCAAAGGCAACCTCCGGAAAATTCCCCGGCGGATACTGCGGCGGCTTCACGGCACTGGTGACAAATACTGCGGATTTCACTTTCATTCTGGTTTCCGGATACTGGTTTCAGTGCTTATTTTCCTGACACCTGTTCCCTGATAACTGTTCACTGGTAACTGACAAGTGTTCACTGACGCCTGCCGAGATATTTTTCCAGACGGTTGAGTCCCTCTTCAATATTTTCCAGGGAATTGGCATAGGAAAAGCGCAGATAGCCTTCCCCGTTTTTTCCGAAGTCAATGCCCGGAGTCACACCCACATGGGCCTTTTCCAAAATGTCAAAGGCCAGTTTGTAGGAATCAGGGGAAATATGCTTTGCATTGGCAAAAACATAGAATGCGCCGGTCGGTTCCACCGTAATGCCCAGCCCCATTTCCCGGAGGCGGCGAATCATATATATGCGCCGCTCGTTGTAAATTTTTTTCATCCGCAAAACATCCTCTCCAGCATCCCGGAGTGCGGCCACCCCCGCGGATTGCACCACAGCATTCGCGGAAATGAAGAAATTCTGCTGAATCTTCTGAATGGGGCGGATAAAGGGTCTGGGCGCGATCAGGTAACCGAGGCGAAGGCCGGTCATGGCATAGAGTTTGGAAAATCCGTTGAACACAATGGCATTTTCGGTAAATTCCAGTATGGAATGCTCTTTTCCCTCATATACCAGACCGTGATAGATTTCATCCGAGATCACAAAAGGCCCGTCCGGTCCGGACAGATCCGCAATGGCCTGCATCCGCTGTGCGGAAAGCAGGTTGCCTGTGGGGTTGGAAGGGGAATTGATGAAGATTCCCTTTGTCCGATCTGTGATTTTTTCCCGGATGGCTTCAGGACGGTACTGAAATCCGTCCTCTTCATACACAGGAACCCTGACCGGCACACCGTCCACGAATTTGATGAAATTGGGATAACAGGCATAATGGGGATCCGAAATGATGACCTCATCCCCGGGGTTAAGCAGCGCACCGAACAGACTGAACATCACCGGGGAAGTCCCTGATCCGATCACCACCTGATCCGGGTGAACATTCACACCGTATGTGCTGCGGTAATATTCACAGATGGCCTCCCGCAGATCCGGCATTCCCAGACTGTGGGTATAATGGGTGTGACCGTTTTCCAGAGCCTTGCAGCACGCGGATTTGACACATTCCGGTGTGTCAAAATCCGGCTCTCCCACTTCCAGATGGATGACGTGCGTTCCGGCCCGCTCCATTTCATGAGCCCGCTCCAGCACATCCATTACGATAAATGAGGTAATACCATCAAGCCGTTTTGCTGTCATATGGCAGAGTTCTTTCTTCTGATTTTGAACATATTCTCTTTCTTTGACATAAGAATAATCTATTAGCACATATTTAAGACAGAGGAAAGAAAAGAATTCCTTTCTTCCGAATCCGGTTTCATTTTTTCCGAAAAACTCTGATTCCGGATTTGCCTGCAACATGCAACACCCTGCATGGTCTGGACTCTTCTTCTGCACAATGTTGCCTTTGATACCAAATCAATATTAAAATTAAACAGTTGAAAAATAAATATTCTCCGGCATAAAAGAAAAAAACTGCTGTATTGCATGAAATCAGCAGACAAGCGGCATGATACCGATTCACCATTGACTTTATGCAATGCTGTCAGATTTTCCTGTTTGATTACAACATGTTGTTTTTTTATAATTTTTTCAACAGCGATCTGTGTGACATTCCGGATGAAAAAAATGGACAAGGTTCTCAACTGGCAGAACCGGATTTTTGACAGAGGGAAGAAAATAAAACCCTCAGGGTTTTCAAAAACCTGAGGGTTTAAAAATTTTATGCAGGTTTGTTTTTATTGTGATGGCCGGTGTTCATCACCTTCACCCCTTTTGAAGGGATGACCCGACAGTGTGCACCGTAAGCTGGGGAAAGGGAATGTTCCAGCCATTGGCTGTGCAGGTTTCAATGGTATAATGCTGAATCATGCGTCTGAGCGCGTTGTACAGAGCCGCAGCCCGGCCCCTGAAATCCGCTATGATGACCAGATCCAGAGAAGAAGCTCCGGCTGCCTCCACTTCAATCTTCAGTTGAACAATATCCTGCTCAAAACCTTTGTGCGCCAGTCCTTTTCGCAGAGCCTCTGTGAGTTTTTTCGGTATCTCGGTTGTGATAATATCCTGATTTGCATAATCAAAGCCGAAAACCACCTTGATGCGGAAGTTTTCGGAAATGTTCATGGGGCTGTTTCCCAGAAAATCTGATGTGAGATAGGTTTTTCGTGCGCCTCCCCGCAGTCCCATCACCACCATTTCCGCAGTCTGACTGCGCACTTCCCCGCGGGTTCCGTCTGAAAGAATCACCCATTCCCCCACCCGGCAGGGAAACCAGGGTTCATCTTTGTGAAACTGCCGGGAATTCATCCCGATCATTTCTCTCAGGGGAACCCGAAGTTCCGAAGGCCGGAGACAGGGATTTTCCAGAATGGCATAGACACCGAGGGTCACGACCCTCCAGGGAACACCATTGTATACGATCCGTTCGTTTTCCCGCACCGTTCCCAGATTGAGCATCAGTTGAATCTGCTTCCAGAAACGCGGGATGCCCTCCCGTGCTGTCCAGGCAAGGCCCACAAGAAGGATAAGGGCAAAACTCAGCAGGAGCCAGTCGCCTGATATGTACAGCACTGCTATCATAGCGGCTCCGGATATGCCAAAGGTGAGGATGTGACTGATGACATCGGAAAGACGCATAAGGGTGGTGCGATCTTTGGCCTGATGAACCGGGCTGTATTTGTAAACGAGCCGGTAAAGCCAGCGCATAAGAAAAAAACTGGCAAAAAACGCGGCAAATGCCAGAACAAAATTTCGTCCCCGGCTTTTGAAAAATGATCGCAGGAGGCTTTGGGTGGCTCCCAGTATGGATTCTTTCTCGCTGAGCAGTTCTGTGAGCTGAAAACGGCTGACCTGCAAATCATCTCTGATCTGCTTTTCCTTTGCTGTCCAGAAAGCCCGAATCTGCTCCAGCTCCTTTTGCACCCGATCATCGTCCGCATCTGCTTTTTGGGACATAACTTCCAGGTTCTCAATGGCTTTTTTCACTGTCACCAACTGGCTTTCATGCCGGTCAATCTCGCTGCGCAGAAGCTCAATCTTTCTTGGACGTTCTGTCATTTTTTTCAACTGCTGCACCAAAGGCGTCAGCAGATTCTGCACCTCATCCCGCCAGTCAAACTTTCCATCGTTTTTTTCAGAAAAAATATCCGGACTCACACCTGCGGTCACCGTGGACAGGTCATGTTCAATCTCCATGATTTTGCTGTTGAGTTTGTTTATTTCATTTGTTAAGGCACTGATTTCCTCCTGGGTTCCGGCAGACTGCCGTTCCTGAATCTTTGCTTTGAGTTTCTCCCTGACAGCCTCGCGGGAAAAAATCAGGGTGCGGATGGTTTCGAGTGTTGTATCTGCTGCGGATTCCGGAATCCGCTGTTCAGGGGCAGTCTGCGTGCTTACCGTGTCTGCGGTTTCAGGAGGCTGTGTTTCTGCACAGGCAGGCAGGAGTCCCCAAAAAAAGACTGCGGCCGCAGTCATTGCCATCAGAAACATATTGTCTTTTTTCATCTTGCATCCTTTCTTTCAAATTTTGCATTTCAAGCTGATATTGCGCAACTGTCCCAAAAACCAGGAAGCTGTTCTCTTTCGCCGTCATTCCGGCAAAAGCGGAATCCAGTGTTTTCAGCAGGCTCCATACACAGATTTTCTCCGGTATGACGACAGTGGATAAGGCAGTTTTCAAATTTCAACCGGCCGAATCTTTCGGCATTCAAATAATTGGAGGGGAATGCTTCGGCATTCTTCAAAAATCCGGCATGTGCAGCAGCGGCAGAGATCATGATCCAGTTTCCTGAATACTTGGGATATGGCCTCGTATTCGGTTGCAAAAATATGCTGCTCCCCTATTTCAGGGAGAAAATCCCCGTGTTCCAGAAAATGATGCACTTCCCGGTTGATTCTGCACAGATACAAAGCCCTGTGCATTTTTCTCCGGCGCCGGGCTTCCTGCGCGAGCATCATGGCTCCGGAAACATCAATGAAATTGATGCCATGTCCCACAATCAGCAGATTTTTGGGATCACCGGCATCCATTTCCTCCATCATTTCGGCAACAGGATTCGCCGCTCCAAAAAAAAGGGAACCGTTGATGCGGATGATTTTCAGTTGGGGGCATTCTCTCAGATCTGAAGCATTGACTTCCCTGAACCTCCTCCGGGGATCAGCCGGGTCCGGAGCCATGACTGCGATATGCGGATGGGAAGTCCGGGTCAGATACATGCTGAAAGAGAGCAGAACTCCTGCATAAATGGCAAATTCCAGTTGGAAAAACAGGGTTCCCGCAAATGTCACCAGCAGAACCAGGGATTCTGCCCTGCTGCTTTTGAGGATTTCCCGGATATGATGCACATCAATCAGACGGAACGCCACCACAAGAATCACGCCGCCCATGGCAGGCAGGGGAAGCCATGCGGTCAGCGGCGCGATAAGCAGCAGGATGACGGAAAGAAACAAAGCGGAAAAAATGCCTGCAAGGGGTGTGAGCGCACCGGATTCATAATTGAGTCCCGAACGGGTGAAGGAGCCGGAGCCTGCATACGCGGAAAAAAAACTTCCAATGACATTGGACAGTCCCTGACCGATGAATTCCTGATTTCCGTTGATATGCTGGCCGGAAAGAACCGCAATGGATCGGGCAATGGACAAAGCCTCAATGAGTCCGAGCAGGGCAATGGCCAGCGCTCCCGGTGCAAGCAGGCGCAGGGTGTCCGGACTGAAATCCGGTGCGGATAAAGGCGGAAGCTGTGCAGGAAGTTTTCCCAGAAGCCTGACACCATTGGAGCCGCCGTCTATGGACAGGCTCACCGCGCTCCCGGCAATCAGGGCAATGAGCAGACCGGGCCAGCGGGGGCGGTATGTTTTCAGAACTGCGGCACAGACAAGCGTCACCAGCGCCACTGTCATTTCATAGGGATTGAACTGATGAAATTCTCTGAAAATGAATATCCAGCTTGTGAGAAATGAGGAACCCGGAGGAATGGGAAGTCCCAGCGCATGTTTCAACTGTCCTGTGGCAATCAGCACAGCCGCGCCTGCGGTAAATCCCACAATGACGGAATGGGACACAAAATTGATCAAAGTTCCCAGCCGGGCCAGGCCGAACGCGGCCTGAAAGATTCCTGCCAGAAAGGTCAGGGTGAGCGCAAGACGGATATACTCTGCTGTTGCAGGCTCTGCAAGGGGGCTCAGCGTGGAAAACACAATGATGGAAAGCGCTGTGGTCGGGCCGGAAATGAGATGCAGGGAGGAACCGAACAGCGCGGCAATGATGGGCGGAATAATGGCAGTGTAAAGTCCGTATTCAGAGGGAAGCCCCGCGATCATGGCAAAGGAAACGCCCTGGGGCAGGACAATGAATGCACCGGTAAGCCCCGCGAGCAAATCCGCGCGCAGGGATTTGGGGCCAATGCGCTTTTTCCATTGCAGAAAGGGAAACAGTTGTACGCTCAGGGGAATCGGACGGACAGGATGCTCAGTTTTGTGAAACAGTTTCATAAGGATTGTTTGCAGCGCCTTCCCGAAATCCGGGAAGTCAGTGTCTTGAAGAAGAAAACATGAGATGCGATTTTCTGTCCAAATATTGCCGGTTGCCTGATTGACAAATTTGATTTATGCCAGAATATCAAAGCAAAATCAACAATATTTTTTCAAACAGATTTTGGAAAATATAATATTTTGATAAATATTAATTAGTTAAATGATGTCACGCAGTGTTTTGATTCCGGAGAAAACCGTATCCGGAACGCGTTGGAAATACTGAATTTCGGACTGCACCGCAATGCATCTTACTGTGATTTTTGATAATATCGCATATTGTCATACCAATTCTCCATTGAAACCATGCTTTTTTAAACTGCAAGGAACACATGATTTCAAAGGAGAATCCGTATCAAAGCTGGCAAAGCACTAGTGCATGACCAACTTAGTTTTTATAGGATGAAACAGTGATTAAAAAACTGAATTTTTTGAAAAATTCAGTTTTTGATCCTGCAAAATTTCAACGTGGTCATGCACCGGAGCATGACCAACTTGGTTTTTAAGATAAAAGAGGAATGAAAAACCGGATTTTTTGGAAAAATCCGGTTTTTGATTCTGTAAAATTCAACATGTTTATGCACTCAGCAGTCTGAATTTCGAGTCCTTCTCTTTGCCCAGTTTCGGGTGTCTTGCTGGAGTTTGTATTTCTGAATCTTGCTCGCTGGCAGTGGTGGGATATTCGTCCACAAACATGAAAAAGCCGGGATCTTGTGGAAAGCGATTTTGTCTTTGCAGAATCCCTCAACTGCTCTTTCTGTGGCCTGTTTTCCGGGTTTCATCTGCACAAACGCGCAGACTTCTCTCCGTATTTGCGGTTGGGAACCCCGACCACCTGCACATCCTTGATATCCGATGGGTAAAGGAATCCCTCAATCTCGCGGGATAGACATTCTCCGCCGCGAATGATCATGTCTTTGATCCGGTCGGTGATTTGCAGTATCCGTCCTGTCCATAACCGCCAAATCTCCTGTATGGAGCCATTAGTCCTCATCAATGGCCTTGTCTGTGGCTTCGGGATTTTTGTAATAACCCTTCATCACATGATAGCCCCGTGTGCACAGCTCTCCCTGCACTCCGCGCTCCACTTCCTCACCGGTTCCGGGATCCACGATTTTGACTTCCACTTCCGGCAGAGCCCGTCCCACGGTGCTGACGCGTCTTTCCAGAGAATCGGTTGTACGGGTCATGGTGATACCCGGAGATGCCTCTGTCTGACCGTAGGTGATGCACATTTCGCTCGCGCCCATATCACCGACCACCTGTTTCATCACCTCAATGGGACAGGGGGAACCTGCCATGATGCCTGTGCGCAGAGTTTTGGTTTTGTAGGATTTTTTCTTCATTTCCTCCAGTTCGGCAATGAACATGGTGGGAACCCCGTGCAGTGCAGTGCATCCGGAAGCCTGAACGGTTTCCAGCACTTCGTCAGGTTTGAAAGCAACCACCGGAGCCATGCCCGCGGCTGATACCACACAGGTCAGTGTGCCCAGCACGCATCCGAAGCAGTGGAAAAATGGAACCGGAATGCACATCATGTCTTTGGAACTCAGTTTCATGCATTCCCCCAGACTTTTGGCATTGCCGATGAGGTTGGTATGGGTCAGCATGACGCCTTTGGGAAAGCCGGTGGTGCCGGATGTATACTGCATGTTGATGACATCATAAGGATCCAGGGAATCCTGACGGGCTTTGAGTTCCGCGTCAGAAATTTTTTTGCCCATTTCCATGACATCTGACCAGTTGAACATGCCCGGATGTTTGTCTTTGCCGATGAAAACCACATTTTTCAGCATGGGCAGTTTGGCACTTTTCAGTTTTCCCGGTTCGCAGTCTTTGAGTTCAGGACAGACATCATAGACAACCTTGAGATATTCATCCGGCTCCCGCACACCGCCGATAAGCACAAGTGTGGTGGAATCCGACTGCTTCATCAGGTATTCCAGTTCAAAACTCCGGTAATTGGTGTTGACTGTCACCAGAACAGCGCCCATTTTTCCGGTTCCGAACTGGGAGCATACCCATTCCGGCACATTGTTTGCCCAGATTGCGATATGATCGCCCTTTTTCACACCCAAAGCCATGAAACCTTTGGCCACAGTATTGCAAACCTCCCGGAACTGCCGGTAATCGTAACTGATGCCCAGTTTGTGGTATTCCAAAGCCCTGCTGTCGCCGAACTGATCAGCCACAATGTCAACCAACTGTCCGATGGTGGTCTTTCCCACTTCATACCTGGGTAACTGCATACGTCATTCCTCCCCTGATTTGTTTGTTTTCTGTTTATATGTGTTTTTTACCCAAAACCTTTCCTTAAAAGATTAAGGATTCCCAAACGCAAAGTTTGACAGTTTTTTTTCTGAATTGTCTGCTTATTCCAAACCCTGCGTTTGGAACCCCGGATGGAAAGAAAAAACGTTGGGTATATTCCCATAAAATTGCAACTGTTTTTTATGCTCCGGCTGACAATGAACGCAAGTTATTTGTTGTTTAAAATTTAAAAAATGTTACTTATTTAAAAATTAAAAAATAAAACAGAACATGTTTTTGACTGAAAATCCCTGAGGATTTTGAAAACCCTCAGGGTTTCCTGAAAATCAGTGCGGAAATCTTTTTCAGATTTCATGCAGACAGATTGTTTGGTCTGTTTTTATGCACAGATTTTATAATTAATTTGATTTTCGGGAAAAAAAAGACTTTCTGTCCGGTACAGACCGCCATCTTTTTCCCGGCCCCTTCCATTCTTTGTCGCGCAGCTTGAACTTCTGGATTTTGCCGGTTGCGGTTTTGGGCAGTTCGCCGACCTCTTCACATGCTTTGGGAGCCTTGAATTTGGCAAGTCTTTCCTTGCAGAACGCGATGATCTCTTCGGCTGTGGGATTTTTTCCGGTTTTGGGAACCACAAAGGCTTTGGGAACCTCGCCCCATTTTTCATCCGGAACAGCGACAACTGCGACTTCCAGCACATCCGGATGCCGGTAAATCACATTTTCCACTTCCACAGTGGAGATGTTTTCGCCGCCGCTGATGATGATGTCTTTTTTGCGATCCATGATCTGCACGTAATTGTCCGGATGCATGACCGCCAAATCCCCGGAATGGAACCAGCCGCCCTCAAAAGCCACTTCACTGGCCTGGGGATCTTTGTAATACCCCATCATGACATTGTTGCCGCGCATGACGATTTCCCCAATGGTTTTGCCGTCACGCGGAACCGGTTTCATGGTTCCGGGATCCACCACATCCACATACATGGCCACAATATACGGCACTCCCTGGCGGGATTTGAGCTTTGCCTGCTCTTCCATGGGAAGCTTTGCCCATTCCTCATGCCATGCGCACACGGTATGGGGCCCGAACACTTCGGTAAGTCCGTAGGTGTGGGTGATGGTGGCACCAATGGATTCCATGTTCTGAATGACTGTGGGAGCCGGAGGCGCGCCTGCTGTCATAATCTGAATGGGATTTTTGAATTCCACGTTGTTGGCAGTGGCATAGGTGGACATGCCAATGAGAATGGTCGGCGCCGCGCACAGATGCGTGACATTCTCTTTTTCAATAACTTTGTAAATCTCATCCGGCACAACCTTGCGCAGACAGACATGGGTTCCGCTCATGGCTGTGACGCCCCAGGTGAAGCACCAGCCGTTGCAGTGGAACATGGGCAGCGTCCATAAATATGCAGACCTGGAATTGAAACCGATTTCCAGCATTTCACCCAGCGCATTGAGATACGCTCCCCTGTGATGATACATCACGCCCTTGGGCAGTCCGGTTGTGCCGCTGGTGTAATTGATGGTGATGTTCTGATATTCATCCGTCACATCCGGTTTGATGGGCTCCGGTGAACCGGTTGCCAGAAATTCCTCATATTCCATGCCGCTGAGCGGTTTGTCAACGGTCACATCGCAGATATTGACAAAGGTTTTGACCTGCTTGAGTTCGCTGACAACCGGTTTGATCAGTCCGGAGAACTCATTGTCCACAAACACGGCTTTGGAATCCGAATGGTTGATGATGTATCCCACTTCCTGGGCCGCAAGCCGGATATTGACACTGACCAGCACGCCGCCGATCATGGGAACAGCATAATGCGCCTCCAGCATGGGCGGGGTGTTCGGACAGACAAAGGCCACTTTGTCGCCCCTGCCGATGCCGACTTTTCGCAGCGCACTGGCCAGACGGCAGACTCTGGCGTAAAATTCTTTGTAAGTATAGCGTTTGTCATTGTAAACAACGGCAGTTTTCTCAGGATAGACAGATGCGGAACGGCTGATGAAATGCACAGGTGTAAGAACATCGAAATACACACTTCTCTGGGACATGGAATATCTCCTTTGCTTATGAAAATTATTTGCAAATGTCATAACATGCCACTTTTTTTCAAACCGCCCGGTACGCAGGGATTTTGTTTGGCTTCCCTGTGTTCTTTGCGTTTAAAAAACTGCAGCGGCATAACAGTTACTCCGGAAATCCGCTCTCAGGCAGATCAGATCGGATTTTCCTGCTGAAAAAAATTTGAATTTGCTGCAACCTCCGGATACTGTGTTCAGCACTCCGGAAAATCTTCCGGGCTGCCGGGCGGAGTCCCAAACGAAAGGTTTGGGACTCCGTAATCGACGAATTGTGCGAATTGTGACTTGCGTGTTTATATCCCGTTCATATGCTGTTTCCGGTAGGCTTTGATCGTATCCTCATCCACGAGTTTCCGCATTTCCCAGAACACAGAAGTCATCTGAGCAGGCTTTTGCCCCATATAGCCGGAATCACCTCCGTAATCAAATCTTCTGCTCCGCATCGCTGAGGCCTGTGATGGCATTTTTAATCTCATCAAATGTCATTTGTCTTTCCTTTCATGAAAAAGCGTTAAATAAAACCGATCCGCTTTCGATCAGAATCTTTTGTGCAAATGCAGAGACGCATGTCATGCGTCTCGCAATACAGAGCAAGTCAGCGATTAATGATGCTTATGCTCATAGAAAGGCCATTTGTGGAAGAACCATTCGTTCCAGAGCAGCGGGAATAATCCACCAGAAATTCCAGATCAGGGATTCACCATGTACGAATTTAGAGATCCCAGGGGGTTGCCCAGTCCCCATCCGCCCCATCCGGCATAGTAGAAGATCGCATAGTTGATGGCACACAGGATCAGAACGCCAACTGTTCTGAACCAGAAGGAAGCCCAAGAGTCTTTGTCCCCAAACGGAACCATGTCGTCAAAATACGATGCCAAGCCAGGAAGGGGATCAGGTGAAGCCTGCAATTTCCGCAGCATGATACCACAGGAAGCGCAGCAGTTCCACGTCATTGGGTTTGGCCTCTTTGCATGATGAATCACATCATGGGGCAGCCAGAGAGGAGCGGCCTTTTACACAGATCAGGAGCTATGATATATGCCAGAAACATATTGATCGAAAGAAATCAGACCTTTCCAGGGCTGGGGCAGGGTAATGAGTGACCAGGGTTTCATGCGCCAGACGTTGGGCGTCATGAAAAGAACGATAATGGCCCATTCCCACCAGCCGAATATCCAGTGCGCACATGATTGAATCCCGCAATGCTCTTTCACCAGGGCAGACACCATGCATAAGATTTGCCGGAAAACAGCTCCATAGAGCCATCCCCAGAAGGGAACGATCAGAACTGCATAGAAGAACAGGGTCAGCATGGAGCACCAGCCGATTTCAGCCAGACCGGCCCGCTGGGAAGATCACTGGGACGGATAGGCCATTTTCCGAAAAGAATGGTGACAAAGGGATAGGAGTAGGAAACCGATGAGCACGAAACACACAACCGCATCGTCTCGCATACCGGGCTTCCTTTGACCAGTGTTCCAGTGCTGCTGTTTACACACCTTCCCGGCATGACCGTCTGTCCTGCGCGGCCAAGGCTTCCAGACCGCTCTGGCTCAGAAAAGTGAACCCGAGCCCCAGTATGCGGTAAAAGATGATGTGAATGATGACCTATGAGATCACCAGATTCATGATGGTCAGAATCACGCCCGGGCTGGTTGGGGAATTTTCTCAAAAGGCCAGTCTCCCAGAAACATAAAAGGATACAGTCCGACCAGAATCATCATAGCCAGATACATGACAAAGGGATAGGAAAAAGAACCGGATGGGACCTCTGGGATCGTTGAAGATATACCTCAGAGAAACCATGCGATAAGCGTAAAAGAAAGAAGGGAAACAATACCGGCGGACAGGTTGTCCCCATCTGGGAACCAGTTCACCTGCCGCAGCCGGGGCCGGGCCGCTTTACATCTGCCTAGACATAAAAACCTCCTTGCATACAATTGTTATAGTGTTTTAAAAAAAATTTGTATCGGCATGGGGAAACCATTCCGCACCCCGATCCAAAATGCCTTAAAGCAGAATCCGTTTCTCCCGGATTTGCTACTGTCTTTCTGGTCTCATCTCTGCTTCTGAGTTCAATTTGCGATCTTTCCGCTGATGGTTTTGGGCAGGTTTTCCACAAACTCAATCTTTCTGGGATATTTGTAAGGCGTTGTCACTTTTTTCACATGCTCCGCGGAGAAGTTCCTGCCAGAGCATCACTGCCGGCATATCCCGGAACCAGGATGACAAAAGCCTTGACCACTTCCCCGCGGGTTTCATCCGGGCTGGACACAACCGCAGATTCTGCCACAGCAGGATGCTCGATCAGCGCGCTTCCACCTCAAAGGCCCGATGGTGGTAGCCGGAAGTGAGAATCACATCATCTGAGCGGCCCACAAACCAGAAATAGCCGTCCTCATCCCGGTAGGCCCGATCTCCGGTCAGATACCAGTCCCCCCGGTATACAGAGGCAGTGCGATCCGGCTCCTTCCAGTATTCCCTGAACAGACCGACCGGACGCTGGGGTCTCACACGGACAGCAATGTCTCTGGTATTGGACGGAACAATTTCTCTTCCTCATCAATAACTGCAGATCAATGCCCGGAGCCGGTTTGCCCATGGTAACCGAAATGGGCTCAAGACAGGGAAAACTGCCGCAGAGCAGAACCGTTTCTGTCTGACCGTAGCCGTCGTTGATTGTGCAGCCTTGTGGCTCTTTTCCATATCTCTATGATTTCCGGGTTCAGGGCTCGCCCGCGCTACACAGTGGCGGAGAGTGGGGAAGGAATATTTTTTCAGCTCCTTTGAAGAACCAGCATCCTGTAAATGGTGGGCGCACCGCACATGATACGGGGGTGACAGGGATTATTGGGAAAGAAGTCCTTAGTGTTTTAACCGGCTCAAAACGATCCGTATGGTGAATGAACTGCCGGCTCCGCAGTTCCATGGGCCGAAATAGCTGCTCCATGCGGCCTTTGGCCCAGCCCAGGTCACTGATATTCCAGTGCAGATCCTCGCGCCGGAGATCCAGCCAGAACTTTCCCTATGGTGATATGGCCGATGGGATAGAGGAGCGGGTGAAGAGACATTTTGGGAAAACCGGTGGTTCCGGAAGTGAAATACACGATGCAGTTGTCATCGCTTCGGGTTTTTGCGGTTTCAAATGCATCAGAGGCTTTGCTGAGGGCATCACCGTAAAATTCAGCCCCTCACGGGGTTTGTCAATCAGGATTTTGTTTGACACTGGGACAGTTGTCTGCTATCCGATCAAATCTTTCCGCAACGATCTCATTGGTGACAATGCAGGCGACTTCCGCTTTTTGAGCACGAAATTCCAAGTCTTTGGAGGTAAGCTGGGTCGTACCCGGAGAAATGACAGCGCCCATACGGATGGCGGCCGTAAGAGTTTCCCACCATTCAATATTCCTGGGAAGAATCACCATCACCACATCATCTTTTTTCACACCGTCTGCCTGCAGCACATTGGCGAGTTTTTTGGAGGCAAGGCTCAGATCCAGAAAGGTTTTCTGATTTCATTGCCGGCATCATCCACCCACCATATGGCAAGCTTTTTCGGATCCTCTGCCCATTTGTCAATCACATCTGCCGCAAAATTGAAATACTCAGGCACTTCATGTCTGAATTCATTAAAAATTTTCTCATAATTTGTCATATTGAAATTCTGTGTCATTTTTCCTTTGGTATGGTTGTCGCTTTCATCCTCGTCAAAAACAATTTCTTCCAAAAAACGAAAGAACTGACATCTGAAACCGGATTTGCACCTCCTTTCTGCCGACAAAGAAACAAATTGAGCGCTCAGTCAATTTTTGCAGATAATAAAAAAATAAAATTTAAACAAATAACTCGGTGCAATCCTTTGAGCAAATGAAAAAACGCATAATCATACGCCAAAAACAGTTGAAACAATGCCCAGAACCCCAACAGCATAACACGCTGACAATGCAAATTAAAAATCAGGTTCCCGCAAGAGTTGACAAGTTTCTGCAAAGTTGTCACCTCTTTTATTTGCACTGACAATTTTTCATTCCCCTGAAGGTGCCGATTCAGGAATGCCTGAATTTAAGGTTCACCGATTTTGCGGGAATGAAAAAAGATACCGCATATCATCAAAAATCCCTGAATGCTCTATGAACGAGCGCTCAGTCATATTTAAAAACTATTTTACATTCTGTGCATGGATTTGTCAATTAAATTTTTCAGAACTTTTACAAAATGACTGAGATTTATTCTTTCTGACAAAGGACTGAAAGCAGGAAAACGCGTTTTCCGGTTTGCACACACATGCTGCAGCATCCTTTCAAAAATCAGGAATCTGCTCTATTCCCTGTCAGTTCACAGAAATCTGAAATTCAGTAATTTCAAAAAATTTTGCATTCCTGCATCCATTTCTGTGATGCCGCTCAGGAAGATTCATCGGTATCTGTGCATGGCTTGGGATGCAGCAGCTCCCATGACAGTTTTGAGAGGAATATTCTTTTCTGCAGCCAGTTTTCTGCAGTCCTCATATTCCGGAGAGACATGCACGATATGCCCTCCCCTTTCCGCAATTTTGATGCGAACCGTGCCGAACGCTGTTTCCAGAGTTTCCATGCGCCGCTGTGCCCTGATGCGCTTTTCCATTCGCCATCTCAGACCGATGCTGCTGCTTTCTTTGAGAAGAAAATCTGCAAAAAGCCCCACCTGCTCCGGCAGAGAAATCACGGTAAGCATTGTGCCGGGCCGGTTTTTTTTCATCTGCACCGGAGTCAGAAACACATCCCTTGCGCCCATCTGCAGAATTTTCTGCATCAGGTAATCGTATATCTGGGGATTCATGTCATCCATATTGCATTCCATGACAGCAACCTGATCATCTTCTTCATTCCCGGACTCTTCTGTATCCCCGATCATCACACGCAAAAAATTTGGAATGGCAGGATCAGCGCTTCCGGCTCCATATCCGATATGCTGAATCCGCATGGACGGCACAGGGCCGAAGGCCGAAGCCAGGCTTGTGAGGATGGCTGCTGCCGTTGGTGTAAGAAGTTCTCCCTCAATGCCACGGGAATACACGGGCAGTCCCCTGACCAGTTCCGCGACAGCCGGGGGGGGAACCGGCAGAATGCCGTGCGCGCATTCAAGGGTTCCGCATCCCAGATGAAGGGGAGAGCATACAATCTGTTCAATTCCCAGTGCATTCAGACCGATAACGGCTCCGGTCACATCAATGATCGCATCTGCTGCGCCCACTTCCATGAAAATGCACTTCTTCCCGGAGCAATGCCGTGAACCTTTGCCTCTGCTTCAGCAAGACGCCGGAAGATGGCAGAACTCTTTTCTTTCACGTTTTCCGGAAGTGCGCTGCTGCGGATAAGGTTCAGAATATGGGACAGATGGCGGTGATGATGGCAATGGTGATCCTGCGCCACTGTCACAAGGGCCCGGGTGCCGCGAATGCCTTTTTTTCTCACCTCTTTCATCTGAATGTCATAATGGGAAAGGCCAAGCAGGGCAATCTGTTCTTTGAGAAGCGCAAAAGAAAGTCCTGCATCCAGCAGTGCACCGAGGATCATATCGCCCGCTGCGCCGGCAAAGCAGTCAAAATAAGCGGTTTTCATGTCTGTGATTTTCCTTATGCAAAAAAAGCAGAACAGGGTTCCAGTCTGTTCACGGAATGCACAGGATGGAAGATCGTTCTGCTTTGCGGGAGACGGTTCTGTTTTATGATGGCATGTGTTTCACGGCCAGACGGTTGATCAAAGCGGCCTGATACCCGGCGCCGAAGCCATTGTCAATATTGACCACAGACACGCCGGATGCGCAACTGTTGAGCATGCAGAGCAGTGCGGCAAGTCCCCCGAAACTGGCTCCGTATCCAATGCTGGTGGGAACCCCGATGACCGGGCAGGAAACCAGACCTGCCACCACACTGGTCAGAGCTCCTTCCATGCCTGCAACCACCACAGCAACATTGGCTGCAAAGAGTTCCTCACGGGCATGGAGAATCCGGTGAATTCCGGCCACGCCCGCATCATAAATGCGGTTGACATGACTGCCCAGAGTTTCGGCTGTCACAGCAGCTTCCTCTGCCACAGGAATATCAGATGTGCCCGCGCAGACAAGTGCAATGTTGCCGATTTTCGGCACAGGCCGGGACCGGATGACCACAATGCGCGCAGCTTCATGATATTCACTGTCCTCACATGCGCTGCGAATCCCCTCTGCCATTTCCGCATTGGCACGGGTTGCCAGAATATTGCTGTGATGCTGCGCAAGTTTCCGGGCAATGGCCTGAACCTGTGCAATGGTCTTGCCTTCACAGTAAATCACCTCAGCCACGCCGGTGCGCATGCTGCGGTGATTGTCAATCCGGGCAAAACCGATATTCTCAAAGGGCAGATTTTTCAATTCTTTCATGGCCGCATCTGTGCTGATCTGTCCGGTTCTGACCTGATCAAGCAGGTTTTTCAGTTCCCCTTTGTCCATTTTTCCTCTTTCTGCATTCCCAAGCTTCGGTTCAGACTGCCGGTGGAATAGCCTTCCAAATCCAGCGCGACAAAGGCAAATCCCAGAGATTTCAAAAAGGATATGATTTTTCTGCGAATTGTGCTTTCTGTAAATTTGCCGAGCGATTCCTCATCCGCCTCGATGCGGGCGGTGCTTCCCTCATGCCGCACCCGTATCTGCCATGTCAGGTTCAGACTGCGGATAAATGCCTCTGCCTGATCCACCTGTGCAAGTTTTTCCGCTGTGATTTCCTGTCCGTAGGGAATCCGGGAAGCCAGACACGCGGACGCTGGTTTGTTCCATGTGGGAAGATCCAATTGTTTGGAAAGAATGCGGATATCCGCTTTTGTCAGTCCGGCTTCGCGGAGCGGGCTTTGGACACCAAGTTCCCGCGCGGCCTGCGTTCCGGGCCGGAAATCCTTTGCATCATCGGCATTTTCCCCATCCGCAATCCTCTCAAATCCCAGTTCCGCGGCTTTTTTCAGCAGGGCGGTGAAACGGATTTTCCTGCAGACATAACAGCGGTCTTTGGCATTTTTTGCAAATTCCGGATCATGCAGTTCCCCGGTTTCCATGCAGATCAGGGGAACTTTCAGCAACCGGGCCAGTTGATGCACATCCGCTTTTTCATGTTCCGCAGTGCTTTCTGAAAAAGCGCTCAGAGCCAGCACGTTTTCATTCAGAATATCCTTTGCCGCTTTCAGCAGCAGCGTGCTGTCCGTGCCTCCGGAAAAGGCTATGGCAAGCCTGCCGGTTTCCCTGAGAATCTTCTGCAATGCCTCATACTTTGCATTGAAACTTTCCCTGTCTGTCAGATTGTCCTTTCTCATAAATCAGCAGTTCCTTGCGGCATTATCGTCCCACCATCTTTCAGTCTCTTTCAGATTCCTGAAATCCGGTATGGAATCCCCGAACATCCGGAGCATTTTCAAATTCACTTTTCGCAGTCTCTGCTCCAGTTTGGGAGAAACTGTGACAAAACGTTTGTTTGACAGGCAGTTATACCGATTCTCCGTTGATTTGATGCAGTGCCTTCCGCACAGCCGAAAGTTTCCGGGCATTCAGAAAACCGGATTTTTCGGAAAAATCCGGTTTTTCCGGGGAACCGGCAGAAAATACTGCATAACTTCAGCAGCGATTTGGTATTATAGGCTGAAAAAACTTTTTCTCACCTTTTTTCCCCTCTCTGTTCAATTCTTTCCGCAAGTGACATGGTCACCTCCCCGGCTTTTTCATCATCAAAAAAGCGGCTTTGAAGTCTGCGGCACGGGGATTCCTTACAGATTTTTCTGATTTGTTGTCCAGTTGCATCTTCATGTTTTGCCTTACACTCACTCTGCCGGGCTGGTGCGTCATAAACCCGGCAGGTTGCGGATGCAGGAACAGCCGATATCAGATCAGCGGTATTCAAACACACCGTTGGTGATGACCTCGTCCCCGGTTTGGGCATTCACGGTTTTCCACAGCGCCTTTCCCTCTCCGGTTTTCCAGATCAGGGTGCGGATGGGAACTCCCGGATACAGGGGTTTGGAAAAACGGCAGTCCATGCGTTCTGCCCGTTCCGGTTCACCCGGAATGAGTGCGGCAATCATTGCGCGGCACGCGTAACCGTGGGTGCACAGGCCGTGCATGATGGGTTTTTCAAATCCCGCCATTTTTGCAAATTCCGGATCAGCATGAAGTTCAAACACATCTCCGGAAAGACGGTAAAGCAGGGGCTGATTCTCACACGGATGATCCGGCATGTCCATATCCGGCAGTCTGTCCGGAAAGACAAAGGTTTTCCTTGGCGCATTTTCCCCGCCAAAACCGCCGTCCAGCCGGGAAAAAACCGTGAACACACCGGAAAAAAGTTTCTGGCCGTTGGAGTGCATGGTTTCACTTTCCGCAATTATCAGCGCGCCTCTGTCCTTTCCCTTGTCATAATAATGGGTGACTTTCACTTCTGAAACCAGACTGCCCTCATGCGGAATCGGGTTGTGGAAAACCAGTTCCTGCTCCCCGTGCAGAATGCCTGCCAGATTCACATTGGTGGCCACAGCCACCTGAAAAAAAAGATCAAACACTGCGGCTGCGGAAAAGCTGGGAATCACCCTGAGTTTTTTTTCATAACAGTATTCCAGTTCCTTAAAACCGGCTCCCACCCCCAGCGCATACAGCACAGCATCCTTCCAGTTGTAATCTTTGCGCACAGGGCCGATGGTTTTGCCGACAGCATCAAAATTCAAAGCCATGAAATTCTCTCTCCTTGCGTTGAAAAAAATTCCGGACATCGGCCCGGATTCATCGTCAGACAGGGGCATGGAATACACCCTTTGATCTATTTTCCATGAATCCTGCAGAAAAGTCAAATCCAAAAATTTTATGGAAAAAAACATGGTATTATAAAACATCTTGAAATTATGCTGTTTTTTTAGAATAAAACCGATGTGTCTTTCGGCACAGGGCAAACCGGCTGAAAAATTGCAGGAGCCGGTTTCAAACCCGCGCCTGCAAAAAAACTGTCAGCGGATTTGCCCATCTGCCCTTTTTCCTTTGACACCCCGCTGTATTTTTAATAGAAGTCTTTTCTGTTTTGAAAGCAAAGCACAGGGGGAGCGGATGAACAAAAAAACATTGAGCGAACGGGACATTTGCACAAAATATGTTGCTCCCGCGCTGATCCGTGCCGGATGGGATGTTCTTTCCCAAATCCGCGAGGATTATCCCCTGACTCCGGGGCGAATCATTGTCCGGGGCCGATTGCACACCCGTGCAAAGCCAAAGCGGGCGGATTATGTGCTTTTTCATAAAAGCCATATTCCCCTGGCGATCATTGAGGTCAAAAAGAATACCCTGTCTGCGGCCAGCGGAATGCAGCAGGCACTGATCTATGCCGGAATGCTGGATGTGCCTTTTGCCTACAGTACCAACGGAGACAGATTTCTGGAACATGATATGACCGGAATTTCCGGAAAAACAGAAAAGGAAATTCCATTGGATGCCTTCCCTTCTCCGCAGGAGCTTTGGACGCGGTATTGTCTGCACAAAGGCATTGAAAGTGCGGCGGAACCGGTTGTCACCAGGGATTATTATCCGGATATTCCGGGAAAATCACCCCGGTATTTCCAGATCGCAGCCGTCAACCGCACTGTGGAGGCCATTGCAAAGGGAGCAAACCGGATTCTTCTGGTCATGGCCACCGGAACCGGGAAAACCTATACCGCGTTTCAGATCATCTGGCGTCTGTGGAAATCCGGAATGAAAAAGCGCATTCTTTTCCTTGCGGACCGGAACATTCTTGTGGATCAGGCAAAAATCAACGATTTCCGGCCCTTTGGTTCCGCGATGCATAAAATCGAAAAAAGGAATGCGGACAAATCCTATGAAATTTACCTTGCGCTTTACCAGGCCGTAAGCGGTACAGAGGAAGAGAAAAACATTTACCGACAGTTTTCCCCCGGTTTTTTTGATCTGGTTGTGATTGACGAATGCCACCGGGGCAGCGCGGCAGAGGATTCGGCATGGCGGGAAATCCTGGAATATTTTTCATCAGCCGCGCATATCGGCATGACGGCCACGCCCAAAGAAACCAAAGAGATTTCCAATATTCATTATTTCGGAGACCCTCTTTACACCTATTCCCTGAAGCAGGGGATTGAAGACGGATTTCTTGCGCCTTACAAAGTGGTGCGGATGGATCTGGATAAAGATCTGACCGGATGGCGTCCGGAACAGGGGAAAAGAGACAAATACGGGTATGAAATCCAAGACCGGATATACAACCAGAGCGACTTTGACCGTACCCTGATTCTGGAAAAACGCACGGAACTGGTGGCGAAGAAAGTCACAGAATTTCTGAAACTGACTGACCGATTGGATAAATGTATTGTTTTCTGCGAAGATATTGACCATGCGGAGCGTATGCGCCAGGCTCTGGTCAATGAAAATGCCGATATGGCCGCAGACAGCCGGTATATCCTGCGGATTACGGGTGACAATGCCATCGGAAAGGACGAACTGGGCAATTTCATTGATCCGGAAAGTCCGTATCCGGTCATTGTCACCACTTCCAGACTGCTGAGCACCGGGGTGGATGCCCAGACCTGCAAACTGATTGTGCTGGATCAGCGGATTCAGTCCATGACCCTGTTCAAGCAGATTATCGGCAGAGGAACCCGCATCAACGAGGCATTCGGCAAATTTTATTTCACCATCATGGATTTCAAAAAGGCCACGGAACTGTTTGCCGATCCGGATTTTGACGGTGAGCCGGTGCAGATTTATGAACCAAAGGAGGATGATCCGGTTGTTCCTCCGGATGATCCGGGTACAGATGATCCTGAAAATCCGGAACACGGAGAGGAAACAGAGGGGGAGGACGGAACCGAGACTGACCCGGTTCCGCCCGATGATCCGGAGCCGCTTCCTCCTGCACGCATGAAATATGTGGTGGATGATGTGGAGGTGCATGTTGCTGCGGAACGGGTGCAGTATTACGGCAAAGACGGAAAGCTGATTACAGAATCTTTAAAGGATTTTACCCGGAAAACCGTGAAAAAGGAATTTGCCTCTCTGGATGATTTTCTGAAAAAATGGGATGCAGCAGAGCAGAAGCAGGTGATTCTTGCGGAACTGAGGGAACAGGGTGTTTTTTTTGAAGCCCTGGCAGAGGAAATCGGGAAAGATCTGGACCCCTTTGATCTGATCTGTCATACGGTGTACGGGCAGCCGCCCCTGACCCGGCGGGAAAGGGCGGAAAATGTGCGGAAATGGAATTATTTCAGCAGATACGGCGAACAGGCCGGAAAGGTGCTGGATGCGATTTTGGAGAAATATGCGGATGAAGGCATTGAACCTGTTGAGGACATCAATGTGCTGAAGGTGCAGCCCGTCAATCAGTTCGGAACGTTGTTTGAAATTGTGAATCTGTCTGGCGGGCGTGAGGGGTATCTGATGCTATCCGGGAGTTGGAAGGGCAGTTGTACAAAGCCGCATAAGCAGGGTGGGCACGTTTTTTTGTGCCCACCATTTGTTGCGGTGGTGGGGCAACGCTTCGCAATATACAGAAAATAATGATGAAAACAAGCGTAGGGTGGGCACGTTTTTTTTTGTGCCCACCATTTGTTGCGGTGGTGGGCAACGCTTCTGCAATATACAGAAAATAATGATGAAAAACAAGCGTAGGGTGGGCACGTTTTTTTGTGCCCACCATTTGTTGCGGTGGTGGGCAACGCTTCTGCAACATACAGAAAATAATGATGAAAAACAAAGCGTAGGGTGGGCACGTTTTTTTGTGCCCACCATTTGCCAGGTAAGCGGGCAACGCTTCGCTTCTTTGCCCACCCTACAAAAAAATTATGAATAACGAAAGGTACGAAATGAGTATTTCCGGTGTTGTGAAATCCATTCATAGGATATACTGCGCAAAGACGCAGGGGTTGACGGCGATGCCCAGCGGATCGGCCAACTGGCCTGGATGCTGTTTCTGAAAATCTTTGATGATCAGAAAAAGGAAAGGGAAATCCGAAACGGAAAATATGTATCTCCCATGCCAAAGCATTCATGATGGCGGGAATGGGCCGAGAAGACGAGGGGCTGACCGGTGACAAACTTCTGGATTTTATCAACAATGATCTTTTCAAAACCCTGAAGGAACTGTCAGTTCCCCACGCAGAAACCGGCGCGCAGATTATCCGTCAGGTGTTTGCCGATTCCAACAATTACATGAAGAACGGCACACTGATCCGGCAGGTCATCAACAAAATCAATGAGATGGATTTCAACCGCTCGGAAGACAGAAGGCAGTTCGGTGAGATTTACGAAAAAATTCTCAAAGACCTGCAAAGCGCGGGAAATGCCGGAGAATTTTATACTCCCCGTGCGGTCACGCAGTTTATGACGGAAATGCTGGATCCCAAAGCCGGGGAAAAGGTTCTGGATCCGGCCTGCGGAACCGGCGGTTTTCTTTCCTGCACCATTGACCATGTGCGAACGCGTTATGTGTGAAAACACCGGAACAGGAAACCCGTTTGCAGGTTTCTGTTCTGGGGATTGAAAAGAAACAGTTGCCCCATGTGCTGTGCATTACCAATATGATGCTGCACGGAATCGAAACCCCGTCCTTCATCCTTCATGACAATGCCCTGCGGGAGGGAGACAAGGGAATTACAGAAAAAGATCGGGTGGATGTGATTCTCACCAATCCGCCTTTCGGGGGGCAGGAGGAAGACGGCATTGAAACAAATTTCAGCATCAAAAGCCGGGAAACTGCGGATCTGTTTCTGCTGCTGATTATCCGACTGCTGAAAAAAGGGGGACGGTGCGGAATTGTTCTGCCGGACGGAACTCTGTTCGGAGACGGTGTCAAAGCCCGTATCAAGGAAAAACTGCTGGAAGAATGCAGGCTGCACACCATTGTCCGCCTTCCCAACGGGGTTGCCTTCAATCCCTACACCGGCATCAAAACCAATCTTCTGTTTTTCACCAAACGCGGCCCCACAGAGGAAATCTGGTTTTATGAGCATCCTTATCCCGAAGGTTACAAATCCTATTCCAAAACCAAGCCCATGCAGATGGAGGAATTTGAACCGGAAAAGGCATGGTGGAATGAGCGGACGGAAAATGAATATGCGTGGAAGATTGATTTCAAAACCCTGAAACAAGAGGCTCTTTCCAAAGCCAAACCCCATTGGACAGAGGCCGATGCCCATACCAAAGAGGCCATGCGCTTGGAAGCGGAAGTCCGGATGATTGCAAAGGACATTGCGGAACTGAAAAAGGAGGATGAGAAGAAAAACAGGAAAAAAATAAAGGCATTGCAGGATAAGCAGAAGCAGTTTCAGAAAGTATGCGGAACAGTTGGTGGAAAAGGCAAAAATGGCACAGGAGGCCGGGGATGTGTACTGGCCCATTTACAATCTGATTTGTCCATCCGGCACCGTGCAAAGACGGAAAAGCGGGATTCGGAAAAAATGCTGAAAGATTACAGGGAACTTTTGCAGGAAATCACAGAAATTCGGGAACAGTTGAAACAGGAACTGATGAATGCGATTGGAGGGAAATCTGCATGAATCCGGAAAGGTTTTTTGAAAATTTTGCTTTTTTTGCAGATGTAACCTAACGGTGTGCAGAAACCTGGGAACTGATTCTGATTGGCAGTGCAGGGAAAACTGGTTCCCAGAATCCGGAGGATGGAACTGGCATCGGTGTTGCTGGATAGGATCAAGAATAAAAAAAAGATGAGCGAATTAAAGAAAATAAGATTAATAGAGGAAAACCTTTACCTCTAATAACCCAATCAAGTAATATTCGAATTACCCAAAAATTGGGAATGGAAAAAGATTTGGGAAATATTGTTGATTATGGCGGTGGAGGAAAAATTGTCTAAAAGATCTAACAAGAATCGCGGCTATTAGAACTTGAGGATATTGAAAAAGATACATCCCGTATCCTTCCAGAGGCTTGGGAAGTAAAAGATCGAAATCCCACGAGCATCAAAGTCATTTCAAAGAAATGACATTATATGGTAAACTTAGACCATATCTTAATAAAGTGGTGATTGCGGATACTAATGGATATTGTACGGATATGAAATTTTACCTTTACGTTCTTTTTGTGATTTTTGTCCCTCATTCCTTATGCATGTTTTAAAAAGTCCATATTTTTTTCTCATGTTAATTCAAAGATGTATGGAATGAAATGCTACGTTTGGGAACCAAGATGGACGATCATCGCTTATACCAATTCCACCGGTTAACGAACAAAAAAGAATTGTTGCAAAAATTTGAACAACTTATGTCCTCTGCGATAAATTGGAAACCCGAAAGCAGGCTATGGATCATGACCGGATTGCCCTGAATAATAACGAAAGGAGGAATCCGTTTTACGCATCCCCATGATGATTTCCAAAAACACTGGCAAATTATCTCATACAATTTTCTTTACCTGCTTTATGACAATACTGAAAACGTCAACAAACCCGGCAGACCATTCCTTCGTGCTGGTTGTTCAGGGAAAATCCGTTTCCAAACCCGAATGACGAACCGGCTTCGGAATTGCTGAAAAAAGGAAGGCGGAAAAGGCTTTGGTTGGTTAAGGAAAAGAAAATTAATAAAGCTAAATCCATGCCATCCATTGAACAGTCAGAAATACTGGGTCTACAATACCTGGGAAATTAAAATATGTCGTTTGGAAGAAATCGATATGGTTTAGGACAGAAAAACCGATGTGTAAAATTTACATATATTGATGTTACTCAATAAACAAAGAGATAGGCTATATCCAAAATAATTTGAAAGTGATAGATGCCGGAAAATGCACCATCAAGAGTGAAAAAATCGTTGATGTTGGCACAGTGATTTATTCAACTGTAAGACCCTATTTGTTAAATATTGTTGTGGATAGAAAAGGTATATAATCCATCATTAATTGGTTGTCAGCACTGCATTTGTTGTGTTACATCCGCATTCAGGCATTTTAAATCGTTATATTTTTTACTGTCTCAGAAGTCAATATTTCATTAATTATGTTGAATCAGAAATGAAAGGCATGGCTTATCCCGCAATCATAGAAGGTTCTTTTTACAGGGACTTTTTTCTGCTCCCGGAAAAGAAATGGATACGAATTGTCAAAAAATCGAACAACCTATGGCATATTGTGATAAACTTGATTTATAATCAGACAGGCCCGACAGATATTGGAAACATGCCTGAATCTGCTGTCAGATGAGCTTTACAAGTCTCAAAAACTGCATTCCGGGCAAAACAATAAAAAACAATGCCGGTGTTGATTTTAGCTGAAAGTATCAAACAGATTCCAAAGACAAACCTGTCAACATCGGTGACAGATTGGCCAGTTAAAAGTGGAACTGGACTGGTTAAATTAGCAAATTATAGTGGTTAAGATAGCATTTTTGGGTTGTTGCGTATTATGGTTGTGTGGAGGAACGAACCCCAACAAATTAAAGGTTGGGGTTCGTTCCTCACCCCAACTCTATTCTGAAAAATATTATCTGAAAGTCTATATTATACCGATTCTCCTTTGAAACCATGCTTTTTTTTTAACCGCAAAGTTGCGTAGTTGCGTATTATGTGCAGGTTGGGTGAGGAACGAACCCCAACAAGCTCAAAGTGTTGGGGTTCGCCCCCACCCCAACCGCATTCTAAAATATCTGAGTCTATATTATACCGATTCTCCTTGAAACCATGCTTTTTTTTAACCGCAAAGGACACAAAAAACGGACAGTACCGTGCAGAATTCCAGGAGAACCGGCTTTAAGCTCGCAAGGTACATGATTTCAACAGAAAATTGGTATAAAATAGAGAATGAAAACCGGATTTTTCCAAAAAATCCGGTTTTTCTGTGAAAAAGAAAATCCGGCATCAATTTTTTAGAACTTTGTGCCGGTCTTTTGTGATCTTTTGTGGTAAATCCGTCAGAACAAATTTGGCAGAGTACAAGTCACACAGAATCCCGGCAACTGTTTTTTCGCTGCTTATCAAAAAAGGGTATTAAGGAAACATCCTCCTCCACCGCCGGAATCAGTATCAGCTTCGGAACCGCTGTCCGGTTCTCCCTCGGTGGTGAACACCACCCGCACCGGATTGAGATTCGTGGAGATGGTTTCATCAATGCTGTTGTCTGATGTATCCAGAATCACCACTTCCGCATCAGTCTGATTGCACACCCACAACATTCCGTTTTCATCTGCATAGGCGCCGGATTCCATGCCTGCAATGTTTTTGTTTCTCAGTGCCTCATTGGCAATTCCTCTCACAGTGCCATCCGAGGGATTGAACTCATACAGAGTGTTGTCTCCCCATCCGTCATATCCCGCAAAATAGCCTTTGTCCGCAGACACAATGCTCATTCCCGATATATTGCCATAGGGATGATTGTCTGCATCACCGTCATCCAGAATCATCGAAACCGCATAAGTGTCGAGGATCAATACGCACAATCCCGCCGGAATATTCCGGATCTCTGCCGGACCAGGAACTGCCGTAATCTCCCACGCCCTGCACATAAATGCTGCTGTTTTCCTCCAGATACTGGATGGCACCGATATTTCTTATGGGAAGGGCGATGCCTTTTACTCCGTCATCATTGGCAGCGCAGATTTTTCTCGCAGACGGTGATCTCCGTATCCGTGGCCAGGTCAAATACAGCCACATACGCGGTATGGGAAGGAAGCCAGCCATTGTTCTGATCCAGCCTCTCCGCAGCGTGACAAAAGTTTTCCGTTTGCAATTGCAGCACTGTTCATCCTGGAATGTGTCACGTCAGAATCCGCATAGGCACTGAGATCCAGTTCGCCGATTTTAAACTCTTGATCTGATGCAGCCGAAGGATTGACGATCCAGGTCAGCAGTTTTACCGCAGCGGAGCAGATACGCTCGAACTGACAAAATAAAAAGCCTGTAGGGATTGCGATGCTTTTTCTCCGCTGTCCAGAGTGGAACTTCAGACCGGCACGGACGGCGCAGCAATGTCAAATTTATCACATTGTCGGGATTGATACCGTTCAATCCGGTAGAAAATTCTCATAGCGCACACGCGATGTCTGAAACCAAAGTGCAGCAGATCATCATTCTGCACGGTTCTTCGGCCCGCTAAAGCCGGTTCAACAGAAATCACGGAATGCGCACTGCTGTATCCGGCGACCGTTGCCACCATTGCCGTCCGCTGAGCCACCTTGCACAAAACCGAAGCCGGATTTTGCTTATCCACAGCATGTAAAGAAAAAACACGGAACTTGCCACTGGAACACGAAAAAACGCCATTATCTCATCTGTTCATCCTCCTGTTTTGCAGATAAAATTTTCCGGCAACAAGTACCCTGTCATATTTTTTAACCACAAAGAACACAAAGAAAATACAGAGGACACAGAGATTACAGCATTTTTTCTGTGTCTCTGTGCCTCTTCCGTGTACTCTAGGAAAACCTTTCCAATCATTAAACATTGCAGAACGCCTTTCAAAATTCATATTTCACTAGAAAATAAAAACCGCCTTCCGGGCAAAGCGGATAGCCATTGAAATCCTCATACAAGTCATCATTGAGATTTTTGCCATCGACCGAAAACATCCAGTTTTTCCATATATATGAAATTCCCGCATTGATTTCATCCCCGCCTCGGCTTTTCGCAGATTACAAATTACAATACATATCCTCTTCTCTGAGATATTCCGCATACAGTTTTATGCTCCTGTACCGGGCTCCAGCCCATACATAGGATTTTTTCAAAACGTCCCGGCAGATCTTTCCCGTCAAAGGCTTTGATGCTGCCTGATTTTCCGTATCCTGCCATGTGGCATTGGCCAATCAGCCGCAACCATTCATGAATATCCACTGTTGCACTGCTTTCCATTCCCTGAATGAGCGCGCCGGAAATATTGACGGATTTTCCGATTCCCCGTGAATCATACACCCGTGCAATCAAATCATCCGCGTCATTTCTGAAATACGCAATTCCAAAAGACAAAGATTGCAGCCAGTTCCGGTTCCATTTCTGCCGTATCTGCAGGCCAATATCAAAATTGATGCCCTCCTTCTCTTCAGTTCCGCATTGCCGCGAAAAATCCCGATCTCCGAATAGTTCAAAAAAGGAAGGATAACGGACATACTTCGCGAGATTGGTTTTAAAGCTCAGCCATTGCAGGGGACTGTATTTTATGCCAATCTGGGGACTGAAATCACTGTTCGCGGCTCTTTCAGTTAAGTGCCCATATGCCTGTATTTTCATCCAGTTCATCCTCCCAGCCGGGTATAACGGAACGCGGGCGTGACAATCAGCCACGATCTTTCAAAGAAAAAAGACTGTCCTGAATGCCCAGATCTGCGCTTTTTTGTCTCTGCTGCTGTCAAGGGGATTGCTTTTTTTCAGATGATCCGCAGTTTCATATTCCTCATGCTGAAATGCTGCGGAAAAAATCAGACTGTGATAATCCGACATCCATTCCAGAAAAAAATCCCCGCCCAACCGGGTTGTGGTATACGTGCTGTGCTGTTCCCCCAGTCCGATATGCCCGCCCCGATCATCATATTCCTCTTCCTTCCATGTATGGGAAAACTGCGTGCCGGTGTTGAGATGCCATTTTCCCAGATCATTGGCTGTGAGTTTCAGGGTGCTGATATTCCGGTCGGTTGTGAGAGAGGATTTTGTGAGTTCGCTGTTGTCCCAGCCAGGAAGTCCCTGATCTTTGCTGAAATACTGATTGGCAAATTCCAGCCGGACATGATCTGTGAAATTATATCCGGCTTTGGCAAGAACATTGTACTGATCCACCTGTGCATTGCTGCGTTTTTCCCAGCGATCATCCGAGGAATTCCATTCGGTTCCGTTGTCATTGTGCATGTCATAGTCATTGTCTGTATCCAGCCAGTCCGCAGAAAGAATTGAATCCCATTTTCCGCTTTTGTGATTGAGAAATCCGGCCAGTTTTTTTGTGTCAAAAGAGCCGTATCCCGCGCTCACATTTCCGCTGAGTCCCTCTTTTGCCCGCAGAGTCCGGATATTCACAATGCCCCCGATGGATGCGGAACTGAAATTGACAGGCGTGATGCCCCGGTAAATTTCCACTGCCTCCACATCCGAAAGAGAAATGCTGCTCATATCCACGCCCCCGCCGGAAGCATCATTGAGCAGAATGCCGTCGAGAAAGACCAGAACCTGATCCGAGGAGGAACCGCGAAGGGATACAGAGGAAAAACTGCCCAGTCCGCCGGACTGACGGATCTGCACCCCGGTTTCCTTTTCAATCACCTCTGCGAGACTGACAATTTTTCCCTCAAAACTTTCTTTGGGAATCACTGTGGTATTGGCGGGTGTGGTTTCCATATCCACATCACCGGTCTGAGATTTCTGTGCCGGTCTCTCGGCGGTCACCACAATGGTATCCAGAATCAGATCCTTTCTGTCCGCTTTTTCCGTGTCAGAATATCCGGCTGCAGGAGTGAAAAAAATCAAAAGCACAAAACAGATTTTCATAAAATGCCGCATCAGAATCCTCCGAAAAAAATCCAAAAAAAATCCCCGGACCGAAATGAATCGATCCGGGGATATCCCTTTTTTTATCCACAGATATACACATGCAGAGCAAACGCTTGTCCGCGGCGTTTCCCTTTGTCACACTCTTATGAAATTCAGGCAGGTCTTCTGACTTCCGGATCATTCTCTGACCGCGCCTTCCCGTCTTTACCAGACAGTGGCACAATTGCGGTCTTTGTCCCCGGTCACAGCGGCGGGCCCGCTCCCGATTTGCACGGGATTCCCTCTTGGTTTGCAGCACCTGAACGATTTTTGCAGGATGAAATAAACGGACATGGGAAAAATGTCAAGAAGTTTTTATGGCAGGGCATTCACTGAAACTGCACACGGGGGTCCACCAGAGCCACGCAGATGTCTGAAAGAATATTGCCGATGAGCAGCAGAAGGGAGGAAATCACCAGAATGCCCAGTACCACAGGATAATCCCGTTCAATAATGGATTCATAGCCCAGCAGTCCCATGCCGTCAATATTGAAAACCGTTTCAATGAGAAAAGAACCCATGAGCAGTACGGAAACATTGTTGCCAAAATGGGTGGCTATGGGAATCAGGCTGTTGCGGAGCGCATGGCCGAAAACAGCTTTGCGGAAAGGCAGACCTTTGGCAATGGCCGTGCGCACATAATCCGAGGCCAGATTGTCCATGAGCGTATTTTTCATCAGAAAGGTCATAACCGTAAAGGAACCGAGCACATAGGCCGTCAGCGGCAGAACCGTGTGCCGGAGAATATCCGCTCCTTTTTGGATCAGGGACAAATCATCAAAATTGTCACTCATCAGACCGCCCAAAGGCAGGATTTCCCAGTGGGATGCAAAGAGCATCAGCAGCAGAACTCCCGCGACCCAGCCCGGAATCGCGTAACCCGCAAAAACAATGATGGAAGTGAGATTGTCAAATCCGCTTTTGTGGCGCACAGCCTTGGCAATGCCCAGCGGAATGCACACCCCGTAAATCAGGAGTGTGGACAGAATCCCGAAATAAAGGGAAATGGGAATCCGCTCCCGGATCATTTGCCAGACCGGATCATAATACCGCGTGGAGGTTCCCAAATCGCCGGTCAGCACTTTTCCCAGCCAGAGGAAATAACTGACCAGTACGGGTTTGTCAAAACCATAGTATTTTTTCAGTTCCTCCAACTGATCTTCGGAAAGGGGCTGACTCTGGTCGGCTCCGGACATACGCAAACTTTTCCCCCCGCCTTCGGCATTGCGCATCTGCTGGGCTTGGACAATAATCCGTTCAATGGGCCCGCCCGGCACCAGCCGGGTGATGATGAAGACCATCACAGTAATGCCCATAAAGGTTGGAATAATCAGTAAAAAACGCCGGATAAAATATGCAGTCATAAGGATTTTGCCGATTTCTGAAACCGGGTGCGGCTGAGGTCAAAGATGCAGCAAAAAAAACAGACTGTCTGCTGTTTTGAACAAATGCCGGGGATTGATGAAAAAAATTTTCTCATTATCTCAGGAGACCATTGCCTCTGCAATCCTTTTCTGATCCTCTGCTTTCAGATAGGGGTGCATGGGAAGGCTGAAAATGCGGGAGGCAAAATCTTCGGTGATGGGAAAATCTCCTTTTCTGTATCCCAAATCCGCAAAGGCTGTCTGCAGATGCAGGGGAATGGGATAATAGACAGCGGTGGGGATTTTGGCCTCTCCAAGTTTTTTCTGCAAGCCTGCCCGATGCGCCTCATCGCGTGCCAGAACTGAGTACTGTGCCCAGATGCTTTTCATCCCAAGCGGAACAGACGGGAGACGCAGTCCCGGAATCCCGGCCAGAACTTCGGAATACCGGCCAGCAACTGCCTGCCGCAAATCAGCTTCCTCAGGGAAAATGCCAAGTTTGGCCAGCAGAACCGCAGCCTGCAGGGAATCCAGCCGACCGTTGATGCCGATGCGCTCATTGTCATATTTGTGGGGGCCGGCACCGTGATTCCGGATGGAGATCATTTTCTCTGCCAGATCCTGATTTTCTGTAAAAACCGCGCCTCCGTCTCCGTAGCTTCCCAATGGTTTGGCCGGGAAAAAGGAGGTGCAGGCAATGGAAGCCAGTGAGCCTGCTTTCCGGCCATGATATTGTGCGCCAAAGGACTGGGCAGCATCCTCAATCACAAACAGGCCGTGCTTTTTGGCCACAGTGTTTATCTGATCGTACTCTGCCGGAAGTCCGAACAGATCCACCGCAATAATGCCTTTGGGTTTCAGCATTTCCGCCCCGCGCGGCAGCGGATGAAGCTGCGGATTTCCGCTTTTCATCGCGACAATGGCTGCCTCCAGTTTCGCGGGATCCAGATTGAAGGTCGCAGGATCAATATCGGCAAACACCGGAACTGCGCCCAGCAGGCGGATGACCTCTGCTGTGGCGATAAACGTGAAGGGCGTGGTGAACACCGCATCTCCGGGGCCAATGTCATATGCCATCAACGCCATGAGCAGGGCATCGGTTCCGGAGGCGCATCCAATGGCATGGGGAACACGGACAAAAGCGGCCAGCTTTTCCTCCAGTTCCGCGATTTCCGGTCCCATGATGTATTTTCCGTGATCCAGAATATCGCGGATGCGGTCTTCAATCTCTTTGCGAATCCGCTGCTGCTGTGTCTTCAAATCAATAAACTGCATAAAAAATCCTCAGAGACAGGTCAAATTTTCATCCTGAAAATGGGTTAAGGGAGCCTTGCCTGTGGGAAAGACATTGAAACCGAGTTCAAACAGCTTCCGGTGTTCCAGAATGTTTCTGCCGTCAAAAACAAACGCGGGTTTGATCATGGCATCATAAATGCGGTTATAATCCAGACCTGCGTACAGGGGCCATTCCGTAATCACGGCTATCGCATCACAGCCCTCTGCTGCCGCATACGGGTCTTTTTCATACACAAAGTCCCCTTTGACATCTTTGAGATCATTTTTGGCATTTTCAATGGCCTGGGGATCGCTGATGACAATCCGGGCCTTTTCCTCTGCCAGTTTTTGGGCAATGAAGATGCCGGGGCTTTCCCTTGTGTCCCCTGTGTCCGCCTTGAAGGCAAACCCGAACAGGCAGATTTTTTTCCCTGTCAGCGTATTGAACATATTGCTGAGCATATTCAGCACAAAGCGCTGTTTCTGATAATCATTGATCCGAATCACGCCTTCCCAGTAATCAGCCACCGGTTCCAGCCCGTAATAGCGGCAGAGATAGACCAGATTGAGAATATCCTTTTTGAAACAGGAACCGCCAAAGCCCACACTCGCATTGAGAAAGCGGCTTCCCAGACGGCTGTCCATGCCCACAGCTTTGGCAACCTCTGTGACATCGGCATCGGTTTTTTCACAAAGCGCGGAAATGGAATTGATGGAGGATATTTTCTGTGCCAGAAACGCGTTGGATACCAGCTTGGAAAGCTCACTGCTCCAAAGATTTGTGGTGAGAATCCGCTCTTTGGGAACCCAGCAGGCATAAATTTCCACCAGTTCCATGCGGGCTTTCAGGCCCGAGGCTGTCTCGTCCGAGCCGATAAGCACCCGGTCAGGGTTTTCCAAATCCCGTATGGCTGTGCCCTCAGCCAGAAATTCCGGATTGGACAGGACTTCAAATCGGTTGGGATTGTCGCCTGCGGTGAGTATCCGTTTCATGGCCAGCGCGGTTTTCACCGGCAGGGTGCTTTTTTCCACAATGATTTTGGCAGATTGGGCACAGTCCCGAATCTGGCGCGCAGTTTTTTCCCAGTACTGCAAATCCGCAGCCATGCCCGCGCCCACCCCAAAGGTTTTGGTGGGTGTGTTTACACTGACAAAGATGATGTCCGCCTCCCGGATCTCTTTTTCCACTTCTGTGCTGAAAAAAAGATTTCTGCCCCTTGCAGATCTGACCACTTCATCCAGACCGGGTTCGTAAATGGGCAGATGATCCGAGTTCCAGCGGGCAATCCGATCCGGATTGATGTCCACAACGCTTACTTTGCACTGGGGGCATTTGTGTGCTATCACGGCCATTGTGGGGCCGCCAACATATCCAGCGCCAATGCAGAGGATTTTTTTTCTGAATGTCCGGTTCATTGTCTTTCCGTTTCCCCCTGTTCTGTCTGTTGCATTTCTTCCGGCTCTGACTGCCGGGTTTCTTCCTGCCCCGGCTGCCGGATTTCCCCTGCTGCTGTTTCTGCCAGTTTGAAGATAATCTCCTCTCTGCCCACAAGTCCGAGTTCATGCCTTGCGATACTTTCGATAAAATCAAGATCATTGCGCAGGCGTTCAATGGTGCGGTACAGGGAAAGATTTTGCTGAATCATGCTCTGGTTTTTCCGGTTCAGAGTGTCCCGGGTCTCCCGGAGTGTGTTCAGCTCTGCGAGCCCCTTGTCTCCGTAAACAATAAATCCGAAAAGAGAAAACATGACGGCAACAGCCAAGATGACGAAAATATTCTGACCTGAGTTCATAGCGGCTCCTGTGACAGCTTCATTCCCCGCGGCGATTTGGGAAAATTTCAAAAGTTCTCAAATCCATTTTTTTTCACAGCCCCGCGCAGGAAGATATTTTTTTCAATTACAGGAAATAAAAGGATTTTGCAAGCAAATTCAGGAGATGTTTTTTCCCCGTGCATGTTTCAGCCTGTTTTCTTTTATTGTTATTTTCATGCAGCAGGGATTATAGTAAAATATCAGGAGTCAGTATTTTCGATGCAAGGTGAGAGGCCCGCGTGCTGAAACCCCGGATATGAAGGCAGGCAGAAAAAAGTTTTTGTGCAAAAAATTTGTGCAAAAAACGGATGCCGGAACTTCCGCACTGTCAGGAGGTTCGCAGCGCGCTTTGTGCCTCGCGGCTCAAATCATTGGATTTTTGTACCTGAAAACTTATGATTGCTTACGAAGTTCCTGCTGCCAGGGGGAAAAGGAATGAAGGATTCTGCTGCAAACCGTCCCGAGGAGCGGATTCTGGCTGTGGATGACACAGCGGTGAATCTGCATCTGCTGAAAACGCTTCTGTCTGCCCAGGGATATACGGTGCAATCCGCACCCGGAGGCAGTCATGCCCTGAAATATCTGATGGACAGATCCTGTGAACTGCCGGATCTGATTCTGCTTGACATCCGCATGCCGCCGCCGGACGGCTATGAAGTCTGCAGGGTGCTCAAGAATGAGGAGCGCACCCGTGACATTCCCGTCATTTTCATCAGTGCGCTCAATGAGACCATTGACAAGGTCAGGGCATTTTCTCTGGGAGGAGTGGATTATATCACCAAACCCTTTCAGGCCGATGAGGTGATGTCACGGATTCGAACCCATCTGAATCTGCAGCGGATGCACAAAGTCCTTCGGGAAAAAAATCTCCAGATGGAAAAGGAAATTGCGCAAAGGAAACAGGCTGAGGAAGCCCTTCGCAGGCAGTCCCATGAACTCAGGGAAAATGTTGCGGAAAAGGATCACCTGATTTCAGAACTGAAAAATGCGATGGCAGAGATAAAAACCCTCAGCGGTCTTCTGCCCATCTGCGCGGGGTGCAAAAAAATCCGCAATGACAAAGGCTACTGGGAGCAGATTGAAGTGTATATCCGGGAACATGCGGACGTCAGTTTTACCCACGGCATCTGTCCGGAGTGCAAACTGCGGCTCTATCCGCCCAGTGAATATCCGCAACTGTACAGAAAATAGTCCATGACCAACCCGGTTTTTGCAGAGCAGGTGCGTATTAAAAACCAATTTTTTGATAAAATTCAATCTTTTGCACTCTGAAAACCAATGCGGTCATGCAGCAGGTTTCGGGTTTCAGGGTTCACCTGATGCTCTGCCTGCCACAGGAGAATCGGATGGACGATATTGGCACAGCTTTCCCTGAAGCAACGGTTCTGATTGTGGATGACACCCCTGCCAACCTGCATCTGCTGAAAACGATTCTCAGCGGACAGGGCTATGCTGTAAAATCTGCACCGGACGGAGCATTTGCGCTCAACTATGCCAGGAGAACCCCCCCGGATCTGATTCTGCTGGATATCCGCATGCCGGAGATGGACGGGTATCAGGTCTGTGAAGCCCTCAAGGCAGATGCCCGCACCCGGGATGTGCCGGTGATTTTTGTCACTGCGCTGCGGGATTCCCCTGACAAGGTCAGGGCTTTTTCCGCAGGCGGTGTGGATTTTGTCACCAAGCCCTTTGACAAGGATGAGGTGCTGGCCCGTGTCAGAACCCATCTGCGCCTGCGGAACATGCGCAGGGAACTTGAAGAGCGCAATTCCCAGTACTGCCGGGAGATTGCCGAACGGCGGCAGACAGAACAGGCCCTCTGTGAAAGCAGCGCGCATCTGAAGGCCATTATGGATGTGCTGCCGGACAAACTCTTTGTTCTGGATGAGGATGGGCGGTATATGGAAATCATGACACCGGATGAAACCCTGCTCTGTGCTTCTTTCCGTGATATGAAGGACAGACGGATGCACGATATTCTTCCGCAGGATACAGCCGAAAGAATTCTGGAAAGCATCAGAAAAAGCATATCAGAAAAACAGATTCAGATTATTGAATATCCGCTGCAGACCCTCGGCGGTTTCCGCTGGTTTGAGGGCAGAATGAATCCGCTGGGCATACAGATGGGAGGCAGAAACTGTGTGGTGATGATTGTCCGGGATGTCAGTGAACGCAAAAGAGCGGAAGAAAGAATACGGCAGGCAAAGGAAAACGCGGAAGCCGCAAACCGGGCCAAAAGTGAGTTTCTTGCCAGAATGAGTCATGAAATCCGCACGCCCATGAATGCGATTATCGGCATGAGCCATCTGGCCCTGCACACGGAACTCAATCCCCGGCTGCAGGATTATCTGAGCAAAATCCATCAGTCTGCCCATTCCCTTCTCGCGCTGCTCAATGACATTCTGGACTTTTCCAAAATTGAGGCCGGAAAAATGAAGATGGAAAGAGGAGCGTTTGATCTTGACGGGGTATGGAAGGATGTTTCCGATCTTCTGGGAACAGGGGCAGAAGAAAAAGGACTTGAACTGGTTTTCCGCATGGAAGGGGAGGTGCCGCGCCGGCTCAAAGGCGATTCCCTTCGTCTGCGTCAGGTGCTTATCAATCTGATCAACAATGCGGTGAAATTCACAGACAGAGGGAAAATCACCGTATCTGCGCAACATCTGGCTGATCTGCCCGGAAAAAGAGTGAAACTCGGATTTGCCGTTGAGGATACCGGCATTGGCATTGCACCGGAGCATCTTCCCTTTCTGTTTCAGGCCTTCTGTCAGGCAGATGGTTCCATGACCCGGAAGTTCGGAGGGAGCGGGCTGGGGCTGGCCATCTGCAGGCGCCTTGTGGAGATGATGGGCGGAGATATTCAGGCGGAAAGCGAACCCGGGAGGGGAAGCCTTTTTTCCTTTACCGCAGTATTCGGACTGCACAATGGTGAAATCGGAGAAGCACAGGGGGCCGGATTGCCGAACCGTTCGCAATCTGTGAAAAGGATCCGCAATGCCAAAGTGCTGCTGGTGGAAGACAATGATATCAACCGCCAGGTGGCACGTGAACTCCTGGAGCACGCGGGCCTGCGGGTGGAAACTGTGACAAACGGAAAAGAGGCTCTGCAGGCAGTGGCGGCTTCCGCCTATGATGCCATCTTCATGGATATTCAGATGCCGGTCATGGACGGATATGAGGCCGCAGGGAAAATCCGGAAATGGGAAATGGAAACAGGGGGGTTGGGACTGAAGACCGGAGATTCGGAAGATGGAAGTCAGAAATCGGAAAAATCGATATCCCTGTGTTCCGAAGCCTCCCCTCATGCGGATGGTATCCCTGTCCCCTGTTCCCAGCCCCCTGTTCCCAGAATCCCCATCATCGCGATGACCGCGCACGCCATGTCCGGAGAAAGGGAACGATGCAGGGAAGCAGGCATGGATGACTATATCAGCAAACCCATTGAACCGGATCAGTTGCATGAAACGGTGCGGAAATGGATTGGAAGTGATGTGCAAAGGGACTGTACGGCGCAGCCGGATCAGACATCGCGGGAATCAGAAATCTCATTTCCCGATCTTCCGGGCATTGATTTGCGTGCAGGGCTGAAAAGACTGTCCGGAAACCCGGAACTGTTTCAGAAAATTCTGCGCGATTTTTGTGCAGATTATGCGGATGCCCCCGCGCTTCTCCGTGCGGCTCTGCACAGGGGAGACAGGGAATATCTCCGCAGGATGGCACATACCCTGAAAAGCGTGGCCGGTCACATGGGGGCAGGGGAACTGGAGAAAAGAGCACAAAGTCTGGAAAATGAACTTGCGGAAAACAAAGGAAGTGATGTGGAAAAGCTGCTGGATCGTCTTGAAAAAGCCCTGCATCAGGTACGGGAGGCCATCCGGATGAAGGAGATGTCTCTGGCCAGAAAAAACTCTTCGGAAGCACAGATCCGGGAGATACCCGCACAGCATTTCGAACTTGGCCCGCTTGTGACAAAACTGCAATCTCTTCTTGAAGACGGCGATTCCGAGTCAGAGGAATGCGCAGCGCAGCTCAGAACGCTTCTGAAAGATTCGGATTTGAAAAAAGAGACAAATCTGCTGGAACAGCAGATTCAGAATTTTGATTTTGACGCGGCAGGAAAAACTCTGGACATTATCCGTGAATCTCTGCATATTCATCTGTGAGGAACATGAAGATCATTATCACTGCCATTTTCTGTCTATGCTCTTTCTGTCCGCTGTACGCAGATGAGAAAGTATATCCGGTCTTCACTGCGGAAGAGAAAGCATGGATTGCCGCACATCCTGTCATCCGGGCAGGTCTTCCCGAAGGCTTTCCTCCGGGTGCATTCCGGGATAAGAAGGGAAATGCTGCGGGACTGCTGGTTGACTATATCCGCATTGTCAGTGAACGCACCGGCATTCATATTCAGACGGTTTTTCTTTCCTGGCCGGATCTGGTTGCACAGGCAAAAGACAGGCAGATAGACATGTTCATCGGAAATGAAACAGCCGGACGCAGAACTTTTCTCAATTTTTCCCAGCCTGTCCTTTCGGTTCCGACCGCGATTGTCAACCGAAGTGAGAATCCTTTCATCATGGGACTCGAATCTCTCAAAGGCAGGAAGATCGCGGCTGTCAGGGATACCATCATCTGGCATCAGTTGCAGCAGGATTATCCGGAGATAGATATGATTCCCGTGAAACTGCCTTTGGAGGGACTGGAAGCTGTGTCTTCGGGAAAAACAGAAGCCTATGTCGGCTATCTGGCCGTATCCGGATTTCTGATTCAGAGACACAAATTCTCCAATCTGAAAGTGGCTGCCCTGACCGGATATCCGGAAGTGCAGATGCGTTTTGCCGTGCGCAGAGACTGGCCTGAACTTTCCGCCATTATTGACAAAATACTGGTCGCGGCCAAACCTGAGGTTCATTCCGCGATTATGGAGAAATGGCTCCGGATTCCCTATGATTACCGAATCAACTGGAGGGCCGTATGGCAGTGGATATCCATTGCTGTCGGAATTTCCGGCCTTATTCTGGCATTGACACTGGGCTGGAACCGGCGTCTGGCAAGGGAAATCCATGAACGCCGACAGGTTGAGAAAGCCCTGCAGGAGCAGTCCCGGCGTCTGAATGAACGGATAAAGGAACTCAACTGCCTTTACGGGATATCCAGTCTGGTCTCAGGCGCGGATTTGGACACTGCGCCGGCATGGGAAAAAATTCTGAGGCAAATCGCTCAGCAGATTCCTCCGGCCTGTCATGATCCGGAAATCACAGGCGCGCGGATTGTGCTGGACGGACTGGAAGTCCGCACCCCCGGTTTTTCAGAAACCTTTCAGACACAGAAGCAGAATATTTTTGTCAACGGCATAACTGCGGGTATGCTGGAAGTATCTCATTCGGATGAAAACCCGGAACCGGACAAATCACCATTTTATCCCGAGGAGCATCATCTGATCAATGCCATTGCCGAGCTTCTGGGACGGATTGCCGAACAGAACTGTTCTGAAAAAAAAGAACAGAGACGTCAGCGCTATGAAGCCGGCATATCTGCGTGTTCCCGTATGCTGCTGGCAAACGGCCCTGTGGAGGAAATCATGGTTTCTGCCATCGGCCATCTTCTGTATGCGGCAGAAGCCCACCGGGTTTATATTTTTGAGAATTTTGATGATCCCGCGGACGGACTCTGCATGAGGCAACTCTGTGAAATCTGTGCGGACAGAATAAAATCTGAAATCGGCAATCCTCTTCTGCGGCATCTGCCTTACAGGAATCTGGACTTTCTTCGGACAAAACTGGAAGCAGGGGAAAGTTACAGCGGCATTGTGGCACAACTGACCGATTCAGAAAGGGAAATACTGGAAGCCCAGGGCATTGTCTCCCTTCTGATTCTGCCTGTTTTTGTCCGGGAAAACTGGTATGGATTCATCGGGTTTGATGACTGTGTTCAGGCACGGAACTGGGCAGAGGAGGAAATCCGCATGCTGCGGACCGCAGCGGATATGCTGGGCACATTTATCTGCCGGAAACAGACCGAGGCTGAGCTCAAGAAAGCAAAAGCCGAGGCTGAATCGGCCAGTTGTGCCAAAAGTGAGTTTCTGGCCCGGATGAGCCATGAAATCCGCACCCCCATGAACGCGGTCATGGGACTGACCCATCTGGCCCTGCAGACGGAACTGACCGCGCGGCAGCATGATTATCTGAGAAAGATCAAATCCGCATCCGAATCACTGCTTGGCATCCTCAATGACATCCTTGATTTTTCCAAAATCGAGGCCGGAAAAATGGAAATGGAATCAGCCGAGTTCAATCTGGATGAAGTCTTTGACAGTCTCTCTGATCTGGTTCGCCTCAAAGCCGAGGAAAAAGGCATTGAAATGATCTTTTCCCTGGCCGAGAATGTGCCGCGTTTTCTCATCGGCGATCCGCTGCGCCTGGGACAGATTCTGCTGAACCTCACAAGCAATGCGCTCAAATTCACGGAAAAAGGGGAAATTGCTGTCCGCGCGGAAATCACCGGGGACGGAGAACTGTCCTTTGACCGGGTGCGGATCCGTTTTTCGGTGCGGGATACCGGCATTGGCATCAGTCCGGAAAAACTCGCGGGACTTTTTGATCCCTTTACCCAGGCAGACGGTTCTGTGACCCGCAAATTTGGCGGAACCGGGCTGGGACTGGCCATCTGCAAACGTCTTTCCGAGATGATGGGCGGGGAAATCCATGCGGAAAGCAAAGCGGGACAGGGAAGCACCTTCACCTTTACAGGCGAATTCAAAAGACAGAGCAGACTGCGGAAAAAACAGTTTCTTGCGCCGCCGGAACTTGCGGGAATGCGGGTGCTGGTGGCTGATGACAACAGAGGTTCCCGTGACATTCTGGAAAAAACCCTTTCCTCTTTTTCCTTTGATGTGGTTTCTGCCGAATCCGGGAAGCGTGCCCTGGCACTTGTTCAGGAAAACAGTTCTTATCCCTTCCGACTCATTTTTCTGGACTGGAATATGCCGAACATGGATGGCATTGAAACCGCGAAACGGATCAAAGAGCGGTTTCCCCCGGAACAGATGCCCAAAATCATTCTGGTGACAGGATACGGGGAAAAAGTGATGGAGCAGACACACCGGGATCTGCTGGATGCGGTTTTGGTAAAACCTGTAAGCCGCACTGTGATTTTCCAGACCATTCTGGAGGTGATGGGACAGAAACAGGCTGAAATCCATCCCCCAAAGAAGAAAAACAAGGATATATATCTCAGAAATTCCATCCGGGGCGCACGGGTACAGCTGGTGGAAGACAACCGGATCAACCAGCAGGTGGCGTGCTCGAGTCAGCCTCCAGTCCGAGGGCTTCCTTCTGTCCAGGTGGCAAACAACGGAAAAGAGGTATTTGCATGGTGCAGAAAGCCCATTTTGATTTGATATTCATGGACATTCAGATGCCGGAAATGGATGGTTACGAAGCCACGGAGGAAATCCGGAAATGGGAAATGGAGACAGGAAGCCGGGGAAATTTGGGACAAAGGAACGGAAATCTGAAATCTGAAATCCCAATATCTGCGGTTTCAGAAAACCGGAATTATGCAGCCGGAACCCCTGTTCCCCGAATCCCCATCATCGCGATGACAGCCCATGCCATGGGCAGCGAACGGGAGAAATGCCTGGGCTGCGGCATGGATGATTTTATCAGCAAACCCATTGATCCGGAAACACTTCTTTCTGTGCTCTCCCGCTGGATTCGGTCTCAGCGGCATTCGCGGGAGGATACCGTGCACGATGAGATCACACAGCAGGACAGAGGAACCGGCAGACAGGGATTTTCCTTTTCCCCGCCCGGCATTGACACCCGGGCCGGACTGAAACGGGTGGCGGGCAATCAGACGCTGTTCCGGAAACTGCTTGCGGAGTTTTATCAGGATTACCGGGATGCGGTTCCAAAAATCAAAGACATGCTGGAGCACAAAAATGCAGAGGAACTCCGCAGACTGAGCCATACCCTCAAGGGCGTGGCCGGGAATATGGGTGCACAGGAACTCTTTCTGGCAGCCGGACAGATGGAAGCCGCGATCAGGGAAGACAGGACAGAGGAATATTCCGCGCTGGGGGAAAAACTGGAAAAGGAACTCAGTCATGTCCTGCTTTTCATAAAAACACTGGCAGAAATGCCGAATGCGGAAACTTCGGAACGCAGCCCGGACAAAGAGGAGAGCCCGGCACAGATATCTGATCTGATTTCCATGCTCAATGAACTGGGGAAACTGCTGCAGGAAGGAGATGCGGAAGTGCTGGAAAAAGCGGAATCCGTGAAGGCATATCTGAAAAAGTGCGATTTGACCGCAGCCGCAGAGCAGCTTGGGGAGCAGATTTACAATTATGAATTCGGAGAGGCACGGGAAAGTCTGGAAAAAATTCTGGAGACACTGCAAAACAGAAAGTGCGTTTTTCCCTGCCCCCTTTAAAATTGGAAACAGGAAAAAGACACAGCCCATGCCCCCTCTCGGGGAACACGCATTTTGCCGCCTGACACAATGGCAGTGGGGCAGATCCGGGATAAGGAAAGGACAGTCATGAAGGAAAAATCCCACAAAATACTGATTGTGGATGATGAGCGTTTCAACATCAATGTTCTGGTTGAAATTCTCAAATCCGATTACAAAGTCATTGTTGCCAAAAGCGGGGAGGAAGCCCTTAACCGTCTGGATTCAGACAGTCTTCCCGATTTGATCCTGCTGGATATCATGATGCCGCAGATGGATGGCTACACGATTTGCAGAATCCTGAAGGAAAATGAAAAAACCGGAAAAATTCCCATTATTTTTATCACGGCTCTGGGCGAGGAGCAGGATGAGGCCAGAGGTTTTGAGGCCGGAGGCGTGGATTATATCACCAAACCGGTCAGTCCGCCTGTGGTCAGGGCCAGGGTCAGAACCCATCTTTCTCTGCGGGATGCCCAACTGGAACTGGCAAACCAGAACCATATTCTGGAAGAGATGGTGGAGGAAAGAACCAGGGAACTTTACAACAGCCGTCTGGAGATTATTCACCGTCTGGTGTTTGCAGCGGAATACAAGGATCCGGAAACCGGTTCCCACATCAAGCGCATGAGTCATTACAGCGCGCTGCTGGCCCGTGCCTATGGTCTGCCGGAAAAGGAATGTGACATCATTCTGCTGGCCAGTCCCATGCACGATATTGGAAAAATGGGAATTCCGGATGTCATTCTTCTGAAACCGGGAAGGCTGGATACGCAGGAATGGGAAATCATGAAAAAACATACCATCATCGGCGCGAAAATTCTGTCCAAAAGCAATTCCATGCTCATGCGCGCAGGGCAGCAGATTGCCATCTCCCATCACGAAAGGTGGGACGGTTCCGGATATCCCCAGGGAAGCAAAGGCAGAAAGATTCCCCTGTACGGCAGGATTGCCGCGCTGGCTGATGTGTTTGACGCGCTGACCACCAAGCGTCCCTACAAGGAAGCCTGGCCTGTTGATCGGGCTGTGGCGGAAATCCGGAAGCAGAGAGGCCGGCATTTTGATCCGGATTTCGTGGATATTTTTGAAAAAACAGTACCGCAGTTTCTGGAAATCGGCAGGCGTTTTCCGGAGTGAGCATTTGCAGGGATTTTTCTCCGGACAGGGGGGGGGATGAAACCTGATCAGAAAATACTGATTGTGGATGATGAGAGATTCAACATCAATGTCATGGTCGCGATTCTGAAAGAGGAATACCGGCTGATTATCGCGAAAAACGGGGAGGAGGCGCTGAAACGGGCAAACTCGGCCAATCCTCCGGATATCATTCTGCTGGACATCATGATGCCGGGGATGGACGGTTATGAAGTGTGCAGACTTCTCAAGTCTGATCCGAAAACACATCATATTCCGGTTATTTTCATCACAACCATGAGTGAAATGGAAAATGAGGAAAAGGGACTGCTGATGGGTGCAATTGACTATATCGTCAAACCGGTCAGTCCGCCCATTGTCCGGGCCAGAGTGCGCAATCATCTTTCCCTCAAAATGGCTCTGGAGGAAATTGCGGGGCAGAAACAGAAGATTGAACAGCAGAACCGGGAACTGATTCAGGCTGCCCGTTTCCGTGAAAATGTGGAAAGAATCACCCGTCATGATGTGAAAACACCGCTCAATTCCATTATCGGTTTTTCCCAACTGCTCATGACTGATGACAATCTGGATGAACAGCAGCAGGAATGCCTTGCCACCATTGAGGAGTCTGCCTACCGCGTACTCAATATCATCAATCTTTCGCTGGACTTGTTCCGCATGGAGCAGAAAACCTATCCCCTGCAGCCGGTTTTGGTCAATCTGCTGCATGTGATCGGCAAGATCAAAGTGGAACTCGGCGGCCTGATTCGGGGCAAAAGACTGAACCTGCAGACACTGGTGCAGGGAAATCCCGCAGGGGAGAAGGAAATTTTTTATGCCAGAGGCGAGGAACTGCTCTGCTATTCCATGCTGGCCAATCTGATCAAAAATGCGCTGGAGGCTTCTCCGGAAGGGGAAAATGTCACCGTCTCACTGGACAAAGACAGCAAAACAGGGGAAGTTGTTGTGCTCATCCGCAACAGGGGCGCTGTTCCGGAAGAAATCCGGGACAGATTTTTCGACATCTATGTCACAGCAGGCAAAAAAAACGGAACCGGGCTTGGAACCTACAGTGCAAAACTGATCGCGGAAACTCTCCGGGGTTCCGTCCAAATGCTGACTTCCGAGGAGAGCGGAACCACCCTTGCGGTTCGCATTCCCGGCTGATATGAAATTTGAAGATAATACCGATTCTCCATTGAAACCATGCTTTTTTTTGACCGCAAAGAACACGAAGAGGGCACAAAGGTCACAGCAAATTTATATCACTGCATAAAATCGGCGGTGAATCGGCACTGCCTTCCGCAGAATATGATTTCAATGGGGAATCGGTATAACCCTTTGTGAACCTTTGTGTTTTTGCAGCTTAGCGGCAGAAAAACTCCGGTCAGGGAAAGTTTTTCAGCTCAAATTTTTTCAGATTTCATGCATGCCTGTCAAACCCGTTGGCACGGAAAAGTGCCAAACTGAAAATTCTGCAAAGATCGCAGGATCACAAACTTTCCAGCACTTTTGGGAAATCATATCTGAGATGCAGGTTAACGGCATGACACAGGGCATGGGAAAAAATGCAGGGACAGTACCTGTTTTTTTCCTGCCTGCGGAGCCTTTGCCTCTGAACTGACAGGGGCTGAACTTCCATGCCGTTATTTTGCTTTGCTTGAGAGTGAACCAGTGCATAACCATTTTGAATTTTGGAGAATCAAAAACTGAATTGGTCAGGTACTATAGCTTTTAAGATAATTGTTTTGGGTAGGTTGGGGTGAACGAAGTGAACCCCAACATCCTGAATATGTTGGGGTTCGTTCCTCACCCCAACCTACACGGAACCCCAAATTTATTATCTTAAATACTATAGCGGATGGCAGCGGCAATTTTCTCGGCTGTCTTCCGGATTTCATCCATATTTCCGGGTTTGAGTTCCCACTGGGTCATGCGCAGTTCCGGTTCGCCTGCGGATTTGGGTATCAGATGATAATGATAGTGCATCACCACCTGGTTGACTGCTCTGCCGTTGAGCTGGAGGCAGGCAATTCCTTCAGGTTTCAAAGCCTCTTTGATGGCCTGGGAAATCTTTTTCGCAGCTTTGTGGACAGCCACCATATCCTCTTCATCCATTTCCCATATATTTTCCGCGTGTTTTTTGGGAATAATCAGGGTATGTCCCTTGCTGATGGGATTGATGTCCTCAAAGGCATACACGCGATCATCCTCATACACCTTGAAACTGGGAATCTGTCCCTTGACAATTTTGCAGAAAACACAGTCTGTCATTTTTCTCTCCTGGAATGAAGCTGTTGAATATCCGTTCCTTTTCCGAAAACTATCCTCTGAGTTTGATGCACAGTTCTGCCACGCGCCTGCCCAGTTTGATCCCGTTCTCAAGGGTTCCGCTGTCCGGGATTCCCACGCATGAAGTTCCGTAATGCCCGGTTGCAGCCAGCGGATCGCCCGCAATGACCATTCCGTAAATCAGCAGGCACTGGATAATGGACATCATGGTGGTTTCCTTGCCGCCGCTGGGATCTCCGGAAGTGGCAAAGGCAGCGCCGACCTTGCCTTCCATTTTTTTGCGGACGCTGACAAAATCATCAAACACTTTTTTCAGTTCCGCTGCCATCAGCCCGAAATAAACCGGAGAACCGGCTATGATTCCTTCCGCAGCGACAAAATCCTCTTTTGTCACCTCATCGGTTTTTTTCAGTACGGCCTCGGCGCCATCCACCGAATCCACGCCTTTGGCAACAGCCTCGGCCAGTCTGCGGGTATTGCCGCCCTTGGAATAATACAAAACAAGAATTTTCATGAAACCTCCTCTGAATTTTGGTTGTTGCAAAAAAAATCTTCACCGAACCCTGAAAATATATCTGAAATCCGCAGGAAAGAAAAGGGTTTTGCCAAAAATATCTGAAAAGAGAATTTTCACGTTTTTTCAGTATGCTTAGGAATGAAAATTGGCAGCGGGACTTTTTATGCTGATTTTTTTAATTTATAAATCAGTAGATTACATAAAATCAGCATGAACAGTATTATGGATTTGCAGCATAACTATTTGTATTTATTATATATATAAAAAATCAGCGTTTTCTGAAAACATAATAACTGATGTTGCGCCAGTCTTTAAAAATCCGGCAGATTGCCGGGGCAGCCGTCATTCCGGCAAAACTTGTCCCGGTGAAAACCGGGATCTGGAATCCGGCAATATCAGCCGGTTGTGTATACCGATTTTCGCCGGTATCGCCGGTATAAGGTGATTTTTGAAAATGAATGTAACGGTTCCGTCTCCAATAAGATTTGACAATTTGGGGAAAGTTGTCAAATCTGATTGGATCAAATCAATGGCGAACCGGTATAAGACCGGAGGAGTCCCGAAGGGAAAGTTTGGGACACTGAAATGATTGAAAAAAATCAGTGCCAAACTTTCTGTTTGGCACTCCCGGCAGTCTTAACCTGACCGCAATGCCCCCTTTGCAGACGCATTGGATAAACGCACTGATTTTACAAATTAAATTTCATACCAAACGCAGATGAGACCGGATTTCACATAATGAAACCGGATAAATCTTTTACTCCGGTCACACTAAGATCGATCCGTATGGATTGAACATTGAGGATGTCCCATCATTTTACAAACCTCATCCATGATTTTTCTGTTTTTTGCGCTTGACATAAGCCGTCCTTGCAGAGTATATGTATTTGTATAGACAGAGAGATATTGAAAAAGGGAAAATTTGTCAAGGCGAACTTTTCCTGATAAGTGATGTTTTTGGATATTATCAGGGCGAATTTGTCAGGGCAAACTTTCCCTGACAAGTGGCATTTTGGGGTATTATCAGGGAAAATTTGTCAGGACGAACTTTCCCTGATAAGTGACGTTTTTGGGTATTATCAGGGCGAATTTGCCCTGATAAGCGGTG
>JAWKPW010000033.1:0-53261 GCA_041390465.1 Desulfobacterales bacterium | reverse complement strand
CCGGTTTTTCTGAAAAACTTTATGCCTGAACAGCTTATGTTTCAGATCAATGGAGAATTGGTATAAATTTATAAATATCATATAAGCAGGATGTTATAAAGGATGGTGATTTTTTTCAAAAAATCCGATGTCTGATATTATTGAATTTTTTCATAGGCAGCAACTTGAGTTAAAATAATGTGAAAGGAACAGGCTGTTTTCCATGAAAGTTGCGGTAATTATTCCCTCCCGTTACGGTTCAACCCGTTTTCCGGGCAAGCCTTTGGCAAAAATTGGGGGCAAACCCATGATTCAGCGGGTGCATGAAGCCGCATGCAAAGCGGAAAATGTGACGGATGTGGCGGTGGCCACAGATGATGCCCGGATTCTGGATGCGGTGCATTCCTTTGGCGGACGGGCCATGATGACCTCTGCGGAAAACCGCTCCGGCACAGACCGGGCAGGTGAAGCCGCTCATCAGATGGGACTTGGGCCGGACGATATTGTCATCAATGTGCAGGGAGACCAGCCCCTGCTGGATTCCCGGTGTCTGGATGAGGTCGTGCGTCCCTTTTTTTCCGATCCGGATCTGCACATGAGCACTCTGGCATACAAAATTGTCCATCCGGATGAAATCACCAATCCCAAAGATGTGAAAGTGGTGTTTGACGCGCGGGGATTTGCCCTGTATTTTTCCCGATCCCCCATTCCCTTTGGCAGAGAGCCGTCTGCCGTGTTTGACACATACAAACATCTCGGTGTATATGCCTATACCCGCCGGTTTCTGGACATGTTCAGAAAACTGCCGGAGGGAAAACTGGAAGGCATTGAAAAACTCGAACAGCTCCGGGCTTTGGAATATGGACACAGAATCAAAGTCATTGTGACAGCATATGATTCTCCGGAGGTGGATCTGCCCGAAGACATTTCCCGCATGGAATCCCTGCTGCGGAATTCATAGTACCAGACCAATTTATTTTTTGGCGTATCTGTTCTTTTGGATTAAAACTATCTGAATTTATGGATATTAACTGAAATGGCAGTTTGTGTGTTTAATTGCCTGCTTAATAATACCGATTCGCCATTGAAACCATGCGTTCCTTTAACCGCAAAGGACACGAAAATGGCTCAAAGGTCACAATAAGCTGAAAGCACTGTATAAAATCGGCGGCGAATCGGCACTGCCTTCCGCAGAATATGATTTCAATGGAGAATCGGTATTATCCCCTGAAAAAATCAAACAAAAAAAGCCCGCTTCCCAAAAGGGAACGGGCTTTCATTTTTGCAGTGAATAATATCCGTTCGCCATTGGTTTGATGCAGTCAGATTTGACAACTTCTGGATAGTGGGTCAAATTGGTTGACAATGTCATCCCATCCGGGATTCTGATTTGTTTTTTGCATTTTTTGCTGTAACAATTTCAATCCTTTCGGATTTTTTCCGCCTCGGTGACAGGATCAGATCAACGGATTTGAACCACTGTCAACTTCTGAAAAGTTGTCAAATCCTGCACAGGTGCAGAGTGCATCAACTCAATGGAGAATCAGTATAAAACCGTGTCAGATAAAAACCGGATTTCTGAAAAAAAAAAATCCGGTTTTTTTATGCCAGTGCATAAACACCATGAATTTTACCAGAATCAAAAACCGGATTTTTTGGAAAAATCCGTTTTTTTTTATTACCAGTGCATAAACACCATGAATTTTAGGTGTGTCCCACCTTTTTACACAGACAGAAATCGTAGGTTGGGTTAATTTTCTGATTTTTTTTGTAAAAATCCAGAAAATTAACAACTCTCCCATAAACGGGACTGTTTTGTGTAAAGGTGGGACACCTCTAATTTTACAGTCAAAACCGGATTTCTGAAAAAAATCCGGTTTTTTTTATTACCAGTGCATAAACACCATGAATTTTACAGAATCAAAAATTGAATTTTTTTAAAAAATTCAATTTGTTAATCACTGTTTTATCATATAAAAGCCAAGTTGGTCATGTACTAGGCTCTCACTTCCTCTTTCACGGACACGGCCATTTTGAACAGCAGGGTCAGAACCAGAAAACCCGCTGCCCATACACCCAGAGTCACGATAAGTTCAGGAATGGTGGGAGCGTACTCATTGACCTCATGCAGGGGATTGGGAACAAAACCGCCGGAGATCATGCCCAGTCCCTTGTCAATCCCGGTTCCCACAAAGACCAGCACACAGGATACAGCCAGCAGCCCCTCATTCTGCCGGAAAGAGGGGGGCAGAAGCATGAGGATGGCAACGGTCATGAGGATCATGGAGGTCCACATGTAGGGAACCAGGGAACCGTGACCGTGCAGACCCACAAACAGGTACTTGATGTGATCCATGTGTTCCGGAATCTGGCTGTAAAAGGCCACAAAAACCTCGCACAGGAAGAAGAACACATTGATGATGATGGCATAGGTGACGATTCTGGCCAGATTCTGGATCTGCTCTTTTCCCGGATCAAAATTGGTCACTCTCCGGATGATGAGGCACAGCAGAATCAGCAGAGCAGGGCCGGCCGCAAAGGCCGAGGACAGAAACCGGGGCGCCAGAATGGCCGTGAGCCAGAACCCTCTTCCCGGCAGACCGCAGTACAGGTAGGCTGTAACCGTATGGATGCCCACAGCCCAGGGACTGGACAGGTAAATGAACGGCTTGTGCCATTTTCCGTAGTGGGTTCCGTTGCGCTCGGCCTCCAGCACATTCCAGCCGATGACAATGTTCAGGAAAAGATAGCCGTTGAGCACAATCATATCCCAGAACAGCATGGAATGGGGTGAGGCATAAAAAATCACATTGAGCATCCGCATGGGCTGACCAAGATCCACCATGATGAACAGCAGGCACATGGTCAGAGCGGAAATCGCCAGAAACTCGCCCAGTATGGTGATGCGTCCGAACGCCTTGTAATCATGAAGATAATAAGGCAGCACCACCATCACGCCTCCGGCCGCGACACCGACCAGAAAGGTGAACTGGGCAATATAGAATCCCCAGGAAACATCCCGGCTCATGCCGGTGATTCCCAGACCGAAATCAAGCTGCCACAGCCAGACCAGCACGCCTGCGCCTGCCACAGCAGCCAGGAGTCCCAGCCATCCGTAATACTTTTTGCTTCCTTTAATCGCTAATTCAAGCATAATCCCCCTCACACAATATAGTAAACAGAAGGTTCGGTGCCCAGCCCCTGCTTACGTCGGATAGTGAAATTTTCTTTCAGAAGTTTCCGGACTTCGGATTCGGGATCATCCAAATCTCCAAAGGCAATGGCTCCGTTGGAAGCCTCCACGCACGCGGGCATTTTCCCCTCAGCCAGAAGCTCCGCGCAGAAATTGCATTTTTCCACCACACCCTTCATGCGGGTGGGAAATTTCTTGTTGGTTTCCGCAATAAAGGGACGGGGATCCCGGAAGTTGAAACTTCTGGCCCCAAAGGGACATGCGGCCATGCAGAAGCGGCATCCGATGCAGCGGTGAAAATCCATGAGCACAATGCCGTCCTCCCGCTGAAACGTGGCTTCGGTGGGGCAGGCCCGGCAGCATGGCGGATTCTGGCAGTGATTGCACAGCACGAGAAAAGGGCTGTGTTCCGCAGTTTCACTCAGGTATTCCGTGTGCATATCCGGAAACGCGTGCTTGAATTCCGTTTCCCATATCCACTTGATTTCATGGCGTTTGATTTCATGCTTGGGCACATTGTGAATCTTGTGGCAGGCATCAACCAGCGGTTCAATGTCTTCGGCTGTTTTCAGCTTCCGGGTGTCAATGACCATGGCCCATTGTCTGGCACTCAGCGCATTTTCACCTTTGTTTATCTGAACTTCCTGTTTTTCACTCTGCTCCCCGCCGGACGAGGCAACTGCATTCATGATCACGGGACTGGCCCCCAGGCCAATAGCTGCAACGCCGGCAACCTTTAAGAATTCTCTTCTGTTACTCATCCTTTTTCTCCTTCGGGTTGTCAATGTGGCAATCCCAGCAGTAGGGGTCAACCGAGGTGTAGGTATGGCATCTGTCACAGAATTCCGCCTTGTTGGAATGGCATTCCAGACAGGTGTTGGACAGACTCATGTTAAATGCCTTTCCCTCTTCGTTGACATACATGCGCACCCCGTTCCGGACCACCTCGTCACGCCAGACATCCAGTATCTGCATGTGATCAGTCCGCATGACATCCGTAGGCCGGATGCAGACTTTGGCTTCCTTTGCCTCTTTGGTCAGTTCCAGCTTGGGTGCGGGAGCGGCCTTTCCGTAATTGTACCAGAAGGGAAAAGTCATCATGGCGATAAAAACGGCCAGACCGGTCATCACCAGTTTTTTGTGATAGATTTTATTCGGCATCGTCCTCCTCCTCCATTCCCGGCAGCGGTTCCCCGCGCAGATCAGTCTCTCTTTCCTTTTCGCCCGGCAGGATCAGGGCATTGCCCACCAGTTCGGTCACGCCGGTCACATTGACACCGGGAACCCAGTATTTCATCAGATCCGGCAGTGCTGCCCGGTCAATCGCGCACACGCAGGCCAGCATGTTCACACCGAATCTGTCCCGCACAAACTTGACTGCATTGGCTCTGGGCAGACCGCCGCACATGCGCAGTTCCATATCCTCGCCCGCATTCAGTCCGGAACCGGAGCCGCAGCAGAAGGTGTTTTCCCGGATGGTGTTGGCAGGCATTTCATAGAAGTGCTTGCAGGTGTTCTGAATCACATACCGGGGTTCCTCAAGCATTCCCATGCCTCTGGCCGGGTTGCAGGAATCGTGGAAGGTGACTTTCAGATTGTCATTGCGGCTGATATCCATTTCCAGTTTTCCATGACGGATCAGATCCGCGGTAAACTCGGAGATGTGCACCATTTTGGTGGATTTGGCATTTTCAAATTTTGTGCCCGTGATGGGGGAAACCGGTTCTTCCAGAAAATCCGCAGGCCCGTTGAGGGTGTCCATGTACTGGTTGAGCACCCGCCACATATGTCCGCATTCTCCGCCCAGAATCCATTTGACGCCCAGACGCTTGGCTTCCGCATAGATTTTGGCATTGAGCCGCTTCATGGTTTCATGGGAGGTGAAGAAACCGAAGTTTCCGCCCTCGGATGCATAGGTGCTCCAAGTGACATCCAGACCGTATTTGTCTTTGAGATATTTGAACAGGATCAGATAGCCCATGGCGGTATAGGTTCCGGGATCGGCAAACACGTCTCCCGAAGGTGTGACAAACAGGATATCCGCGCCTTTTTTGTTGTAGTTGGGCTCAACGTTGATGCCCGTGATTTCCTCAATGTCATCCACAAAAAAGTCCAGCATATCCTTGAAGGCGTGAGGCTGAATGCCCAGGTGGTTTCCGGTTTTGTAGCAGTTGGAAACCGGGGTGGCAATCCAGTCAATGTTGAGTCCCAGAAGGTTGAGCAGTTCCCGGCCCATGATGGTGATTTCCGCGGTGTCAATGCCATAGGGACAGAAAACCGAGCATCTCCGGCATTCTGAACACTGGAACATATAGTACCACCACTCCTTGAGCACATCAATGGTCATGGGACGCGCACCCGCGACTCTGCCGAGAAGTTTGCCGAATGTGGTGAAATCGTTGCGGTATACCGAGCGGAGCAGTTCTGCCCGAAGCACGGGCATGTTTTTGGGATCGCCTGTGCCGATGAAGAAATGGCACTTGTCCGCGCACGCGCCGCAGCGCACGCATATATCCATGAACACCTTGAAAGAACGGAATCTTCCGAGGCGTTCCTTAAATCCCTTATGGATGATTTCCTGCCAGTTTTCCGGAAGTTTCCAGTCCTCTTCCATGGGATTCCAGTTTCTGGCAAAAGGCATTCCCAGGGTTTCCACGCTCTTGGGATTGGCAGCATAACAGTACATCCCCTTGCGGATATTGACAGGGGTGTCCATCCATTCTGTTTTGCGTTTGCGGGGATCGTAATCCAGCCCGGCAAACAGTTCCTCTGATTTGGGAAGGTCCGACATTCTTTACTCCTTCTTGTCCACCGGGAGACCGGCTTCAATCATCAGTTCCCTGAAATGATCCTCATATTCCTCGTAACTGTGCACCTCTACGGGGTAATTCCACGGGTTGACATGCCGTTCGGCACGGTTGTTGCATGGCATATTGCGGGTCGGGCTCATGAAAATGCCGCCCATATGCATCAGTTTGCTGAAGGGGAAATAGGCCAGCAGCACACACACAAAGAAAAGATGAACATAAAAAAGCCCGCTGATTCCCTGGGGAATGACGGGATGAAACGTTGCCAGGCCCATGGTGAGTTCCTTGACCGCCACCACGTTGACCTTGACAAAATAGCGCATCAGAATGCCGGTGACAGCAATGCCGATGATGAGAAACAGCGGAAAATAATCCGCTGCCAGGGAAATGTAGTTGACCTGGGGCGTCAGCATTCTTCTGAGACAGAGATAAATGACCGCAGCCAGAAGCACCAGACCGGACATATAGACGATGGGAAGCCCGAACTGGAAAAAGCCGTCAAGCTGTTCCACAATTTTGACGAAAAACGGCACAGGCTCGGCAAAAAATCTCAGATGACGCAGGGCTGTCACAAAAAAGGCATAATGAAAAGCCAGTGCACCCAGCCACAGGAAAATCTCCAGGCCGTAAAAGAGCCTGCCGTCTTTGATCCGGAGTTTGAGATTCCGGAACAGGGAACGGAAAAGCACCACTTCCAGGATCATGCGGACCACCACACCCGCGACTGTATCCGGACAGTCGAATTTTGACTGTCTGATCCAGGGAAGTGATTTCTGCTGACCGCAGGTTGTGGGAATCCGGAAAGGAACCGGAGAAGCGGCCCATCCCATGACCCGGTACACAAATCCCGCAACAAACACGGCCAGGGCCGCATACGGTATCACAATACCGAAGACAACCTGAAGCCCTGCCACTTCAACGCCTGCATACGCAAGGAGGAAGAGCAGAATCACCGTCATGAAGGAAAACATGTACTTTACATTCATTCAGCATTACCTCGCTTTGCGGCTTCGGACAGTCTGACGACCGCCCCAAACCAGATTGAAATTAATATATTATTGCCTAAAATCCCGGCCCATCCTCCGGAATTTCCTCCACCAGCCCCGCCCTGGAAAAGGCGCTGTAAATTTTGCTCTTTTCATGGCTTGCCTTCAGTTGGAAAATGGTCTGCGCACACTGCATGTAAATATTGAAGGCTATGAGCGCAAGCTCATCGATCTTTTTCTCAAAATCCTGCAGATCTGTCAATTTTTGCCTGTCCTTCAGTTCCTTCTCTGTTTCCTGCCGAACGATCTGTTTCAGAAAAAAAATGAAACTTACAGCCTGGGAAGGCGTGAACATGGCCTGCACAGCCCGGATTCTGATCACAGGGTCCAGAAGGGCAGACAGCAGATCCCTGTCCGGCTGTGCCTTCAGCATCTCGTCAAACACGCCCTTGAGGCTTTCCATGGTGGTGCTTCCCACCGGATTGGCAAAAGGATCCTTCTGCTGCTTCAGGAATTTTGCGGTATCCGGCGGATAGGTGTCCACAACATGCTCAAACCATTTTTTCACAACAGCAGATTTTCTTTCCGCCAGCAGTATTTCCACTCCCATGTGTCTGATTCCACTCCCCCCGTCTGTCCCCAGACTTTCAGAAAAAAATTTTGCCAAAATCCCTGTCCGCATTTCAGAACCCCTGCTATAAACAATTTTATGCAGTTATGTCAAGACCAAATGCAAAAAATAAGAAAGAGATTTGTCCCCGGATTCCCTGAAATTCGGAAAAAAAAGATAAACATGCTTATGGAAAAACATACTTACAGAAGAGAACCGCTCCCTGTTTTTTTAAGAGACAAATCCTGTTTTGTTCAAAACATTTTTTCAGACAGTCTCCCGGATTTTGTCTCTTGCCTTAAGAGACTGACTCAGGTATAAAAGAAAATTTTCCCGGACAGAAAGGACAGACGGGAACTCCGGTTATGAAGTTGAATTCTGATACTCTGATTCTGAGGCAAAGGACAGCGGATACCCAAACCATGAAAAACAGAACCCCTGTGGCCGTCGTAGGGATGGGCGGAGTGTTTCCCCGCGCATCTGATTTGCATACCTTCTGGCAGAACATTGTCTCCAAAACACCCACTGTTTCCGAAGTGCCGGAAGGCAGATGGATTGTTCCCCCGGATGCCATGTTTCATCCGGAACCCATGCCGGACAGGGCATTTTCCAAAAGAGCCTGTCTGGTGGGGGAGGATTTTGCTTTTGATCCTGATGGATTTGCACTGAATGCCTCTCTGATCCGGGAACTGGATCCCCTGTATCACATGGTGCTTTATGCGGGACAGGCTGCGTTCCGTGACTGCGTGACCGGGCCGGTGAACAGGGACCGAATCGGCGTTGCCCTTGCCGCCATCGCGCTGCCCACGGATTCAGCATCTTTTCTCTGCCGGGAAATTCTGGGGCCTGCGCTGCTCAGACGCCTGTTCGGGGAATCTGCGGAATCCGGGAAAAAACCCAGCCTGAGCAGGAATCAGTGCCTGTCCGCACGGGTGACCAGCCTGCCGGGAGCGATCCTTGCCAAAGCACTGGGACTGGGCGGAGGAAGTTTCACTTTGGATGCCGCGTGCGCGTCTTCCCTGTATGCGGTCAAACTGGCCTGTGACGAGTTGCAGTCCGGACGAGCAGACGCGATGCTGGCCGGAGGCGTTTCCCGTCCTGAATGCCTTTACACACAGGTGGGATTCAGTCAGCTCCGTGCGCTTTCCCCTTCGGGAATCTGCGCGCCGTTTGATCGAATTCTGACGGTCTGGTGGTGGGAGAAGGGTGCAGGCATTCTGGTTCTCAAGCGGCTGGAAGATGCTCTGGCGCACGGGACAAAATTTGGCCAATACAGTCATCGGGGCATCGGTCTTTCCAATGATGTACGGGAAAGACGGTACTTGCGCCTGATACCAGGGACAGGTTCGGGCCATGCATGCGACATGATCGCGGGCCTGTCTCCCAATGTTCATGGATTTGATTGAATGCACGGCGCAGGAACACCGGTCGGAGATCGGACAGAACTGATCAGTCTCAACACGCTGTGGGGAGAATCGGCAACATCCGGGTCCGGTGCGCGATTGGTTCCGTCAAATCAATGGTCGGTCATCTGCTTACCGGCGCAGGCGCGGCAGGCATGATCAAAACCCTGCTGGGAATGAAACATCATTCTTCCGCCTTCCCTGAATTTCACCCGGCCCCATGAAAAGAGCCCTTTGCATAACAGCCCCTTCCATGTGCAGACCGCAGCAGAGGAATGGCAAACCCGGAATGCGGATATTCCCAGACGTGCTGCCGTAAGTGCATTTGGTTTTGGCGGCATCAATGCTCATCTGCTTTTTGAAGAACATAAGGTGTCAGGTGTCAGGTGTCAGGTGTCAGGTGTCGGGGAAAACCTGAAAAAAAATGAATTGATAACTGATGACTGTTCACTGAACACGGATAACTGTCCTGCAGCCATTATCGGCATGTCCGCGAGGATCGGCAATCTGAAAAACCTGCGCGAATTTCAGGAAGCTGTGTTCAATGGAGACTCCGTGATCAGGAAACGGCCTGAATTCCGATGGAAAGAGGCTGATGACATTGCAGAGGAATTTCTGAACGGACAGGGAAAATGGGGCGCGTATATGGAGGAATTTTCTCTGTATGCCGGAGAATTCAGCATTCCGCCCAAAGAGATTCCCGACATTCTGACCCAGCAACTTCTGATGCTCAAGGTGGCCGCAGCCGCGCTCAGAGACGCGGGACTGCCTTTGAAGGAATACCGTCCCCGCATGGGTGTGACCATTGGCATGGAATTTGACATGGAAGACACGGATTTTCATCTGCGCTGGAATCTGTTCAATGAAATGGAAAAACGCAAATCCGGGCTTTCTGAATCTGAGACAGCCAAAAAACTGGAGCAGATGCGGGATCAAATCGGCAATCCCCTGACATCCTCACGGGTTCTGGGTTCTCTGGGTGGGATTGTGGCAAGCCGGGTGGCACGGGAATTCCGCTTTGGCGGTCCCAGTTATACCGTATCTGCGGAAGCCGCTTCCGGCATCAGAGCATTGGAAATTGCGGTGCGATCTCTGCAGCAGGGAGAATGTGATCTGTTTCTGACCGGAGCCATTGATCTGTGCGGAGATGTGCGCAATCTCGCAGCCATGTCCGGCATCCGGTCCTTTGGCAAAAATGAAACTGTTCGTCCCTTTGATCGAAACGCGGACGGAACCATTCCGGGTGAAGGCGCAGTGGCTCTGGTGCTGAAACCATTGGACAAAGCTTTGGCAGACGGAGATCGGATCTATTGTGTCATCAAAGGCTTTGGCAGTGCGTGCGCGGGTGGCATTGACAATCCGCTTCCGGACAAATCCGCATATCTGAATTCTCTGCGCCGGGCAATGGCAGACGCGCAGACAAGTCCTGAAATTATTTCCTATATCGAGGCACATGGCAGCGGCGATCCCAATGAGGACAGACTGGAAACAGAGGCTTTGCATGATGTGTTTGTGGATGGGAAATCTCAGCCTGCCATCGGTTCCCTCAAACCGCTCATTGGAGATACAGGTGCAGCTTCAGGACTGGCCTCAGTGGTCAAAACCGCTCTTTGTCTGTATCAGGAAATCCTTCCGCCTTTGAAGAATTACACCGCGCCCAAAGAAGAGATTTGGGAAATGGAAATTTTTCATGTTCCGGCTTTTCCCCAGTTCTGGCTCAGAGACAGAAAAGAAGGGCCCCGCCGGGCCTGTGTTGCATCCATGAACTGGGACGGCAACTGTGCGCATGTGATTTTGGAAGAATCACAATATCCGGAAGCGAATCAGATGCCCCGTCAGATTTTGCAGGAGCGCAGACGGCCATTGGGTTCTCACACTGCCGGACTTTTTGCAGTGGAAGCAGACAGCCCTGAAGAACTGATCCGGGAACTGGATGTTCTGAAAACCCGCGCGCAGAATTATGATCACATGGAAAACGCGGCACGGGGCTGGCATGAAACAAAAAAAGGACTTCATCCGGAAAAATCCTGTGCGCTTTCTCTGGTGGCCAAAGATTACTGGCAATTGGAAACATGGATGGAACAGGCAAAACGGGCAGTGGCTTCCGGAACTCCCAAGAAAATGATCGGCCCCAGCGGTGTGAGTTATTTTCCCGAACCTTTGGGAGCAGAAGGGGAAATCGCTTTTGTGTTTCCGGGTTCCGGCAATCACTATGCAGGCATGTGGGACGGGGCCAGGGGGTAGCCGCTGGCCGGAAATTTAGGAAATGGATGCCAAAACCCTGCGCCTGAAAACCCAGATGATTCCAGCCTGTTACATGCCCTGGCGGATTGCATGGGAACCGGGATGGGAAGCGACGCGTACCGCAACATCATTTCTGATCCCCTGTTTATGATTTTTGGTCAGGTGGTTCACGGCGGAATTGTGTCCAATCTGGTGCAGCATTTTGGCATAAAACCCCGCGCGGTGATCGGCTACAGTCTGGGCGAATCCGCAGGCTACTTTGCCACAGGCGCATGGCCGGAACGGGATGAAATGCCCGGAGGATATGCATACCAACCCGTTTACCACAGAACTGTTGCGTCCCTGCCATGCTGGTGCAAAGCATGGAAGATTCCCGCGGATCAGTCTGTGGAATGAAAGTACAGGATCAACCGTGCAGCGCCTGTTGTGCGGGAAATCATTGGCAAATGGTCTTATGCCCGGCTGCTCATTGTCAATACGCCGGATGAATGCGTGATCGGCGGTCAGAAATCCCATGTGGAGGCAGTCATCAAAGAACTGAAATGTGAAGCCATTTTTCTTGAAGGTGTGGTGACGGTTCACTGTGATGCAGCGCTTCCCGCAGCAGAAGCCTACAAAGCCCTGCATCTTTTTCCCACTCATGCGCCTGAGGGTATCCGTTATTACAGTTGCGGATGGGGAAAAGCCATTGAGCTCAATGAGCAAAGCGCAGCAGAATCCATTCTCCGGCAGGCCACGCACGGATTTGATTTCCCGGCCACCATTGAACAGGCTTATGCAGACGGAGTAAGAGTATTTCTGGAAATGGGGCCTCAGTCTTCCTGCAAACGCATGATCAACCGGATTCTGCACGGAAAACCCCATTCTGCCATTTCCGCGTGCATGCGGGGCGAGGATGATTATCTGACCATGCTGAAATTCCTCGGAACTTTGATCGCAGAACGGGTGGATGTGGATTTGGACAAACTGTACGGGGAAGAGGCTTATCCGGTGGTCATAACAGACAGGCAGGAAGGAATACGGGGAGAAAAAATTACGAGAATTGTTGGGAAGGTGTCAGGTGTCAGGTGTCAGGTGTCAGGGATTGGGGAAAAGGGATTAGGGACTGGGGATTTGTCTGTAGACCGGGTGCAGCAAAGTGAAACCCGGCATATTTCAGATGTCAGTGAGCAGTTACCAGTTATCAGTCATCAGTCTGCGGATTGGATGCAACGAAATGAAATCCAACATTCAGATGTCAGGGAACAGTTGCCAGTTACCAGTGAATCCTCTGCTGAACAGCAAGAGGTTTGGCATTCTGATTCTGTTGCATCAGATTCCCCACTTCCTGCTGTGGAAGAAGAACAGGATCAATTCTCAATTAACGACATAAACCAAAATCCAATGCCGGAAATGTATCAGCACGTGATGGCAGATTATGATAAACTGATTGCTCAGAATGCGGAAATTCATCAGCAGTTTCTGGATTTTTCCGATGAACTGAGCCAGAATTTTGCCAAAGCATTTGCCATGCAGACACAACTGCTGGAAAAAATGATGGTATCAGGAGAAAATTTGTCTTTGGACACAACCGGTTATCCTCTCTCAGGAGAGGAATCAAAAGAGGACAAATCATTTCCTGCATCTCTTGTACAAGGAGAATCAGGCACAGATTTTTGCTGCAAAAAATCAGCAAGCGAAGAAAAGCAGTCATCTCCAGTCCCCAGTCCCCAGTCCCCAGTCTCCAGCCCCCCTCTCTTCCCCAGAGAAATGTGCATGGAATTTGCCATTGGCTCCATTGCAAAGGTGCTTGGCCCTGAATTTGCCGATGTGGATACTTATCCGGTGCGTGTGCGTCTGCCGGATGAGCCGCTGATGCTGGTGGATCGCATAATGGCAGTGGAAGGCGAAAAAGGTTCCATGACCTCAGGCCGTGTGATTACCGAGCATGATGTGCTTCCCGGAGCATGGTATCTGGACGGAGACCGTGCTCCGGTCTGCATTTCTGTGGAAGCGGGACAGGCTGATCTGTTTCTCTGTTCTTATCTTGGCATTGATTTGAAAGTGAAAGGCAAAAGAGCCTATCGTCTTCTGGACGCAAAAGTGCGTTTTCATCGCGGTCTGCCCCGTCCCGGTGAAATCATTTCCTATGACATCCGCATTGACAAATTTGTGCATCAGGGCGAAGTGTATATGTTCTTTTTCCGGTTTGAAGGCAGTGTCAACGGCCAGCCCCTGATTTCCATGCGGGAAGGCTGTGCAGGCTTTTTCACTCCGGAAGAGGTGAAAAACTCCGGAGGCATTATTCTCACGCAGGAAGAGCGGCAGACCTGTCCGGGAATAAAGAATTTCAGTGAACTGGTTCCCATGTCATTGGAATCTTACGAAGATGAGGCTGTGGAAGCCCTGCGGCAGGGAGATGCAGCCGCCTGTTTCGGCCCTCTTTTTGCAGGTGTGCAGATTCCTGAATCCCTGCGACTGCCGGGCGGAAGAATGCGCCTGATTGATCGGGTTCTGCACCTTGATCCGGCAGGAGGACGTTTCGGTCTGGGACGGATTCAGGCTGAAGCGGATATTCACCCGGATGACTGGTTTCTCACCTGTCATTTTGTGGATGACATGGTCATGCCCGGAACCCTGATGTATGAATGCTGCGCGCATACTCTGCGGGTTTTTCTCCAGCGCATGGGATGGGTTTTGGACAGGCCGGGCCTGTGCTATGAACCGGCCATCGGAACCGAGGCTGTGCTGAAATGCCGGGGGCCGGTAACGCCGGAAACAAAGCATGTGGTCTATGAAGTGGAAATCAGGGAAATCGGATACAACCCGGAGCCTTATGTGATTGCAGACGCGCTGATGTACGGGGACGGGCATAAAATTGTGCGTTTCACCGATATGTCCCTGAAACTCAGCGGAGCCACTCGCGAAGAATTGGAAGATTTCTGGAAACGCAGAAGCAATCCGGTCTTTTTCTCCCAAAAAGAATTAGAGTACAAAAAAGCAGTTGCTGGCATTTTGTGAGGCAACTTTCCTGAAGCATTTGGGAACCATACAAAATTTTTGATGAACAACGCAGGATAGCCCGGGTTGCCCAGACCTCCTATTTCTTTATGGACAGAATCACGTATGCGGAACCCGAACCCTGGGTACTGAAACCCGGCGGATGGATTGAGGCCGAATATGAAATACAGGGAGACGAATGGTATTTCTGTGCGGATCGCAGCGGCCGGATGCCGTTCTGCATTCTGCTGGAAATTGCATTGCAGCCCTGCGGCTGGCTGGCGGCTTATGCCGGTTCTGCTTTGAAAAGTGATATTGACATGAAATTCCGGAATCTGGGCGGCAATGCTGTTTTGCACCGCAATCTGCGTCCCGAACCCGGAACCCTGACCATGCGCGCCCGCATGACAAAGGTTTCCGAGGCCGGCGGCATGATTATTGAAAATTTTGACATGGAAATTCTGCAAGACAGAGAAATGATTTACAAAGGCGACACCTATTTTGGTTTTTTCTCCGCACAGGCCCTTGCCAATCAGGTGGGCATTCAGGGTGCAAAGGAAAAGGCATATGAGCCCTCAGCGGATGCGATCGCACAGAGCCGCTCTTTTGTTTTTGCGGATGACCCCCCGCTTTCTCCCTATGACGCGGATTTGACGTCCGCTCCTTCTCTTGCCATGCCTGCCAAAACCCTGCGCATGATTGACCGGATTGAAATGTATATACCGGACGGGGGACCGCATGGATTGGGATTCCTTCGGGGAGTGAAAACGGTGGATGTTGATGAATGGTTTTTTCACGCGCATTTTTATCAGGATCCTGTGTGTCCCGGCTCTTTGGGATTGGAATCCTTTATCCAGCTCATGAAATTTGCCGCGCTGGATCGCTGGCCCAATCTGAAAAACACCCACTGCTTTGAAATGGTGGCTGACGAGCCTCATGAATGGATCTACCGGGGACAGATTATTCAGAAAAACAGAAAAGTGGAGGTGGATGCGGTCATCACCAAAATCGAGGAAGGGCAGAATCCCGCGATATGGGCCTCCGGATACCTCAAAGTGGATGGTCTGTATATCTACCAGATGAAGAATTTCGGGCTGCGGCTGGTAAAGAATTCGAAATCCGTTACCGTTGCAAAGGATTTTGCCACAGAAAAAGGCGTATGAAAAATGACAACATCAGGCCGGTATGGTGAAACAGTGATCACACAGGATATGATTCGGATGGGTGAAAACTCCACTCTGGAATTTAAGACAGAAGATGCACATAACGATTGTCCCTCCGGTCATTCCGGTGGTTCGGTTCACAGAGATGGAAAACAGACAAAACCTTCATGTAAGCATTCCCAAGGGGGCAAACCGTCCCTACCGGGTCAGATCAAGCGGAAAATTTTATATCCGTGCGGGTTCCTCATCAGTGGAACCCGGAACCGAGGAGCTGGCAAGGCTTTTTCAGAACGGGGAACTGCTTCATTATGAACTGAAGCCGGTGTGCGGCGCGGGAATTGGAGAACTGAATCACAGTTATATCAAAACCTATCTTCGGGAACACCGGCTGATGGACGATATTCCCGAGTCTGAACATGGATTTCTGCAGATTCTGGTCAACCTGAATTTTCTGGCACAGAAGGACAGCGAATTTGTGCCGACCGTCGCGGGTCTGATTCTGTTCGGAAACGCCCCTGAAAAATTTCTCCCCCAGTGCGGTATCCGGGCTGCGGCTTTTTCAGGGGATGATGAGGCAGATGAAATGGTTGAGTTAAAAGAGTTCGATAGCGGGTCAAACCGGGATAGTGGGTCAAATCCGTTGATTTTTGATTCATAATCTGATACAATTCACTTTATTTATGAAACAATATGCAGGCACTGCGGAAGCGATGATCCTGCAAAAAACGGTCACAGCGAAAACGGCAGACAGTGTTGTCTCTGCAATAACTGCAAAAAAAGCTTTCAGACTGAAACGCAGACTTTGAACAGCAGCGGAGTCAGAGACATCGGCGGAAATCTTGAACTGTCAGAAAACACAGAGCCGATATTGTTTTCAGACGGGCTGCTGTTCCGAGCAACGGATTTGACCCACTATCGGATTTTGCTCTGATGCCCAGGTGATTTCTGAAAATGAATGCACCTGTTCAGTCACCTGAAAGATTTGACAACTTTTGGAAAGTTGTCAAATGTGGGGGGATGTTCTTTTCCCGAAATCACCTTAAAATTAGGAATGGAGATGCGAAATGGTTACAGAAAACGGAATTGTTGTCAAAACGGATGCAAAAACAGCCTGGGTCAAGACGATCCGAAGCAGCGCGTGCGAAGGATGCGCATCAAAGGATTCGTGCGAAGGCGGAAAGGAAGGACAGGTGGAAGCCCTCAATGCAATTGGGGCAAGGACAGGGGATGCTGTGGTCGTGGGATTTGAAACCGGATCTTTTGTCAAAATATCCATGCTGATCTATCTTTTTCCGGTGTTTGCCATGGCTGCGGGCGCAGTTATCGGATCGCACATAGCTCCCATTTACGGATTTGACACCACAAATGCATGCGCTCTGCTTTCCTTTTCCTTCCTGGGACTTTCTTTTTTGATAATCCGCCTGACCAGCAGTCTTCTGGCCGGAGATGACAGATACCAGGCCCGGATTGTCAAAATCCGGAAAAACCTGCCCGCATCCGATGCTTCCTGCCGTCAGCAGGCCTCAGCCTCTCCCCTTCCCTGAGGAAAGGGATTTCAATCAACGGATTTGACCCACTGCCGGAGGCGACAGGGCAGTGTGCTTCAAATCAGAAATTTGAACTGTTTTTGCTGCATGCCCTTCAAATATGCAGAACAGTCTCAGAAAAGGCGGTATATGATACAGATCATACAATCTCCGGCCCGCATTGAAGCAGCCGGAAACAAACCCAAAATCATCGAGGAATTTGTCGGCGGGGTCAGTTCAGGCACGCAGGAAGTCAGCATTGCCAGAATGAACAGCCCGGAAGGATGGGAGGAACCGGGGCAGTGTCCGGAGTTTGATGAATACACCGTTGTGCTGCGGGGTACACTCCGGGTGAAAAGCCAAAGCGGATTTATGGATGTGAAAAGCTCTCAGTCCGTGATTGTCTCCAAAGGGGAATGGGTGCAGTACAGCACGCCCTTTCCGGGCGGGGCAGAATATATCGCTGTCTGCCTTCCGGCTTTCAGTCCGGAAATTGTGCATCGTGATGCATAATTCCGGAGTGCCAAACTGAAAGCTTGAAGGTATTTTCCCCAGTCAGTTCACTGTCCCAAACTTTCAGGGGCGGGAGTGCAGAAAATGAACCGAGCGTTTTTTTGCATTCACACACAACAACCGGATTTTTTGAAAAAATCAGGTTCATTGCATTTACAGGGGACAGAAGTTGAAGAAAACACTGTCCTCTTCAGACAGATGCAGACAAAATGCTGCAGACTTTATGAAAGGAAACCATGACGATTCCCGGAAATCTCCTGACCACAGCCATGGCTGTCATGCCGCACAAAGATGTGAATCGGGCACTGGAAACGGCTCTGTCTCTGGACATTCCTTTCTGGCCTCAGTTGCCCAATTTCAGTTATTACGAAGACATGTATGTGCAGGCTGCGGAACATTTTCCCGGCATAGAGCTGGATGTGGAAAAACAGACCCTGCGTTTTTCCAATGAAAAATTTCTCAGCGAATTTGAAGAAACCCTGTCCCATTATGATGATCCCGGATATTTTGACATCAGTGAAACCTATTCTGTGGTGTATCACAGATTTCTGCAACTCGACCTTGCGGACAGACCGGCCATCCGGGGGCAGTTGGAAGGCCCCATCAGTTTCGGTTTCAATATTTTGGATGAAAACCGGCGTCCCATCCTGTTTGATGACAATATCCGCCCCTTTCTCTTTGAGTTCATGTCCAAACGGATCAATGTGCAACTGGATCGACTGAAACACATCAATCCCAACGCGTTCATGTTTGTGGATGAGCCGGGACTGCAGTTTCTTTTTTCCGCGCTTTCCGGTTACAGCGATCTCAAGGCAAAAGATGATCTGGAAGCCTTTTTTGCCATGATTGAACGTCCGAGGGGCATTCATCTGTGCGGCAATCCGGACTGGGAATTTCTGCTGAATCTGGATATGGACATTCTTTCGCTGGATGTATACAGCAACGGAGAGATTTTTTCCTCCTGTGCGCCCTCCATCCGGCGTTTTCTGGACAGAGGCGGCGTGCTGGTGTGGGGAATTGTACCCACCAACTTTGAGCCTTTTGAAAAGGAAAATATCAATACGCTGGAAAACCGGCTGGAAAAAATCTGGGACTCGCTGAGCGCAAAAGGTCTGGATCGGGAATTTCTGCTGTCCCGGAGCCTGCTGTCCCCTGCCACCTGCTGCCTGGTCAACCCGGACAAGGAAAAAACCGTGGAAAAGGCATTTGCAACGATCAGAAATCTGTCAGAGAAACTTCGGGAGAAATATGGCCTCATGCAGAAATGACCACCTCCCATTGAATCCCCATTCCCTGTTTCTTCAGCAGAGAGCCTTACCGCATCAAGGCTTCCGCAGCAGCCCTGAGAAATGAGGTCCGCCCGTCTGCCGGACTGAACTGACTGCAAATATAGCCGCACTTCATTTCGGAATGAACGTTTACAATGGGTTATAAAATATTTTCATCAGAAAAACAGTATAGTCAGCATTTTATGCAGTTGAGCTTACTACCGGACAAAAAAAGTTCCGAAAGTTGTATCGAATGGGAGAACAGTTTTTCTGAATTCATCAAAACGTCCCGCAATATTCAGGAGCGGATTCCTGAGATGATCAAAACCGTTTCTGAAGACACTTTTTGCCCGGTAAACGTGTTTCTTCACAGTGACGGGTTTTATATTTTCAAGCTGATCACCGATAATACCAATTCGCCATTGATCTGAAACATAAATTTTTCAGAAAAACCGGATTTTTCGGAAAAATCCGGTTTTTTGAACACATGAAAACCTCTTTTCTGCCTGCTTACAAGTATCTTTTCAATGGGGAATCGGTATAAGACAGCCCCATGCAGATGCGATGCGGACAACCGCAGGAAGCCTGCTGATCCTTTCGGGATCTTTGAGATGCGCGGATTCGAATCTGAATCCGCGGCTTTTCAGGCATGCGGACACGGTTTCAGTCTGCCGGCTTTTCGCACAGACTTCCAATGCGTTTCCGGGTCTGTCAGGGCAGGCTGCGATGAGCAGTTCCCCGCCGGGAAGTCCCAGTCCGCTGAGCCGTATCATGACATTGCCGCATTTTCTTTTTCCCCTGAGTGCCCGGCTCTGACCGTTTTTCAGATCACGGAACAGGCGGGAAACCTGTCTGCCATGTCCGCGGGAATCGGAAACGTACAGATTGTTTTTTATTCGGATATGCACGGGAATTTCCTCTTTCCGAAGCCGTCCGGACCGTTCACTGCCGATAAACTCCCGGCCGGCACATACGGCCTCAATACGTTTTTTCCCGAACAGACGGATAAATTCCCCCATCAGTCCGATGCGCTCCTGTGTGTTGCTGCTGCCTTTTTTCCGATCCCCGGGGATCTGTCTTCAGTGAGCATTTTCCGCATCAGGGGGATGGCGGCACCTTTAGTATACTGCTGCGGGCATCAGCATATTTATTTTCTGACTGCCGAATTCCCAGACAGTGGGTCCGCAGCAATTGTCCATTGACCTTCGGGGAGAAAACGGATCACGAACCGGCAGAGGTCTGTCTGATCAAAAGGAAAATCTTTCAGAAATCTGTGAATTCTTTTTTCATTGGAGGAAATCAGAGCATTGCCCGCGAAACCGGCTGCCGCCTCCCGAAGGCGGACGGTTCTGACTTTTACGAGAGCCGTGACCGTCTGAGCAATAAGCATGACCCGGGCCGCACTGATATAAAAATGCTTTTTCAGCAAAGAACTCGGTTCATATACCTCTTTCACAGATTCCTCCGCATGGTTGAAAGTTCATAAGGAGAAGAAATTTAATATCAGAATATGCATTGCAAAGATGGGAATATTATTATATTCAAAATGTTATAATTTTTTGTCCGGTAGTATGACCGTATGCCCCGGCTTCCGGAACGGAAAAAGGACAGATGGAAATATCTTTTCAGGAAGAAAAAGAGCACTGACATAAAGTAAAGTCTGAACCGGGATTCACAGTATTTCATGATTATCCGGGATGTTATCCATCCTGTTCATCCCCTGAATCCCCCATAATCCCGGTTCAGACAAATTCGTACAGGAAAAGACTTTCATGAATGTACAGAATCAACTCAAAGAATATTTTCACAATACAGCCGGGGAACTGACCGGTATCCTGTACATATATCTTTTCGGTTCTTTTGCACAGGGAACGGCCCGCTGATCCGGAAAAAACAGGGTTTGGAAGAAGAGGTCGGAGAACTGGGGGAAAATCTGCGGAATCTGAAGGAAGCCGTGGATCGTCTGGAACAGACTTACGGAGAAGAAACCCGGCAGATTTCTGAAAATCTGCCGCTCTGGGTGGAAAAACTTCGGCACAGAATCCGGGATCGGGAGGAAAAGGATGAAAAATATCTCCGGCAACTGGAACAGGAGGCCGCAGAACTGAAAAAATACAGAAACCCGTCTGCAGGAACATCTCCGGCAGATCAGTGAAACTGCAGAATCCAATGCCTGTTATCAGGAGATACTGCAACTGCATTTTGCCTCTGATAAACAGTTGGAAAAAAATATAACCTCTTCCCTCGGACAGATGCAGGAAGAAACAGAAAAACTCACACGGGAAATTGAGGAAAATCTGAAAAAATATGATGAAATGCTCCGTCAGATGCGGGAGAAGGCAGAGGAGGTCAGGGCTGAAATTCTTCCTTTGGGATAAGACTGATGATTTTTTTCCGCTGCCACCAGGCCAGAGATTCCGCTCCGGGGATTCCGGCCAAAAAAATTTCATTTTCCAGCAAATGCAGTTCCGCATTCCGTTCCGGTTTTCCGTAATATTTATCAGCGGATCCTTTGTACCGCTCTGTCAGTTCATGCACTTTCTGATTGGCTGAACTCCGCAGACTCCGGCCGTCATCCAGTTCTTGGACATACGGCCCGTCAATAAGCAGATCCGTCAGTTCCAGCAGATTGCGTATATATTCTTCTCCTGCCTGGATTTTCTTCCGGAGTTCCGCGAGTGTGAAACCGGTATGCACAATCACTCCCATATCCCGCGTATCCCGAATCTTTTTCACCAGCTTAGGCAGATTCCGGGCCTGTAGAAACGGCTCTCCGCCGCCGACGGTTATGCCTTCAGCTTCCGGAACCGAACGCACCTGTTCCGCAATAGATTCAACAGTCATTACTGTTCCGCCGTCCAATGCCCGTGCATCCGGCGTCATGCAGCCCGGACATTCCCTCAGACAGCCCTGCACTCAGACGGCAAAGCGCCGATACGGGCCGAGCGCACGGGTACGGGGGAGAACTGCATATATTCGCAGAAAATCGGATTCTGCGGCAGGGTTCAGGGGATTTTTATTCTTCGGTTTCTGATGAGAGAAGGCGGGCAGATATTCAGCAGAAAAAATCATGGTTCTCCCATCTTTCCGGCAAAAAAACAGGCTGCCCAGTGTTTTTCCTCAACTTCTCTGAATTCCGGTTCTTTTTCGCGGCAGAGATTCTGTGCATACAGGCAGCGGGTATGAAAACGGCAGCCTGACGGGGGATCAATGGGACTGGGCACATCGCCTTTCAAGAGGATGCGTCTGTCTTTTCTGCGAACCGGATCAGGAACCGGCGAGGCGGACAGCAGCGCCTGCGTATAGGGATGCAGGGGATTTCTGTACAATTCCCCGCTGTCTGCCAGTTCCACCAGTTTTCCCAGATACATGACAGCCACCCGGTCACTGATATGCTCCACCACGCTCAGGGCATGGGAGATGAACAGATAAGTCAGAGCGAACTCTTCCTGCAAATCCCGCAGCAGATTGATGACCTGGGCCTGAATGGAAACATCCAGCGCAGATACGGCTTCGTCACAGACAATAAATTCCGGGTTCAGGGCCAATGCCCTTGCCACGCCGATGCGCTGACGCTGTCCTCCGGAAAACTGGTGCGGATAGCGGCGCATATGCTCTTTTTTCAGTCCCACCACTTCCAGCAGTTCCAGAACTCTCTCTTCCCTTTCCCGCCGGTTCCGCACACCGTGAATCCGCAACGGTTCGCCAATGATGTACGATACGGTTTTCCGGGGATTGAGGGAGGAATAAGGGTCCTGAAAAACAATCTGCATCTCCCTGCGCAGCCTGCGCATTTCTCTTTTTTCATATTCCAGAATATTTTTCCCGTGAAAAAAGACTTTTCCGGATGTGGGTTCTTCCAGACGGAGAATGGCACGTCCCAGCGTGCTTTTGCCGCATCCGGATTCGCCCACCAGTCCCAGGGTTTCTCCTTTGCGGATATGCAGACTCACGCCGTCCAAAGCTTTGACAGACGCAATTTTTTTGAGAAAAATCCCGCCCCGGATGGGGTAATGCTTGACAATCTGATCTGTGCTGAGCAGTATTTCTCTGTTTTCAGGCATATTTCAGGCACCTTACCCTGTGATTTTCACTGATGCGGCACATATCCGGCTGAATTTCGCGGCAGTCTGCAAAAACATCCGGGCACCGATCACTGAACAGGCAGCCTTTGGGCAGATTGAACAAAGAGGGAACCACGCCCGCGATGGTATGGAGATGGCGGACTCTTTCCCTTCCCATGACCGGAACCGACTGCATCAGACCAATGGTATAGGGATGTTTCGGATTGGAAAAAAGGGTGTGCACATCCGTGTATTCCGCGACTTTTCCCGCATACATCACTGCCACATCCTGGGCCATTTCCGCAATTACCCCCAGATCATGGGTGATGAAAAGAATGGAAGCACCGGTTTCGCTTCTGAGTTTGTTCATCAGATCCAGTATCTGGGCCTGTATGGTGACATCCAGAGCAGTGGTGGGTTCATCTGCAATCATCAGCCGGGGGGTGCAGGCCAGGGCCATGGCAATCATCACACGCTGACGCATTCCGCCGCTCATTTGATGCGGATAATCGGAAAATCTGCTTTCCGGCGCGGGGATTCCCACCAACTGGAACATTTCTGTCACCCGTTCCCTTGTTTCTTTGCGCGAGCGTTTCTGATGGAGCCGGATGACCTCAGCAACCTGTTCTCCGACCGTATAGACCGGATTGAGGGATGTCATGGGTTCCTGAAAAATCATGGAAATGCGGTTGCCCCGGATCTTCCGCATGTCAGATTCGGAAAGATCCAGCAGATTTTTTCCCTCAAACAGGATTTTTCCCCCTGCAATCTTTCCGGGCGGAACCGGGATGAGCCGGATAATGGAATGTGCGGTCACACTCTTGCCGCAGCCGGATTCTCCCACCAGTCCCAGAGTTTTGCCCGGTGCAATGGACAGACTCACATCATCCACAGCACGGGCCACCCGGCCCCGCACAAAAAAATGGGTTTGCAGATTCTGTATATCCAAAAGGTGTTTCAATTTCTCAATTCTTATTTCAGATTCAGTGCATCAGCCTTCCGGCTGCGGCATGTGCCAGATCAATGAGCCAGGTCGGCCAGAATCCCGCAATCACAGTGACAGCAACCAGTGCGGCTGTGAGAAATTTCATCTGCGGGGAAATCCGGAGTGCAGGCAAATCTTCGGCAGGTTCCGTGAGGTACGCAGCCTTCACCACCAGCAGATAGTAATACAGAGAAATCACCACATTGAACATGGCAATAAAAAGCATCATGAAATGGCCTTTCTGCATGGCTGCGGTAAAAAGCAGGAGCTTGCCGGTAAAGCCGATGGTGGGCGGAATCCCGGCCAGTCCGAACAGGGCCATCATCAAGGCCATTGCCAGCAGAGGCGATCTTTTGTGCAGACCCGCAAGCTGCTCCACTTTCAGATTCTGCCCGTCTGATGCCACTTTGATGACCACCAGAAAACAGGTGAATTTGAGAACCAGAACCGTCAGGGCATAGAAAACTGCGCTGGCATAACCCGCGGGATTCATGCTCAGAATGCCGATAAGAACATAGCCCGCGTGCGCAATGCTGGAAAAAGCAAGCAGACGCTTGAGATCCTTTTGGGCAATTGCGCACAGATTGCCCACTGTCATGGAAAGAATGGAAAGAACAGCAAGAATGTGAACCAACTGCTCACTGGCGCCGGATGTCAGGGAAACAATCCGCAGGAGAATGGCAATGGCCGCAACTTTGGAAACTGTGGAAATATAGGCTCCGGCCTGATTGGCCGCGCCCTCATACACTTCCGGAGCCCAGAAATGAAAGGGAAACAGGGCCAGTTTGAAAAAGAAACCGCAGAGAATCAGAAGCATTCCCAGCATCACATCCGGCCTGTGGATAATTCCGGGAATCTTTTCCGCCAGTTCCCGCACATAAGCGGTTCCCGCCGCGCCGTAAAGCAGGGCCAGACCGAAAAGCATCAGCGCGACGCGGACGTTTCCACAAAGAAATATTTCAGTCCGGATTTTACGCTGTAATCCCGATCTTTGCGAAGAAATACCAGAATGTACAGGGAATAACTGGACAGTTCCAGTGCCGCATAAATGGTCAGCAGGTGAACACTGCTTACCAGCAGCATCATGGAAAGGGTGCTGACCCACAGCAGCATGTAAAATTCCGGATGCCGCTCTTCCCGGACGCCTTTGAGTTCTGTGCAGAGGCAGATAACCAGAAACAGGCCCATGAAAAGCATGGATTTGAAGACCTGGGAAAAGAGATCCGCCCGGTATGTGCCGGAAAACAGTTCCCCTTCTGCATGAACACAAGCCAGGCACAGGGCCACCCCAATGGCAGAAAGAACCAGAGAGGTATAATAATCCCGCTTTGCATCCGGTCTGGCCAGGGAAAAGCAGAGAAAGATCAGGGAAGCGATCAGACAGTAAAGTTCAGGAGCAAAGGTGTGAATCATGGCAACCTGCCTGTAAATGGGATGGAGGCCGTCTGAATCATGTCAAACATGAGTGACGGGAAAAGTCCGAAAAGAAGAATGACCGAAACCAGAATGATGCGGGGAATGCCCTGACCCAGAGTGACATCCGGCAGATGCGCGAATTTTTCATTTTTGGGGCCGAAACAGGTTTTCTGCACCACCCGCAGCATAAACAGCGCACTGACAGCCAATCCGCAGATGGCAAAGGTTCCGTAAACCGGGATGGTGCGGAATGCCGCGATGAAGACCGTGAGTTCCGCCCAGAAACTTGCCAGACAGGGTACGCCGATACCGGTCAGCGCGGCAATGATGAAATAACTTGCGGCCACAGGCATGATTTTGGCAAGACCCCCGAGTTCCGCAATGATTTTGGTATGGGTTCTGTCATAGATATAGCCGACCGAGGAGAAGAACAGGGCAGTCATCACACCGTGTGCAAACATCTGGAAAACTGCACCGTTGAGGCCGTCCAGTGTCACAGTTGCCAGTCCCAGCCCCACAATGCCCATATGGGAGACACTGGAATACCCAATGCAGTATTTCAGATCCTTTTGGCTGAGACCCGCGAATGCGCCGTAAACAATCCCCACCGTGGCAAGAAAGGCCATAAGCGGAGCCCAGAACTTCCATCCTTCAGGGCAGAGATACATGCCCACCCGCAAAACACCGAAAGAGCCGATTTTCATAAGCACTCCGGCATGAATCATGCTTACCCCTGTGGGAGCGGCCACATGTCCCACCGGTGACCAGGTGTGAAAAGGCCATAAACCAGCGAGAATGCCGAATCCAATGTAAAAAAGAAAGAAAGCCAGTTTCTGCTGAAAAGGTGTGAAGTCCGCCATATGCACGAGTTCCACCAGATCAAAGGTGTTCAGACCGGATTTTACCACCAGATAGACAATGCCCGGCAGAATCAGCGCGCTTCCGGCCAGCAGGTAGAGTGTCAGTTTCATGGCCCCGTATTCTTTGCGGGTGCTGCCCCAGATGGCAATGAGCAGATACATGGGGAAAAGGGAAACATCGTACCAGACAAAGATGAAGAAAAGGTCCAAAGCCATGAACATGCCAAAGACACCGAGCACCAGCAGAAAAAGCAGGGCAAAGAATTCCTTGACCCGGTATTCCAGTTCCCACATGGTCAGAACCGCAGTGAAAAACACAATGCCGGTCAGCAGCAGCATGGGCAGACTGAAGCCGTCGACCGCGTTGAAGTATGTGATGCCCAGAGAAGGAACCCAGAGGATTTTTTCCACAAACTGAAATCCTCCCTGAGATTTGTCATAGGCCAGGAAAAGATACACAGACAGCAGCAGCGTGAGCCCGGAACAGATCGCGCTGACCCATTTGACGGCCTTCTGTTTTTCCGGCGGAAGAAAAAGAATTATCAGCAATCCGGCCAGACAACTCAGCAGTATGGCGGTGAGATACGGAAAATCGGCAAATTGCATGTGCATGGAGAGTTCCTCAGTTATCAGTTATCACAGAATTCAGCAGTCCGACAGGTGGGAAATCAGCAGCCACTGAATTCGCATGGTCTAAAAATATCCAATGGTTATGGGTTTATTTGCAACTGTCTTTTCGATGCAGGATTCTGCCTATCTCAATTATATTTTCCGACACATCAAACAGAATTCTGTAATCCCCCACTCTGAGCCGGTATGATGGCTCAAAATTTGTAAGTTTTTTTATGTTTGAGACAGCCGGAAATTTTTTCAGTTCCAATATTTCTGAATGAATTTTTTCCTTATCTTTACTGTCAATTTTTTTCAAATCTCTGACAGCACTTGTACGAATATTAATTTTCATTTTTCAAATACTCGTCAAAAGGTATGGACTCCTCATTTCTTGTGTTTCTTAATAACTTCAAATCATCTGTATCTTCTTTTGATACAATTTCCAATCCTTCGTTTTTAAAGTGATCCAGAAGCCATGCCACTTTGTCTGCCAATATCTCATTATTGATATTAATGATTATTGTCTGCATTTTTATCTCACAAGTTTAACCTTCCTTAATTACTTTAAAAAAAGAAATACAAAGACAGAAAGAATATCACGGCAAACATGACCATCAGCCGGTACTGTATCATACCCAGGTGCAGACCCGCAAGAATTTTTCCGCTTTCCACAGTTCCCCGTCCCAGGCCATCGACTCCGCCATCAATGATTTTGTTGTCACTGTTCATGCAGGACAGGGAAATGCCTTTGTAAATAACCGTATCCAGAAACCATCTCCAAAAATGATCCAGATACCAGCGGTTGGCAAAGAGTTCTCTGAGAGGCTCCATTTTTTCAACAAAACCGATTTGGGAAGATCCGCTGCGTCCGAATTCAAACCATGCCAGCAGGATGGCTCCAAAAGCCAGACTCAGCGCGGCAACCGGCAGCCAGCCGTGGTGTTCGCCGATGTGATGATTGCCGTACGTAAGAAAATGCTCCAGAGAAAGATCGGAAAATCCCAAAATCACGGTAATTGCAGCAAGGATAATCAGCGGAATGCCCATGAACCAGTACCCGTGTTCTTCATGATGTTCATGCGCTTCATGAAGAGCGGAATGAGCATCTTTTTTCGGAAACAGGATGATAAAAATGAGGCGGAATGTATAATAGGTTGTCAGAAAAGCTCCTGCCAGCCCGGCTGTCACCCAGATGGGGTTTTTCTGTTCCGCCAAAACGCCCAAAATGGCCTCTTTGCTGAAAAAACCGGAAAAAGGCGGCAGACCGCACAACGCGGCTGCGGCAATGCTCATGCAGATCATGGGCGTTTTCAGGCTCCGTCCGCCCTGTTTGCCAATTGCAAACATGTCATTGCTGTGAAATGCGTGAATGAAAACGCCGGAGCAGAGAAAAAGCAGTGCCTTGAATCCCGCGTGGGTAGTCAGATGAAACACGCCTGCGAAATATCCTCCGGCAGCCAGTCCCATGATCATAAACCCCAGTTGGCTGATGGTGGAATAGGCCCAGACCTGCTTGATGTCACGGGCAACCATTGCCATTGTGGAAGCCAGCAGCATACTGATCGTGCCGATAAACAGGCAGATGCTCATCGCGGTGGAGGAAAGGCTGAAGAAAGGGAAAAGACGGGCAAACAGATAAACACCTGCCGCGACCATTGTGGCGGAATGAAGCAAAGCACTGACCGGAGTTGGGCCTTCCATTGCATCCGGCAGCCAGGTCAGCAGCGGAAACTGCGCACTTTTTCCGATAATTCCACCGAAAATCAGCAGCGCGGAAAGAGTAATCAGCGCGGGAGATATATGATTTTTCACTTCCGGGCTGTTCATGTCCTGCACATTCAGATTGCCCAGATGGATCAGCACAATAAGCAGTCCCAGCAGAAAGGCCACATCTCCAAGCCGGGTCATGACAAAGGCTTTTTTTCCTGCCTCACTCGCGCTGAATTTTTCAAACCAGAATCCGATAAGCAGGTAAGAGGCCAGCCCCACGAGTTCCCAGAACACATAGAGTTGTAGCAGCGTGGGGGAAATCGTAAGGCTTATCATGGCCCATGCAAACAGGGACATGCACGCATAATAACGGGAAAATCCCGGATCGCCCGCCATGTATGCAAGGGAATATATCTGCACCAGAAAGCAGATGACTGCAACAATGTTCATCATCAGCAGGCTGACCGGGTCCAGCAGCACACCGATGGGAATGGAAAGATAACCCGAAGCCATCCATTCCACTGTATATTGAATGGGTTGCTGCATTCCCCAGTTCTGAATGAGAAGAAACAGGCACTCAGCAGGGAAACAGAAATTGTCCCGATGGAAATCTGCGCAGACAGTTTTGGTCTGCTCCGGTGAAGATCATAATGATGCCAAAGGAAATCAGTGGCAGCCCGAAGAGCGGCCAGAAGCCCTGATGGAAATATCCGGTGTGTTGGAAATTGTCATATAATGCTCCGTTTCAGAAAATGAGGTACGTTGCTAATAATAAATCTATGAATCTTACAACTTGACATCTGTTTTCTTTGAAAGAAAATTCTTTGTTAATCAAATAAATTAAATCAGTCTGCAGACAATGAGATACTTGGCCGCAATTATCCTCTGTCCCTATATGAATATGATCGGCTATGTTCCAGTATTTTAGATGATGCGGTGAATTATCCAACGCTTTATAATTTCTTTGAGTGCATTTACAATAATGTATCTTGTTGTTTCAGATTTCTGACCGCTTTTTGAATGCACAATAGTTCACTTATTTCAAAAACCCGCCATCACACAGATCAATCGGCGGTAAACAAGAACTGTCATTTTCACCATATTTCCGAAATATCGTATACGGATCAGATGAGCGGATTTTACCCATGCCGATGAAACAGGCAGAAGTGATCTGTCTGAAATATTCTGAATGCATCAAAATTGACTTCTGTTATGCGTTTATGATGTTTTTCCAGTGCAAGTAATTTTCAAAAACCGCAGATCATCAGCATTCCATAATACCATCATCTCCCATTCCCGCTTTGAAATTCATCCATGCAGATCTGCTGTCTTTTCCGAAACGGTTTCAAAAGGTATCAGTTCTGCTTTAATTCTGTTCATTTGCAGTGCATATTTCGGATTCTCGCATTTTCGAGGGAACAGTTTCCGAACAAGCGGCAATCCGACTATATGGCTGTGATTTGTTTCATAAGCAGTTGAATATTCATTTTATTTTCTCCCTTGCTGTTTATAAAAGAATTGTACACATCTTGGCATATTTTTTCAAACATTTTCCTGAAAAATCCTGCCAAATTTTTCAGAGACAGAACATCGTTTCTGTTTCAGATCGTCTGATATTTCTTTCTCAAACGACGATTCGTTTTTGGATAAGCGTATTTGCAACTTGATAATATCTGCCGTCTTCATCATCCAGCAGGATATTATTTCATCTTTTTCCATAATCTGTCTATTCCTTGTTTTGTTTCATCCGTTATGACTTCATCAGAAAGACGTGCGTTGAGATATTCTTCTTTTTATTTTTACAACAAAAAATCCGACAGACAGGCTGCCAATGAATAAAACAACAAAAATGAGACTATAATCTGATGATTGATTATGTTTCTGCCGCATATAAGCGACATGGATAACAGAAGGAATTGTTACCTCATAATTTGGACCAAGCCCGCTTATCGTCTGTATCGCTGTAATTATTACTGCGACTGTTGGGCCTGAAAGATATTTTATGGTTCTTGTCAAAGCTCGATTCGCAGCAAAACTTAATCCGCTTCCAACTAATTCTTTTGATATTGCATTTGCTACAATAACTGCTGTTTTATATGGCGTAAACCCGGTGCTTTGTATCAATTTTCTCATCCCATCCGCTCCTTTAGATGCCAAATCTGAAACATCCATTCCCATATGGTCTGCAAGCTGTCTGAGATCATTTTCACTCATATTTTCAAGGGCATTCTTCAACACGGAGTTCAGCAGAGTTATCTCAATATTTTCTGTTGAACTTTCGGAATTATAATCAACATCCAGCTTGTCACAGACATCCATCAGTATTTCCCGGTACGGTACGCCTTTACCCCGTGCCAGATTCATAACTGTATTGCCACCGTATGACTGAAGTTCTTCTGCTATCAAATCCCAATATTTCTGATGATCCGGATAATATCTTTTGTACCTTTCATCATAGGTCAGCAGTTCAGCCCACCGTTCATTTCCTTCTTCATCCTGTGTAATATATTTTATTAACACATCAAGATCGTCATTATCACAATATCTGAGAAATTCCAGATCAGGATCTTCCCTGTATGCAGCCTGCAAAGAAACAGCAAATATCAGCAGGAAAAGAAACACAGAAAAGAAATGGATAATATATCCTGATTCAAAACATTTTATATTTTTATTCATAATCTGCAAACTTTCTCCTGAAAGGTTTATGAAAAGCCGGAACAATTTTATCTTTTCCTGTTGGATTAATCAGGAATACCAAAATAAAAAATCTGTTCACCGGGAACAATACCGGGGTCAAATGCAAAACGTATTCTTTCCAAAAAACCGCGATAACCGAGAACAACAGGGCCATTCCATTCCTGTGAGACAAAAACACTGCTTTCCACAGTAAGATCATAACCGAATTCTGCTGATAAGCTGATATTTATCCGGTACAGTGAACCGAAAATTTTTCCCAGTCTTGTACTCATGGAAAATGATTCTTCCGGGAAACCAATCTGATTTTCAAGAATTTCAGACAGTTCCCCTCCGATAACAGACCATTCTGCGCCCGTGTCCAATAAAGCAAGTTCTGTTGTTTCCAAATCCCCTATTCTGCATTTTACAGCAAGCGGAATCCTTGAAAATCCTGCTTTATGGCTTATGAAAAATGAGGAACATCCGCTGCTCCATAATATTTTCTTCTGCTGGTCTTCTTTGAATAACTGACTCATATTTATCAATTTTCAATATAAAAAAACATGGCATCAGCAAGCTGTCCGGACTGTTTCAATATGCTGTGCAGTTCCGCACGTTTTTCATGGCTGCCAAGCAAAACACCGTTTTTCAGAGCCACCCATTTTCCTTTATAGGAATCAGCATTGTTCTGAATCCAAAGAATGTCCTCTTTCACATTTCCCCCTGTTGCTTTTTTCCCGGACATCACATTGGGAGCAGCCAGTACCTTATGCCAGTAATCCGCCCTGCCCGAACTGCCCGGAGAAAGAAGCGACAGCATTTTTCTTGCTTCAGCCACATTGCCGTTTTCCAACAGATTTTTTACAGATGCCAGCACAGAGTCGGCATCATTTCTGAAATTCTGAACATTTTTCAATGTACGCTGAAAAGGATACAGGAAATTGCCAGACTTTGGCTGTTTTGTTTCCAGTTCAGATTCAATATGTTGGGTGATTTTCTGCATCAGTTTTATTTTTTCCAAAGTTGACAGCAGATTCACGGAATCCAAAGCTGTTTTCAGATTTAAATTCATATCACGCCTCCTGCCGGATCATGGCAGCCAGTATTCCCAGAATTTTTCCCGGATTCTCAATGGTGTAATCTTTTAAATCAATGCAGACTTTTTCCCCTTCCAGACGGATGAATTTCCATATTGTTCCACTGGTGACGGAACCATAAACTTTTTTTATTTCATTTTTTTCTCTTTGATTGAATATCTGTGCTGCCAGCATTTCAGATATGCACTGTCCCATTCCGGCCATGATGTTTTCATTTTTTGCCTCAACAATGGTGACCACCGGCGCATTGATATACAACTGTTCAGGAGATTGGCTGATAATGAAATCACAGAAACCGGTCAGCCCTTTTTCCTTATCCACAGTGAATTCTGTGCCGGAGAAAAAACTGATCTTTGGCTTGAAAATTTTCCGTATCTCCAGCAGGATATTGGCAATAACCAGTTCAGATCTTGCTTTTTCCGTATTGATGGATATGGCAAGAGGCACATTTTCAGCCAGAATTTCAGATAAACTGTCACTGACAGGAATTTCTCCGATCCCCGTGAACAGCCCCATTTCTTCACGAACAGAAACCTGAAATTCTTTACATATCTGTTTTATGCTGAAATCACTGTAACTCATAAAGATACCTCAAAATTCAGTTTACAGTTCACACACATCCCCTTCTATGCACCCCGCATCAATGGTTCCGGATTTGCGGTAAATGCAGACAATCAGAGCCAGTCCGATGGAAACCTCGACGGCTGCAACAGCAATGATGAAAATGACCATTGCATGGCCGTCCATGTGACTGTAACGGAGAGCGGCTCCGATAAACGCGATGGATGCCGCGTTGAGCATGATTTCCAGTCCCAGCACCATCATAATCAGATTGCGGCGGGTGACAGTGCAGAACATGCCCATAACAAAAAGAATTCCTGCCAGAAAAAGCACATGGCTGTAAGGAACAATCATCATATTTTTTCTCCCCTGCGTTTTTTGTCCATTCCCAGATGAAACACGCCCACCAGCGCAATCAGCAGCAGCAGAGAGACAATTTCAATGGAAAGCCAGTGCTGTGTGAACAGAAAATGCCCGAAAACTGCGGGTTCCGCGACTGCTGTTTTCAAAACTTCCTGTGCTTCCGGATCTGCGGAAATCAGCAGAAAAATGCAAATCTGAAAGGAAATGAATCCCAGTCCCAGTGCCGGAAGCCACTGTTTAAGGGGAAAAAGGCGTTCCTCAATTCCCTCCACCCGGAGCATCATAATAATAAAGAGGAAAAGAATCATGATGGCTCCCGCGTAGATGATGACTTCCAATGCAGCCAGCAGCGGTGCGCCCATGAGATAAAAAAGCATGGCAGTGCCGAAAAAGGAAATCACCAGATATAAAACCGCATGAATCATGTTCCGCCGGGTAATGGCAAATCCGGTGGAAATGAGGATAACCGCAGCCAGAATGTAAAAAATCAGTGAACAAAGTGTCATAAGCAAATCCTCTTTCCGTGATTACGGTTTTTGGCTGAAAATCTGATGAAAATCAACAACAATGCCCTGATATTCCAATGTCTGTCCGTGATGCACCGTTTCCCCTTCTTTGGTGGTGACAAAAACGGATCTGCTGTAAGGTTCCACTGTCCACACAGCCTCAACCCCTGCATTGACAAGCATAACCGCTTTTTCCAGAACATCCTGAATATTCTGGGTGGCAGACAGAATTTCAATTGCCAGCAAGGGCATTTCCGGGAATCTGTGAATATCTCTGAAAAAATTGGGTTTAATCTTTTCCTTCTGATACACACAGATGTCCGGAGTAAGCCCTTTTCCAATATCCAGAGTAAGTTCTGCCAAAGGCTGCACAGATTCATTTTGCAGCAGCTGGCGCAGAATCTGAACACAGATATAGCTGTGATTCAAAGACGGCATTTTTTCACCTGATTTTTCGGAAAATTCAAAAAACAGCATGTTCAGAACCTCCCTGATGTGTTACGGCAGATTGCTTCTCACATTCACGGGTCTGTTTTCATTGACATGCTCTCCCTTGCCCATATCAGAGGTGGAGATGCCCGCATATTTGTAAAAGCAGTATTCCTTATCCTTTCCGCAGTGATCCACCAGCAGATCCTCTTTTTCAAACACAAGGTTGAGAATGTCCCGCTGACAGTTTTCAAAATCCGGAGTCAGTTGAATCGCGGATGTGGGGCAGGCTTCCTCGCACAGACCGCAGTAGATGCAGCGTCCCAGATTGATGCGGAACCATTTTGCATATCTGCGTCCGTCTTCCTGCTCCGCAGACTGCATGGAAATACAGCTTACGGGACATACGGCAGAACACAGATAGCAGGCCACGCACCGCTCCCTGCCGTCCGGATCACGGGTCAGGACGATCCGGGCGCGGGAACGCTCCGGCAGTTCCCGTTTGTATTCCGGATATTCCTCAGTAATGGGTTTTTGAAACAAATGCCGGAAAGTGGTGGCAAAACCGGTTCCAAAGGCTTTTACGGATTCATATATTTCTGACATATTCTTCCTTTGCATCAGCAGATCGGGTTTTATGGAAAATCTCTGAAGATTTCTTTCTGTGCAGGATTTCAGGATACAGAAAAAAACAATCCGGAACTTTGGCAGCGGAAGATTCGACTGCGGGAAAAATTTCCCCTGTATAGGGGCCGGCAACCGGTTCATCTCAATCTGTCTTTTCATTGCCGAAGTTCAAATTCTTTCTCAATCCCGGTTCTTTTTTATTGTTTTTGCAAGATACTGTCAATATATTTTTTCCATCTGCCTCAGTCTGTGCCGCAGTTCTGATTTTTTGGGTTCTGTTTGTGAAATGACCGGGGAGGAAAGATGGGAGATAAAAACCTGCAATTTTTCAATGCAAATTAAGAGTTAAAAATTTCAGAATCAATAAAAACAGATTGCCGCATATTCATACCGATTCGCCGTCGATTTTATTAAAGTTCTGCCAGTTTTCTGTGACCTTTGTACCTTCTCTGTGTCCTTTGCGATTAAAACAGACCCGGCAGAAAGCATGTTTTCAATGTGGAATCGGTATCAAACAGAATTTGTGCGGGATTTGACATTTTTCCAAAAGTTGTCAAATCTCACCGGAATCTGACACTGAATTCATACGTTCAATGTCGGGAATCAGGAAATGCGTTTTTCATCCGGCCGGATTTTTCATCCCTTTTCACACACTGAACCAGTTCCGGCAGATCAATAATCAGCGCTATGCTGCCGTTTCCCATGATTGTGGCCCCTGAGATTCCTTTGGCATGGCGGTAGATGCGATCCAGCGGTTTGATGACGGTCTGTATGCTGCCGATGATTTCATCACATACAACTGCAATCCGGCTGTTTCCTGTCTGAACCAGTGCTGCCTGCTCTGCGGAAGGCCCGGGGCCGGGTATGCGGAAAACATCCCGCAGGCGCAGGAAGGGAATCTGTTCGCGTTTGAAACGGATCATCTGCCGGGTCCCGGATTTTTCCGAGCGGATGTCTTTCAGTTCCTCACAGCTTTCCACATGGGATACAGGAAGAATAAAATCTCTGCCTTCGGTTCTGACATGCAGCCCCGTGATAATGGCAAGGGTGAGGGGCAGGGAAAGATGCACTTTTGTGCCTTCTCCCTTGACACTGCTGATCCGTATGGTTCCGCCCAGCGCGCTGATTTCCTGTTTCACCACATCCATTCCCACACCCCTGCCGGAAATGTCGCTCACTTTTTTGGCTGTGGAGAAACCGGGAAGAAAAATCAGACTGTGCATCTGTTCATCATCCGGTTCCGCATCCGGAGAAATCAGACCCTTTTCCGCTGCCCTGCGGTGTACCTCCTCCTGGTCAATGCCCATGCCGTCATCTGCCACAGAGATTTCGACCCTGGCTCCCTGATGCGCGGCTGTCAGGTGAATGGTTCCTTTCCGGGGTTTTCCCTGCTGCTGACGAATCTCCGGGGACTGCAGACCATGATCCATGCTGTTGCGGATCATGTGGACAAGGGGATCATAGAGACGATCCAGTATGCTTTTGTCCAGTTCGGTTTCACCGCCCTCAATGATGAGCTGAACTTCCTTGCGGAGCTCCGCAGCCAAATCCCGTACCATCCGCCGGAATTTGCTGAAAACCGTGTTCACCGGCACCATGCGCATTTTCAAAGCAAAATCCCGGAGTTCCCTGCTCAGGCGCTCCATCTGCCTTACCGGACCTGAAAAGGGGCTTTGCTCATTTTCCTCCGCCAGTTCGCTCAGGTGCGCCTGGGTTACAACCATTTCCCCCACAAGATTGATAAGTCTGTCGAGTCTTTCCGATGAGATACGGATACCGTCCGTATCCGCTCCGTATTTCTGTTTTTCCGGAACGCTGTGATCATCCAAGGCGGACTCCGGCGTTTCGTCAGACAGTTTTCCGGATTTTTCCGGCAGATTTTCCACCGGATTTTGTTTCTCAGGCACTTCCTGAACGGTTTCAGCACCGGACTCTTCCCGGTCAGTCAGAATTTCTCCCGGCAGGCTGGGGTTTTCCTCATGGTCATCCAAGGGCTGAATGCGGATTTCACTTTCCTCCTGCACAAAAAGGAAGACCCCGGCAACGGTGTCATAATCATGGAAAGTGGTCAGGACAATATCCCAGGAAAGATAGAGTTTCTCGGTTTCCAGTTTGCAAAGCGGGGGAACATTGTCTGTGCAGAGAGTGATTTCACAGTCTCCGAGTTCCCGAAGTTCCTGCAGCAGGACTGCCGGGTCCATGCCCCGGGACATCATATCCGAATCAGGACGGAAGCGGATGCAAAACACGGTTTCTTTTTCGGCAGACTCCGGTGCCAAGTCCGTCTGAACCGGCAGAGGCTCCGCTTTTTCTTCCGATTCCGGCATCAGAGCTTTGAATTTTGCAATAATTGCTTCACAACCGGCCGGAACAGTTTCTTTTTCATCATCCGGCGCATCCAGCATGGATTTGAGATGATCCCCGGCCATAAGAATCAGTTCAGTGAGTTCGCTGCTGACCGGAATTTCTCCGCTCCGGACTTTGTCGAGAACCGTTTCCACATGATGAGTAAATTCCGCGATCCCGTGAAAGCCGCACATGGCTCCGGAGCCTTTGATGGTGTGGACAAAACGGAACAGACGGTGAACGCAGTCCGGATTATTGGGCTTTTCTTCCATATCCAGCACGGCATCCTCAACAGAGGTCAGCAGTTCACGGGCTTCCTGCCGGAATGTCTCTATATACAGGGGTTCCTGATCCATGTTTTTTCCTTATGCATCCGGTTTGGGAATGCGGGGAATCCGCGCCTGGAGGAATGCAGAACTGTCAGGGAGCCATGGTCTCCTGGCCGGCTGTCAGCCGGGCAGTTTCCTCTTCCGCATGGCGGATGAGTCTGTCCATATCCGGCAGCAGCAGCAGTTCATCCCCGTGTTTTATTGCCCCCCGGATGAAATCCGTGTTGACCATGATGCCGATTTCCGGAGGCGGAACCATCTGATCCGGATGCACCCGGATAACATCTTCCACAGAAGTGACAGGCATGGCAACAGGCAGACAGTCTTTGCTGTTTCCGATTTCGCAGATGACAAACCATGCCTTTCGGACAGGAGCATTCATGCCGAAAATTATGACTGGATCCATCACCGAAATCAGACTGCCCCGCAGGTTGATGATGCCGGGCAGCCAAGGCGGCATCCGCGGAACCTCGGTTGGCGGTCTGTATCTGATCACTTCCAGAATTCCGGCAGCCTCCAGTGCGAAAATTTCTTTGTCCAGACGGAAGGTCAGATATTCGGAACCCGAATATATCCGCTCATCTCTGTCATTAATATGCTTCAAACTCATCTTCACAGGAACTTTCAATTTCTATGAATGCATTTTCTTCATTCCCGCCTTCATCCTGCCCGCATGTTGCAGATGCAGACAGTTTTTCTCCGTTTTTTTCCATCAGGGGCCTCAAATATTTCATCAGCACAAGTCTGTCAGATTCGGACATTTTCTCCAGATCAATGACGATTTTCTGCTGACTTTCCGGAATATCCGCATTTTCCAGCATCCGCTCCCGCACAGATTCCGAAATGCTGAAAAAGGATGCTGTTTGCAGCAGTTTTTCAGCCTGGGAAGCGAATTCCCGGCTGGTGGCAGCCATTTCCTCGGTGATGACAGCGTTTTCCTGTATGGTATGATCCAGTTGCTGAATGGCCTTGTTCACCTCTCCGATGCCTCCGGTCTGTTCCGTGCCGGAAGCGCTGATATCCTGTATCAGTTCAGCAGTGTTCTGTATGCCTTTCACCATTTCGTCCAGAAGTCCGCCTGTTTTTTCGGCTATCTCCAGATTGGACACGGAAAGCATATTGATGTCTTTGGCCGCTTTTTTGGTGTTTTTTGCCAGTTCCCTGACCTCCGAGGCCACCACGGCAAAACCCTTGCCATGCTCTCCTGCCCGTGCGGCCTCAATGGCCGCATTGAGAGACAGCATGTTGGTCTGTCCCGCGATATCTTCGATAATCATAATTTTTTCCGAAATGCTTTTCATGGCGGCAACGGTTTCACTGACGGCAATGCTTCCCTCCTGTGCATCCCGTGCGGCCTTTTCCGCAATGTCTGCGGTTCTCCGGGCATTCTCCGCATTCTGCGTGACTGTGGCATTCATTTCTTCCATGGAACTGCTGATCTCCTGAACCCCTGAGGACTGCATGGCAATTCCCTCTGAAACCTGCTGCGCACTGCTGCTCATCTCTTCACTGCCCGCTGCCACCTGTTCGGCTGCTTTCTGCACATCCAGTGCAAAACGGGTGAGATTTTCGATCATGGCATTGATGCTGCTGCGGATTTCATCAAAGTCTCCTTTGGCTTCCTTTGCAACAGGTTCCGGCAGATCTCCTTTGGAAATCCGGTTTACATATTCCGCTGTTGTTCTCAGAGGCGTGACAACCGCATCCAGAGTGGCATTCACACCGTGGATAATCCGGGCATATTCCCCGCCAAATTCCTGCGCTCTGCCCCTTGTATCCAGTTTTCCCTCCTGAACTGCATCCGTAAGCGCGTTGATGCCGCTTACAATATTTTTGATGGTTTTCACCATCCGCATCAGCGCATTGCCCAGCATGTCCCTTTCAGAGAGGATATTCACCTTCACGGAAAGATCCCCCCGGGCTATTTTTTCCGCGACCTGAACCGTTTCCCTGAGACTGCGCACCATTCTGTCAAGGGATTTGCCCAGCATATCCTTTTCAGAGAGAATATTCACCTTCACGGAAAGATCCCCCTGGGCTATCTTTTCCGCAATGCCGACTGTTCCGCCGATGGTATTTTTCATATGGCGAAAAGCCTCTGCCAGATTCCCCAGTTCATCTCTGCTTTGAAAACTGATCTCTTTGCTGAAGTCTCCCCGTGCCACTGCATTGGCCACTTCCACGAGATGGGAAACGGGCCGGGTTATGCCGAGTGTAATCAGAAATCCGATGGAAACAAGAGAAATGCTGACCACAATGCAAAAAACATACAGATTCATATAACGGTTCTGCCTCGTGATCTGACTTATGGAAGATATTTCATTTTTCAGGTCATCGGCAAATACCGATGTGAACGATTCCAGCTTTTTGCGGACAGTTTCCGTCTCCTGCGCCAGCCGGGCAGCATCTTCCCGGAGTTTTTCAGCCGCAGCAGGCTCATCTTCAACTGCTGTTCTGTTCATGGCCGCGTACACGGTTTGGGCAGACGCGGTGAAAGCTGCATGCTGTTTCTGTGTCTGCTGCACATCCTGCATTCTTGCGGCTTCAAGCCCTGTCAGTTTTGCAATGGAATGAACCGCATTTTCCGCCAAAGCAGATTTTTCCTTTGCTGTTTCAAGAAGTTCCATGTCGCCTGTCGTGTAGGACTGCAAATACAAAGAGGTCTGCTCATTGAAAGCGGACAGGGCAAGCTGACTTTGAATCGCAGCCGGGAACATATAATTGGACACATTGTGCAGACGCTGCTCTGTCTGGCGTCCGAGGATAAACCCGAAGATCATGGAAGCAAAGTAACCGATAATCAGAATGCTGAGACTCAGCCATATTTTTTTTGCAATACGCAATGACTTCCATATAAGACATGATGGTTTCTGCATACACCTTTCCTTTTCAGCTTATTGTTTTTTTTATATAAATGCGAAGCAGGATTCCGATTCCGGCAAGATTTGGCAACGTTCAGAACGCTGCCGAATTCTGCATGAATATGCAGAGATCCGTTTTTGTTCATTGTGAAATTTTTTGCTCTTGATTCGCGCTGTCATTCCTGTTACATGACCAATCCGTTTTTCAGACAGTCAGTCTTTTTGTTCCCAACGGATGCAGCGCCCACAGTCATATCAGCAAAAACCGGTATCTGAAAGACATTGAAAAGACTGAATTCCGGCTTTCACGGGAATGGGGGAAAACACAGCATCCAGAGCCGCGCTTAAACGGATTTATGAATTTTGGCGGAGAGAGAGCGAATCCGAAAAAGGGATCTGCAGGAATTCCGTCAGCGTTTTCTGCATTGGCTGTGTCTGAAATCCGAGAGATGAAATTTCTTCATTCTTGCACAGTTCACATTTTTTTTCAATCCTTTTGTTATGTCATCGCAGGAACGCAGGCGGTTTTCAATGCCGTCTCTTAAGGGAAAAGAGTCCGGAACGGACAGTCTGGGAACTGTTTGATGTTTCGGTTTTATACCGATTCCCCATTGAAAAGATACTTATAAGCAGACAAAAAGAAGTTTTCATGTGTTCAAAAAACCGGATTTTTCTGAAAAATTTTATACCTGAAACACTTATGTTTCAGATCAATGGAGAATTGGTATTATGTCCTGAAAGCTTTCAGTTTTCCTGCACTTCCCGCAAAGGACAGATCAAAGCCTTTTTCCTCTCCGAACCGGGTGCAGAAATCCGCAAGGGCAAGCATATAATCCAATCCTTTCATGGCAGAATTGTTTTGCAGAATCTCAGAGCAGGGTTCCAGCAGAGGCCGGGGAAGAAAGACAATGCACTTTGCCTTTGCACGGGTGACGGAGACATTCAGGCGGTTGAGACTGTAAATGAAATCCGCTTCTGCCAAAGCGGCTTCCGCATCACAGATGCCGTAACTGACAATGACATTCTCACACTGCTGCCCCTGCATTTTGTCAACCGTATCCACAAAGGGCGCGGATTTCCAGTTTCTCCTCTCTGCCAGCTCCTTTCGGATCATCCGTATCTGCGCATGATGGGGACTGACAAGGAAAAGCCCTTCACGCCAGAAGGCTTTGTCGCCCGCTTCTGTGTCCGGATAGGTGTTTTCCGTATCTCCCCGGAGCAGCCGGATACGGAGCTGCTCTGCCAAAAGCGCAGCCAGACGGGCTTCGGTCTGATTTTCCCCTGCAAACTGCGCAGGTTCCGGCACACACAGAACCAGGGGATACTCCGGATCCAGCACCCATTGGCAGAATGCGTTTTCCTCATTGTTATTACTGCATTCCGGTTTCAGACGGATTTTCTGTTCCCCAATCTGCTTTGTCGCGGGCCTGTAGTCTTTTCCGTACAGGGTCATGGCCGGAAAGCGGGACAGCATTGCATTCATGCGCCAGTTTTCCTGCAACTGGCAGGTGTATGGATTCTGGCTTTTGTCTCTGGACCGCAGCCAGGCAAAAACCGAATCGTGCAGACCGGGCAGACCATCTTCCGTTTCAGGATATTCTCCGTTGATGATGGGCGGGAGTTGCAGATCATCACCTGCGAGTATGATACGTCCATTTTCCCCCAGCAGTTTCATTGCCATTGCAAGTTCCCCGAATTTCATCTGGGATGCCTCATCCGCAATGAGAACCGGAAATTCGCATTCCACTCCGGATTTGCAAAAACTGTGCACTGTTCCGCCTGCAATCAGCAGATCATGCTCCATTGCATCATAGAGCCGGCTGTCTGCAATAACTGTCAGATGTTCCCCTTTGGGACTGGATATGTTTTTCATTTTGCACAAAAAAAGATCATTCTCAAGGCCAAAGAGTTTCCTGTGCTGCCGGATGTCTTCCAGCAGATTTTCAATGGCTGCATGGGTAAAGGCCGTAACCGCAATTCGCATTCCCATGTTTCTTTCCCCGCAGGCTTTTGCAAGGCAAAGCAGGGTGTTGGCCAGAAACCGGGTTTTGCCGGTTCCGGGCGGCCCCCATACCAACGTAAGCCGGTTTTCCAGAAAATGCTCAAAAGCGCTCATCTGACTGGGTGTGAATCCGGCATATTTGTCCGCTGTTTTGAGGAAATCCGCTTTTTCTTCCCTGCGGATTTCTGAGGCAAATGCGGCAGGATTGCGCACCAGTTTCAGAAAGTCACTGTCCGGCTGTGCATCCAGTTCAGCAAGTCCTGCGAGCATATTGTCCGAAGTGAAATCTGTAAACCGGGAATGCAGCAGGGCTTTGTCCCCTTTTCGGAAATCCGTCTGTTCCCGATGGGTTCTGATTTCAAGATGCAGGGATTGTGCCAGCCGGGTTTTGGCATCTGTTTCCATTTCCCGGATCGCGGCAAGCCGGACTTCCCCTTTGGGCGCATACAGGGATTTTCTGTGCAGAAAATCATCAAAAGCCATCTGCGCGCGCTCCCCCGCTTCTGTGTCTGAAGTGAGAAGATAATGGAAAAAACCATCCGCATTCAGTGCATCACCCTGAATTTCAGACAAAACCTTCCACTGCTGATGACCTTCACATTCCAGTGCAATGGCAATTCCCTTGGCAATTCTTTCCGAAAGCGGAGCGGTTCGGGCTTCCTGCATGTTGCGCGCGGCTGTGAAAGATTCATAACGGAGAATAAAGGCCAGCCGGGAAAGTTCGCTTTTTGTGAAATCCTGCATTTTCGGAAAGAAAAATTTGCGCGGCCATGCAAAAAGCCTGTCCCGAATTTTTTCCCGCAGCCCCTCTGTGACTGCCTGCGCAGCAGTCAGTCTGCGCCGGATTTCCTTTTCAATCCATTCCGACTGTTCACTTTTATTCTGATACCAGAGATTGAAGACAGCATCGCTTTTCAAGGGTGTTGCTGAGTTCAAACCAGAACAGGGATTGGGATCCGGATGAAAATCAAAATGCGGGGATGGCAGCAAGCGCAAAGAACTTCAAACAGGCAGAAGGCAAGGGGGCGAGAGAAAGAAGTTTCCGGATTGCCTTTGTCAGCACCGCAGTCTGAAAAGGCATTGCAGGTGCAGAATGTTCCTCCTTTGCTGCAAAGGAACTGTCCTGAAAACAGAACAGCATTTGCAGCGCGCACAGGCCGCATCCGGCATTTTCGGGTTTTCCCTGCAAAAGACGGTGAAAAAGATGCTGTTCATACGTGTCAAAGGTGTAGATCTGAAGCGATTTCTGCTCTGCCTTTTCCCGGTTCGGTTGTAAGCATCCAGTGTTCTGAGTTCCTCATGCAGGGCATGGAGAAAAGCAGTCTGCATTTCGCCGCAGGCATCCGGATTTTGGGCAATGAAAATTTTTTCCGCACTCCCGCTTCCGTAAACCTCTTTTCCCTTCAGTCTGCGGAATCCTGCCGCATAGATTTTTCCAGACAGGGGCTCTGCCTGCAGGGTGAGCATTATATTCACATCCTCACTGAGCGGCATGGATATGGAAGAACCTCCATGCACAATCACTTTTCCCTGTTTCAGTGCCGCCACCGCATGTTGCAGTTTTTCCCTTTTTCCTCGCAGGGAACCGCAGGATTCCAGAATTTTATCAGAGGATTCTGTTTGGAGAAATGCCTCAAATTCATCCAAAGTGTTTACCTGCGGATTCATCTGCCGGAGAAACCTGCGTCCCCGTGCAGTCAGACCGGAAATCAGGGAAACAGACTGTTTCTCTTCCGCCTCTTTTCTGCAAAAAAGATAAAATTCACACCATTCACAGCGGTGAAACAGATGCCAGGGAACTTTCCGCGCGTCCATTGCCAAAATTGGAACAAGGTCGTGACGCAGAAACTGCTCCATCATGCGGATGCTGAAATCAAGCGCAATGTTTTCAGGTTCCTGTCTGCCGGAAAGCCATATGGCTCCGGTATCCCTATCCGCAGGAAACGGGATTTGATGCGTCTGAACCATGTCTCTGAGAATCAGGGCATAGAGAGAAATCTGCATGCGGTGCGTGTTTTTCAACTCGCTGGAAGCCTTGATGTCCGTAATCCGCAGACGAATCTCTCCGTTCTTATCCTGAACCGCCTGAATCAGATCCGGACGGCAGGGCGGAAAATGGCAGAGATTTGCATCCAGTCCATAGCGTTCATAGAAACTCCGGGGAACTTCCAGCACGGGCTGATATGCGGATTCCCCGATATTGAGATCTTTCAGCACAGAAATGCTTTCCGCAATGCCGAAAAACCGCTGATGCAGGGGGCTGTTTCCTTTGGCAATCCGCACCGTTTCTTTCATGTGGTTTTGAATGACATCCTCTTCCCATCTGCAACCGCGTTCAAGAATGGCACGGGTGACAGGACTGCCTTTTTCCCTGATTTCCGGAATTCCGCAGGAAATCCTGTCTTCTTTGGCTGTGCAGTGCCAGCGCAGGTAACGCTCACATTCATGATAATAAAACCGGGCAATGCGGGAAGGGCTGAGATGAAAGACAGGCATAAAATTTTCCTTTGCGGATAAGCATGGTTCCATATATTTTCAGGCATAAATGTTGAAAAAAGGACTTTTTGGCAAAATCCGTTTTTCAACTGCACGAAAACTTTGGGTTGATCACTACCCATTGTTTTTTCTAAAAATTCCTTGTCCTCTCCAACACAGGATGCGGAAATGCAAAAAAATCGCTCCGATCAACTTTTGCACTCCTGCACACCGACTGCGCCGGAGGAGTGCAGAAATTGGGCAAAAACTGCCGCAAACACTTAAAGAAACAAAGAGTTACAAAGAGTTCCCTGTGTCTTCAGATTTTTTGTTTTTATGGCAGTATTGCACAAAATGAGGATGATTGCAAATCTCTGAGGGAACAATGAAGGAATTAAAAAATTCGATGCTTGACTTTAATACGGTTTAATGATACAGAAAACATATGAAAATATTTATAGTTTTATTGGCTGGTTATTTTTTCAATCTATAAAATAACTGTAAGGGGGAGGCGGAATCATGAACCAAAGGATTGCAGGCAGATGTTTTTTGGCTGTTCTGGTTTTCACCATGCTGACAGGCCCGGTGTTCGCGGGTGTGCCGCAGCTTATCAATTATGAGGGAACTCTTGCGGATACTTCCGGCAATCCGGTTCCGGATGGCACTTATGAAATTCAGTTCGGTATTTACAATGCCCAGAGCGGAGGTACACCCATCTGGACAGAGCGGTGGGATTCACCACAACCCGGTGGCTGTGTATAACGGGAAATTCAATGTGCTGCTGGGGACGCATAAACCCATTGCCGCCCAATTTTTTTGACAACCTGCCTGTAGCCTTTATCGGCGTAAAGTGAGGACCGATAAGGAAATGGCTCCCGGCAGAGCTTGCCAGTGTGGCTTATGCTTTTACTTCCGGTTATGCTTCCAGTGCCGCTAGGCTTCCTCAACCACATATGCCACCAGTGCCGGAAGTGCTGCGACAGCAATTGAGATTGGTTCCCTGGGCGGTATTATCATGTGGAGCGGTTCCTGAATGTTCCCTGGAAGCTGGGCGTTGTGTGACGGGCAGAGGGCAGGACTCAGATTTAAGGGACAGATTTATTGGCGCAGGAGGCGGATACCCGGTTGGGGGACAGGGGCAGTTTCCAATACTGTCAATATGCGGGACATGTCATTGGACAGGTGATCATGTTTCTGAGCGTTGCTGAAATGCCGTACCATAATCATAACAACGGGGGGTATGCTTATCTGTTAAATGCCAACACATGGGTTACCCAATCCTGATCTGAAAAAATGCCAGGACATAGGTAACCCATTTTAAAATATTTAAAAAATTAACCCGGCAATTTGTACTCAAAAATTTCAACCGGAGATTCATCACCGCTGTATACAGTAAGGATATGGAGTCTGGTATCAATTTCCGCCTTGACATATGAATATACCAGAGATTCAGAAACTCTGAATTTTTCTCCGAATATATCAAGTTTTCGGTTGCTTCGGATAAATCGGATAAGTACAACCTTGCCTCCGGGGATGCTGTCAAACTTCGGCAGTTTTGTATTGGGAGGCAGTTTTTCGGGTTTATAATCATGCCCGCCGATAAATTCATCCGGGCTTTTTCCTTTCAGACAGGAGTAGCGATGACAGGCATTATGGAACCTCTGAAACCGTTTACTTTCACGTTTCAGATGCAGATAATTGGCAAAACACTGTCTTCTGAAAAATTTTCGGTTATATGTGTCATTGAATTTTTCGATCACACCGTTTCGCCAGGGTTCGCCTGCCGGAATAAATACCGGCTGAATACCAAAATGCAGGCATAGTTTTATTACAACACCGAAGGATCTCGGATAGTTATTACTCCCGTGAAAACTGCTTTCATTATCCAGTTGAAGATATTTGGGAATTCCGATGGCTTTCCAGGCCCGCATAAGACTGATGGCAATCTGTTCATCTCCTTTGGTCCTTTGTGATTCCATGTAAATCCGGTGACTGAAAATATCCATAATATTTAATGAGTAAAATCTGCCGTCGTTTTTTATATATCGGGGACCTGCCAGATCAGCCTGATGGACATGGTTAAGATGCCTGACTTCTTTGAAATAAGGATATTCAGTACCTTTGGGTATATACGACTGTTTTTTTTGACAAGTCCCTCACGCCTGAGAACCCGACTGACAGTCCTGTCAGATGGGAGACTGTGGCCGGACTTGTTAAGTTCCCATCTGATAGCTGATACACCGATCTGGGCAAACGGTTCGGATTCAAGACGCCTTCTCGTCTCAATAATCCGTTGTTTATCAACCTCAGAAATACGTTTTGGCATATTCAGGGGAGTCCTCGGCTGATCCTTATACCAGTCCGGACTGCCGGACTTGTAACGTTTAAGCCATTTGAAAAACCATTTTTTGGAACGTCCCAGTGCTGTATATACAGTCTTGGGTGTTTCTCCTTTTATATAACGACTTATTGCCTCTTTTCTCATTTTTTCTTCTGACATTCGAATGCCTCCTTTTCAAATTGATTAAAAGGCATTATACATGAAAAAAAGAGTAAAAGAGTATATGGTAACCTGTGTCATGGCAGGAATGACCTTTAAAGTAACCTGTGTCCTGGCAATTTCGAGTAACCTATGTGTTGGCATTTAACACTTATCTGCTTCAAGTTATTCGGCTCAAATACTAATGGGGTACGGACAAAACTTCGGTGAACCGGATATTTAAGACTACGGCAATGATGCAAGCCTGCGGGCGGCAATGCGCCGCATAATCACAGTAATCTGGCACGAAGCGAGACCACTGTGGAAGTTCTGCCGCCCATATTATTCTCTTTGTTTTATTATGAAAAAACCATAGAACCTGGGAAAAATCCGGATGATATTATTATAACCCAACTTGCGACCTATTGATATATCATATAAATCGATTAGATTTACTTCCAGGTAAATAACTGATGTTACGCCGTCAATTCCTGCAATTTTGAAAACTGGCTTTTATTGCATTGACATAAAGTTTTGCTCTCAAAGCGAAGTGATTCAAATTATGTGCTTAATTTTAAGTTTTCCAATTTGAAAAATGAATAAATGGAAGTAAAAAAATGATTGCTCTGAGTTCTCACAGTTCTTGACTGGCGATTTTGACAGTGATGCATTTGATTTCAGAGATTTGTGAAAGACTGAACGTTCCATCGTTTCTGATATGCAGTCGTTATCCCTGATCCTCGATCAGACCGTATCACCTGGAGCAAATAAAGAACACCCGGAAGATCCGTCTTTGTTTTTAGATCTGCCTGCATAAAAGACATGGAAAATCAATGTCTTTCATGTAAACATGCTGAACGGTGCCCTCTTTCAGTTCCAATGTTTCGACTTGAACAAAATGACCGTTTTTTTTGTCTTCCAGACTCAATGCAACAGTACGGCTGGATTTAATCGCCATAATGAAATCCTTTGAAAGCTCAGATTTGATTAAGCACATGTTTTCTTTGGAAGAAAACCAGTTGTCTGTCAGCACATATCTGAATTTCAGATGATTTGCAGTGCAGATTTTCAGCATATCGCGAAGCATTTCATTTTTTGTAACTTTGCTTTTCCGGCGGATACGTCCGGTTTTCGGATCGCTGAACAGCACCGGTTTATGAATTATTTCATAAGCAACCGGAATATCAACATTTTTTGAATGATAAGAACCAGTTAAGAATATTGAAGCACCTTTCACAGTTCTGTTTTTGCTGTGATCATGATGCCTCTTGATGATTTCATTTTCATCTGTCCACTGTTTCTTCGCGAACTGTGTCATCAAATATGAGAACCGTCATCGGATTCGACAGGCGGACAGTTTCTTTGACCGGCATCCATAAATCTTTGAGATCAAAATTACGAATCTGCCAAAAAATCAGTGATTTTGTCATAGTGAATCTGGTTATCAGGCAGATTGGAAACCGGTTACGGATTGTATAACTGAACGAACTTAAAAGATAATCGCTGTATAATTCAAGAAATTCTTTTCATGAAAATATTATATCAGTTTAACAAAGAACAGCAACAAAATATTAATAAAAAATAGCAACAAAAATCAATGGCCGTAACATCAGTAAATAAGTATAATCATAACTGTTGCGGAGTGAATCTTGGAACTTCAGATTATAATTTTTTACGTTCTTTTACCATAATACAGCCGCACTGAATATCCGTGAGGTCAGTCAGAATGACCGTCGTGCCGAAGTAATGACGGTTGTTCTGACATCGTTACCATTTCAGCAGAGGCAGGAAAGGGGCGGTTTTCCCGAATGAACACGGTTATATTCTGGATGCTGAGTGGCATAAATCTGAACGCAGAATGCGCAGCATTGATGATTGCATATGGGAAACCCCTGTTTACCGTTCTCAGAAATTTTCAAAATGAGGAATAACGGGACGAATTATGTCACAAGACAGTTTTCCCGTGGCACGTCTGTGACAACATCACATCAAAACCGTTCAAAATCTTCCGGGGTGAGGATTGCCGGGGATGCATATCCTCCAAAAAGAGATATTTCTTCGGCATCAGAGTTCACATGATTGTCACAGCATCGGGGGAACCGGTCGAATTTCTGATCGCTCCCGGAGCCGAATCCGATGTTACGGTTCTGAAGCGAAGACTTTGGACTGCCTCCGGTTCCGCATGTTACGGAGATAAAATCTGTAATGATTGCAGTTATGAGGATCTCCTGAAAGAAGCTGCCGGGATCATTCTGAAACCGATAAGGAAAAAGAATTCGAAGCGGGCGGAAGGGGATTTCATTGTCCGACGGGCGGTCAGTTATACCCGGAAAAAGATTGAAACTGTCTTCAGCATTGTGACGAATTTTTTTCCAAAAAAAATTCATGCAGTGACCTCAAAGGGATTTGCTTTGAAAGTTATGAGTTTTATCCTTGTCTTCGCCATTCAGTCTTTGCAGGTCGCAAGTTGGGTTATTATAGAAAACATAGAAACCCCGGTTGCCTGAATCCCGAAGGGATGACATTATAAACAATAATTTCACCCTTTCAGGGTTTCGGAAAAGAGGGGACTTATCTTTTTTTTCTACAATCATTTCACACTCTTCGAGGTTGTTTCCGCTGCTGAATTTTTTGATTAAAACCTATTTTGTGAAAGGGCCTGCCATGATGAAAAAATTCTCCTGCCTGACAGTGCTGTTCCTGTTTCCTTTCACGGTTTTTGCCGGGGGCCTCGTTTGTATATGACGCCAAACAGAGAACCTGATCAAAGATGATGCCCAAAACCTATGAGTACAATCAGGCCAACAAACTGGTGCGCGTCCGGCAGGGCGTGAGCGGGACAGGCCCGGTGCTTGCCGAATATTTCTATGATTTCAACGGTCAACGGGTCAAGAAGATCAAGCAGGGTGACAACCTATTATATCGGCAAGCATTATGAAGAGGAATACACCAGAAGGCGTGCAGACCGGCAAAGCCGGTTGTTATTTTGCCAACGGTCAGCGGATTGCCAAAAAAGACAGGGCAGAGCAAAACTGTCTTTTTTCCATGCCGATCATCTGGGCGAGACCAATGCCGTGAGCGATGCGGATGGGAATCTGGTGGAGCGCACAAAATATTATCCTTTCGGGGACAATAAAGGAGAGGGGGAGAAAGGACAGGTATTCTTTTACGGGCAAGGAAAAGGATAATGCAACAGATTTTTATTATTTTGAGGCAAGGTATTATAATCCGGGATATCGGCATTTTACGCAGGCGGATGTGATTGTTCCGAAATATTATGATCCGCAGAGTTTGAATCGGTATGCGTATGTTTCTAACAATCCTATGAAATATATTGATCCGACTGGAAACGGTGAAGAAGAACCAAATAAAATTAAAGAACTTTACTGTACAATTCACAAAAATAGGCCAACTAACATAAAACCTGAAGGAAAACTGAAATTAATTGAGAAAAATAAATATATCGATGAAAAAAACAGAATTTGGTATCTTGAACCAGATGAAAGGAATATTAGCCATCAAAGGATGCTTGGAATATATGAGGAAGATGCAAAAAAAATGGTTGAGGAAGGTAAGCCTTTGCCAAATAAAAAATTTATTAGTCCAGCCGAAAATGGAATTAGTTCATATGAAGCGATTTCTAAAAATCTAAGAGTCGAAGAGACTGAATCAGGTACTTTCCTATATGGAGAATGGTATGATGACGCTTCTAATGGTGGTCCTGATGGTGGTCCGTCATATAATTATTTTCAACCATCTGGAAATTTTGGAAGCAAAAATTTTGGTAGCGAAATACCAGTCAAAGAAAATCTCAAAATTATTTTACGCCATCCATTTGATAGTTTTAATGACCTGGATCATTATATATTTGATATGAAACCGTATGATATTTGTAAACCTGAGAATTAAACAGAGTAATTTTGAACATCAATGACAAAATGTAAGCGTGAGCCATTCATATTTTTTAGTCTTTCAGAGAACTATCGTAAAATTGCCTCAATATTATCATTTCAATCAATTAATGATAGTAGTGCAACTATGCAGCAAACGCTCTTAACGCCTGACCAGTATCGGAAATTGTCTGAACCATGATTCACATGATGAAAGGATTGACAGGATGAATTGCTTATTGCTGTACTGTTCAGCAGGGGAACAACATCAGGGAAATTTGATCATAATTTACTGAATATGAGGCATCTCCATGCAAAAAATGAATATAAACATAAGTCTTGATAAAGACCTTGCGAACTTTGCAGAAATGTTTGCTGCTGAAAACAGCACATCTGTTGCTGAAATGTTCACGCAGTATCTGCTGGCCCTGAAACACCATGCCGATGAAAAAATCAATGGCGAGATGCTTTCAAACCCGGTTTTTCAAAAGGCAATGGCTGATGTTCTGAAACGGCTGCAGGATGGCACTGCTGTATGGCACACCTATGATGAAGTATTCGGTGACTGATGGAAATCAGGTTTGAGGCATCTTTTCTGAAAGCCCTGAAGAAACATTCTTCCATAAAAAAACTGGTCAAAAAGAAAGTGGATATGATCATTGAAAATCCTCTTTCTATGGGAGAACCGTTAAAGGACAACTGGCGGGGTTTTTATTCATGCCCGGTTAAACGGAATTTCATCATCATTTACCTTTATTGTGCTGCCTGCCGAAAAAAAGGAGATGACATAACTGTTGCATGTTCAGATTGTTCTGATACACCGGATGATACTGTAAAATTCGTTCTTTTTGCTTCCCATGATGAAGCATACGGGCTGAAATAGCGATCAGTATCAATTTCAAGCAGGAATAAGCCAAATTTTAAAGACTGAAATTCATATCAAAAACGGGGAATATTGCACATATGCAGCAAACGCTCTTAACGCATGACCAGTACCGGAATCTGACAAAAAAGATTCTTCATATTGTCTGAACCATGATTCACATGATGAAAGGATTAACAGGATTCATTCACAGCTTTCCAAATAACAAAGAAGCATATGGCTGAACCGGAAACCTCAAACATAAATATCAATGTCTTTGATGATCTTGTCGGAATTATCAATGAACGTGAAGACGGTTCAGAGGCACATGACCGTTATCTGGCCGAAATATTAAGAATTCATCTTACACCCCACTCTCATCCCGGCGATAGCCGACATCCGGAAGGATTTGAACCAACCGGATTCCGGTTTACGCCGGAATAATGGATTATAAAAATAACTTCTTTATTTTTAAGCTGATTGTCTAACATCAGTTATTGGTCAAACAAGGGGGAGTGAAAATGAAAAAATTCCATAACCTTTCTGAAAAAGATAAAAAAGCGATTCAGTTAGCCTCTGAAATTCTCAGAAAAAAATTTCCGGTGGAAAATGTAATTCTGTTCGGTTCAAAGGCACGGGGAGATGATGATGAAGAATCGGATATTGACCTGCTGCTTCTTACTGACAGACCAATTTCGTGGGAAGAACGGAAATCTGTAATTGATACCCTGTTTGATATTGAACTGACGTATGATGTGGTGATAAGCCCTTTGATTTCAACTTATTATGACTGGAATGAAGGAATGTTTTCTGTCATGCCCATTCATAATGAAATTGCAAGAGAAGGAATACCGATGTGAAACAGGAAGAAGTCAAAACAGAAGTTATCCGATATTGGATGGAAAAAGCATATGAATCTCTGGAATCTGCAAAATCAGAACAGAAAGCCGGGCGGTTTTCTTTTGCAATCAACAGAACCTATTATGCCTGCTTTTATTCAGCAAGTTCTGTTCTTATGGGGCTGGGAAAAAGTTTTCATAAGCATACCGGAGTCAGGAGCGGAATTCATCGTTCATTGGTAAAAACAGGTATGATAAATGCTTCTCAGGGAAAATTTTATGATCTGCTTTTTGACAGCAGGCAACGTGGAGATTATCAGGAGTTGGTTGAATTTTCCGAAGAACAGGTGCAGGAAGCGATTTTGCAGGCACAGGAATTTGTAAATGTTATGTCAAAATTATTGAAAGAAATGTCTTCAGAATCCAACCATTTTAATTTTTTATAAAATACAACTTACTGAATTTTTGTTTGTATACGATTATAACACATACAAACGGGAGAGACGGCAATGAATCATCACAGGATCAGTTTTGGCACGGCAGTATGCCTTGCCCTTTGCTTACTGTTTTCACCTTCCTTTGCACGCGATCTTGACCCCAA